>JAYZQJ010000115.1:0-42596 GCA_036149055.1 Myxococcota bacterium | reverse complement strand
GCCGCGAAGCGCGAGGGCCGCGCGATCGAGCTCCCGCCGCTGCCCGTCCAGTACGCCGACTACGCCGCCTGGCAGCGCCGCTGGCTCGAAGGCGGCGAGCTCGAGCGACAGCTCCAGTACTGGAAGCGGCAGCTCGAGGGCGCGCCTCCCGTGCTCGAGCTCCCCCTCGACTTCCCCCGGCCGCCGGTCAAGGGCGAGCGTGGGCAGCGGGTCCCGGTGACGCTCGACGACGAGACGATGCGGGGGGTGCGGCGCCTCGCGCGGGATCTCGAGGCGACCCCCTTCATGGTCATGCTCGCGGCGTGGCAGCTGCTGCTGATGCGGCGAGCGCGCGCCGAAGAGGTGGTCGTCGGCGCGCCGATCGCCGGACGCCGCCACGCCGACGTGGACGGGCTGATCGGCTTCTTCGTCAACACCCTCCCCCTGCGCCTCGACGCCGGAGGCGACCCGAGCTTCTCCGCGCTCGTCGGCCGCGCTCGGACCGCCGCGCTCGACGGCTACGCCCACCAGGACGTGCCGTTCGAGCGGGTCGTGGCCGAGCTCGACGTGCCGCGCGACACCAGCGTCACGCCGGTCTTCCAGGCCACCTTCACGCTCCAGGAAGAGAGCGAGGGGACCCTGCTCGGCGCGTCGGACGCGCCCGGATGGTCGGCCGAGGTGGTGGAGCTGGCGGACGCGCCGGCGAAGTTCGACCTCAGCCTGGAGATGGGCAGCGACGGCCACGGCGCCCTCCTCTACGACGCGGACCTCTTCGCGGAGGCGACGGCCGGACGCATCGCTTCGCAGTGGGCGGCGCTCCTGGCGCGCGCGGTCACGCGCCCCGAGACGCGCTCGAGCGAGCTCGACGCGACGTCCCCCGAGGAGGCGGCCCAGCTCCTGCGTTGGAGCGCCCCTCTCCCCGCGATCTCGAGCGATCCGCGCTCGATCCCGGAGCGGATCGTCGCGCAGGCCGCGCGGGCTCCGGAGCGCCTCGCGATCGCCGACGCGCAGGGCGAGGTCTCCTACGGAGAGATGGTGCGTCGCGCCAGCGCGCTGGCCGGGCGGCTCCAGGCGCGCGGGCTCGGGCCCGAGTCGCGCGTCGCCCTCGTGATGTCCCCCGGCGCCGCCTACGTCACCAGCGCGCTCGGCGTCATGCTCGCGCGGGGCGCCTACGTCTCGCTGGATCCCGCCCACCCGCCGGCCCGCCTCCGCTTCATGATCGAGGACTCGGGCGCCGAGGTCGTGCTCTCCGACGCCAGCACCCGCGAGACCCTGCGCGCGCTCGAGTCGGAGGGCCTGGCCGTCCCGACGCTGGACGCGGACCTCGCGCTCGCGCCGACCGGCGACGCCCCGCTCACCGCCCCCGCGCTCTCGTCGCTCGCGCACGCCTACGTCATCTACACCTCCGGCACGACCGGCCGCCCGAAGGGCGTCGCGATCGAGCACGGGGCCTTGCGCAACCTCTGCGACTGGTACGTCGACGGCTACGACGTCGAGCCCGACGACCGGGTGACGCAGATCGCGGGCCTCGGCTTCGACGCGACCATCTTCGAGATCTGGCCCGCCCTGAGCGGAGGCGCGTCGCTGCACGTGCCGGACGCCGACGGCCGACGGGACGTGGGGGCGCTCTTCCAGTTCCTGCGCGAGCGCGCGATCACGCTCGCCTTCGTGTCGACGCCTTTGATCGAGGCGGCGATGCGCACCGAGTCGCTCGAGGGCCTCGCGCTGCGGGCGGTCATCACGGGCGGCGACCGCCTCCATCGCCGGGACGGCGCGCCGCTCCCGTTCCGCCTGATGAACCACTACGGCCCGACCGAGAACACCGTCGTGTCGACGTGGTGCGAGGCGCCCGGCGACGACGCCGAGCCGCCGATCGGGGCGCCCCTGCCGGGCACGTCGGCGCACGTCGTCGATCCGAGCTCGGGGCTGCCCGTGCCCGTCGGCGCGCTCGGAGAGCTGGTGGTCGGCGGCGCCCAGCTGGCGCGGGGCTACCTCGGCCGCCCCCGCGAGACGGCCGCGCGCTTCGTCCCGAACCCGTGGAGTGAGCGCCCCGGCGAGCGGCTCTACCGCACCGGGGATCTGAGCGCCTGGTCCGCGGACGGGCAGCTCATGTTCCACGGGCGCATCGACCACCAGGTGAAGCTGCGCGGGCAGCGCGTCGAGCTCGGGGACATCGAGTCCGTCCTCCAGGACGCTCCGGGCGTGCGCCAGGCGGTGGCGGTGGTGCGCAGCGACACCCCCGGCGTGCAGCGGCTGGTCGCCTACGTGGTGGGCGACGGCATCGACGACGACGCGCTGCGCGCCCACGCGGAGCGCTGGCTGCCCGCGCACATGGTGCCCGCCGCCTGGGTGTCGCTCGACGCGCTGCCGCTGACGCCCAACGGCAAGGTGGACCGGCGCGCGCTGCCCGCGCCGAGCCTCCCCGAGGGCGCGACCGGCGGGCCGCCCGAGACCGACACCGAGCGCGCGCTGGCGCGGGTGTTCGGCGAGCTGCTCGGGGTCGAGCAGGTCGGGCGCGGCGACGACTTCTTCCGCCTCGGCGGTCACTCGCTGCTCGCGACTCGGATGATCTCGATGCTGCGCGAGCGACTCGGCGTGGAGCTCCCCCTGCGCGAGGTGTTCTCGCACCACTCGCTGGCCGCGCTGGCGGCGGCGATCGACGGCGCGCAGGGAGAGAGGCTCCCCCCGATCGAGCGCGCCGAGCGCGACGAGGCGCTGCCGCTCTCGTACGCCCAGGAGCGCCTCTGGTTCCTGCAGGTCTTCCGCCCCGAGAGCAGCTCGCTGAACCTCTCGTCGCACCTCGACGTCACCGGGGTGATCGACGCCGACGGCGTGCGCGCGGCCGTCGTCGACGTGGTCGAGCGGCACGAGATCTTCCGCACCATCTTCTTCGAGACCAAGGACGGCCCGCGCGCCCGCATCCGGTCGCTGGACGCGCTGCCGCCCACCTTCCGCTACCTCGATCTGCGGGGCGGGGCGGATGACGACGCGCGCGATCGCCTGACCCGGGAGCTGCTCGAGCGCCCCTTCGACCTCGCCGCGGAGCCTCCGCTGCGGGCTGGCCTGATCCACGTCGCCGACGACCGCGCGGAGCTGCTGGTCTGCGTGCACCACATCGCGGCCGACGGCTGGACGATGGCCAACCTGACGCGGGAGGTGATCGAGGCGTACGACCGCATCCAGGCGAGCGCCCCGCCGCCGCCGCCGCCGGCCCCCCAGTACGTCGACTACGCGGTCTGGCAGCGAGCGCACCTCGGCGAAACGCAGCTCGCCGGTCAGCTCGCCTACTGGCGCGACGCGCTCGCCGACCTCGAGCCGCTCGAGCTGCCCACCGACCGTCGCCGCCCGCCGGTGCAGAGCGCGCGCGGGGCGAGCCTGGAGGCCCGGATCGATCCCGCGCTCTTCGCGCGGCTCCGCACGTTCGCCGCCGATCGTCACGTCACCCCGTACGCGGTGGTGCTCACCGCGCTCGACTGCGTGCTCGCCCGGCTCGGCGGCACGGAGGACGTCGCGGTCGGCACCCCGATCGCGGGGCGGCGCGCGGCCGAGACCGAGGACATGCTCGGCTGCTTCCTGAACACGCTGGTCCAGCGCGTCCGGGTCCGCGGCCGGGACTCCTTCGCCGACCTCGTGGACGAGGTGTCCCGGGTGAACCTGGCCGCGCAGGAGAACCAGGACGTCCCCTTCGAGCGGGTGATCAAGGAGCTCGCGCCGCGCCGCGATCTCTCGCGCACGCCGTTCTTCCAGGTGTTCTTCAACTACCTGGAGACCCTGCCGCAGACGAAGCTGGAGCGCTCCGGCCTCGCGCTCGACCTGCAGCCTCCCCGCTCGGTCGAGGCGAAGTTCGACCTCGAGCTCTACGTGGCCCCGACCGAAGATCACGGCCTGAAGGTGGAGGCGGTCTACTGCGCGGACCTCTTCGACCCGCCGACGATCGAGAGGCTGCTCGCCTCGGTGCTGCGGGTGCTGCGCGAGGGGCTCGACGATCCCGCGCGCACCGCGATGGCGCTGACCGACGAGGCGCCGCCTCGGGTCGAAGCCTCCCCGCCCGCGCCCCCGCCGCTGATCGAGACGCTGCGGCTCAGCCTCGCGCGCCACGCCGAGCGCGCCGCGATCCTGTGGAACGGCGCGGCGGTGACCTACGCGCAGCTCGAGGACACCGTGAAGCGGCTCGCGCCCCGCGTCGACGCGGTCGAGCGGCGGTCGGGGCGGGTCGGGCTGGTGCTGCACAAGGGGCCCGAGATGGTGGTCGGCCCGATCGCCGCGTTCTGGGCCGGGCGCGCCTACGTCGCGCTCGACGCGACCTACCCGGAGGAGCGGCTCGCCTACATGGCGCGTCACGCCGACCTCGACGCCCTGCTCTGCACCCCCGAGACCGCGGCCCTCGCCGGCCGGCTCGCCGGAGACCGCCCGGTCCTGGACATGTCCGAGCTCGCCCCGTCCCCGATGCACGAGCCTGCAGCGGTCGAGCCGACCGACGAGGCCTACGTGCTCTACACGTCGGGCTCGACCGGCCAGCCGAAGGGGGTGGTCCAGACGCACGGGGCGATGGCGCACTACGTCGACGTCTACGCGCGCCGCCTCGGGCTCGGCCCGGAGGATCGCCTCAGCCTCTTCTCGGCGTTCAGCTTCGACGCGGCCATCTCCGACACCTTCGGCGCGATCGCCACCGGCGGCGCGGTCTGCCCCTACCCCATCAAGGAGAAGGGCCTCGAGGGCGTCCCCGCCTTCATCGAGGAGGCGGGGCTGACCATCTACCACTCGACGCCGACGGTGCTGCGGGCGCTGATGGACACGGTGGACGACCCGCAGCGCCTGCGGGGCCTGCGCGCGCTCGTGCTCGGCGGCGAGCCGGTGCTCCCGAGCGACCTCGAGCGCTTCAAGGAGCGCTTCCCGCGCGGCGCCCGCTTCATCAACAACCTCGGCGCGTCGGAGTGCTCGATCAGCCTCTGGACCGAGCTCGATCACGACACCCGGCTGCGCGGCCGGATGCCGATGGGCGCGCCGGTCGAGCGGACCCGCGTGCGGCTGCTCGACGACGATCTCCGGGACAGCTTCGTCGGTCAGCTCGTCGTGCAGAGCGACTTCCTCGCCGTGGGCTACCTCCACGACGCCGAGCGCAGCGCGCGCGTCTTCGGTGAGTTCGAGGGTCGGCCGGCCTACTTCTCCGGCGACATCGCCTACGCCCGCCCGGACGGTCAGCTCGTGTCGCTCGGCCGGCGCGACGGCCAGGTCAAGGTGCGCGGCAACCGGATCGAGCTCGGCGAGGTCGAGTCGGCGATGATGGAGCACCCGCGGGTCCGGCGCGCCGTCGCCAGCCTGCAGCCGGGACCCGACGGCGCCCCGCTGCTCGTCGCCCACGTCGAGGGCGACGAGGGGCTGTCCCGGGACGACGTGCGCGCCCACCTCCGCGAGCGGCTGCCCACGTACATGATCCCCACGCGCATCACGATGATGGCGCGGCTGCCGCTGACGCCGAGCGGGAAGATCGATCGCGCCGCGCTCCCGGCGGAGGCCGGCGAGACGCGCGCCTTCGAGGCCCCGCGCGCCGGCCTCGAGGCGGAGCTCGCCCAGATCGTCTCGCTCACCCTCGGGGTGGGCGACGTCGGGCGCGACGCCAACTTCTTCGACGACCTCGGCGGCGACTCGCTCACCCTCGTGCGGGTGGCCAACCGCGTCGCCGAGCACGTCGGCCGGCCGATCCCGGTGGTGACCTTCTTCGAGGCGCCCACGGTCGCGACCCTCGCGGTCAAGCTCGGCGCGACCGCCGAGGCCGACGCGCCGCGTCCATCGAGCGACCGGCGCAAGGCCCGCAAGGGCAAGGCCGCGTCGCGCCGTCAGCGACGTCGTCGGGGGCGCCGGGAGGACGACGAATGAGAGGAGCGAGCTTCGGATGAGCGGTGAAGAGAGCAGCTTCGAGCCGGTGGCGATCCTGGGCGCGTCCGGGCGCTTCCCCGGGGCTTCGACGATCGACGAGCTGTGGCGGAACACGCTCGAGGGGCGCGTGTCCCTGCGCCGCCTCGCCGCGGACGAGCTGGAGCGCCACCCGCTCATGAGCGAGCAGCACGCGGCGCCGGGCTTCGTGCCGGTCTCGGGCGGGATCGACGCCCGCTTCGACTTCGACCCGGACTTCTTCGGCGTCACCTCGGGCGAGGCGAAGCGGATGGATCCGCAGCTCCGGGTGCTGCTGGAGTGCGTCTGGGAGGCCTTCGAGCTCGCCGGCCTCGTGCCGGGCCCGCACCTCGGCAAGACCTCGATCTACGCCGGAGAGTCCCGCACCGATCACATCGTACTGTCCGCGCTCGGCGCCGCCGACCCATCGGTCTTCGCGATGGACGCGGTGGGGACGGGCACGGCGGCGACGCGCATCGCGCATCGCCTCGACCTGACCGGGGAGGCGGTCGCGATCCACACCGCGTGCTCGACCGGGCTCGTCGCGCTCCACCTCGCGGCCCAGAGCCTGCAGACGGGTCAGAGCGACGTCGCGGTCGCGGCGGCCGCGTCGGTGCGCCCCTTCCAGGACACCGGCTACGTCTACCACCGCGGCATGATCTACTCGGAGTCGGGGCAGGTCCGGCCCTTCGACGCCGACGCGGACGGCACCGTGTTCGGCGCGGGCGCGTGCGCGCTGGTCCTCAAGCTGCTCGACGACGCCATCGAGGACGGGGATCCGATCGCGGGCGTCCTGATCGGCTCCGCCCTCAACAACGACGGCAGCACCAAGGTCGGCTTCACCGCGCCGAGCCTGCGCGGTCAGCTCGAGGTGATCTCCGAGGCGCTCGAGGACGCCGGCGCCGACCCGCGCACGATCGGCTTCGTCGAGACGCACGGGACCGGGACGCGCCTCGGGGATCCGATCGAGCTCGAGGCGCTCGCGCGGGCGTGGCGCAAGCACACCGACGAGAAGGCCTTCGCGGCGCTCGGCGCGATCAAGGCGAACATCGGGCACCTCGACGTGGCCGCCGGGCTCGCCGGCGTCGTGCGCGCGTGCCGGGTGCTCGAGGAGGGCCGCGTGCCGCCGCTCGCCGGGTTCGCGCGCCCGAACCCGGAGTGTGGCCTCGAGGACAGCCCCTTCTTCGTGCCGACCGAGGCCGGGCCCTACCCCGGCGCCTCGCCGCGCCGCGCCGCGGTCAGCTCTCTCGGGATCGGGGGCACCAACGCCCACGTCATCCTCGAGCAGGCGCCGGCGCCCGAGCCCGACGTCCAGCTCGAGGGCGATCAGCTCTTCGTGCTCTCCGCCCGCGACGAGGCCGCGCTCGAGGCGGTCTGCGAGCGGCTCGCCGCCCACCTCGAGGCCACGCCCGACGCGCCGCTCTCCGCCGTCGCCCGCACGCTCGCCACCGGGCGCGTCGCGCACCCGAGGCGCTCCTACGTCGTGGCGAGCGACGCCGGCGCGCTGATCGACGCGCTCCGGACCAAGCGGGTCCGGCGAACGCTCGCCTGCGAGGCCCGCGCGGACGTCGCGCCGGTGCTTCTGTTCCCGGGTCAGGGCGCGCAGCGAGCCGGCATGGCGAAGGAGCTCCACGCGCGCGAGCCGGTGTTCGCCGAGCACCTCGACGACGTGCTCGCCGAGCTCGAGCCGGCCGCACGAGAAGAGGTCCGCCAGCTCCTCCTCGAGGGCGATCCTTCGAGAGACGCGGAGCGCATCGCCCGGCCGGAGCTCGGGCTCCCCGCGCTCGCCGCCTACCAGCTCGCGGTCGCGCGCACGCTGGAGACCTGGGGCGTCTCGCCGGCGGCGGTGATCGGTCACTCGTTCGGCGAGTACGTCGCCGCCTGCGTCGCCGGGGTCTTCGGCTGCGCCGATCTGCTCTCCATCGCGGTGACCCGAGGCCGCCTGATGAGCCGCATGCCGCCGGGCGCGATGACCGCGGTCGCCCTCGACGAGGAGGCGCTCCGGGCGCGGCTGCCGGCCGAGCTCCACGTCGCCGGGGTGAACGCCCGCGGGAGCTGCGTGGTGTCCGGGTCGGTCGAGGGCGTGGAGGCCTTCGAGGCGGCGCTCCAGGCGGACGGGATCCGGGCGACCCGGCTCGCCACCCCGCACGCCTTCCACTCCCCCGACGTCGACCCGCTCGGGGCCGAGCTCCGGGAGGCGCTGGGCCGGATGACGCTCGGGTCCCCCTCGATCCCGCTCGCCTCGTGTGTGACCGGGACGTGGCACGACGCGGAGAGCGCCGCGGCCCCCGAGTACTGGGTGCGCCAGATGCGGCAGCCGGTCCGCTTCGCCGACGCCCTCGACGCGGCGGCGGCGCTCGACGGCGCGGTGACCCTGGTCGAGCTCGGCCCCGGCCGCGGGCTCAGCGCGCTGGCCACCGCTCACTTCGGGCGGCGGGGGCCGGTCGACGTGACGCCGGCCAGCGCGCAGCGCGGCGACGAGCACGCCGCGCTCCTGCGTGGCCTCGGCGCGCTGCACGCCCGGGGCGTGGACGTGGCGTGGGACGCCCTCTTCGGCGAGGGCCCCGGGCGGCGCGTCCCCCTGCCGACCTACCCCTTCGCGCGCCGCGCGCTCGTCCCCGACTACGGCGGACCGGGCGCCTTCACCCTCCACGGCGCCGCGGCGCCGAAGGCGGCCGAGCCCGACGCGCCGGTCGCGGCGACCGCGACGACCGCGCAGCCCGAGGCCGGCGGCGACGAGACGCTGGCGCGGGTGCTCGAGATCGTCCGGGAGCGTCTCGGCGACGACGTCGAGGCGGACGACGACTTCTTCGAGGTCGGCGGCACCTCGCTCCTGGGCGCCCAGGTGGTCGAGCGCATCTCGAGCGCGTTCGGGGTGGAGCTCGCCCTCGCGACGGTGTTCGAGGGCCCGACGCCGCGGCGCATGGCCGAGGCGATCCGGGACGCGACGCCGGCTGCGCCAAAGCGGCCGGAGGCGGCCGAATCGGACCGGGTGCGGGTCAGAGATCCCCACTCCGGGGAGATCCGCAGCATCCCGCGGCGGCACCTCGAGACCGCGCTCGCCAGAGGGCTGGAGCAGGTCGACTGATCCGGCCGCTCACGGTTGACCGCTTCGGGGCCGACAGGTACGGTTTGGCATCGCCCGTGAAAGGTCGAAACCCCTTCCCTTGAACGGCTTGTTCCGAGGTTGATCGACATGAAACGCAGTTTGTTCGCGGGCGTGACCCGGTCGCTCCTCTGCGGCGCCGTCGCGCTCTCCGCCTGCGGCGACCCCATGCCGCCCGAAGAGGACGGCCCCATCATCGTGGGCCTCGCCTACGGGACCGCCGACTCCGCCGCCCAGGTGGAGGGCGCCTTGCTCGCCGCCGCCGAGGTGAACGCCGTCGGTGGCGTCCAGGGTCGTCAGATCGAGGTCGTCCCGATCGACACCCAGATGGATCCGCCGACCGCGCGCGACAACATCGAGCGCTTCGTCCGCGACAACCCGGGCGTCAAGGGCATCGTCGGCCCCATCCGCGGCTTCGCGGCGGTCTTCGCGGCGCCGATCGCGCACCGCGAGCAGATCCCGATGATCAACATCGGCGGCGCCTACCTACCCGCGTTCCGGGACTCCAACCCGGCCGACGACCGCTACGCCTACTCCGTGCGTATGAGCCGGGTGGACGAAGCCCGGCGCGCCGGGATCGCGCTCCGGGACGTCGTCGGGTGCAACACGGCGCTGTTCATCGCCGGCTACGTGCGCGGCGCCGAGCAGGAGATCGTCTCGGCGTTCGAGTCGGAGTTCTCCGGCGAGGGTCGCGAGCTGGTCGGCTGGCACCGGCACCTTCCGGAGTTCACCGATTTCGGCAGCACCCTGCGTCCCTACACGAGCGACCCGCCCGACTGCATCTTCCTCGGCGTCGACGAGCTGCCGGGCATCCTCTTCATCAACTCTTGGGCCGACATCGGCGGCGCGCCGACCACGCGCATGATCTACGGTTTCGAGCCGCAGCCGGAGCTCTTCTCGCGGTATCTCACCAACCCGAGCTACTACGAGGAGCTCTGGGCGATGGGCCAGGAGCTCAACGACACCGGCCCGGCCGGCGTCCGCTTCCGCGAGCAGTACATGGCGACCTTCGGCGAGGAGGCGCCCGAGTTCGCCTCGGCCCGCTACGACGCGATGGCGATCCTCCTCCTCGGCATGGCCTCGGCCACCAGCCTCGAGGGTCCGGACATCCGCGACGCGATGATCCGCGTGTCGCGCGACGACACCTCGGATCCGTCCGAGCGCACCCACACCGCGGGCGAGCTGGACTTCGCGCTCCAGACCGCCGCGCGCGGCTTCGACATGAGCTACCAGGGCGCGAGCGGCCGGTTCGAGCTCGGCCCGGACGGAAGCGCGGCCAACCGCGTCTTCCGCGTGTGGCGCGTCGACGACGTCGAGGCCGGCGAGTACACGCAGGTCGCGGTCCTCGAGGGTGGTGACGGAGAGGATCCGTGACGCGCTTCTCCCTCCGGGTCCGCTGGGCGGTCTGCTTGGTGGTTCTCGCCGCGCCGCTCTTCAGCGCCTGTCGCACCGACGTCGTCCCTCTCTCGGTCCGCTTCCGCCAGGAGCACTCGTTCTTGATGAGCCGCAGCGCGCGGCTCCTGGTCTTCGAGTCGGCTCCGTGCACGGACCTGATCCAGTCGGTTCGGGCGTCGTCGTTCGGCGACGCGCTCTTCGACTCGGGCAGCGTTCAGGCCTGCGACGTGTACAACGGCGAGGTCGTCTTCGAGGGCCTGCCGGACCGCGAGCTCGCGTTCGTGGCGCTCAGCTACGACCGGGATGGCGTGTCGCTGCTCACCGAGGGCTGCCGCATCGCCAACCCCTACGACTCCGATGGTGCCGTGGTCATCGTCCAGGACGTGACCGACCACTACATCACGGAGGTCGCTGCTCAACCCGCCGAGTGCTCCGACCCTCAGCGGCGCTGCGACGGCTCCTGCCCTTGATCCGGTCTGGCGTGAACCGAGCCGCGACGTTCGCCGCCGTCGCCCTGGCTTATTGCCTGGGCTGCGACGGAGGCACGACCACCCGGGACGCCGGGCCGCCGCCCGACGGCAGCCTGGCGGAGGACATCTTCGCGCCGCCGGGCGAGCCCCTGCCCTTCGCGAGCGCAGAGGAGCGTGCCCTCTTCGACAGAGGCGCCGAGCTCGCGCAGCGGCGCTGGGATCTCACCGAGAGCTTCGGTCCCTCCCACTCGGTCTCCGCGTGCGTCGACTGCCACGGGCGCCCGACGCTGGGAGGCCGGGGCGGGCTGAGCGCCGCGGTTCGGCTCGTCCGCCAGGAGCTGGACACCGATCAGCTGATCGTCGGGCTGCACGGCTCCCAGCCACTGATGACCACCGGCCCGGAGGTGCTCTACCCGCCGCCGCCCACGGCGAACGCGTTCGCCCGGCGTCAGCCCTCCGCGCTCTACGGCGTGGGGCTGCTCAGCCTCGTGCCCGAGGAGGAGGTGTTCCGGAACGCCGACCCTGCCGACGAGGACGGCGACGGTGTCTCCGGCGTCAACGCGTGGGACCGGGGCTTCATCGCGCGGTTCGGCCTCAAGGCCGATTCCTCCGACGTCGAGCTCTTCGTGCGCGGGCAGGTGTTCGAGCACCTCGGCTTGAGCAGCTTGCCGCTGACGAGTGACGAGCGCTCCTCCCTGCCCCTCGGCGCGTCCAGTCTCTCGCGCCTGTCGTACGAGCCCGACTCGGACGTGGGCGCGGCACGCTGGCCACAGGGCATCGATCCCAACCTCGTCCTGATCGACAGCGACGACGTCGACGACCCCGAGCTCTCCAACGCCGACCTCTTCGCGCTCATCTCTTGGGTTCGACTCCTCGCGGTCCCTCCCCGAGCGGCGCCCACCGAGGAGAGCACGCGCGGCGAAGCGCGATTCGAAGAGATCGGCTGCACGGGCTGTCACGTGCCGCGGCTCGGTAGCCCGCTGGGCGCGCTCCCGGCCTACACCGACCTCCTCGTGCACGACATGGGCCCCGGGCTCTCCGATGGCATCCAGCGCGCGGCCGGAGCCGGAACCGAGGACGAGTATCGCACCACTCCCCTCTGGGCAGCCGGGCTGGGCGGCCCGTATCTACACGACGGGCGCGCGAGCACCCTGCACGACGCGATCGTCGCCCACGGGGGAGAGGCCGACACCTCGGCGCGCGCCTACGAGGCCCTGGCCGACGCGGAGCGCGCCGACGTGCTCGCGTTCCTGCGCTCGTTCGGAGGGGACCACGCGGCCGGTGAGGGCACCGAGCCCGAGGGCGCAGAGCCACCGCCGACCGGGACCCTCGGCGGTCCGGCCGAGGGGATCGACGCGGAGCGGTTCGCGCGGGGACGCGCTCGCTTCGACCGCCTGGTCCCGATGTCCGAAGGGGTCGGCCCCCGCTACGACGCCGACACCTGCGGCGCGTGCCATCGCCACCCGGCCCTGGGCGGCGGGGGCGACCGCGGGGCGATCCGCGTGCGCGCCGGTCGCTGGGAGGGCGACGCCTTCGCGGAGGTGCCGGCCGGCCCGTGGTGGACGCGCTACTCGGTGGACGCGACCGCGAGCGGCCGGCTGACGGAGTCGGCGAACTACTTCGAGCGCCGGCTCGCCCCTCCGCTCTTCGTCGCCGGCATGCTGGGCCGGGTCGACGCGGCGGCCGTGAGCGCGCTCGCCGATCCCGACGACCTCGACGGCGATGGCGTCTCCGGGCGCGCCCCCGAGCGTGACGGATCGCTGCTGCGCTTCGGCTGGCAGTCCACTCACGAGTCGGCGGAGGCCGCGACGCGCGGATGCCTCGCGAGCGCGATGGGCCTGACCAGCGGCGGTGAGACCGACGCCGACGAGGTCGCCGACCCGGAGTACGCCGAGGCGGACGTCGCGGATCTGGTCTATTTCGTCGAGGGCCTCGCCGTTCCGCCGGCCCCCGCCGACGCCTCGCTGTTCATCGCGACGGGCTGCGCCGACTGCCACACCCCCGAGCTGCCCGCGACCGACGGCGGCGACCTCGCCTTGTACTCGGACCTCCTCTTGCACGAGCTCTCGGACTCCGGCCCGGGCGTCGCCGAGGGCGCGGCGGGCCCCCGTGAGTACCGGACCGCGCCTCTCCGCGCGGTGGCGCACACCGCGCCGTACATGCACGACGGGCGCGCGCTCACCCTCGAAGAGGCCATCGCCGCCCACGGGGCCGAAGGCGCGGCGGCCGCCGCGGCCTTCTCGGCGCTCGACGCCAGTGAGCGCGAAGCGTTGCTCGAGTTCCTGGTGGCCCTGTGAGGCCTCGCTCTGTTCACCGGCCGGGGGCCCGGATGTTAGTCTCTGCGCGCATGGCGATGCAGACCCGTCGAAGTCTCAGGAGAAGTCTGATGCATGGTTTTGGAGCAACCTCGCGCCCCTGGATGATCGCCGCGCTGGCCATGGGCCTCGCTGCCTGTGGAGATCCGCTGGTCGGGGGTGGGCCCGTCACCGAGATGGACGGCGGCGCCAACAACGGAGAGTGCGCGCCGAACGAGACCACCTGCGACGAGGAGTGCGTCTATCTCCTGACCGATGTCGCTAACTGCGGCGGGTGCGGCGTGGCGTGTGGTGCCGGCGAGGACTGCATCCTCGGTGAGTGCACCCCCGACTGTGACGACACGGTCTGTGGCGGGGAGTGCGTGGATCTGACCCTGACCGCCGAGCACTGCGGTCGCTGCGGCAACGCGTGTCCGGCCGAGCGCCCCACCTGCCGCGGCGGGTTTTGCCGCCCGACCTGTGGCGCGGAGGAGACCCTCTGCACCGACGTCTGCGCGGACGTGTCCAGCGACCCGATGCACTGCGGCGAGTGCCGGAACGCCTGCGCGGACGGCGAGACCTGCACCGACGGCGCGTGTGGGTGAGCCGGCCCGGACAGTGAGCCGGTGAGCTTCGACGACGCGGCCCGCGACTGGGCGCGCATCCTCGGCCCGGATCGCGTGCTCACCGATCCGGCCGACCGCGCGCGCTACGCGCGCACCACGCAGGCGTTCGCGGCGACCCCTCGGGCCGTCGTCCTCCCGGCGACCACGGCGGAGGTGGCGGAGGTCGTGCGGGTGGCCGCGCGCGAAGGCGTCGGCCTCCACCCGATCAGCACCG
Organism: Myxococcota bacterium; assembly: GCA_036149055.1. GTDB lineage: Bacteria > Myxococcota_A > Polyangia > Polyangiales > Sandaracinaceae > JAVJQK01. The sequence continues at coordinate 28,620 of JAYZQJ010000115.1, read as the reverse complement.
GCAAGAACTGGGGCATGGGCGCCGCCTCGCCGATGAGCGACGACCACGTCGTCGTCGATCTGCACGGCATGGACGCCATCCTCGAGATCGACGAGGAGCTCGGCTACGCCGTCGTGCAGCCGGGCGTCACCCAGGGTCAGCTGGCGGCGCGCCTCGAGGAGCTCGGGTCGCGCTGGATCCTCGACACCACCGCCTCCGCGCGCGACACGAGCCTGCTCGGCAACATCGTCGACCGCGGCGACGCCTTCGGCCGCCTCAGCGATCGGTACGCCAACTGCGCCGGGCTCGAGGTGGTGCTCGGCGACGGCACCGTCCTGGACACCGGCTACGCGCACTACGACTGCGGCCCGCTCCGCCACGCCCACAAGTGGGGCGTCGGCCCCGCCCTCGACGGCCTGTTCAGTCAGTCGAACCTGGGCGTGGTCACGCGCCTCGCGATGTGGCTCTCGCCGAAGCCCGAGCACGTGCTCGGCGTCATCCTCCACTTCCGCGACCCCGCCCTCCCCGCGGTGATCGACGGGCTCCGCGCCCTCCGGCAGCGCGGCGTCATCGACTGCGCCCCCCACATCTACAACGGGCTCCGGGTCGCCGGTCCGTCCGCCGTCCCGCGCGAGGGCGCCTTCGACCTCGAGGCGGAGCGCGCCGCGTCCGGGCGGAGCTTCGACTGGCTGGCCTCCTTCGCGCTCTACGGGACGCGAGCCCAGACCCGGGTGGCGATGAGGCTCGTCGCGAAGACCCTGCGCGGGCACGCGAAGGTGGTGAGCTTCTCCCGCCGCTCGGTCCGGGTCTTCGGGTGGGCGGCGAAGCTCTTCGAGATGATCCGGCTCCGCGGGCTCGCCGGCGTCTGCCGCGCGAACGCGAGGGGCCTCGGCGTGCTCCTCGACAGCTTCAGCGGGATGCCCAACGACGGCCCGGTGAGCGGGGTGGCCGCCTCTAGCCGTCACCTCGAGCCCGGCGCCACGCCCACGCCGGACCTCCTCGCCTACCCCGACCTCGGCATGTACTGGCTCACCCACGCCGCGCCGCTGCGCGGGCAAGACGCCGCCGCCGCCGCCGCGCTCATTCGTGAGACGCTGCGCGAATTCCGGGTGCCACCTCACCTCACATTCACGCCGGTGTCTGCCCGGGCACTGTTGCTCAATGTCACGATCTACTTCGACCGTGATGACCCCGCGCGAAGAGACGCCGCTCATCGCTGCCAGGACGTCCTCTCGGAGCGGCTCGGCGCGGCCGGCTACCCGCCGTTTCGAGCCGGCGTGCACGGGGCCCGGCACCTCGCGTCCGCCGGCAATTTCTGGCCGATCGTGCAACGAATTCGGGCGGCGCTGGACCCTGCCGGTATCCTCTCACCGGGCCGCTATGATCCGCTGCGATCCCCCTCTTTACGGCGGCCCGAGAATTCGGATACTGTGGATGCTCAGCCAACCAAGGCTGTTTGATGGAGATGTGATGCGATCTTTGAAGTACTGGACTGTATTGAGCTTCTTCGTCCTCGCCGCGGTCGGCTGTGACGACGGCACCGAGGAAGTGGACTCCGGCACGACCGCGGACAGCGGCGGCGGCGACACCGACGCTGGCGGCGGCGGCGACTGCGCCACTCGCTGCGTCGAGCGCCACCTCTCCTGCGGTGCGCCCGGCTTCTTCGCGGACTGGCCGTGGTGCCCCGACTACTGCGACGCCGCCGACGAGGCGCAGGAGGCCTGCCTCTTCGAGACCGAGTGCATGGACCTCGGCGCCGCGGCGATGACCAACACCTTCCCCTGTGACGTCCCGGAGCCGCCCTCGTGCGAGGAGCGCTGCTACGAGGCGCACATCGGCTGCGGCGCCCCCGAGGAGTTCCGCATGGCCCCGTGGTGCTCCCAGTACTGCGAGGCGGCGATGCCCGACCAGCTCAACTGCCTGGTGCGCGAGACCTCCTGCACGGACCTCGAGTTCCACGGCCGCGGCGGCACCTTCCCCTGCGGCGTCGAGTCGCCGATGCCGGCCGACGGCGGCGTGCCGGCCGACGACGGTGGCACCAGCTCGGGCGACGCGGGCGCGTCCGACGCCGGAGCGGCTCCCGACGCCGGAGTCTGAGCGACCTCATGACCGATCTGCGGGCACCTGGAGCGACGCTTCGGGTGCCCGTTTTCGTCGAGGCCCATGCGTGAAGCCCCCTGGGCCGCGCTCTGGGGTCTGCTCCAGGGCTCCCGAGGCGCCCTCCTCCTCGGCGCGGTCGCCGCGATCATCTCGCGGCTCGCGTCGCTCGCCTTCCCGCCCATCGTCGCCGAGGCGATGGACGCGGGCCTGCGCGGCGAGCCGGAGACGACCTCCTTCACGTCGCTCGCGCTCCTCCTCGCCGCCGTCATCCTCGCGCAGGCCGTCGCGACGTGGACCTTCGCCTATCTCTCGGGCGTGATCGGGAGCCGGGTGGTCAACCGGCAGCGCAGCCTCATCTTCGGCCGGCTGCTCCAGATGACGCCGGAGTGGCTCTCGGGTCGCTCGCGCGGCGAGCTCGTCGGCCGGCTGGCCGCCGACGGTGAGGCCATCCGGCTCATGAGCCCGACCCTGCTGATGAGCACCGCCGACATCGTCAAGGCTGCGTGCGGTATCGTGCTCCTCGTGGTGACCGCCCCCTACCTCGCGCTCTGGGTCTCCATCGTGCTGCCCCTCTCGCTCCTCGTCGTCGTCCTCGCCAACCGCGGCCTCGGCCGTCGTGGGCGCGGTCTGCGCGACGCGGAGGCGGCCGCGAGCAACCACGTGGAGAGCGTCCTGACGAGCTTCTGGACGGTGAAGGCGTTCGCCCGCGAGCGCGCCGAGGCGGGGGCCTACGACGAGCGCCTGGCCGGCGTGCAGCGCGCCGTCTCGCGGTTCTCCGCGACCATGGCCACGTTCCAGTCCGCCCTCTACTCGACGTCCGGGCTGGTGTTCCTGGTGCTCGTGGCGGTGGGCGCCCGGTCGCTCGCCGACGGGGAGCTCAGCGCGGGGCGCATCGTGGCGTTCCTCATGTACGCCTTCCTGGTGGCGGAGTCGGTGATCCAGCTCTCGCACCAGAGCGGCGCGATGGCCTCGGCGGTCGGCGCGACGACCCGGCTCCTCGAGCTCGCTCGCCTCGAGCCCACGGACCTGGACGCGCCCGACGCGACGCCCGCGCCGTCGACCGGCGGCGTGGCCATCGAGGACCTGGAGATCGCCTACGACTCCGGCGTGCCCGTCCTGAGCGGGGCCTCCCTCCGGGTGGAGCCGGGCGAGCTCATCGGGCTGGTGGGTCGCTCGGGCGCCGGCAAGAGCACGCTGGTCGCCGCGCTGCTCCGGTTCCTCGAGCCCCGCCGCGGGCGCATCCTCCTCGGCGGCCAGGACATCGCGTCCCTCTCCAAGACGTCGCTCCGGCGCGCCGTCGCGGTCGTGCCCCAGGACCCCGCGCTCTTCCCCACCTCGATCCTCGAGAACATCCGCTACGGCGATCCCACGGCCTCGCTCGAGGCGGTGGAGGACGCCGCCCGCCGCGCCCACGCCCACGACTTCATCACCGCCCTCCCCGGCGGATACGACGCGCCGGTCGGGGACCGCGGCTCGAAGCTCTCCGGAGGCCAGCGCCAGCGCATCGCCCTCGCGCGCGCGCTGCTCGCCGACCCGAGCGTCCTGATCCTCGACGAGGCGACCAGCAGCCAGGACGCCGAGAGCGAGGCGGCCATCGAGGCGGCGATCACCGCCTTCGCCCGGACGCACGCCGTGATCGTGATCGCGCACCGCCTCCAGACCCTGATGGACGCGACGCGGATCTACGTGCTCGACGGCGGCGCGGTCGCCGAGGTGGGCACGCACGAAGAGCTCCTGACCCGCAGCGGGCTCTACCAGCACCTCTACGCGATCCAGGATCGCCGAAGCGAGCCATGATGGCTCCCCAGTTGTAGATTCGGAGGACCGAGATGTTTCCCCCCACCCTCCCCCGTGACCCCGCGGTCGCCAGCCCTTCCCCCTTCGGCACCGTGGGGGACGACATCGTCGCCCCGGTCTACACGGAGACCCAGGACGCCAGCTGGCGCGAGCTGTTCGGCATCCAGGGCCGCCTGGCCGCGCGCAAGGCCTGCCGCCCTTACCTCGAGGCGCGCCGCGAGTTCGAGCGCTTCGGCGACGCGGTGCCCTCCCTGCGCGCGATCAGCGCCCACCTCGAGGCGAGCACCGGGTGGCGGGTCGTCAAGGCGGAGGGCTACGTGCCGCCCTCGCAGTTCCACCGGATGCTCGCCGACAAGCTCTTCCCGTCGATGGACGAGTTCCGGCACGCGGACGAGCTGCTCAGCACGCCCGCGCCCGACATGTTCCACGACCTGCTCGGCCACGTGGCCGCGCTCCACAGCCCGACCTACGCGTCGATCTACCGCGACTTCGGGCGCGTGGGCGCGAACGCTCACCACGACGAGCAGCACCTGTGGCTGCAGAAGATCTACGTCTACGCGATGGAGTACGGCGTGGTCCGCGAGGGTGACGGAGTCCGCGCCTGCGGCGGCGCCCTGCTGACGAGCCCCGGAGAGCTCGAGGTCTTCGACGGCGACGCGCTCGAGCGCACGCCGTGGGAGTGGGACGACGTGCTGGCCGCGGACCTGAACGTCTACGAGTCGTTCACGCGCGTCTTCGTGCTCCCCGACCTGGAGTGGTTCCACGCGACCTTCCTCGACTGGGCGCGCGCCGAGAAGCTGCTGGACTGATCGCCCTCAGCCGCGCCCCAGCCAGCGGCGCACCTGCGCGATCAGCGCGTCGGCGTGGCGCCGCTCGAGCACGTCGTAGTGGCCGGCGTCGACCGGGACGACCTCGAGCCGCGGCGCGAGGGCGCGCCAGGTCGCGTCGGCCTCCGGCCGCTCGCCGCAGAAGAACGCGAGCGCCGGCACGTCGAGCGGCGACGGTCGGTAGGCGTGCGCGGCCTGGAGGTGGGCGGCCCAGAGCTCCGCTTCGCCCCGGAGCGCGTCGTCGACCTCGGCGCCCCCTCGGGCCAGCACCTCCCGGAGCACGTCGTCGGGGGTCGGGGCCGGCCCGCGCAGCACCGTCGGGTCGACGAGCAGCAGCATCTCGATCGTCCGCCCTCGGCGCACCAGCTCGGCGGCGACCGCGTGGGCGAAGATCGCTCCGAGCGACCAGCCGCCGATCGCGAGCGGGCCCTCCGGCTGATGCGTCTCCACCGCGTCGGCGTGAGCCCGGACCAGCTCCTCGATCGGCACCTCGGCCGCGCCCGCCTCGAAGAGGCGCGGGCTGCGCAGCCCCACCACCGAGAAGTCCCCCGCGAAGGCCTCGGCCAGCTCGCGATACACCGCCGGGTCTCCGTCCGCGGCGTGCAGGAGATGGAGCGCCGGGCCCTCGCCTCCGCGGGTGAGCGAGGTGACGGTCGACGGCGCGCCCGCCCCGCTCGCGATCGCGTCGAGGTGGCTGGCGAGCGCGTCGAGCTGCGGCGTGGCGAACACGTCCGCGACCGCGATCCGCTTGCCGTGCTCCCGCTGGAGCTCCGCGACGAGCCGGGTCACGAGGAGCGAGTGCCCGCCCAGCGCGAAGAAGTCGTCCGTGCGACCGACCCGCTCCACGCCGAGCAGCCGCGACCAAAGCGCCGCGAGCGCCACCTCGGTCGGGCCCTCGGGCGGCGGCGCGTCGTCGGGCGTCGGCGGCGCCGCGCGGAGCGCCGCCGTGTCGACCTTGCCGTTCTGCTTGGTGGGGAGCTCGTCCGCGATGACCAGCTTCGCGGGAACCATGTAGGGAGGCAGCCGCTCGGCGAGCGCCGCGCGCAAGGTCGTCGGCGTCCATCGCGAGCGAGGCGCGGCGTAGGCCACGAGCCGCTTGGCGCTGCCGGCGCCCTCGACCAGCACCGCGCTCGCGTCGACGCCGGGCACCGATCCGAGCACCGCCTCGACCTCGTCGACCTCGATCCGGAAGCCTCGGATCTTGACCTGTCGATCCCGACGCCCCTCGAACTGGAGGCGCCCGTCCGGTCGCCAGCGCGCCAGGTCGCCGGTGAGGTACATGCGCGCCCCGGGCTCGTCGGCGAAGGGATCCGGCCGGAAGCGCTCGGCGGTGAGGGCCGGCTTGCCCGTGTAGCCCCGCCCGACGCCGGCGCCGCCGAGGCAGAGCTGCGCCGTCACCTCCCGCGGCGCCGCGCGCAGCGACTCGTCGAGCACGTAGGACGAGGCCCCCGGCACCGGGCGCCCGATCGAGAGCGCCTCGTCGAGCTGCGTGTCTGGCGCCACCACCTCGCAGCTCGTCGCGACCGACGCCTCGGTCGGCCCGTACTCGAAGAAGAGCTGGAACGGCAGGCGCGCCCCCCGCGGCAGCGCGAGCGGCTCTCCGCCGGTCGTCCAGACCCGCAGCGAGTCGAGCTCCGCGAGCCGCGGGTACACGAAGCGCAGGATCACGGGCGCGGCGTTGAACACCTCGACGCGGTGCTCCGTCAGCCACTCGACCACCCGGTCGGCGTCGGTCCGCACCTCGGTGGGCGCCATCACCAGGGTCGCCCCGCTCGTCAACGCGTCGTACACGTGACGGTTGCCGGCGTCGAAGGAGAGCGGCGCCACGTGGCCCGATCGGACGCCCGGCCCGAGCTTCAGCGCCTCGCGCGCCCAGAGCACGGTGTTGGCGATCGCGCGATGCTCGATCTCCACGCCCTTGGGGCGGCCGGTCGTGCCCGAGGTGAAGATGACGTAGGCGAGCTGGTCGGGGCGGCTCGGGACGCGGCGCGACGATCCCTTCGCGTCCGGATCGAGCTCCACCCCCGAGTCGGTCGCGACCAGGTGCGCCGCGCAGCCCTCGCACATCCAGGCGGCGCGGTCGGGGGCCTCGGTCTCGTCGATGGGGACGTACGCCGCGCCCGCCTTCGTCACCCCGAGGATCGCCGCGATGGACCACGCGCCGCGCCCGACGACCACCGACACCCGATCTCCCGGCCCGACGCCGCGGTCCACGAGGCGGGCGGCGAGCGCGTCGACCTCCGCGGCCAGCTCCGCGTAGGTGAGGTTGCGATCGGCTGCGATGACGGCCTCGAGGCTCGGGTGGCGGCGCGCCGCCTCGTCGAACATGTCGCCGAGGGTGAGCGCGCGCGCGGCGGTGAGGTCGTGGCCACGCGCCCAGTCGCCCTCGCCCGCGGTCGCGTAGCGCCGCGTCACGTCGGCCCGCTCCGCCTCGCCGAGCAGCGCCTCGGCGTCGATCGTCGCGTCCGTGGCCTCGGCCGCCGAGGTCAGCGCGCGCGCGTACATCCCGCGCATCCGGGTGAGCAGCGGCTCGGCCAGGTTGAACGAGTGCAGCTCGGCCGCGAGCGCCCGGGTCGTCCCGTCCAGCCGCACGTGGAAGGAGAGCGGCAGCTCACCGCGCTCGTGCATCTCGAGCCGCTCCACCTCGAAGCCTGCGCCCTCGAGCGCGGTCCGGTAGGCGCGGAAGCTGACGAAGTTGAACGCGCTGTCGTACGGCCGGGAGTGCCCGCGGCGCAGGATCTCGGGGTACGGCAGCAGCCGATGACGGTAGTGCGCGCGCTCCAGGTCGTGCACCCGACGGATCAGCTCGGCCCACGTCCCCTCGACGTCGACGGTGAACGGCAGCGAGTTGAGGAACATGCCGACCGCCTCGTCGCCGCCCTCGTGAGGCCGGGTGTGCGTGGTCAGGCCGGTCGTCACCCGGGCCACCCCGCCCAGCATCGACTGAACCACCAGGTGGCAGGCCAGGAACACGTTCTTGACGCTCACGCCGAGGCGCTCGGCCAGCGCGTGGAGGGCCGCGGCGGTCGCGTCGTCGAGCGGCACGAGCGAGCGGGAGAGCGTCTCCTCGCCGTCGAGCGGGAGGCGCGAGGGAGGCGGCGCCTCCGGACGGCGCGCCCAGAAACGATCGGTGTCCGCGTCGGCGAGCGCCTCTTGCTCCCGCGCGACGTGGAGCCCGAGCACGTCCTTCGGCGGGCGAGGGAGCGCGCGGCCGGTCCACGCCGCGGAGAGCTCGGCGATCACGAGCGAGAGGCTCCAGCCATCCATCACCGCGTGGTGGAAGCTGAGCATCACGTGCTTCCGGTCCCCGGCGAGCTCGTGCACGATCACCCGGAGCAGCGGCGCCGCCTCGAGCTCGAAGGGCCGGCTCGTCTCCTCCGCGCAGGCCCTGGCGACGTAAGCCTCCACCGCCTCGCCCCAGTCGCGGGCGTCGACCACCCGGACGTCGACGTCGCAGCGCCGGTGGATGACGGTGAGCGCCCTGGAGAAGCCCGCCACCCGGAAGGAGGCGCGGAGCGCGGGGTGACGCTCGACGATCTGGTGCACCGCGTCCACGAGGCGCTCGGTCGAGGGCGCGCCACGCACGAGCAGGCTGACCACGTCGTGGTAGGAGGCGGAGCCCGGCGACTCGACCTGGTGGAACACCATGCCCTGCGCGATCTGCGTCATCGGGAAGGCGTCGACGGCCTCCCCCTCGAGGCGCTGGCGATCCTCGTCGGTCACGAGCGACCACGGCGCGTAGGCGCTGCCGGAGCCCTCGTGCGCGGTGAGCCGCGCCGCCACCCGGTGCAGCACCGGATCGGCGAGGAGGTCCTCGACGTCGAGGCGGAGGCCTCGCTCCTCCAGGCCGCCGAGCACCGGCAGCATCGAGATCGAGTCGCCGCCGAGCGCGATGAAGTCGTCGTCACGCCCGACCCGCTCGAGGCCGAGCACCTGGGCCCAGAGGGACGCGAGCAGCGCCTCGTTCTCCCCGCGCGGCGGCTCGTAGGCTCGCGTCGACCGCCCGGGGGCCGGCAGCGCGGCCCGGTTCACCTTGCCGCTCCCGGTGAGGGGCAGCGCCGGCAGATGCATCAGCTCCGCGGGCACCATGTAGGCGGGGAGCTGCCCCCGCAGGTGTTCGCGCAGCGCCTCCGCCTCGACCGCCTCGCCGACGTGGTACGCGACCAGTCGCAGGCCGCCCGAGGGGGCCGGGTGTGTCCACGCCACCGCCTGGCTCACCGACGGGTGCTGCTCGAGCACGGCCTCGATCTCGCCGAGCTCGATCCGGAGCCCGTTGATCTTCACCTGGAAGTCGACGCGGCCCAGGTAGTCGAGCGCGCCGTCTTCGCCCCACCGGCAGCGGTCGCCGGTCGCGTACATGCGCTCGCCGTGCCCGAACGGGTCGCAGACGAAGCGCGCCGCGGTGAGCGCCGGGCGCCCCACGTAGCCGAGCCCCACCTGGACGCCGCCGAGGTGCAGCTGCCCGGCGACCCGATCGGGGAGCCGCTCCAGCTCCTCGTCGAGCACGTGGGTCGTGGTGTTGGCGATCGGCCGCCCGATCGGGACCGGGCGCCGCGTGTCGTCCGCCGGGCACGGCCACCAGGTGACGTCGATCGCCGCCTCGGTCGGCCCGTAGAGGTTGTGCAGCTCCGCGCCCGGGAGCCGGCGATGGAGCTCCGCCCTCAGCTCTGCGCCGAGCGCCTCGCCGCTGCACACCACGCGCCGCAGACCGCTCGGCGCGTCCGGGGTGGCGTCGAGGAACGGCCCGAGCATGGAGGGCACGAAGTGCGAGATCGTGACCCCGGCCTCCTCGATGACGCGCCACAGCCGCCGCGGCTCGCGGTGGGCCTTCGGCGGCGCCACCCGGAGCTGCGCGCCGACCTGCAGCGGCCAGAAGAGCTCCCACACCGACACGTCGAAGCCGAACGGGGTCTTGTGCAGGGCGACGTCGCGCGCGTCGAGGGGGAGCGCCTCCTGCATCCAGGTGAGCCGGTTCATCACCGCGCCGTGCGCGTTGGCCGCGCCCTTCGGTCGGCCGGTCGAGCCGGAGGTGAAGATCACGTAGGCGGTGTTCTGGGGCAGGGCACGGCGGACCGGCCGTTCGCGGCGCTCGCCCTCCGCCAGGCGCCGCACGTCCTCGACCCGCGCCCCCTCGAGGCCGCCCGGCGACGCGTCGCCCGCCGTCAAGACGAGCTGACAGCCCGCGTCCTCGAGGATCGCGCGGGCCCGCTCCGCCGGGAGGTCGACCTCCACCGGGACGTAGGCCGCGTCCGCCTTGAGCACGCCGTAGACCGCGACCAGCCGCTCGAGCGAGCGCTCGACGCAGACGGCCACGCGGGTCTCGAGCCCCACGCCCCGCTCCCGCAGCGCGTTCGCCACCGCGTTCGCCCGCGCGTCGAGCTCCGCGTAGCTCAGCGCGCCTTCCTCGGACGACAGCGCCACCGCCGTCGGATCGCGATCCACCTGCGCCTCGAACGCGTCCATCAGCGTGGGCGGGAGACGCCAGCCCCGCTGCGTCGCGTTGCGGCGCGCGAGCGCGCTCGTCTGCTCGGGCGCGAGGAGCTCCGCCAGGCGCACGGCGCCCCCGCGCGCGAGGGCCCGCAGCGCGCGCTCGTGCGCCACGACCATCCCGTCCCGCGCGGCGTCGGCCACCGCGGGGGCGAAGATGAGCCGCAGCGCCGCGCCCTCCGGTCGACGCACGAAGAAGACCTCGAGGGGGATCTCGGTCTCGTGCAGGGAGTGCCGCTCGACCGCGGCGAGGTCGGCGCCCTCGAGCCCGCGCAGAACGTGGAAGTCACCGACGACGAAGATCGACTCGAAGGGCCGACCGCCGACCTCCCTCGAGACCGCCGACAGCGGGTAGTAGCGCAGCCGCTGGAGCCGGTCGCGCCCTCGCCCCGTCGCGTCGAGCAGGCCGGCCCAGTCGCCGCGCACGTCCACCCGGAGCGGCTGCGTGTTCAGGAACAAGCCGAGCTGACGCTCCGCGTCCGGGGTCGGGGGGCGGCCGTGCGTGACCCAGCCGATCGCGACGTCGCGGCGCCCGGTGTAGGCGGCCATCACCGCGGCGTGGGCCGAGGCGAGCGCGACCGGGAGCGTGGTGCCCGCGCGCTCCGCCGCCCCCTCGAGCGCCTCGAGCAGATCGGGCGAGAGGTCCAGCTCCCGCGTCTCCGGCGTGGCCCCGGCCGCGTCGGGCTCGGTGGGCAGGCTCTCCATCGGCTCGAAGCCCTCGAGCTCGCGCCGCCAGGCCTCGCGCACCTCCGCGTCGCGCTCGGCGTCGCGCTCCACCCGCACGTAGTCGCGATAGCGGCCGCGGGGCGGGGGCGGGAGCGCCTGGCCGCGGAGCAGCGCGCCGAGCTCCGCCAGCAGCGTCGCCACGCTCCAGCCGTCGAGGATGGCGTGATGGAACGAGAAGACGACGAGCGCGGTCTCGCCCGGGAGGTGGTGCACGCTCACCCGGAAGAGGGGCGCCGCCGCGAGATCGAACGGTCGCCGCGCCTCGGCCGCCAGCAGCGCCTGCACCCTCGCGTCGACCTCCGAGGGCACCCAGCCGCGCGCGTCCCGCGCCTCGACGCGCACCGTGGCCTCGCGATGGACCCGCTGCACGGGCTCCGGGCCGCCGCCCAGGCGGAACGAGGTGCGCAAGAGCTCGTGTCGCTCGACGAGGGTCGCCATCGCCGCCTCGAGGGCGGACGGATCCACCCCGCCGTCGACCCGGTAGGCGACGACCTCGTGGTACTTCATCGTCGCGCCGCGCGCCGCGTGGGCGACCATCGCCGCCTGCAGCCGCGTCAGCGGGTAGGCCGCCTCGATCGAGGGCCCGAACGCATCGGCGTCGGCGTCCACCAGCTCGAACGGCCCGACCGAGACGCCTCCCCCGTCGGTCTCGCGCGCCGCGAGGGCGGAAGCCAGCTGGTGCAGCCGCCGGTGCGCGAAGAAGTCCGCGAGCTCGACCGGGTGCCCCTCCTCGCGGAGCGCCGCCGCGACCGGGAGCAGCCGGATGGAGTCGCCGCCGAGCTCGAAGAAGTCGCTCCGCCGATCGACGACGTCGACCCCGAGCGCGTCCCGCCAGGCGCTCGCGATGGCGTTCTCCAGCGGGCCCTGGGGCGGCTCGACGTCTCCGGCCTGGCCCGTCGCGCCGATCGGCGCCGGCAGCCGGGCGCGATCGACCTTGCCGCTGGTGTTGAGCGGCAGCTCCGCGAGGTGCTCCACGAAGGTCGGCACCATGTACTCGGGCAGCCGCTCGCCCAGCACCCGGCGCGCCTCGTCGGCGTCCACCGGCTCGCCCTCGTAGTGCGCCACGAGCTGCTCGGCGCCCGTGCTCGAGGTGTGGAGCCACGCGACGGCGCGCAGCACGCCCGGCATGGACTCGAGCGCGGCCTCGATCTCGCCGAGCTCGATGCGGAAGCCGCGCAGCTTCACCTGGAAGTCGGTCCGGCCCAGACACTCGACCTCGCCGTCCACCCAGCGCGCGAGATCCCCGGTGCGGTACAGCCGCCCGCCCGGCGCCCCGAAAGGATCGGGCACGAAGCGCTCCGCGGTCAGCGCCGGGCGGCCGTGGTAGCCGTTGGCGACGCCGCGCCCCCCGATGCTCAGCTCGCCGATCGTGCCGTCGGGCACGAGCTGGCCGTCCCGGTCGAGCACCCGGAGCGTCGTCTCGTGGATGGGCACGCCGACCCGGATCGGCGGGCCGTCGACCTTCCAGCGCGACGACCAGATCGTCGTCTCCGTCGGTCCGTAGAGGTTCCAGACCTCCGGGCAGATCTCCGCGAGCCGGGCGCCGAGCCGCGCCGGGAGCGCCTCGCCGCCGGTGAACGCGCGCACGCCGCCGCGCCAGCCCGCGCCCATCAACATCGTCCAGGTGGCCGGCGTGGCCTGCATCACGGTCGCCCGCTCGAGCAGCGCGACGAGCCGCTCGGGGTCGCCGGCCTCCGCGCGGCTCGCGAGCAGGACCGAGCCGCCGACGAGGAGCGGGAGGAAGAGCTCCAGCACCGAGATGTCGAAGGAGAAGGTCGTGACCGCGAGGAGCACGTCCCGCTCGGAGAGCCCCGGCTCGCTCGCCATCGACCAGAGGAAGTTGGTCACCGCGCGGTGCGGCACCGAGACGCCCTTGGGCGTGCCGGTCGAGCCGGACGTGTAGATGAGGTAGGCCTCGTCCCCCGGGAAGAGGCGCCCCTCGAAGGGATCGCGCGCGGGGACGTCACCGCCGAGGGCGAGCTGCGGGCCCCACCCCCGGTCGGCCTCGTCGTCGACGAGCGTGAGCCGCGCCCCCGAGTCGCCGAGCATCAGCGCGATGCGCCGCGCGGGCAGCGCCGGATCGACCGGGACGTAGGCCGCGCCCGCGCGCCACACCCCGATCATGGCGGCCACGGTCCACGGGCCCCGCTCCGCGCCGATGGCCACGCGGTCTCCCGGCCGCACGCCGGCCGCCTCGAGGCGCGCCGCGACCGCGCCGGACGCGCGCCAGAGCTCGGCGTAGGACCAGGTCGTCCCGTCGGCGCGCTCGAGGGCCCGCGCCGGAGCGTCGGCCCTCGCGGCGAGCCGCTCGAGCACCGAGGCGAGCGGACCCTCGTGAGACGGCCCGCGCCCCAGGGAGACCAGCGCCTCCCGCTCCCCGGGGCCCAGCAGGTCGAGCTGCGCGAGGGGGGCCCGAGGCGCGGCGACGAGCGCCTCGAGCAGCGCGACGTAGGCGTCGAGGATCGCGTCGACGGTGGCGGCCTCGTACGCGTGCGCGTCGTAGACCAGCCGCGCCTCGAGGCCGTCGCCGGCCGAGAACTGCAGCTCGACGTCGAAGACCGCGCGCCCCTGGTGCCGCCCCTCCAGCTCCAGCTCGAGCCCTCCGCCCCGGGCCGCGCCAGGCGGCGTCTCGTTGTAGACGAGGAGCGTCTGGAACACCGGGGTCGCGTCGACGCGGCGGTCGAGATCCAGCGCGCCCACCACCTGCGCGAACGGCGCGTCCTGGTGACGCAGCGCCTCGAGGCTCGACGCCTTCACGCGGGCGACGTGGTCGAGGAACGACCGCCGCATCTCCACGCGGCTCCGGATCGTGACCGTGTTGATGAACAGCCCGACCGAGCGCTGGAACCGCGCGCCGGGGCGGCCCGAGACCGGCGTGCCGACGGCGACGTCGCGCTCGCCGCTCCGCCGCGCGAGGAGCACCTGCCACGCGGCCATCACCACCATGAACGGCGACGCCTTCGCCTCCCGCGCGAGCGCGCCGAGCGCCCCCTCCAGGGCCTCGGAGAGGCGCCGCTCGGTGCGACGGGTCGGCCCTCGCCCCGCCGGATCGCGGCGGTCCCGGGCGATCGTCACCGGCGGCGGCGGCGGCGACAGCTGTCGTCGCCAGTACGCCAGCTGCGCCTCGAGCCGCTCGGCGCCGTCGGGGCCGCGCTGCCACGCGACGAAGTCCCCGTACGGCACGGCCGCCTCCCACTCCGGCGCGGTGCCCCACGCCAGCGCGTCGTAGGCCTGGAGCAGCTCCGACGCGATGAGCGCGAGGGAGGCGCCGTCGGACACGAGGTGGCTGATCGCGAGGACGAGGTGCGCCTCCTCGCCCGGCGCGAGGCAGAGGCGCGCCCGCCAGAGCGGCGGCTCCCCGAGATCGAAGGGTCGCTCGAAGGTGTCGCGGCGGACCGCGTCGAGCTCCTCGGCGCGCTCGAGCGTGATCACCTCGAGCGGCACGTCGACGTCCGGGACGACCCGGCGCCGCGGCTCGCCGCCTCGCGCGCGGATCCCGGTGCGCAAGCTCTCGTGTCTCGTGGTCAGCGAGGCCAGCGCGTCACGGAGCAGCGCGGGCTCGAGGCGGCCGCGGACCCGGAAGTGGAGGCCGACGTTGAAGAGGGCCGCGTCGCCGGCGAGCTCCTGCAGGAACCAGAAGCGCTCCTGTCCGTAGGAGACGGGGAGATCCTCGGGATCCGGCGACTCCTCCGGCAGGGCGTCGAGCCCGTCCCAGAGGTCAGACAAACCGACGACTCCGGGTGGCCCGAGCCCACCCCGTGTCCTGCGCGCGCGATCCGTTCATCTCAGGCTACCACTGCCTCCCGAAGGAGAGCCTGCCGATCAGCTCCCGGCGGAGTATCGCCGCAGCGCCTCCGTTCGTCCATTCCATTCGCCGCTCGCGCAGCCCCGAGTGGCTCGGTTGACGGCGCGACGCGACCTTCCGGCGCGGGTTGGGGGGCGAGGGCTCCGGGGCGACCGGTCGATGGTCAGTCGCCTTCGCGGAGCCCGTAGCGCTTGAGCTTGTTGGTCAGGGTGCGCGGCGGGATCCCGAGCCGGCGCGACACCTCGCTGCGGTTCCAGTTCGCGCGGCGAAGCGCCTGGAGCAGGAGCTCGCGCTCGAACTGCTCCACCATGTGCTTGAAGCGCGGCAGGTCGTCGTCGTCGGCGGTGTCGTCGACGCCGACGATCCGGGAGGAGAGGTGGAGCGCGGTGATCGTGTCGCCGTGCGCGTTGAGCGCCGCGTGCTCGACCACGTTGCGCAGCTCGCGCACGTTCCCCGGCCACGCGTGCTGGAGGAGGAGCGCGCACGCCTGCTCGTCGAAGTCCACCGCCTGCACGCCGGCGCGGACGCGGACCTGCTGGAGGAAGTGGCGCGCGAGCGGGAGGATGTCCGCCGTGCGGCGCGCGAGCGGCGGCACCTCGATCTCGACCCCGCTCAGGCGGAAGTAGAGGTCGCGCCGGAAGCCGCCCGCCCCGACCTGCTCCTCGAGGTCGCGGTGGGTGGCCGCGACGACCCGCACGTCGACCGGGATCTCGGAGGTCGATCCCACGGGCCGCACCCGCTTGTCGTCGAGGCAGCGGAGCAGCGCGGCCTGCGCCTCGGTCGGGAGCTCCGCGACCTCGTCGAGGAAGAGGCTGCCTCCGTCGGCCGCGCGGAAGAGCCCCCGGGCGTCGCCGCGCGCGTCGGTGAAGGCGCCCTCGACGTGCCCGAACAGGGTGGAGGCGAGCAGATGCTGCGGGATCGCCGCGCAGTTCACGGCCACGAACGGCCCGGCGCGCCGGGGTCCGCGGTGATGAATCGCCCGCGCCACGAGCTCCTTGCCGGCGCCGGTCGGCCCGCGCACCAGCACCCCGATCTCGGACCGCGCGACCTCGGCGACCTCGTTCATCACCTGTCGCATCTCGTCGCTGACCACGAGCGGCTCGGTGGTCTCGGCCGGCCCCTCGTCGCTGGGCGCCGTCCCGTGGGCGCGGCAGGCGTACCCACCCTTGCCGTGGCGAACGGTCCGCAGCAGCTCCATGGCCTCGGCGATCAGCGCGTCCGGGGAGTCCGGCGACGCCACCCAGAGGGCGGCCGCCCGGAGCGGGGGCTCGTCCGCCTCCCCACCGTCGACGAGCTCGGCCACCCGCCGCTGGAGATCGGCCAGCGCGATCTGCGGGAAGATCGCCTCGATGATCTTCGGCGAGTACGTCGCCAGGCGATCCACGTCCCGCTTCGCGCCGGCCACGCGCCGCACCGTGCGGGTGAAGAACATGTCCGATGCGTTGCGCGCCTCGAGCAGGAGCAGCCCGAAGGCGTTTCCGAACGCCCGGGAGCGCGCGGCCTCGTCGGCCAGCATGTCCAGGAAGTCGGTGTGCGAGGGGAGCGCGGCCGGCGTGTCCGTCGCCTCGCTCGCCGCGTGGACCCAGAACGCGGAGCCCCCGATCTCCACCTTGTCTCCGGCGCCGAGGCGCCAGCGCCCCTCGATCTCCTGTCCGTTGACCAGGGTGCCGTTCGACGAGTCCAGGTCGACGATGAAGACGCCCTCGTCGGTGCGCTCGAGCAGGAGGTGGCGTCGCGAGACCGAAGGGTCGGCGACCACCAGATCGACGCCGGAGTCGCGGCCGACCGTCCAGCGGGCGCCGATCGGGAGCCCGTGAGGGCGCAGCCGACCGACCCGGTGGATCACGATCCACACGTGACGCGTCGCGTCGAGCGGCTGATCGCGGGAACGGCGATCCCGGGTCAACGTCGGCTCGGACACCCTCGGTAGGTAACACAGAACGGGCGCTTCTGGCCAAAGCCGCCCACGCGCACTCTGTCACGGATCGGCAATGATTGCCGAATGGGGAGCCCTCGATCCGGTCGTTGGCCCTGGATCCGACATTGGATCGATAGCTGCACTACCAGCGAAACGTCTGCGCAGCTTTCGTACAGCTGCCGAGAGTTGGAAGTGAAGGAGTTGGGAACGATGCACGACACGATGTGGAAGCCAGTGCTGATGCTCGGGCTGATCGCCGCCCTCACCGGGTGCGCGGCGGACGTCTCGGACACCGGGGAGTCGAGCGACGCGATCACGGCCGGCACGCCGGACGACGCGAACGAGTACCCGGAGGTGGCGATCGTCGCCGCCGTGTTCCCGGACGACACCTGGTTCCCGGTCTGCTCCGGTGTGCTCGTCGAGCGCGACATCGTGCTGACGGTCGCCCACTGCGAGCTGGACCTCCCCCACATCTTCCAGGACATCACCGGCTTCCCGCTCCCCCCGACCTACGAGTGGGGTGTCGTGTTCACCCAGTCGGTCGAGTTCGCGAACCCGAGCCCGGCGCCCTCCACTCCCTTCAGCGAGCTCGGGGCGAGCTACCTCGGCGACATGCACAGCCGCCCGGGCTACACGCTCGGCTACCCCGGTCAGCGCCAGGCTGACGGCGCGGACAACAACGACTTCGCGGCCATCCTCCTCGACGAGCGCGTCCGCGGCATCCGCCCCGCCATCCTCCCGCCGGTCGGCTTCCTCGACCGCCGCAACGGGCGCGCCCTCGAGCGCCGCGAGTTCACCATGGTCGGCCACGGCCTCGACTTCGTCGCCAACCCGACCGGCCGCTACGACGGCGTGCGCCGCATCGGCCGCGCGGGCTTCGACGCCCTCGACGACCGCGGCACCCTGCACCTGAACACCAACCAGGCCGATGGCTACACCTCGATGTGCTACGCGGACAGCGGCGGCCCGGTCTTCTACGGCAACACGCACATCCTCGTCGCGCTCAACGACGAGCTCCACCCGAGCTGCTTCGGCCCGTGGAACGAGGCGCAGCGCCTCGACATCCAGGACGCCGCCGACTTCCTCCGCCCGCTCGGTGTCCACTACTTCGGCGACCGCATCCGCCGCTGGTTCCGCAGCCGCCACGACGACTGATCGAGGCGTCCGCGCACGACCGGAGCCCCCGCCGCGCGAGCGTGGTGGGGGCTCTTCGCTTCCGTCGGGGCGGGCGTCGTGCCGTGGCGACGCCAGCCGTGCTAGCCTCCCGCGCGGCGCACGCCGCGCCAGCTCGACATGCCGTACGTTGTGCTTTCCGTGGGGTGACATGAGTTCCTGGGTTCGAGTCGCTGTGGTCCTCTTGGGGTTCTCCTGCCTGCTGACGTCCCGCCTCGAGGCTCAGTCCTCGGACGAGGCGCCGTCGGTCGCGGACGTGGAGCAAGCCTTCGTGCAGCTGGAGTACGAGCGCGCCCAGGAGCTCGCGCGTGCCGCGCTGGGCGCCGGCGGTCACGGGCCGGAGCAGACCGCCCGCCTGTACCAGCTGCTGGGCACCAGCCTCGCGCTGCTCGGCGAAGAGGAGCAGAGCTACGAGGCCTACCGCCGGCAGCTCGCGATCCAGCCGGACGCGGAGATGGACCGGAGCCTCTCGCCCGCCCTCCGCACCCCCTTCCTCCGCGCGCGCGGCTGGTGGGCGTCGCAGGCGTCGCGCTTCGGGGCGCAGGTGACCCTCGGCGATCCCGGGCCGAACCGCCCGCTCCAGCTCCGCGTACAGCTGAGCGACCCGGTGCAGATGGGCGCCTCGCTCGTCATCCGGGCGCGCGCCAGCACCGACCCCACCTTCCACGAGCACGTGGTGCCCGCGGATCGCTCGGTCGTGGTCAGCCTCGACGACGTCGGCGTCGAGGACCAGTCGGCGCCCGAGTACCTCTACTCCCTCGAGGTCCGCGGCGAGTCGGGCAACACCCTGCTCGCGGTCGGCAGCGACCAGGACCCGCGTCGCGCGGAGAGCCCCCGGAGCGGGGCCGTCGGCGGCGGCGTGGGCGGCGCGGCCGGTCCCTCCGGCCCCCAGGTCTGGGAGGAGTGGTGGTTCTGGACGATCATCGGCGCGGTCGTCGCGGGCGGCGTCACCGTCGGGCTCGTGTTCGGGCTGCCCGGCCAGCTCAACCTCCAGTCGCAGGTCGAGTTCGGGCTCTGAGCGGACCCGCCGCGCGCGGGTTTGACTTCCCCATCCTCGACGCGGTGGACTATGCTCGCCGCCGTGAATGTAAGCAGTCCTCTCACGAAGGGCGGGCGCTGGTCCGCCAGCCCGGCAGCCCTTCTCATCGCCCTCGTGGCCGCGCTCGCCACTCTCGCGTCCCCGGCGACCGGGCTCGCGCGCCCGGGCACCCACAACTTCCGCCTCGAGCTCAACGGCGCGGCCATGGTGGCCGACCAGAGCGACCGCTTCGACTTCGGCGGCGGCGGCGGCGTCGCCTACGGGCTCGGCGTCCTGCCGTTCCTCGAGATCCAGGCCGGCTACCGCGCCGACTTCCTCCGCGCGACCAGCGCCACGAGCGAGAACGGGTACGGCGCCTTCCACGGCCTCGGGCTCGCGCTCGCCCTGCACCCGATCCCCGACCTCGACGTCGGCGATCTCTGGATCGCGGTCGGCGGCGACGCGGTGTTCACCGGCGACGTCGTGCGCCCCGGCCTGCAGGCGCGGATCGGGTTCGACTTCTCGGTCCACTGGGCCGTGCGGGTCGGCCCGTTCGTCGGCTTCCACTACATCTTCCAGACCGACCAGGCGGACCTCGGCCCCGGTGACGGCGCGTTCCTCACCTTCGGCATCTCGCTGGCGTTCGGCGGCGAAGAAGAGGGCGGCGCGGAGACCGGCCCCGGCGACGCGGACGGCGACGGCGTGCCCGACGGCGTCGACGGCTGCTCGACGCAGCCCGAGGACATCGACGGCTTCGACGACGAAGACGGCTGCCCGGATCCCGACAACGACGCGGACGGCGTCCCGGACGCCCAGGACGCCTGCCCGAACCGAGCCCCCGTCGGCAACACCGACGAGGACGGCGACGGCTGCCCCGACGAGCAGACCGACAGCGACGGCGACGGCGTCCCCGACGCCACCGACACCTGCCCGGACGCGCCCGAGGACATCGACGAGTTCCAGGATCTCGACGGCTGCCCCGACGCCGACAACGACGGCGACCAGATCCCGGACGCGGACGACGCCTGCCCCGGCGAGGCGGAGAGCCGCAACGGCTTCGAGGACGAGGACGGCTGCCCCGACCAGGCCCCCGAGCAGGCCGAGCTGACCGAGATCGCCGAGCGCATCCTCTTCCCCCGCGCGAGCGACCGTCCCACCCGGGCCACCGCCGGCGTGGTCGCGGAGATGGCCCGCTTCCTCAACGCGCACCCGGACATCGAGGTGGTCACGATCGAGGGCCACGCGAGCTCGACGGGCGACGCGGAGTTCAACCTGCGCCTCAGCCGACAGCGCGCCGAGCGCGTCCGCCGCATGCTCATCGCCCGCGGCGTCTCCGGCGATCGCCTCGTCGTGGAGGCGCTCGGCAGCTCGCGCGCCACCGAAGACGACGACCACGCCGAGGACCGGCGGGTCACGTTCACGATCACCCGGCGCGCCGGGGAGTGAACGCGCTCACTCGCTCGGCGCGCCGAGCTGCGCGCCGAGCGCGTCGTCGATCGCCCGAGCCGCGATCTCCGGCGCCTCCTGCGGGAAGAAGTGGCCTCCGTCGACCTCGACGAAGGCGCAGCCGCCCGAGGTGAAGTCGGCCCAGCCGCGCAGCGCCTCCGGCTCGATGTCCTCGTCACGTCCGTGCACGACGACGATCGGCGCGGCGATGGGGCGCTCCGGCGCGGGCGCGGTCTCGAGCGCCTCCAGATCGGCCCGGAGCACCGGCAGGAAGAACTCGCGGAGCAGCGCCGACTCGCCCACCGACGCCGGCAGCCCGCCCAGGGCGGCCAGCTCCTCCAGCATCGCGTCGTCGCCGAGGCGGTGGAGCGGCTCCCGCTCGGTGCCCGGCGCCTCGCTCCCGCAGGCCACGAGCGCCCTCGGCCCCGGCAGCCCCTCCCGCTCACAGAGCCCCGCCAGCGCGAGCGCCACGCGAGCGCCCATGCTGTGCCCGAGCAGCGCGTAGCCGCCGGCCGCGAGCAGGGCGCGGTGCCGGCGCAGCGCGTCGCGCGCGAGCGCCTCCAGGCGCGCCTCGAGCGGCTCCCGGGCTCGCCGGCCGTGCCCCGGGTAGTCGTGGGGGACGAGGGTCGCCGAGCGCAGGCACGAAGCCAGCGCGTGGTAGCGATGCGCGGCGCCCCCGGCGTGCGGGAACGACAACATCGGAAGGGAGTTGGCCTTTGAAATGGGGTTGCCTCCAGTGGTTGAAGTGTCGCACCCTCGGGGCCCGGGGGTACGAGGTTCGAGCGAGTGACAGACGAAGAGGACGCGCGAGACTACACGGTCGTCATCAACCACGACGAGCAGTACTCCATCTGGTTCGTGGACCGGGAGATTCCTCGTGGGTGGATCGAGGTCGGCGTTCGCGGAAAGAAGAGTGAGTGTCTCGACTACATCGAAGAGGTGTGGGTCGACATGAGACCGCTCAGGGTCCGCTGGCAGCTCGAGGAGCTCGCCCGGGCAGATGAGGCCGGGGGCGCGAGATGAAGCTGCGAAGCGACGGCTTCCTCCATCGTCGCGCCATGCCGACCCGCTACGCGTTCGGACGGCACCGGTTCTTCCCGCGCGAGCTCCCGGCGGATCAGCGCTTCGAGCTCTCCGACAACCGGAGCCCCCACCTCGCGTGGGACGACGTGCCCGAGGGCACCCAGTCGCTCGTGCTGCTCTGCCACGACCCCGACGCGCCCGCCGACGCGACCGACGTCAACCGCCCCGACCGGGTGGTGCCCCGCGACGCGCCGCGCGCGGACTTCGTCCACTGGGTGCTCGTCGACGTCCCGCCCACCGTGCGTCAGCTCGAGGAGGGCGCCTTCTCGGAGGGGGTCACCCCGAGGGGCAAGGGGCCGGACTCGCCGGTGGGGCGACAGGGTCTCAACGACTACTGCGGCTGGTTCGCCGACGACCCGGACATGTCCGGCGAGTACTTCGGCTACGACGGCCCCTGTCCGCCGTGGAACGACGAGCTGATCCACTGGTACGTGTTCGAGCTGTTCGCGCTCGACGTCCCGCGCCTGCCGGTCGAGAAGCCCACCGCCGCCGACGTGCGCGCGGCGATGGAGGGTCACGTGCTCGACACCGCGCGCCTCGAAGGCTTCTACTACATCTACCCGGAAGCGCGCTTCCGATGAGGGGGCGCCCGAGCCACGCCGGCGCGCTCGCCCGCGTGCTCGTGGGCGCGCTCGTGGTCGGCTGCGGCGGCGCCCCTCCACGCGCGAACGACGTCGACGACGAGCCCAGCGCCGAGACAGAGGAGGAGCCGGTGAGCGAAGAGGCACCGCGAGCCCGCAGAGAGGACGTCGAGGACACCTACCCAGAGGTCGCGATCGTCGCGGCGGTGTTCGAAGACGACACCTGGTTCCCGGTCGGCTCCGGCGTGCTCGTGACGCCCGACCGGGTCGTGACCGTGGCGCACAACGAGGGCGGCTTCCCCGCGCTCTTCACGCGCATCACCGGGCGCGAGCCGCCGGCCGAGATCCGGTGGGGCGCGGTGTTCACCCAGCGCGTCGCGTTCGACGGAAGCGGGCCGCTCCCCAGCACGCCCTTCTCCGAGCTGGAGCGCGGACACCTCGGCGCGCTCCACTCCCGGCCGGGCTACCGGATGGGCCGCCCGGGCCAGCGACAGGCGGACGGCGCCGACAACGACGACATCGCGGTGCTGGTGCTGGAGCGCCCGGTGGAGGGCATCGAGCCAGCCGAGCTGGCCCCGGTGGGATACCTGGACGCCCTGCCCGAGGAGGAGCGCCGCGCGCTCACCTTCCGGACGGTCGGGTTCGGCCTCGACTACGTCGCCAACCCCTCGCAGCGCTACGACGGGGTGCGCCGCATCGGCGTGGCCGGCTTCGACGCGCTCGACGACCGCGGCGCCCTCGGCGTCAACACCCGCCAGGCCGACGGCTACCAGTCGATCTGCTTCGGCGACTCGGGCGGCCCGGTCTACGTGGGCGAGGGTCACCTCGTCGTCGCGGTGATCGACGAGCTCGAGCCGAGCTGCATGGGCGACTGGAACGAGCACCAGCGCGTGGACATCCCCTCCATCCGAGACTTCCTCCGCGGCCACGGCGTGGAAGTCCCCTCGGACGCGCCGTGAGCTCGGTCCCTCCCCGCCCGCTCTCCACCCCGGAGCTCACCACGCCACGCCCCCTGCACGAAGCTCACGAGGTCCTCACCCACCTCGCCCGACTCCGCGAGCGCGCCGGACGCCGCCAGACGCGCGGCCTGTCCGACGACGAGCTCCGTCCGTTCCTGAGCGACCCGGACCTGCTCGCCGCGACCCGGGAGGCCGTCGCCGCAGCCTCCCGTCTCCAGGGCCCCGAGGCGGAGCTGATGCGGGCCGACGAGGCGGACGCCATCGCCCGCGCCCAGGCCGGCTTCCTCAGCTTCTACGCGGACGAGGCCGTCCAGCCCTACCTGACGCTCGCCGCGCGCGGCGCCTGGATCGTGACCCTGCACGGCGCCGCCGTCCTCGACTGCGGCGGCTACGGCATGCTCGCCTTCGGACACGCTCCCGCCCCCGTGATGGAGGCCCTGAGCCGACCTCATCCGATGGCGAACATCATGACGCCGCACCTGAGCCAGCAGCGGCTGCAGCGCGCGCTCCGGGACGAGATCGGCCACACGCGCGAGGACGGCTGCCCCTTCGGGCGGTTCCTCTGCATGAACTCCGGCTCCGAGGCCATGAGCGTCGTGGCGCGCATCGTCGACATCCACACGCACCACATGACCCGCGCCGACGGCCCGCGCGCCGGGGCGAGGCCGGTCGCCATCAGCATGGAGAACAGCTTCCACGGGCGGACCCTCGGGCCGGCGGCGTGGTCGCACTCCACGCTGAGCACCTACCGCGCGCACCTCCAGTCGTTCCAGGATCGCGACTCGGTGTGGGCGGTCCCCGCGAACGACGCCGAGGCCCTCGCGGCGGCCTTCGAGCGAGCGCGACGCGAGGACGTGTTCGTCCAGGCCGTGATCCTCGAGCCGGTGCAGGGCGAGGGCGCCCCCGGCCGCGCCCTCCAGCGCGGCTACTACGACCGGGCGCGCGAGCTGACGCGAGCCCACGGCGCGCTGCTCGTGGTCGACAGCATCCAGGCGGGGCTGCGCGCGCACGGCGTGCTCTCCATCGTCGACTACCCGGGCTTCCAGGACGCGGCGGCGCCGGACATGGAGTGCTGGTCCAAGGCGATCAACGCGGGGCAGTTCCCCGTCTCGGTGCTCGGCCTCGAGGCGAGCGCCGCCGCCCGGTTCGTGACCGGCGTCTACGGCAACACGATGACCACCAACCCCCGCGGGCTCGAGGTGGTCTCGACGGTCCTCCGCATGATGACGCCGGAGGTGCGCGAGAACATCGTGCGTCAGGGGGCCGCGTTCCGCGCCGACCTCGAGGCGCTCGCGCAGGAGCTCCCGGAGGTCGTCGAGGACGTGATCGGGACGGGGCTCCTGTTCTCGATGGAGCTGTCGCCCGCGCGCTGCCGCGTGGTCGGCGTCGGGAGCGCCGAGGACGCGTGCCGCCGCCGAGGCGTCAACGTCATCCACGGCGGCCGCAACGCGCTGCGCTTCACGCCCAGCTTCCGCACCGGCGATGAAGAGCGCCGGCTCGTCGTGCGGGTGCTGCGCGAGGTCCTCACCGCGCTCCGCGACCGGACCGAGCCGGGCTGATCACTCCATCGAGGGGTGCTCGGACTCGCGCAGGTAGGCGCCTCCGGGCGGCAACGCGAGCTGCTCGTCGAAGAACTTCGTCAGCGGCTCGTGGTGCTCCTCCCGGTGGTAGCGATCGATCTCGCGACCTCCCCGCTTCAGCACGATCCCGGACTCGCCCGCGGCGGAGTACGTGCCGAAGAGGTCCTCGAGGATGTGATGCTCGGCGACGAGCACGCCCCGGTTGAAGCGGCGCACGATGGGGTGCAGGAACACGTTCGTGTAGGCCGTCTCGGCCCGCGGGTGACGCTCCACCTCGAACACGTCGCCGTCCCACTCTCCCCACTCGAAGGAGACGAGGTAGTACTCGAAGCGCCCCTCCTGGTCGGGGATCGTGTGCATGTAATCGACCGGCAGCTCGTAGAAGTACGAGAACGTCTGATTGTCCCGGTCGAACACGATCGCGTCGCAGAGGAACTTGAACTGCGTCCAGAGCGCGCTGCTGCGACAGACCCGGTCGGTGACCAATCGCACCAGCTCTTCCGTCCGGAGCGGGTGGGTCTCGTGCGGGATCCGGACCCCGAAGTGCTCCTCTTCGAGGATGTGGAAGAGCGTGCGGCAGTTGTACCGGAAGCCATCGATGAACGCCGAGGCGCTCACCCGGAAGTCACGGATCTGCGTGAGGGTTCCGGCGAAGTAGAGGTTCGGGGTGTTCGTCGACTGCCACTTCGGGCCCATGTCCGGCAGGCGCCCGTGTAGTCGCATCACCGGCTCGCAGCTCTCGTCGAAGATCGACGGATTGAACCGGAAGCCCGCGGCGCGGATCACGCGGTCGAAGACCAGCGTCTCCTCCTCGCCGTCGGCGTGAACGTAAGAGACGGTGACGTGATAGACGTCCTCGTGCTTCTCGATCGACACCACCTCGCAGTCCAGCGCTCCGTTGAGCAGCTTGAGCTGGTACATGTCGAGGAGCCGCGAGTTGTTCGCCCGGAGGTTCCCCGCGAAGCGCGTCTTCCAGGCCATCGTCACGGGCTGCGGGCTCGCGAGGTGGACGATGGACGCGGTGTCGAGGATCTGGTCGGCGAACTCGAAGCCGGAGTTCCCCTTGCCGATGACGAGCACGCGCTGACCGACGTAGTCCTCGGGATCGTACGAGACGTCCTCGTATCCCTCGCAGTGCTCGATGCCGGGGATCGGCGGGATGTACGCGTTGTCGAGCCCGGTGGCGACGATCAGGATCTTTCCGGCGATCTCTCGACCGTCGGCGTCGGTGGCGACGAAGACACCGTCTTTCCGCCGAGACACGCGGCTGACGTCGAAGCCGTACGTGATGTCGATCTCGAAGTGACGCGCGAAGTCGCGGAGATACCGGACGAGATCATCGGCGTGCGGGTAGAGCTGCTTCGAGTACTCCTTGAAGGGAAAGGAGTAGTCGTCGGTCAGCAGCGAGTTCCAGTCCCACCTGAGCAAGATCTCTGGATCATCGTAGATGGAGTGGACCTTGTTGAACGAGATGAGCTCTCGATCGCGCGGGTACTTCTCGAAGAAGCTGCCCGGCCGATCCTCGCGCTCCAGGATCGCGTAGGTCCGCTCGCTTCGCGCGAGAAAGTATCCGAGTTGTAGGCCCGCGGGGCCGGCCCCGATGACGAGATAGTCGACCGGCTCACTCACGGTGCGGCCTCACCGAGGATTCGTGTACTGCAGTCCGCATGGAGGGGTACTTTCGTCGCGGGCGGTCGGGAGTGCAAGGGCTCAGGGCTCGAACGCCACGTCTTGACCGGTCTCGTCGGGGGGCGGAAACGGCGAGGGGGGCAGCGGGTCACCCGGGCGGTGGAACCGGAGGCTGGCCACCCGCTCCCGCGCCAGGGCGGCCGCGGTCGCGTCGTAGCGTCCTCGACTCTCGAGGGTGTTCACGAAGCGCTCCACGCGACGACGGTGACGGTCGGACATCTCGCCCTCCTCCCAGTGCTCGTGGAACGCCTTGGGGTTGGGGAGGATGGTCGCGAGGTAGGCGGACTCCGCGGGGCCCAGCTCGGCAGGGATGCGGCCGAAGTAGTGCATCGCCGCGGCGCGGATCCCGTAGATGCTCGGGCCGTACTCGATGACGTTGAGGTAGAGCTCCAGGATCTGGTCCTTCTCCATCACCGACTCGAGCCACCAGGTGAGGATCACCTCCTGGACCTTGCGGGCGAGCGTCTTCTCGCGGTGGAGGAAGACGTTCTTCACGAGCTGCATCGTGATCGTCGACGCGCCGTACACGTAGCGCCCCTCCTGCAGGTTGCGGACGAGGGCCCGCTCGATCGACGACACGCTGAAGCCGGCGTGCTGATAGAAGCCCGCGTCCTCGTGGCCCAGCACCGCCTGCACGAAGTAGGGGCTGATCCGCGTGATCGGCGTCCACTCGAGGGTCCCGGGGCCGGTCTCCATCTCGAAGGCGCCGCCGTCCGGCTCGAGGACGCGGTGCGTGAAGGGGCCCTCGAAGCGACGCACGTCCGCGATCGCCGGCGCGGTGTCGAAGACGCAGCCGTTGGCGACGTGCACCCGCAGCCGGGTGGCGTCGAGCTCGCGCGAGTCGACGTGGAGCACCACCTGCCCACCGATCCGGCCGGAGAAGGTGAAGCCGGCCAGCTCCGCGAGCAGGTCCTCCGGGATCGCGCCGATGGCGACGTCGCAGTCGGTCGGCGGGAGCGTCGCGCGGGCGTCGACGAGGAAGTGGTCCTCGGGCCACTCGAAGGCGCCCGTCAGCGTGACGCGCGCCTGCCCCAGCCCGAGGGTGGCTTGCTCGACCTCGAGCCGCCGGTCGGCCGGGATCCAGTCGGCCCGACCGCTCAGCGAGAGCGCGATGCGCTCGACCGGCTGGGGCGCGATCCGCGGCGAGGCGAGCGCCAGGTCGTCGATCGAGACGTTGCCCTCCAGCTGGATCCGCGTGGCCGACTCTCCCCGGATGGTCAGCGCGCCGCTCAGGCGCGTCTCCTCGGCGTCGTGCCACGGAAGACGGGGCAGGAACGGGGCCAGGAGCACGAACGGCAGCCGCTGGAAGTCCAGCTCCCCGTCCGCTCGGAGCGCGTCGGGGTCGAGGGTCAGATCCCAGCCGAGCCGGCCCCCGCGCCCAGGCCGCCCCGAGCCCTCCACCCGGTATCGATCCCGCGGCAACACGACCAGCTCGGCCTCGAGCTCCCGGAGAACCCGCCGCTCGCCGCCCTCCCCCTGCGCGCGCACCGACAGGCCGCTCACCGAGAGCCGCGCGCCCTCGGCAAGCCGCGCCCGACCGGCGTCGAAGAGCGCGCGCAGACCGGCGGCGTCCAGCTCCGCCTCAGCGTCTTCCTCTCCCTGCGTCCCCTCCGGCTCCTCCTCGGGTGGAGCCGGCTCCGCGTCCGACGGCAGCGCCGCTCGCAGCGCGTCGAGCGCGGTGGAGAGGCGCGCGCGCAGCGGCGCTCGGGCCCCCTCCTCCCGCTCCCGGTAGCGAACCGCCACCTCGGCGGCCCGCGCGTCGGCGATCTGCCAGCCGCGCTCGTCGTCGCGCTCGAGGCGGCCCGCGATCCGGCCGAAGCTCAGCCCGTCGTCGGCGCCAGGCGCGAGCTCGCCCGCGTCGAAGCCGACGCGAAGGATCCCCTCGGGCAGGAGGCTCACCTCACCGCCATCGAGCCGGAGCAACGCCCCCCGATCGTCGTTGATCGAGATCGCGATCTCCTGGAGCTCCACCAGGCGCTCCCCTCGGCTCGGCGTGTCGGTCCCCGCCTCGGAGCCGCGCAGCGCAGCGACCACCTGCCCCAGGTCGTCGGCGGAGGTGTCGAGCGTCACGTGGACGCCGTGGAGCCGGAGGATCCGGATCGCGGCCGTCCCCTCGCTCGCGAGCTCCAGCACGCCGGCGCCCGTGTCGAGGCGGTCCACGTCGACCACGAGCGAGCGCCCCCCTCGGAGCCGTACGCTCCGGAGCACGACCGCCCCGAGGCCGATGTCCAGGCCTCCGATCTCGGCGTCGAGCCCACGTCGCGCGGCGGCCGCGCGGACCCGATCGTCGACCGCCGCCGGGATCCACCAGGTCCAGGCCAGCGCTCCGAGGAGCGAGACCACGAGGACGGCGATGCCGGTCCATGCTGCGATGCGCCGTCCGCGGGACATGACTCGGCCGCGGTCTAGGACGTCGAGCGGCGTGGATCCAGCCGAGGCGGGCGAAGAGTCA
>JAYZQJ010000114.1:0-13985 GCA_036149055.1 Myxococcota bacterium | reverse complement strand
CCCGCAGGGCCCGCAGCCGGCGAAGCCGGCGCCGCAGGCGTCCTTTACTCGCCCGGCCGCGTCCGGCACCGTCGGAGGAGGAGGACGAGGCGCCAACACGTCTGCCTCTCATGCGGACTCGACGGGGGCGTAGCCGGCAGCGAGGCACGGCAGCGGCGGCGGGGCCGGCAGCGGGGAGCGGCAGCGGCAGCGAGGCCGGCAGCGGGAGCGGCAGCGGGGAGCGGCAGCGGGGAGCGGGGAGCGGCAGCGGTAGCGGGGGCGGGGGCGGCAGCGAAGGCGAGGCCGGAAGCGGGCGCGGCAGCCGGCTCGCCTACCTATTCCTCCTCGCCTCCCACCTCCCCTCTCCCTCACCTGCGCCGACCACGAGACTTCGCGCGACCGAGGCAGCGCGCGTTCCGGGGACGATCCCGGCTGCGCCGACGGCGATACTCCGTGAAGCGAGGCGCCGAAGACGAGGCCGGCGAGGGACGAGGCTCACTCGACCGGGCGGCCGACGAAGCGGACGATGCCGAAGAGGATGGCGGCGCCGAGGAGGAGGGCGACCGGGGCGCCCCAGAGGCCGAGGCCGGTGGCGATCTCGCCGACCACGAGGCTGACGCCGCCGACCGCGAGCGCGTAGGGGAGCTGGGTGCGCACGTGGTCGACGTGATCGCAGCTGGAGGCCATCGAGCTCATGATGGTCGTGTCGCTGATCGGCGAGCAGTGGTCGCCCCAGACCGAGCCGGCGAGGATCGAGGCGACGCTGCTCAGGACCACGGTCGAGTCGGTCGGGGCGAGCTCGTGGGCGAGCGGGACGACGAGGGGGAAGAGGATGCCCATCGTGCCCCACGAGGTGCCGGTGGCGAAGCTGGTCGCGGCGGCGATCACGAAGACGAGCGCCGGGAGCAGGCCGGCCGGGAGCCAGCCGCCGATGGCCTGGATGACGAAGTCCGCGGTCTCGAGGTCCTTGCAGACCTGCCCGAGCGCCCAGGCGAGCACCAGGATCATCACCGCCAGGCTGATCGACTTCACGCCGGCGACCCAGGCCTCCATCGCGGCGCGGACGCTGAGCGTGCGGCGGCCGATCGCGAGGCCGAGCGCCGCGAGGCCGCCGAGCAGGGCCGACCAGAGGAGCGCCTTCAGCGAGTCCGCCTTGCCGACGATGTTCTGGAGCGTGACCTCGAGGAGCCGCAGCGAGGCCTCGGCCTGCTGGACGGCCTCCGGCGTGGTGGCGGCGTCGCGCGCGGCGAGCGCCGCCTCGCGGGCCTCCATCAGCGACGCGTGCCCGGTCAGGTACATGCCGATCATCGCGGTCGCGATCACGACGCCGATCGGGATCATCGCGTCGATCCACCGGGGCTGCGTGCCCTCGGGCGGCCGCAGATCCTCGGCGTCGAAGTCGCTCGCCGGATCCGCGCCGTCTCGCACCAGCTTGCCCTCGTGCAGCGAGCGCCGTTCGGCCGCGCGCATGGGCCCGAAGTCGCGCTTGGTGACGATCAGCATCAGCACGAAGGCGATCATCAGCAGCGGGTAGAAGCGGTAGGGGATGGTCTGGAGGAAGACCACGTAGGGGTCGCCCTCGATCCCGAGCGCCGCGTACTGCTCGTGGATGTAGCCGACCTCGACCCCGACCCAGCTCGAGACCAGCGCGAAGCTCGAGACGGGCGCGGCGGTGGCGTCGACGAGGAAGGCCAGCTTCTCGCGGCTGATCTTCAGGCGATCGGTGATCGGCCGCATCGTCGTGCCGACGAGCAGGCTGTTCGAGTAGTCGTCGAAGAAGATCGCCAGGCCCATGAGCCAGGTCGCGATCGAGCCGCTGAGCCGGGTCTTCGCCACCCGCGTGACCAGCTCCGCCATGCCGAGCGCGCCGCCCGAGCGGGCGATGACCCCGATCATGCCGCCGAGCAGCAGGCTGAAGATCACGATCGAGGCGTGGTCGGCGTCCGCGAGCGCGCCGACGGCGTAGGTGTCGGCGGTGCGGAGCAGGCCGATGAAGGGGTCGTAGCCGTTGACGAAGGTCGCCCCGAGCCAGACGCCGGCGACCAGCGCCACCACGACCTCGCGGAGCGCGACCGCGAGCACGATGGCGAGCAGCGGCGGCAGGATCGAGAGCCACGCCGGCATGCCCTCCGGCGCGCTCCGGGCGACGTCCTGCGCGAGGGCGACGTCCGCGAGGCCGACGACGGCCACGACCGCGAACGCCGCGAGCGAGAGCGAGCTGAAGACGGATGCGGGGCGCACGGCGCGCGACCCTACCCCGGGTCGGTCAGGGCGTACAGCTGAGCCCGATGTCCTCGAAGTGGGCGCAGTTCTCGACGCCCCAGCCGCCGAAGGTGCACATCGGGAGCGAGGCCTCGGTGCCGGCGCAGTCGAGGTCGTCCATCCAGGTCGGGTCGACGCCGTCGGGGAAGCCGCTCGTCGGGGCCGAGCCGGCGCCGGAGAAGCCGAGCTGCCCGCACGCGACCGAGATGAAGCCGGTCTGGCGCGGCCCGCTCGTGCTGATGAAGTCGTCGCAGACGGTGCCCCACACGCCGGCGTGCAGCACCTCGACGCGGCCGTGGTTGCGCGCCGTGCCGTCGACGAGGCGGAGGTCGCCCTCCCCGTGCACCTCGCAGCGGAAGCCCGCGCCCTCGGTCGCGCTGCAGTTCTCGGTGCCCCACGGCTGGTGCGGGCAGTCCCCGATGCGGCGCTCGGTGCCCGTGCAGTTCACGTCGTCGAGCACGAAGGTCGAGGTGGGCGCGTCGTAGGTGGTGAGGAAGCTGCCGTCGCGGTAGCCGAGCTGCTGGCAGACCGTGGTCGTGCTGTAGCCGTAGTAGGCCGAGTAGAAGCCGTCGAAGTAGTCGTCGCAGACCTCGCCCCACGCGCCGGAGTGGTAGACCTGCAGGCGCCCCTCCATGCCGTGCGGCCCGTCGACGAGCCGGATGTCGCCCTCCGCGGGCATGCAGCGCACGCCGACCGCCTCGATCCCCGAGCAGTTCTCCCGGTTCCAGCCGGCGAAGGGGCACTGGGCCAGCGTCGGCTCGCTGCCGGTGCACTGGACGTCGTCCATGAGCGGGGTGTTGCTGCCGCCGCCGAAGCTGCTGAGGAACTGGTGGCCGGTGCCGGTGAAGCCGAGCTGCCGGCAGACCACGTCGGCGAAGGCCTGCCGCTCGGCGGCGGCGTAGGTGTCGTCGCAGACGTCCCGCCAGGTGCCCGAGAAGAGGACCTCGACCCGGCCGTGGTTGCTGCCGTCGCCGCCGGTCAGGCGCACCGGGAGGTGGAAGCCCGCCTCCACCTGACAGGTCGCGTCGCAGCCGTCGAAGGCGACCGTGTTGCCGTCGTCGCACTCCTCGCCGGAGTCGATGGTGCCGTCGCCGCAGCTGGTCGTCGTGCACCCGGACTCGTCGAAGTTGCAGCTCCCGTCACAGGCGAGCGCGCCGCCGGTGAAGCCCCGGCCGGTGCAGCTCTCCCCGTCCAGGTTGGAGCCGTCGCAGCTCTCGCCGCCGACGATCATGCCGTCGCCGCAGTTGCCGACGCAGCTCGACGGGGCGCCGCTGCAGCTCCAGCCGGTCTCGATCGCGCAGCTCGCGCTGCAGCCGTCGCCGCTCGCGCCGTTGCCGTCGTCGCACGCCTCGCCCGACTCCAGGAGGCCGTTGCCGCACGCGGCGGTCTCGCAGGCGCCCTCGTCGAAGGTGCAGTCCGCGTTGCAGCCGAGGGTGCCGCGCGTGAAGCCGCGGGTCTCGCAGCTCGCGCCGCCGAGGTCGGCGCCGTCGCACTGCTCGACGCCGTCGACGCTCCCGTTGCCGCAGTTGTGGCACTCGGCGACGCGGAACGTGCAGTCGCCGTTGCAGGAGAGCGCGCCGTCGTGGAAGCCGACGTCCGCGCAGGTCGCGCCGCCGAGATCGGCGCCGTCGCAGTCCTCGCTGCCGCCGCGCGCTCCGTCGCCGCAGCTCGCGTCCACGCAGCCCGACTCGTCGAAGCCGCAGCCGGCGCCGCACGCGAGGGTCCCGCCGGTGAAGCCGCGGTCGACGCAGGTCGCGCCGCCGAGGTTGGTTCCGTCGCACTCCTCGCCGGCGTCGACCGCGCCGTCTCCGCAGCGGCTGCAGTCGCGGGTGTCGAAGGTGCAGTCCGGGTTGCAGCCCAGGGTGCCGCCGCCGACGAAGCCCTCGAGCTCGCAGCTGGCGAAGCCGATCTCCGCGCCGTCGCAGTCCTCGCCCTCGTCGACGACGCCGTTGCCGCACGCCCCTTCGGTGCACACGTCCTTGTCGAACGTGCAGTCGGGGAGGCAGCGGAGCTCGCCGCCCGCGTACCCGAGGCTGGTGCAGCTCTGGCCATCGAGGTTGGCGCCCTCGCACTCCTCGACGCCCTCGAGGACGCCGTCGCCGCAGGCGCCGCGGACGCTCGAGTCGGGCTCGGGCGTGGGGCCGGCGTCGTCGTCGACGCCGCCCTGCGCGCAGGAGACCAGAGAGAGGGACAGAAGGAAGGAGAAGCAGACTCGACGCATCGACGACAACCTCGGACTTCGGGGTCGGGGGGGCGCTACGGTATCACGCGTGGGGAGATCTTCGAGGCGACGACGGTGGCGCTTGTGGGTCATCGCGGTGGGCGTCATCGTCGCGCTCGTGTTCGGCGTGACGCGGCTCCAGCGGGCGATGCTCTTCCCGCGCGACATGGTGCGCCCGGATCCGGCGGTGCTCGACACCCCGGACCTCGAGCGCTGGTGGCTCGAGACCTCGGAGGGGCGGGTCGAGGCCTTCTTCCTCCCGGGCGACGGGGTCGGTGCCGACGCGCCGGGGCCGGCGGTGATCTTCGCCCACGGCAACGCCGAGCTCATCGATCTCTGGCCCCGGATGCTCGCCCCCTACCGGCGGATGGGCGTGAGCCTCGTGCTCGCGGAGTACCCCGGCTACGGCCGCTCGGAGGGGTCGCCCAGCGAGGCCTCGATCGCGGAGACCCTGGCCGCGCTCCACCGACGCGTCCGGGACGAGCCGGCCATCGACGCGGACCGGCTCGTCTATCACGGGCGCTCGCTCGGCGGCGGCGCGATCGGAACGCTCTTGCCGGAGCACCCGCCGGCGGCCCTCGTGCTGGAGTCGACCTTCACCAGCGTCCCGGACGTCGCGGCGAAGATGCACGTGCCGCGCTTCCTCATCGTCGACCGCTTCGAGACGCTCGAGGCGCTCTCGGGCTGGCGCGGCCCCACCCTCGTCTTCCACGGCACGCGCGACCAGGTGATCCCCACCGCGCACGGCCGCCGGCTCGCCGCCGCGGTCCCGGGCGCCGCGCTGGTCCTCTACGCGAGCGGCCACAACGACCTGCCGCCCCCGGGCTCCGACTACTGGGCGCGGATCGAGCGCCTCCTCGCCGAGGCCGGCGTGATCAGGGCGTCTCGCAGATGAAGCGGTTGGTCTCCCCGCAGTCCTTGTCGCCCCAGAACGTCCGGTCCTCGAACGCGCCGCCGTTGTCGATGGTCACGCAGTCCTGACCGCCGAAGTCGTTGGGCTGCCCGGACGACCAGCGCCGGAACCCCGCCCCGCTGCCGCTCACCCAGACGAACGTGTCCTCGACCGCGCGGTCGTTGAGGCCGATCCACCAGTCGGCGTCGGCGAGCATCAGCGCCGTGTTGGCCACCGCCAGCGCCTCCGCGTCCGTCTCGAGGGTGACGAGCGCGTAGCCCTGCATCGCGCAGAAGTCCCGCGCCGTGGTCCAGACCGCCTGTCGGTCGCAGAAGAGGTAGGTCGAGCCCATGCGGGTGCCGCGCGTGCAGCCGCAGTCCGCGGGCGGCTCGTCGACCAGGCCGTCGCAGTCGTCGTCCATCCCGTTGCAGGTCTCGGCCGCCGGCGCCGGCGCCGTGCACCCGCCCCAGCTCCCCGCGCTGCAGGTCTCCATGCCCGACCCGCACGCGCTCGTGCACGACCGCGTCAGCAGCTCGTCCGTCATGCCGTCGCAGTCGTCGTCCACCCCGTTGCAGGTCTCGGCCGCCGGCGCCGGCGCCGTGCACCCTCCGAAGGCGCCGTCCACGCAGGTCTCCACGCCGCTCCCGCACGCGGTCGAGCAGGCCTGGGTCAGCCCCTCGTCGATCATGCCGTCGCAGTCGTCGTCCACCCCGTCGCACGCCTCGGCGGTGGGCGCGGGCGCGTCGCAGGCGCCGAAGACGCCGGCCGCGCAGGTCTCGACGCCCGCGCCGCACGCGGTGGCGCACGCGCGGGTCACGCCTTCGTCGATCAGGCGGTCGCAGTCCTCGTCGGCGCCGTCGCAGGTCTCGGTCGAGGGCACGCACCCGTCGGGCGGCGGGCCGGTGTCCGGCCGTCCGGTGTCGGGGGGCACGACCGCGTCGTCCGGCACGCCTCCGTCGCCGACGTCGGCGTCGGGCACCCGGGCGTCGACGCCCTCGGCGGGCTGGGTTCCGCTGCGCTGGAGGCTGCAGCCAGCCAGGAGCAGGAACCAGACGATGCGAGCGAGTCGAGTCATGCGGGAACCTCCGGCGCGGGCGCCGCCCGTCTCCATCGTATCACTGGCCCCCTTGCGCGACCCGCGTCGGTCCGGGACGTTCCCCCCATGACCGCTCCACTCCACGACGGCCCGGGCCTCGTCACCCGGCGCCTGCGGGTCGCCAAGCACGAGGTCGCGTGGCTCCGCTACGTCGTCGAGGCCCACGGTCACCTCGCCAACGTACACGTGGCCAAGGGGGGCGTGGTCACCCTCGTCGCCCCGGTCGACCGCGCCGCGCTCCTCGACGGCGTGCTCGCCGACCTCGAGCGCGAGATCACGGTGGAGAGGCTCGGCGCCCCCGCGTAAACGCACGCTCCTCTCTTTCGCCGGACTCCCGGCGCTCTGAAATTGCCCCACTCGAGGAGCCGGGGTCTCACGCTCGGAATGTCCGAGCCACCTCCGGCTCCCGGATGGTGTTCAGGATGTCTTCCCTCGGCCCCTGCGCGGGCCTCGAAGGCGGCGGGTCCCCGGCCCCGCGGCGCGTTCGTCCGTCCGCGCTGTTGTTCCCTCTCTTGATCCTCTCCCTCGCCGGCTGTGACGGCGCGACCCCCGAGATCGACGCGGGCGAGCCGGACGACGCGGGCGACTGCCCGACGCTCTCCTGCGGCGACGAGTGCGTCGACCCGAGCTCCGATCCCCGGCACTGCGGCGGCTGCGACGTCGCCTGCGGAGCCGGTGAGGTCTGCGCCGACGGCGCCTGCGAGCTCTCGTGCCCCGAAGGCCAGGACGCCTGCGACGGCGGCTGCCACGTCCTCGCCGCCAGCCCCGCGCATTGCGGCGCCTGCGGCGTGACCTGTGACGCGGGCGAGGTCTGCAGCGAGGGCGCCTGCGCGACGTCCTGCGCGGCCGACCTGACCGACTGCTCCGGCGCGTGTCGCGACCTGGCGACCGACCGGTCGAGCTGCGGCGCCTGCGGCGTCACCTGCGACGCGGGCGAGATCTGTGCCGACGGCGCCTGCGCGCCCAGCTGCGGCGCGGGCCTCACCGTCTGCGACGACGCCTGCGTCGACGCCCGGTCCGACCGCGCGCACTGCGGCGCCTGCGACGTGGCCTGCGACGCGGGCGAGGCGTGCCTCGACGGCGCCTGCGGCGTGCTCTGCCCGAGCGGACAGCTCGAGTGCGGCGACCGCTGCGTCGATCCCACCGCCGATCCCTCGCACTGCGGCGCCTGCGACGTGACCTGCGACGCGGACGAGCGCTGCGACGCGGGGGCCTGCGCGCCGCGCTGCGCCACCGGCACCTTCTGCGGCGGCGCCTGCGTCGACCTCGGCAGCGACCCGACGCACTGCGGCGCCTGCGGCAACGTCTGTCCGGCGGGCGCGGTCTGCGACGCCGGCGTCTGCGCGGCGAGCTGCGGCGCGGGGCTGACCAACTGCGGCGGCGCCTGCGTGAGCCTCGACCACGACCCCGATCACTGCGGCGGGTGCGACAGCGTCTGCCCCGGCGCGGCCGGAGCGAGCGGCCTGTGCATGGCGGGCAGCTGCCGCGCGGTCTGCGACCCAGGCTTCGGGGACTGCAACGCCGACCTGACCGCCGACGGCTGCGAGACCTCGATCGCGACCGCTCCGACGGACTGCGGCGCGTGCGGCCTGAGCTGCAGCGTCTCGAACGGCGCCGCCGGCTGCGCGAGCGGCGGCTGCGTCGTCGCGACCTGTGACACCGGCTTCGGCGACTGCGACGGCAGCTACGCCACCGGCTGCGAGGCGAACGTCACCTCGGACCTGGCGAACTGCGGCGGCTGCGGCGTGGTCTGCGGCGCGGGCGACCTGTGCGTCCGTGGCGGCTGCTACCCCATGGGCCCCACCGGCGAGACCTGCGCCGACGCCATCCCGCTCCGCGCGGGCTTCAACGTGCTCCGCTGGAGCGCCACCACCCGCGACTACGTGCCGGCCACCGCGCCCTGCGCGAGCAGCCAGGCGAGCGCCGGAGGCGACGTCGTCGCGAGCTTCACCGCCACCGTCGACGGTCGGGTCGAGATCGCCCTCGAGAAGAACAACAGCCAGCGCCACGTGATCATGGCGAGCGCGGTGTGCGGCGATCTCACCGGGGCGAGCTGCGCCTCGGCGCTCAGCGGAACGACGCTCACCCTCTCCGCGGCGGTGACGGCGGGCGCCACCTACTACTTCTACTTCGTCGACACCGCGAGCGGCTCCGAGCCCCTGCCCAGCCCGATGTTCGTGAACGTGCGGGAGATCCCGCGCAGCTGCACACCGGGGGTGGGCGGGGTCAACGGCGGCGCGGTCACCCGCATCGCCACCTCCATCCCCTCGGCCACCACCGAGCACTACGTCGTCAGCGACGCGGCGCTGGGCGGGCAGGTCTTCGTGGGCGGCACCTCGGTGCTCTACCGCGTCCCGAAGAGCGGCGGCGCCGCCGAGGCGGCCCACACGGTGGGCATGTTCGGCAGCTCGCAGCTCGGCTACGGCCTCGCGCTCCGGGGCGATGACCTCTTCAGCGTCGAGTCCACCTCCAGCGGCTCGCCCACCAGCGGCCTGGTGTTCCGCCTCTCGCAGTCGGCGGGCGCCAGCTACCTGGTCGAGGACGCCGCGACCTTCCCCATGCCGCCGGCCGACGATCTCCGCGCGACCTGGCTGGAGGGCACCACCCTCTACGTGGCGACCCACGAGTTCACCGTCGGTGGCACCACCGAGATCTGGGCGATCGACGTCAGCGGCGGCCTCCCCGCCGCGGCGACGCTCGCGCGGACCGTGGTCGGCGAGTCGGACTGCTCGGGCCTCACCGGCGACGCGGGCTTCTTCTACCTCGCGTGCTCCGACGGTGACCGGGTCGTGCGGGCCAGCCGCGCGGGCACCGACGTGCAGCTCGTCACCGGCTTCTACGATCTCAACAGCACCGTCAACGCG
This sequence comes from Myxococcota bacterium, assembly GCA_036149055.1. Taxonomy (GTDB): domain Bacteria; phylum Myxococcota_A; class Polyangia; order Polyangiales; family Sandaracinaceae; genus JAVJQK01. Next base: position 4,671 of record JAYZQJ010000114.1, on the reverse strand, counting down.
CTCCACGCCGACGACCTCGACGGCGACGGGCTCGCGGACGTGCTCTACGTGCAGTACGGCGACGAGGCCGTGGGCTACGTGTGCAGCCCGCGCGGCGACGCCTTCCCGGACGTGCTCGTGAACTGGAGCGGCGGCACCGCGGCCACCTCGAACTACGGGCTCGGCTTCGACCCCGTCAACCGCGTGCTCTGGGCGTTCGACGACGACACCCGCGAGCTGATCCGCATCGAGTAGCCCGCCCCACGAAGGGACGGGGGCGTCGGCCGATGCCGACGCCCCCGTCTGGGTGGTGTGTGGGATGTGGGGAGGAGGTCAGACGGAGAGAGGCGCGTCGGCGCCGCCGCCCGTCCGGGAGCCGGGGTCGTCCATCGGCGGCTCGGGCAGCTCGTCCTCGAGCGCGAGCGAGAAGACCTCGCGCATGTCGCTCACGAAGACGATCTCCAGCTCGTCCCGGACCGACTCCGGGATCTCGTCGAGGTCGCGCCGGTTCTGATCGGGCAGGAGCACCCGGGTGAAGCCCGCGCGGTGCGCCGCGAGGACCTTCGACTTGATGCCGCCGACCGGGAGCACCCGGCCGCGCAGCGTCGCCTCCCCGGTCATCGCCGTGTCCGGGCGAACGCGCCGTCCGGTCAGCAGCGACGCGAGGGCGGTGAACATGGTCACGCCCGCGCTCGGGCCGTCCTTGGGCACCGCGCCCGCCGGCACGTGGATGTGCAGGTCGTACGCCTCGAGGAAGCCGGGATCGATCCCGAGCTCGTCGGCGTGGCTCCGCAGGTACGCGAGCGCCGCGCGCGCCGACTCGGTCATGACCTCACCCAGCTTGCCGGTGATCTCGAGCTTGCCCTTGCCCTTCATCCGGGTGGACTCGACGTAGAGCACGTCACCGCCCACCGGCGTCCAGGCCAGGCCCGCGGCCACGCCGGCCGGGCGCGCCCGCTCCGCGACCTCCTGGAAGAACTTCGGTCGCCCGAGGTGCTCGTGGAGGTCTTCGAGGCCCATGCGGACCGGCTCCGGCGCGCGCGCGTCGGTGGTGTCGGCGGGCAGCCGCCGCGCCCAGTCGAGCGCCACCGCTCGGCAGAGCTTCGCCAGCTCGCGGCTCAGCTGCCGCACGCCGGCCTCGCGGGTGTAGTCGCGCACGATGGCGTCGAGCACGCCCTCGTCGAGCGAGAGCGCGCCCTCCTTCAGGCCGTGCTTCTCGAGCTCCTTGGGCAGGAGGTGACGCTGCGCGATCGTCTTCTTCTCTTCCGTCGTGTAGCCGCTCACCTCGATGATCTCGAGGCGGTCGCGGAGCGGGCCGCTGATGGTCGAGAGGTCGTTGGCGGTCGCGATGAAGAGGACCTCCGAGAGATCGAAGGGCATCTCCAGGTAGTGGTCGGTGAAGGCGTGGTTCTGCTCGGGGTCGAGCACCTCGAGCAGCGCCGCCTCCGGATCGCCCTGCCAGCCGCGGCCGAGCTTGTCGACCTCGTCGAGCACGACGACCGGGTTCTTCACCTTGGCCTTGCGGAGCGCCGAGAGGATCCGGCCCGGGAGCGCGCCGATGTAGGTGCGCCGGTGGCCGCGGATCTCCGCCTCGTCACGCACGCCGCCGAGCGCGATGCGCTGGAGCGGGCGACCGGTGGCGCGGGCCACCGACTGCGCGAGCGAGGTCTTGCCGACGCCGGGCGGTCCGACGAGGCAGAGGATGGTGCCGCGCGCGGTGCCGCTCAGCTTGAGCACCGCCATGTGCTCCAGGATCCGCTTCTTCGGCTCGTCGAGGTGCTCGTGGTCCTCCTCGAGCACCGTCTCCACCGCGACGAGGTCGTCGCTGGCCGGCGCCCGGTCGTCCCAGGGCAGCTCGGCGATGAGCTCGAGGTACTTGCGGGTGAGCTGCGCGTCGGGGCTCTGCTGGCCCATCGACTCGAAGCGCGAGAGCTCGCGATCGATCTGCTCGCGCACCTCGTCCGAGACGTTCAGCGACTCGAGCTTCTCGCGCAGCGGATCGAGGTCGTCTCCGCCCTGGCCGAGCTCCTTCTGGATGGCCCGGAGCTGCTCGCGCAGCACCGCCTCCTTCTGGTTCTTGCCGAGCGAGCGGCGCACCTCGCTGTCGATCGACTCGCGCAGCGCCGCCGCCGCGCGCGCCTTGGCCACCAGGTCCACGACCAGGCGGAGGCGCTTGGCCACGTCGGTCTCGAGCAGCACGTCGACCCGGCTCTCGCCGGCGGCGTCGATCATGACCGCGAGGCGATCGGCGAACCGGCTCGGGTCCTTCTCGCCGTCGAGCAGCGCCTTGAAGGCCTTGTCGCCCATGTTCATCTCGAGCAGGCGATCACGGAGCGACCGGGCCAGGGCCTCGGCCTCGGGCGAGTCCGCGCCGGTCTCCCCGAGCGGCTCGGCGTGGACCCGCAGGTAGGGCTCCTCGCCCTCCAGCGACACCAGCCGGCAGCGGTCGAGGCCCTCGACGAGCACCAGCACTCCGCGGTTGCCGCGGTCGGACTTCTGCTTGACCCGGACGCGCACGCCGACCGAGTGCAGGTCGTCGAGCCCGGGCTCCTTCTCGGAAGGATCCCGCTGCACGCCGACCACGAAGGTGCCGCCGACCGGCACCGCGTCTGCGAGGGCGCGGCTGCGCCGCCGCCCGATGGGGAGGCTGACGAAAGCCCCCGGGAGCACCATTCCACTGCGAAGAGGCAAGAGCGGCAGGGGTCGCTCGAAGGTTCCGACGCTCATCGTGGAGCCGTCCTTTCCAAGGTCCGAGAATCGAGCCTTTGCGTGAGTGATGAACGAAACCTAAAATCGTTCACGGCTCAGTCAACGACTGGACGTCGCCCCCCGAGGCCTTATGAACACCCCCGACCGTCGCCTCCTGATCCTCGAAGCCGCTGGCCGATTGTTTCGTCATTACGGCCCCTTCAAGACGACGGTCGCCGACATCGCCAGGGAGGCCCGGGTCGGCGTCGGCACCGTGTATCTCGAGTTCCGCACCAAGGACTCCATCCTGGGTGCGCTCTCGGCGCGGCGCCACGAGCGGGTCCTGTCGGCGGTCGAGGCGGCCTGGGGCGACGGAGACCCGGCCCCGGCGCGGCTCGCGGCGGCGCTGAGCGCCCGGGTCCAGGCCTTCTTCGACAACGCGGAGGGGCCGCACGGCGCCGATCTCTTCGGCTGCGCCTGCCCCGGGGTGGAGGACGCGCACCGCAGCTTCGCCGAGCGGGAGCGGAGCCTGTTCGCGCGGTTCCTGTCCGAGGGCGCGGCGCGGGGCCAGCTCGCGGTCTCGGAGCCCGAGCGCGAGGCCCACACCCTGCTGCTCGCCTACCGGGCGTTCGCGCCCCCCGCCATCTTCGAGTCCCCGCGCGAGCAGATCATGGACGAGCTCGAGCGGCTGCACCGCCTCGTGCTGCGCGGGCTGGCCGTCTGATCTTCGTTGCTTCGCGCACCGCGCGACGCATGATGCGGGCGAATTCACCATGGACGCGAAGAACCACATGGCCCCCCTCTCGATCGGGGGCGTCGACGTGCACCCCGGGCAGCGCACGACGATCGAGATCCCGGTGGCGCGGGTCCCCACCGCCGCCGACCTCTCGATGCCGGTGCACGTGGTGCGCGGCAAGAAGCCCGGGCCCAGCCTCTTCGTGAGCGCGGCGGTGCACGGCGACGAGATCAACGGCGTCGAGATCGTCAACCGGCTGCTCCGCACCAAGGCGCTCTCGCGCCTCAAGGGCACGCTCATCGCCGTCCCGGTGGTCAACGTCTTCGGGTTCATCGGCTACTCGCGCTACCTGCCCGACCGCCGCGACCTGAACCGGTCGTTCCCCGGCTCCGAGCGCGGGTCGCTCGCGGGGCGCCTGGCCAACATCTTCATGGAGGAGGTCGTCCAGAACGCGACCCACGGGATCGACCTCCACACCGGCGCGCTGCACCGCACGAACCTGCCGCAGCTGCGCATCACCGAGGGCGACGAGACCGCGCTCGAGATGGCGCGCCACTTCGGCGCCCTGGTGGCCCTGGAGTCGAAGACCCGCGACGGCTCGCTCCGGGCCGCGGTCGCCGAGCAGGGCGTGCCGCTCCTGGTCTACGAGGGCGGCGAGGCGCTCCGTTTCGACGAGTGGGCCATCCGCCCCGGCCTCCGCGGCGTGCTCGGCGTCATGCACCACCTCGGCATGCTCGCGCGCCGCAAGGACGCCAAGCGCATCGAGCCCATCGTGGCCAGCCAGAGCCGCTGGGTGCGCTCGCCCGTCGGCGGCATCCTCCGGGCCCGGGTCTCGCTCGGCTCCCGCGTGGAGCAAGGCGACGTGCTCGGGACGATCGGCGATCCCTTCGGCCACGATCCGACGGAGGTCACGGCGCCGCACCCCGGCATCGTGATCGGCAAGACCCAGCTCCCGGTGGTGAACGAGGGCGACGCGCTCTTCCACCTCCTCGCCATCGGCGAGGAGCACCCCGAGGACTCGCTGGAGCCGATCGAGCAGTGGCAGGCCGAGGTGGTCGGCGACGGCTTCGATCCCGAGGATCCCACGGGCCGTCGGGACTGAGCTTTTTGGAGGGTTTGGTGCAAACCCTCCCCCCATTGGGCAAAGCGCCAATGGGGCCCCCCTCCCGACTCCGTCGGCGCGTCGCGCTGCGCGCTCGCGCCGCGACCCCAGCGACGGGGCGCTGGGGGCCCTGCGGCTCGCGCTGCTTCTTGCTGGAGGGTTTGGT
>JAYZQJ010000113.1:0-3874 GCA_036149055.1 Myxococcota bacterium | reverse complement strand
TCGACCGGGGCTTCGTCGCCACCCTGGCCGACCTCTCGGGCCTCTTCGACGAGGTGATGACGGCCGGCGATGGCAGGCAGGCGTTGGCCAGCCTCTTCAGCTATCTTTCGATCATCAGCCGCCCCGAAGAGGACCTCGTCGCCGAGGTTCTGCGGTACACGAGCCCACGCGTGCGGGAGGAAGTCATGGAGCTCGAGGAGATGCTCGCGATCAAGAAGCGGGAGGAAGGTCGCACCGAGGGCCGCGCCGAAGGGCGCGCCGAGGGCCGCGCCGAGATCCTCGTGAAGCAGCTTCGCCTCAAGTTCGGAGAGCCGGGCCCCGAGACCGTGGCGCGGATCCGAGCCGGTTCGGAGCAAGAGCTGGATCGATGGGCGGAGCGCATCCTGACCGCAGGAAGCCTCGCCGACGTGTTCGCGTAGTCGCCGATTCGGAGCGGTCGCGCGGCCCAGCCCTTTCGGGCGGGCCGATGTGAGCGGCGCCGTCGAGCCGTCGCCGGGATCACCTGCGACGGGCGACAGCCCTCGAGGCCAGCTGCCAGCGTGCGTGCGCGTCCTGGTACCGTGTCGGCGCGGCCGGGTGAGCGAGGGGGAGGACCTCGAAGGCCTGGCCCTCGAACCGCGCAGGCAGTGGCTTCCCGTAGGTCGCAGCGTCGCTCCTCAGCCTCTGCGGGAGCTCCCCGTCGACGATCTGCCGCAGCACCCGGAGGGCGGCGTTACCCAGAGTGACGACCACGCCCGGCGACGCTGTCCGCAGCTCCGCGCGAAGACGCTCCAGCTCGCGCGCGGCCGCCCTCACGATCACCGACTCCGAGGGATGCTCCGGGAGGACCGCCGCCGGCAGGCCATACGCGACGGCGAACGGCGCGTAGGTGTCGGCGATGCGCCGCGCGCCGCCAGCGCTGGCACAGTAGTGGGGCAAGCAGTCCGTGATCCAAGCGTCAGCGCGTTGGACGCCGAGGGGACCGAGGACGTTCGTGTCGACCCAGGCCCCCGACGATCCGTTGAGTCGCCCCGCTGGCTGCGCGAGGCCCCAAGCCTCGACCCAACCAACCCGCCGCTTCCACGCCTCGACGCGCTCCTCCTCGTCCGCGCCATTCCAGAAGGCGTGAGGCTCGACGTCCACGGCGAGAGCTCTGACGGGCCGGTGTGGAGCCGGCGGGATCCAGTGGATGTGGAGCGCGCTGGGGTAGGCGCCGAGGATGAACAGCGGCGCCGGCCGGGGCGCTGGGGCTGCCGCGACCGCCGGACGACCGAAGGGGAAGACGTGGTCCATGTCACTCCAGGACGCGGAGCCGGGCGCCGACTGACGCTCACCCCTCGAGCTCGAAGCCGTCCGCCGTCTCAGTGTACTCGACGACGGTGAAGCCGCGGCGGCGCAGCTCGTCATCCCTTCGGCGGGGTCTCGAGCGCTCGAACGCGCTCGTTGTGCAGAGGACGGGGGTTCCGCGCCCGTCGAGCTCAGGAGAGGCGATCGAGCGACAAGCCAGCTTCCGCGAGCCTTCGAATGATCGAGCGACGGTACGCGGGCTGGTCGACCCACGAATGAGGCTCGACATCCACCCCGTAGCGCCAGTCGGCTCGGCGAGGCACCGCCTCGTCGTTCTCTCCGAACCATCCGCCCATGAGCTCGACGTACACGTCCAGCTCATGGCGCTCGGCTGGAGAGAGGTCCGCGGCAGCCAGGCCGGGCGGATCGAAGGGCGCGAACAGACTTCGATAGTGGGGAATGAAGATGGACGCGTCGATCTCGCCGCGGAGGAACTCCGCCAGCGCTCGCCGCAGCTCCTCCAACGCTCGCCGCTGCTTCTCGACCAGCGTCATCATCGTCGCCGCGGCGCTCTCCGCCCGCCCTCACCAGCGTCCGCCATGTGGAGGTCATCCACGACGCCGGCCTCGAGCTGGAGCGTCGAGCCATCGGACGCCGTGCGCGTGTCCGACGAACACAGCAGGACGAGACCCTCGGCGACCCTCTCGTCGAAACCGACGGCGACGCGAGGTTTGTCGAGACACATGGCCAGTTCCGTCCGCGACCCGTCAGGCGCCGTCGGCGCCATCCGGGAGGGGCAGGATAGCAGCCCGCGACACGCCAACGCACCGCGGGGCTCTCTCCTCGTCGCGCCGTTCTCGGTCACGGCGACCATTGGGTTCGTTGCGCCGGTACTGACGCGCGGATATCGTCACGTCATATCGACGAGCTACTCCATCGACGAGATCGCAGTTCTTCTCGCGCGACTCCGAAGACGCGATCGCGGGTTCAGAGTCTTCGGGAGCTGGGGGCATCGCTACCGCCTTCGAGAGCCGCTGACCGAACGCCGAGTCGCGGACTTCGAGTGCGAGGTCGGGGTCAGCCTTCCGGCGGACTACCGAGAGTTCCTCCGCAGCGTCGGGGACGGCCCGGCAGGTCCCTACTACGGCCTGGAGCGACTGCCCTCCGACGCTCACCATCTCGCGCGCCCCTTCCCTCTGAAGACCAGCACGGAGGGTGCACCGATGGCCGAGTGGGATTGGCGGCGGGAGGACGAAGACGAGTTCCCCGGGCTCCTCGAGCTCTGCCACCAGGGTTGCGCCTACTACTCGTACCTCGTCGTCAACGGCGAGAGCCGGGGCACCATCTGGGTCGGAGGTGAGCTCTTCTTCTACCCGACCGGCCTCTGCTTCTCCCAATGGTACGGAAGCTGGGCGTCTCGCGCCCTCCACGTCCTCTCGAACGAGCACCTCGTAGCGCTGCTCACCCCCGGGATGACCACGGAGCAGGTGCTGGAGACGGTCGACGGCGACTGGAAACTGCGACCCGTTCACGGCCGGGCCTCCTGCTACCTGGAGGCGTGGGACATTCCCGCGCAGCTCGTGCTGGACGAACGCGGTGTGGTGACCGAGGTCCGTTCCTTCTCCTCCATCTCAGCGCACCCGCGGTAGCGCGCTCGAGCTCGAGACTGCGGAAGCGTTGCCGTTCAGATGAGGACGGTGGGGCAGCCGAGCACGATCTCGACGGTCGCCTCGGCGTCGCGGATGCGGTCGCAGAGCTCGCCCTGGATGCGGATCGCCTCCTGGGAGGCGTCGGTGTAGTCCCACGAGTCGACGGTGGGGTCGCTCGAGCGGCCGACGGTCTCGGCCGGGCCGCCGTCGAGCGAGACCTGTACGTTGACCTGGTTCGCGTCGAACGACGCCGGGTCGTCGCCTCGCGGCAGGTCGAAGACGCAGGTGTCGAAGACCTCGGCCACGATGGCGTCGAGCGCGGCGCGGAAGTCGGCCTCGAAGCTCGCGCGGGTGGCGTCGTAGTGGCAGCAGTCGGGGGTGCCGACGCAGACGCGCTGGCCGTCCTCCATGCCGCAGGTGGTCGGCGTCGGGCAGTCGCCGTCGTCCACGCAGCCGCAGAAGCCGGGGCTGCGGGTGGCGCCGCCCTCCCCGTCCGGGAAGCTCGCGCACATCGCGCCCGTCTCGGGGCACGGCACGTCGGAGTCGATGGAGCAGGCCGGCGTGGTGCACTCGGCGACGCAGGTGTCGTTGCGCCGGGTGTCGCCGTTCAGCGCCAGGGTGCTCAGATCGCTGTTGCTCTGGGTGAGGCCGATGACGAAGGTCCGGTGCCCGCGGGTCGACCGCTCCTCGGCCGCGCGCGCGAGCACCCGGTCGCGGTCGTCCTCGGCGCAGTTCTCGCGGCCGTCGGTGACCAGCGCGACCGCCCGCTCGCCCCGCGCGCCGAGGCTGGTGAGGTGGTCCCAGCCGACCTCCAGCGCCCCGAAGATCGGGGTGGCGGGGCCGTCGGGGACGCGGGCCAGCTCGGTCGCGGTCGCCGCCCCGGTGGTGGTGAGCGGCGCGGGCGCGACCAGCGGGGGGGCGGGGGCGACCACCGTGCCCATCGCGCCCACGGGCGGGGA
>JAYZQJ010000112.1:0-22774 GCA_036149055.1 Myxococcota bacterium | reverse complement strand
TCGTCTCGGCCCAGTCGCTCGGAAGGGGGTGTGAAGCGCCCCGGCTCGCACTCGCTGACCGCCCGCTGCCGCGGGATCGAACGGGGGCGGGGTGATTCGTGCGGCGACCTCGCTGCGCTCGTCGCCTGCCGTCGTCTCGGCCCAGTCGCTCGGAAGGGGGTGTGAAGCGCCCCGGCTCGCACTCGCTGACCGCCCGCTGCCGCGGGACCGAACAGGGGCGGGGTGGCGCGTGCGGCGACCTCGCTTCGCTCGTCTCCGGTCGTGGTCTCGATCTGCTCACGCTCTGGCACAGGCCGGCACCTTCTCGGGAGCGGAGGTTGCCGTGTATGGACTGGCACGGGATGCGCACGGCGCGGGCGGCATGAACACGAATACGCTTCGACTTCCTCGTCTTCTCTCCGCGGTGCTCGCCGGAGGCTCGCTCGTTCTCGGCGGTTGCAGCATGTCCCTGGAGTGCAGCGCCGCCGACTGCTCCTCGGCGCTCACCGTCCAGCTGGACCACTCCTCGGACCTGTCCGAAGGCGCGCTCGAGCTCGACGTCATCACGGCGGACCGAACGGTGCGTTGCTCGGTCGGGCCCGCGCTCACGGCCGAGCGGCAGAGCTGCTCCGGAGCGACCGACGCCGAGGTCGCCTGGGACGGCTCGACGATCACCGTCAGCCTTCGAGAGGACTCCTCCTCGGAGCCCGCCGTGACGTCCGTCGAGGTGGTCGTGTCGCGCGACGGCAGCGAGCTGGCCCGAGAGACGTCGACCTCGATCTGAGCCCGACCGGCACACTCCGGCACGCACCTTCGGCACGTTCCGGCCAAGAACGGCTTGGCACACCGAGTGAAGAGCACGGGGTGTCCCAACGGAGGTCAGCCCGATGAACCGTAGCCTGAAGATCCTTCTCGCCCTGGTCGGAGCCACCGCGCTCCTCACCGCCTGCATGAGCCACACGCGTGAGAGCGCGCTCGATGTCGAGGCGTCGATCGCCGCCGTCACCCTGGGCGACGACTGCGGGAGCAGCGGCGAGCCCGGTGATCCGGCGGAGGGCCCCGGGCTCATCGGCGGGGACTGCGACGGCCCGGGCTGCGGCTTCGGCTGCACCCAGACCGGGATGCGCCTCCGCCTCGTCGCCGCCGAGAGCGGAGACCCGGTGCCGTTCGAGGTGCTGCGCGTGCGCATGTACACGATGGACGGCGAGCTGGTGGAGGAGCTGAGCAGCCGCAACGCCCGCCGCTTCACCGAAGAGGGCTACATCGCCTGGGACCAGATGGTGTTCGAGGGAGCGGACCTCGCGGTGTCGTATGATCTCGACGCGCCCGACTGGTCGGCCATCGGCTCGGGCGAGGCGCACCGGACCTACGGCATGAGCTTCCGCATCGAGGCAGACGTCCGCATCGACGGCATCGAGCGCACGCTCGAGTTCGAGCCGGCGAGCCGCGAGGCCGAGGTGGTGACCTGAGCTGGGCCCTTCGCCTGCTCGCTCTCGCGCTCGTCGTCGCTGGGTGTGACGACGAGCGCGCTGCTTCCGTCCGTCCGGCGCCGCCCGCCCCCGAGCGCTTCGAGCCGTGGTCGGACGCGTGGATCCTCGCGCACGCCGATCGCTACCTCGAGGACGACGGCGCGCGGCGCGCAGGGATGGAGGCGTCGCTCACCAGCCGGCACAACCTCTACGCCGAGACGCGCCTCGGCTCCTACGGGCTGCGGACCCGCGGCTGGGACGCGCTCCCGGTATGGAACCCGCGCACCGAGCGGGTGACCCGGCGCAGCGCCGCCCGCTTCCGCGAGTCCGGCCGGGTGACGCTGAGCGACCGGGCGCGCCCGCTGTGGGGCGGGGAGCGTCCGTCGAGCTGGGAGGGGTGGCGCGCCCTCGGCGAGCGCGTGTTCTTCGAGCTGCCGCTCCGGCACGAGCCGTTCTGGGAGACGACGCTGCGCGACCCCGAGCTGGCGGAGGCGCTCGGGGTGATCGTCGACGACGACGGGACGATGCCCGGCCTGGTCTGGATGCGGGACATCGACGGCGCGCCGAAGGTCGGGATCACCTGCGCGCTCTGCCACGCCGACCGACTCCCCGCGGGCGGCCCCGCGATCGCCGGCCGGGCGCGGCGCGCGCTCGACTACGGCAGAGTCCGCATCGCGCACTACGAGGCGCGCGGCCGCGAGATCGAGCCCGACGTGCGCGCGCGCTGGGAGTCGTGGGGGCCGGGGCGCGCCGACGTGATCGAGGACGTCGCCGACACGCCGATCGCGATCCCCGATCTCTACGGCCTGCGCCACGAGCGGCTGCTGACCCAGGCGGGCACGCTGACCCACGAGTCTCCGCTCGCGCTGCTGGTGCGTCAGGAGACGCAGTACATCCAGGCGAACCACCACCACGCGCGCCCGCCCCGGGAGCTCGTGTTCGCGCTCGCGGTGTTCCTGTACGCGATCGAGCCGCCGCCGCGACGCGCGCCGCCCTCCGCGCTGGGCGCTCGGGTCTTCGAGCGCGAGTGCGCGCGATGTCACGACAACGAGATCGGGGCCGGCGACTCCCTCGCGCCCGCGGCGCGCGTCGGCACCGACCCCGAGCTCGCCATGGGCCACGCGCGCGGCACCGGCGGCTACCGCCCGGCGGCCCTCGTGCGGGTCGCGGACGCCGCGCCCTACCTCCACGACGGCTCGGTGCCGAGCCTCGAAGACCTCTTCGGGCGTGACCGCTTCGACGAAGGCTACGAGCGCGGCCGTCGCCCCGGACCGGTTCGCGGCCACTCCTACGGGACGACCCTCGACGACGCCGAGCGCGCCGCCCTCCTCGCCCACCTCGAGAGCCTCTGACTCTGGGACGGAGTTTCCTCGTTTCCCAATCGCGCTGGGCGTTCTCAGAGGCGGTAGATCACGGACACGCGAAGGTGGCGGGGTCTCGGGCGACGGCGCTGACCGGGGCGCCGGCGAGCCAGCGGTCGAGGGCCTCGAGGAAGGCGCCGTCGTTCACGCTCACGTCGTAGGTGGCGGCTTCGCTGCGGAGCGTCTCGTGGTGGCCGCAGCGCGGGCTGAAGCCGCCGGGCACGACGTCGACCGGCTCGTGGGCCTCGCTCGTCCACCACGCGGCGGTGGTGAGCTCTTCCGTCTCCTCCGCGATGAGCTCGGCGAAGAGGCGCTCGTCCATCGTCGCGTCGCCGCGGCTCGGCACCGTGTAGCCGAACGCGAGCGTGTTCGGCATGACGAGCCCGTCCGACTGGTCCTGGCGGAAGAAGAAGGGCGTCGCGAGGTGATGGCGCAGCACGTGGTCGAGGTCGCCGCAGAGCCACTCGCTCCCCGGGTCGTTCGCGGCGTGCCAGCTCACGCAGCTCTCGTCACCCACCGCGGCGCGGAACGCCCGGGTCTGCTCCCACACCGGGCGGAGGTGATCTTCGTGAGAGCAGAGGCCCCGCTCGGCGCACAGCGTGGAGCCCGCGTAGCCGAGGCGCTCGCGCGACGGGGACATCACCGCGTCGAGCACGGCGCGAACGTCGACGTCGGGACCGAGCGTCTCGGCGAAGCGATCGACCTGGTTCCGCACGCCGCCGCTGCCCGCCGACGCGCCGGCGAGGAGCACGGTCTCGGCGGCGTCGAGATCGCGCATCGCCACCTCGGCGCCCGCCGCGTCGACGTAGGCGAAGGGCTCCGCGCGGAGGGTGTCGATCACCGCGTCGAAGATGCGCGCGCCGAGGAAGTGCGCGCGGTAGCGGAGCGGCTCGCCGCGGGTCGGGTGCTCGGCCTCGAGGGTCACGTCCCGCGCGGTGCCCGACCAGAGATCGGAGCTGCAGTACCAGACGACGACGTGGTTCCAGGTGGCGAAGGGGTTGTCGGCCCGCGGGCTCGAGATGCCCTCGCCGGTGGTGCCGCGCCTCGGGGCCTCGCGGCTCGACATCTTCAACGCCCCGATGTGGCTGCCCTCGGCGCAGAAGCGGTTCGCGCAGCCCTGACCGTCCGGGCAGCTGCCGCCGCCGAGGAGCTGGATCACCCAGCGGTCCCGGTCTTCGGGGCGTGACGCGCGACGCACGAAGAACACGCCGCCGGTGCCGTCGTTGCAGAGCGCGTCCGGGTAGCGCTCGAGATCGACGTCGACCCGCATCAGCTCGGTGCCGTTCGGGAGCCCACCCGCCGAGCCCGCCCGTCGGCAGTCGAGCGCCTCGTCCAGCGGTGGCGCCAGCGGGAGGCTCGCGTCTCCTCCGTCCATCACGCTCGCGTCGGTCACGGGGGCGGCGTCGGGAGGTGACCCGGCGTCGGTCGCGCCGCCGCCATCGCAGGCCACCAGAATCAAAGCCACCAAAGCTGTCGCCCTCATCCGCATCACCTCAGCGCGCAGAAGACGCTCGAGTAGGCCGCGTAGAGGTGCACGTCCGCGGCGCCGCTCGCGCGGGTGCCGTCCACGTCGGCCGGCATGTCGGCGCTGCGCGCCATCGAGAGGTGCGGCGTGACGCCGCTCGGGGGCGTCTGCGCGGTGAAGAGCACGCGCGCGTCGGGCGGGATCGCCGCGGCGTCCACGTCGGCGCGCACGTCGGTGACCCCGAGGCGACGCCACTGCTCGACGAGCGCCTCCACGTCGCTGCCGTCCACGTGATAGGCGCCGTAGAGCGCGTCGGCGGGCGCCAGGATGGGCTGCGTCGGCCAGTCGGCGTAGCGCGTGGTGTCGCCGACCCGCTCCCACGGGTCCTTGGCGCCGTCGATGAAGAGCGCGCCCGCGGTCGGCGCGCGCTGGGTGAGGCGCATCGCTTGCCCGGCGCCGAGCGAGAAGCCGACGACCACCACGCGGCTCCAGTCGACGGCGTCGACGTCGGTCGGGCCCTCCGGCATTCGCCGCAGATAGTCGGCGCCCCACGCCTCGCTTCGCAGGACGGCGAGCAGGCGCCCCACGACCGAGCGGGCGGGGTCGACGCGGTAGGTCTCGCCGCCCGCGCTCCGCTCGCCGCCGGTGAGCAAGAGGTCCCGCACGGCCTCGTGGCACGTCGGCGTGCCCTCCGCCTGGCAGAACTCGTTGACGTTCTGCGAGGTGTCGTAGCTGAGGAGCAGCGCGCGGAAGCCGACGTGCGCGGCGATCTGCCCGATCCACGAGTGCTTGTCGGGCTCCATGCCCGTGCCCGGCAGCATGACCCAGAGGCGATCGCTCGCCGGGCTCGCGGGCTCGTAGAGCAGGTGGTCGGCGCAGGGCGTGTCGGCGGTCGAGGCGGCGCAGCCGCTGGCGCGGAGGGTGCGCCGCGAGAGCGCCATCGGATCCAGGGCGGAGGCCGGCGGGCAGCCCTCGGCGCCCGCGTCCCCGGTCGCGGCGTCCTCGGTCGCCGCGTCCTCCGTCGCAGGGCCCGAATCGAGCTCCACGCCGGCGTCTCCCCTCGGATCGACGCCCGCGTCGGTCACGGTCTCGCCATCACAAGCTAGGGTGAGCAGGGCGACGAGGAGGGCTCTCGTGAACGTCATGTCCCCCGAGCGTACACAATCACGGGACTTTTTCGGACGTCGGGAGCCGGGAGCATGTTCCCCGCGCGCTGCTAGAGTGCGCGCCATGTCGAAGATGAGTCCCCGCTGGCTGTGCCTCGGGTTCGTCCTCGCGCTCGGTTGTGGGGGCGCCACGGAGAACCAGTCCACCACCACGGCTCGGGTGGAGCCCGAGCCAGCTCCCGAGCCCGAGCCCGTCGAAGAGGCGGAGCCGGAGCCCGTCGAAGAGCCGGAGCCCGAAGAGGCGGAGCCGGAGCCCGAAGAGGCGGAGGCGCCTCCGGAGCCCATCGTCGCCGGAGACGCCGACGCGATCTTCGAGGTGCTGAAGCGTGCGACCTTCGAGGCCGACGTGCTGCGGCGGCTGGTCGATCCGCAGCGCGGCGTCGGCACGCACGACAGCGGGCGCACGGGGGTGGCCCAGCACTGCGACGTCAGCGAGGTGGCCGATCACCCCGGGACCTCGTTCGCGGTGAACGAAGGCGACACGTTTCGGTGCGATCGCGATCTCTCGCGGTGCACCTCGCAGGCGCCGGACGGCAGCGGCTACTCGTTCTACTTCCGCACCGAAGGCGAGCGCCTCTCCCTCGACGCGATCGTGCACCACGCCTCCCGCGTGCCCCGCACCGACAGCCGCGCGGTCCGCAGCTGGGTCGAGGCCGGCGAGGGGGTCTGCGCGCTCTGGCGCGCCGCGCACGCGACCGATCGCCCGGCGCCCGCGCGCTTCTCGGTGTTCGTCAGCGAGCAGACCGGCCTCGTGCCGGAGCTCGTCAGCGATCACCACTGCGGCGACGAGGCCCGCGCCGCGTTCGCCGAGCAGATGGCCAGCTACACCGGGCAGGACCTCGCGTGCGATCGCGGGCCCGCCCGCTGCAGCTTCCGCCGCGGCGACGAGGAGATCACGTTCTACGGCGACGACGACGGGCTGGCCGCGATCGCGACCACCCGCCCCGGCATGTACCCGAACCTCGAGCGCGCTCAGCGGCGCGATCTCGACCGCTTCCTGCGCGACCTCCGCGGCCACGCCTGCGAGTAGATCGCGCGAAACACCAGCGCGTCGCCGCTCCGGAGCCGGAGCTCCTCGTCGTCGACCCCGAGGACCAGCTCCCGGCGCAGCGCGTCCAGCACCAGCGCGTCGCCGACCGTCCAGCGCTCGCCGATGAGCGCGCCCTCCGGGGGCCCGACCCGCTCCTCGACCCGCCACCACTCGGCGATCCGGGTCACTCCGTCCGCGACCGGCGTCGGCGGGAGCTCGCGCAGCGTGTCCCGCCCGGAGAAGGCGCCGGCCGCGCCGCGCCCTCCCACCTGCACGGGGTCCTCGGCGTAGGGCGGCAGGTAGTACCGGGCCAAGGCGCCCACCGGCGGCAACCCCCACGCGTAGAACGCGGCCCAGCGCTCCCTCGCCTTCGCCCAGCGATCGGTCGCGCGGATGAGCGCCGGCACGCGACCCCGCGGCATCGCCACCCGGGCGCGCCTGCGGGCCAGGTGCACCTCGCGCGCGTCGACGGCCACCAGCAGGTCCGTGACGCTCCAGCGATAGAAGCGCCGGCCCTCCTCGCTCCCGGCCTCCAGCAAGCGCGGCCGGCTCGAGATGTCGCGGGCCAGCTCTCTGATGTCGTGTTCCATGAGCTCCTCCATCGTTCCGGCGTTGCCACCTTCGCCCCGCGGCTCTGGCGGGAGCGGGTTGGCCGAGGCTCTGCGGGCCGGTCCCTCACCTCGTCTGGATGAATGTCGTCGGTTCAATCGTATCGGTCGGTCACACGAGCCCCGCCGCGACACACGTGGCTCGATATCTCTCCAGCAGCGGGCCCGCGAAGTGCTCCTCCAGCACCCGATCGATCAGCCCGGGGTCCAGCTTCCGGATCCGCCGCGGCTCCTTCTCGAACCGCGCGACCAGTCGCTCGTAATCCCGGCGCGCTCCCATGGGGTCACCCGCCAACAATCGGCAGCGCGCCGTCTCTTCCAGCACCTCGTCCACGCGCCAGGCGCGCTCGCCCCGGAGCCCCTCGAGCGGCACCGCCTCGAAGGCCTCGACCGCGTCCGCGAAGCGCTCGAGATCCCAGAGCGCGTAGGCCCGATACAGGTGCGCGAGCGGATCGCTCAGAACACGCGGTCGAGGGCTGAGGCGGCGGCGCCGGTCCCCGCCGTCGCTGCAGGTCGACCCCGGGCGAGCGCAGGCGCTCGGCAGGGGAGAGCGGGACCTCGCCGCTGTCGCGTACGAACGCGTCGAGGTCGATCCGCGCGACCGCCCCCGGCGCGACGCCCGCGTACCGCGAGCCCGCGAGCCACGCCTCGAAGACATCGTGCGGATCCACGGACGCCGCCGTCCGGGATCGCCGCCGCCTTCGGGTCGCGCGATCCCGCGCGTCGAGCTTGCCCGTCAGCACGTCGGAGCGCGGCATCCCGTCACGATAGCGTGCTACGGTGCGGCATGCTCGGGACGTTCTCGGTGGATCTGGCGAAGGCGCCCGGGCGGCGCTGGGAGGGGATCGGCGCCTGGGCGAAGGAGGCGCGCGAGCTGGCCGACAGCTACGTGCGGGACCTCGGCGGCCTCGAGGTCTTCGGCGATCTGGTCGACGCGTACCGCGCGGCGTGCGTGCCGGAGGCCTTCGGCGCCGAGATCGACGCGATCGCGGACGAGATCGGGATCACGCCGAACGCCTCGCTCGTCGCGAACCTCTACTACGACGCGATGCACGCGGTGCTCGGGTGCACGGCGTTCGCGGTCGACACGCCCGAGGGCCCGCTGCACGCGCGCAACCTGGACTGGTGGACCGACCGCCGCATGCTCTCGGAGCACACGCTGGTCTGCGAGTACGACGGCGCGCCCACCCCCTACCGCTCCGTCGGCTGGCCCGGGTTCGTGGGTGTGTTCACCGGCGTCGCCGAGGGCCGCTTCGCCGTCTCGCTCAACGCCGTGATCAGCGCCGAGCCGAAGCCCCTCGCGCTCCCCGTCACCCTGCTGCTGCGACAGGTCTTCGACGAGGCCCGCAGCTACGACGAGGCGGTGATTCGGCTGGCCGACACGCCGATCGCGTCGGACTGCCTGCTGCTCGTCACCGGCACGAAGGCCGGCGAGATGGTCGTCATCGAGCGGACGAGCACGCGCTCCGCGCTCCGGACGCCGGCGAACGGGCTGGTGACGGTGACGAACGACTATCGCGCGATCGACGACGGCTTCGAGCGCCCCGACGACGCGCTCGCCGCGACCTCCTGCAAGCGCTTCGACCGCGCGACCTACCTGGCCCTCCGCTCGCGGCCCGCCTCCTTCGACGAGGCCTTCGAGGTGCTGATGGACCCGGGCGTGCGCATGGACATCACGGTCCAGAGCGCGGTGATGCACGCGGCGAGCGGGGCCTGCGAGGTGCGGCTCCCGACCGGTGGGCGTCACTCGGCCGGCGCGGCGTCCGCCTCGAGCCGGTCCTCGACGTAGAGCTCCTTCACCAGGTCGAGGGCGACCGCGACGAGGGGCGCGGCGAGCGCGACGCCGAGGATGCCGAAGAACACCGCGGAGAGCGCCTGCGCGAAGAGGAGCAGCGCGGGCGGCACCTCGACCGCGACCTCCTGCACCATCGGCGTGAGCACGTAGCTCTCGACCAGCTGCACGCCCGCGTAGATGGCGACCACCACCAGGGCGGTGCTCGGGCTCACCGTGAGCGCCAGGAGCGCGGCGGGGACGAGCGTGAGCACCGGGCCGAGGTTGGGCACGTAGGTCAGCACGCCGGCCACGACGCCGAGCGTCAGGGGGATGGGCACGCCGAGCGCCCAGACCGCGAGCCCGGTGGCCACGCCGACCACCGCCGCCGAGAGGGTGCGACCGACGAGCCACCAGCGCAGGGTGCTCGCGAGGGTGCACATCATCTCGCGGATCCGCGGGCGGCGACGCGGCGGGAAGAGCGCGACCACGCCCTCCATGTAGGTGTCCGGACGGATCGCCGTGTAGATGCCGACGAAGACGATGAGCGCGAGGGCCGCCAGCCCGCCGAGGGTCGAAGAGAAGACGCCGAGCAGCCGCTCGCGCAGGGTGTCGCTCTGCTGGAGCGCGCCGGCCGGGGAGCCGATCGCGTCCGCGACCCGGCCGAGCCCCCAGCCGCGGAGCTGGTCCTGGAGCTCGGCGATCGCCTCGGGCAGCCGCCCGCCGAGACGCTGCAGCTCGGGCACGGTCACCTCGAAGACCCACACCACGTAGGACGCCAGGACGCCGATCGAGAGCGCGATGACCAGCGCGAGCGCCGCCTTGCGCCCGAGCGGCGTCCTCTTGGAGATCGCCTCGCTCGCCGCGGTCAGCGCGGCCCCGAGCACGACCCCGGCGAACCCCGCGAGCACGACCGAGAGGGCCTGCGGCAAGAGCACCACCAGGCCGAGCGCGACCGCGCAGGCGGCGCTCCACGCGAGCACGCGTCGAGGATCGGTTCGGGGCTCGAAGCTCACGCGCATTCGATAGGACCCGAAGCGCCGATGGGAAGGCTATGCTCCGGCCGTGCGCACGACCGTCACCCTCGCCGCGCTCGCGGGCCTGCTCACCGCGTGCTCGCTCGAGTGCACCCTCGTGGACTGCACCTCCACGTTGGAGGTCCGCCTCTCCCACGACCTCGACCTCGCCAGCGGCCCCTACCAGGTCGAGATCACGACGCCTCAGCAGGAGCTGCGGTGCTCCGTCGGGCCCGAGCCCGCGGACGACATGGCGAGCTGCTTCGGCTATCGCTTCGCCACCCTGCGCTGGGACGAGGCCACGGTGGTCGTCACCTTGACGGAGCCCTTCGGCGACGCCGAGCTCAACCCCGACGGCGCGCCGTTCGAGTCGGTCGACGTGACGGTCTCGCAGGGCGGGACGGAGCTGTGGCGCGAGACCGTCGCGGTGGACGCGGGCGAGCCGAACATGCCGAACGGCCCGGGGTGCGCGCCCACCTGCTGGAGCGCCGTCGCGAGCGAGTCGCTGTGACCTCGCCTACCGAGCCTCGACCTCGATGCGGCCCGCGAAGTGGCGCTCGATGTCGAAGTCTCCGTCGAGCTCACCCGCCGCGAAGCTGACGTAGGTGTGGACCTCGTAGGTCCCGGCCTCCGGGAAGGTGCAGCGCGCGATGCCGCGGAACGACTCCATCGAGTCCTGGCCCACGTGCTCCGGAGGTCCGGTGTCGTCGATGTCGATGCAGGGCGTGCGGCTGTCGTCAGCGGTCGAGTAGATGGCGAACTTCACCTGCGCCTGATCGATCGCGGCCGGCTGGTCACCGTCGTTGTGCACGTAGACCTGGGTCTCGTAGGTGACCGGCTCGCCCGCGGCGATCGGCCCGTCCTCCACCGCGCTCGGTCCGTCGACGTAGACGGTCAGGAGCGGATCCCCGGCCAGCGCCGTGAGCACCTCGCTCATGCGGCCGGGCGGCGGGGTCGCCGAGGACTCGCCGGTGGTCTCGGACCCGCTCGTGGCCTCCATCTCGGCGGTCGTCTCGGCGGGCTCGTCGGCCTCTTCTGCGCCGCCGCATCCGGCGAGCGCGAGGCCGAGCGTCAGGATCAGCGTGCGCGCGTTCATCTCGTCTCCTCCGGGGACGAGGTAGGCGCCCGCCGCGCGGCGACCAGTCAGAGCCGGCGGAGGGTCTCGGACAGCGCGGGGCCGTCCTCGAGCAGGCCGTCGAGATGCTCGGCCGGGCGGGACAGCACCACGTGGCGCGCTCCCAGGTGGAGGCGATCCTGCGGCCCGAGCAGGGCGCGCACCGCGTCGGCGTCGGCGGCGGAGAGCCAGCCTCCGGGCCCGTGGACGTGGGCCCACGACCACCCCTCCGGGTCGAGCGCCCGCGCCCCGAGCGCCTCGCCGAGCCCGAGCACGATCGACTCGAGCAGACCGCCGGTCTTCGGCTGCGCCACTCCCCGCGGACCGGGCGCCTCGCGCGGGACCACGAGCAGGGCGCGGCGCTCGCCCGACGTCTGCGACCTGGCGCCCCCCATCGCACGTCGGTGGCACCTCGCGGTGACGAGCCCCCGGCGCTGCCGCACGTCGAAGAGACGCGTGCGCTCCCCGACCTGGAGACCCGCGTCTTCGAGCGCCTCCCGGAGCGCGCCCTCCCCCGAGGGCTCCCACCCCAGCGCCTTCACCGCGCGCCCCTCGCGGCGCCGAGAGAGGAGCCAGCGCACGAAGTGGCGCAGGAGCAGCGCCGCCATGACGAGCGGGAGGCCGAGGCACAGCGCGAGGAAGGCGATGGATTCCAGCCTCTCCATGGAGAGACGGTATCAGCCGGAGCCGGCGCCCCCGCGCTTCAACATCACGCGCCCGACGAGGGGCGCGACGGCGAGCGCGAGCGTGCACGGCGCGGCGAGCAGGTGCGGGTTCCAGCCCCAGACCTCCCCCAGCATCAGGAAGCCCAGGTAGACGCCGCCGGTGGCCACGATCAGCACCGCCCCCACCGCGGACGGCTCCACGCGCCCACGCCGGCTGCGCCGCCTCCGGCCGAAGTAGATCAACCACCCGAGCACGAGCACCGGCACGGCGACGAGGGTGAGCGCGACGTAGAGCCAGCGCCGCCCGCCGCGCACGCAGCGGGGGACGCCGAAGAAGGCCCGGAACACGCTGTCCTCGAGGGGCTCCTCCTCCAGCCCGTTGGCCACCGGGTTCGGGCGCGCGGCGGGCGGCGGGCCCCAGCCCCGACCGGGCTCTCCGCTCACGCGCGCCCCTCGGCGGTCCGCACGATCGCCGTCAGCACGTTCAGCACGCGCTCGGCGTCGTAGAGCGCGTACGCGACGCCCATCATCTCGTTGCCGCGCCCGGCGGCGCCGCGGTCGAGCCGGAAGGAGACGCGGCCCGGCGCGCCCACGACGTGCACGTACTCGAGGCCGATGAGCGGCGCGAGCAGCTCGCCCAGCGCCTCGGCGATCGCCGGGTTGTCCCCCGTCACCCGGTAGGTCGCGTCGACCTGCGGGTGCCCGGTGCGGAGCTCGGGCATCGGGTTGCGGAAGAACGAGGTCACGGTGTTGTGCGCCTTGGGCCGCCGGAACATGACCTCGAAGTGACCGAAGCTCGCCTCGGTGTGCGCGGCGATCCGCACCTCCCACTCGGAGTGCACGGTCATCTCGGTCCAGTTGTGCTTCTCGTGCTGCACGTCGCGGTAGTAGACGATGTCGACCGGCACCCCCGCCCACTGCCCCGCGACGCAGATGTCGAGGTGCTGCGACTCGAGCGCCGTCTTGCCCGTGATCCAGAGGTTCTGGCCCGGCGCGCCGCGCACGACCTCCATGCCCAGGCGCTGCGCGACCGCGCCCGCCGTGTAGTCGCGGGTCTGCTCCTGGAGCTGCCCCAGGCGCTTCTGGCCGTAGACGACGAAGGCGATGGCGCCCACCCCCATGACGCCGGCGAAGAAGACCGCGGGGAGAATACCGAGCAACACTTCCATGCAACCCGTTTTCCCACGACACAAAACAGACCGCAAGCCTCTTTGTGATCCCCGTGGTTGCGCTGGGGAGCTCGAGCGAGGCATCGTCGGGCATGGTCAGCCCCCTCGATCGCGCGCTCCGAGCCCTGGACGGCCTCTCGGTCGGAGACGCCTTCGGCGAACGGTTCTTCCTCGAGCCAGCCGAGGCCTACGCCCGGATCCGGGACCGGGAGCTGCCCGAGGGTCCGTGGCGCTGGACCGACGACACCCAGATGGCGCTGTCGGTCGTCGAGGTGCTCGAGGCGCACGGGCGGATCGACCAGGACGCGCTCGCGGCCGCGTTCGCGCGTCGCCACGACCCGAGCCGAGGCTACGGCGCCGGCGCTCACGAGATCCTCCGCCGCGTCCGTGAGGGCGAGGGCTGGAGGCGCGCCGCTCGCGCGGCGTTCCGAGGGCAGGGCTCGTTCGGCAACGGCGGCGCCATGCGGGTCGCGCCGCTCGGCGCCTGGTTCGCCGGAGACCTCGATCGGTGCGCGGAGGAGGCGCGGGCGAGCGCGGAGGTGACTCACGCCCACGAGGAGGGCATGGCCGGCGCCGTCGCGATCGCGGTGGCGGCCGCCATCCTGGTCGAAGAGCCGGCGATCTCCGCGAGCGCGCTCCTGGACGCCACGGCCGCGCGCACGCCGCGGGGCTACACGCGCGAGGGCATCGAGGCGGCGCGTCGTCTGCCGGCCGAGACCGGCATGGTCGACGCGGCGGTCGCGCTCGGGAACGGCTCGGGGGTCAGCGCCCCGGACACCGTGCCGCTCTGCCTCTTCGTCGCCGCCCACGTGCGCGACGACTACCCGGAGGCGATGTGGCGCACGGTCTCCGCGCTGGGCGATCGCGACACCACCTGCGCGATCGTCGGTGGGCTGCTGGCCGCGGCGGGCACGCCGCTCCCGGAGGAGTGGCTGTCCCGCCGCGAGCCGCTCGATCACATCTCGGCGGGGATCACGTCGATGCGGTAGACGCGGCGCTCGCCCATCTGCACGAAGTACAGGGTGCCGTCGAGCGCGGTCATGCCGCCGAGGCCGACCCCGGTGCCGGTGTCGAGGGTGCGGACCGGCGTGCCGTCGAGGTCGAAGAGCGAGATGTGGCCGGTCGCGTGGTTGGCGACCGCGAGGGTCTCGTCGTCGAGCATGGCCAGGCCGCTGGGCTGGCTGGCGCCGCCCCACTCCGCGCCGAGGGTCTCGGCGTCGAGGAGCACCTCGTACGCGATGCCGACCATGCCGGTGGCGGGCAGGTTCTCGAAGGTGCGGAAGCTGAACTCCTCGCTCACCTCGGAGTCGATGTCGAAGCGAAGCACGCGGCCGTTGCCGGTGTCGGCGAGGTAGAGGTGGTTGCCGACGAGCACCATGTTCGAGGGCACGTAGGGCATCCGGCTGAGCTCTTCACCCTCGGGCATGTAGAAGCGGGTGACGTCGCCGTCCGAGTGGTCGTGGTGACCCTGGAAGTGGGGCTTGCCGAAGTCGTAGAGGTCGAGCGTCCCCTCGGCGCCGTTGAACGTCCAGTAGACGTTGTCGCGCTCGTGGGCGATGCCCATGCAGTACTGAGTGGCGTGCACCATGTCGAGGTGCGAGCCGTTCGACCAGTCGAACATGCCGTTCTCGCCGTTGTAGATCGCCGGGTCGGCGGTCCACAGGGTCGGGCCGATGAAGGCCGGCATGTCGGTCGGGTTGCCGGTCCAGTGCTCGTGGCAGGTGGCGAAGGTGTTGGTGAAGGTCACCGGCTCGGTGAGGCCGGCGCCCTCGGCGCCCGGGTCGTCGGGGTTCAGGGTCGTCTCGGCCGCGCCGAACGCGATCGAGGACGGCCGGCGCATGAAGTGCCAGGAGTTGGCGTCGACGACGACGTTCGCGCGCCCGTTCTCGGCGGTGGCCAGCTCGGCCGCGCCGGGATCGAGGATGGCGACGGTGCTGCCCTGCTGCGAGACGCAGTCGTTCGGCGCGCCGGAGAGGCCGCGCTGGGTGCACTCGGTGTCATCGTCGAAGTCGGGGTCGCGCTCCATCTGCTGCACGAGCCAGAGCTGGCCGTCCGGGTGGACCGCGAGGTCCTTGGGCAGCCACTCGCGGTCCCAGCCGCCGGCCGTGTAGCTCACCGCCTCGTAGACCGGCGCGTACTGCGCCTCGGCCCCGTCACGGAGGGTGTTGGCGGGCGGCGGGCCCGCGTCCGGGTCGGGCATGGCCATGCCGTCGCCACAGGCGACGAGGGCGAGCGAGACGAGCGCGATCGAGATGCTTTTCACGTGGGCTCCCATGGAAGGGCCGAAACGTGAGGTGCGAACGGCCCGCGCGCAAACGAGAGCGAGCGATCTCACACGCCGCCGGCGCGACCCAGGACCTCGCGCAGGGTCTCGACGAACCCGGGCAGGCCCCGGCTCGGCTCCTGGGACTCCGAGTGCTCCTGGCGGCGGCGGGCCTGCTGGTCCCCCTCCACCTGCGCCGCGCGCAGCCGCGGAAGGTGGTCGAGCACCTCCGCCAGATCGCTGGGCACCATGGGATCCGGCGGCGGCGGCGCGTCGACCTCCACCAGGTGCGAGCGCACCGGGACGTCGCCGCGGAGGAACACCTCGGCGTAGACCTTGGGCAGGAGCCGGTGCGCGCCGCCCTCCACGTCGAGCTCCCACTCGTTGCGAAAGCACCCGGTCCGGAGCACCCGGCGGCCGGCGCTGCTCCACCACGCCGGCTCGTGCTCGTGCCCGAGGACGATGAGCGTCGTCTCGTCGCGGCGGTCGTGGAGGAGGCGGCGGCAGTCCTGCATGGAGACGTCCGGGTCGCCGGTGCCGAACCGGTAGGCGACCTCCTTGAGCATCGACCAGCTCACGCGCCGGAGGGGATCGCGGGTGGCCCAGTAGCTCTGCCAGAAGTCGCGGGTCCAGTAGCGCCAGTAGGCCCCGAGCAGCAGGTCCTTCACCTCCGGCAGCGCGGCGAGCACCGCGCGCTTGGGCTTGAGCCGATCGAGCTGATGGAGCTCCGGCAGGTACTGCATCGCGACCTCGAGCAGGGCCACCGTGCCCCACGGGAGGTTGAGCACCGTCTCCCCCGCGTGCTCGAGGAAGGGCCGCTCGGTGTCGATCGCGAAGAGGGGATCGTGCTGCTGCCCGTGCTCCACGTGCACCTGCCCGCGCTGGTGACGGATCCCGGGGAAGACCACCCGCTCCGGGTGCCCGAGCGCCTCGCGGAGACGCTCCTGCACGCCCGCGAAGAGCAGCTCCATGTCGTGGTTCCCGACGACGAAGCTGATCATGCGCGGCGCGCCCGGGTGAGCGAGGAAGCGACGCAGGCGCTCCACGAACGGCGCGTGCGCCGCGAGCACCCGCTCGAGCTTGTCGAGCGCGATCGCCTCGGTGATGTGGATCGGGAAGGCGCCGTCGCTCGTCGGGGTCTTGAGCAGGTCGAAGGTGTCGCCGTCGAAGACCACGGTCAGCGGCACGTCGTCGAAGGGCGGCGCGCAGTACCGCAGCAGCAGGTCTCCGAGGAAGTCGCTCTGTGGGAAGTCGTCGGTGGGGCCGCCGGGCCCGATCTCGACGTCGCTGACGATCACGAGGGCCTCGTCCACGTCGCCGCGCGGCAGGCCATGGGGCCAGGGGAGCGGTTCGTTGGTCACGTTTCCAGTATGACCGCTCCGTTGCTACCGTGGGTGGATGTCGCGGCGGTATGCGATGCTCGTGCTCTGTCTCGTCGGCTGCGGCGCGACCCACGACCGCGTCCCGGACGCCGCGCGGGACGACGCTGGGCGCGCCGACGCCTGCGTCGCGCTCACGTGCGCGCCGGACGAGTGCGGGGCGCGAGACGACGGGTGCGGTGGCGCGGTCGACTGCGGGCCTTGCGAGATCGTCTGCGAAGGGGACGCGGACTGCGAGACCGGCGAGGTGTGCGACCTCGGGAGCGGCGGCGTCTGCACCACCGGGTGCAGGACCGGGCGTCGCGCGGTCATCGACATCCCGGCGCACCCGGTGGAGGTCCGGGTCACGCTCGACGGCCAGCCCCTCCCCGAGACCGTCGCGGTCCCCGGCACCCTGTTCTTCGAAGGGGACCACAAGATCCACGTGGCCCGCGTGCCGCTCGTCGAGGAGGGTCCCCTGCCCTACGCCGGGCGCCAGAGCGTGGTCGTGCGCTTCGCGCCGGGCCGATACCGAGCGCGCATCGAGTGGGGTGAGGCGGGAGAGCTGGTCGAAGACATCGGCGTCGTCCAGATCGACGAGGACACCACGCGGCTCGACTTCGACCTCGAGCGGGTGACGAGCACCTTGCGGCTGGACCTCGCCCCGCAGTGGGACGGGGTGCGAACGGTCATCGTCCACTCCGCCGACTTCTCCACGCATCAGTGGGCCCACGTGGAGGATGCGAGCGCGCCGATCACGCTGCTCCCGATGTCGCCGGGCCGGTACTTCGTGACGCTGCGCGGGAGCGGCGCGCCGAACCGGGTGCTGCCGGGGACGATCGAGCTCGCCGCAGAGGCGCTGGCCGAAGAAGTCGTGGTGGAGGCGCCCGCGGCCCCGGTGGAGCTCGCGGTGACGCTCGCCGGGGGCGCCGCGCCGGACGCCGGGACGTGCCTGAGGCTCCAGCCACTGCCCGAGGCGGGGCGTCCCGGGACGGGTGGACCGGAGCTGTCCATCACGGCGGGCCACGCCCGAGGCTGGGCGGTCCCGGGCCGCTACCGGGTCGAGGTCTGCCCGGATCGCTCCTGGCCGCAGCCGCCGCCGGAGCTGCCCGAGATCGTCGTGCCGCCGGAGGGCCTGACCGCCGCTCTGGAGGTCCCCATGGTCGAGGTGGACGTCACGGTGGAGATCGAGGGCATGGATCCGGCGGAGCTCCCGCCGGGCTGCGTCGGCGAGGTGCGCGTGGGCGACCACCCTCTCCCCCTCGTCCTGCCGCCGGGCGAGCACCGCCGCGTGCGCGTCACGCCGGGCGAGCACCGCGTGACCTTGCGCGGCGTGCACGAGGGCTGCCCGACGTTGCTCCCCGACGCCGAGCTGGGAGTCGTCGTGGCCGATGGCGCGCCGCTCCACATCTCGGTGCCGACGGTGCCCCTCGAGCTGCGTCTCGACGGCGCGCCCGCGCTCGGTGCGGGGGCGAAGTGGCAAGTCGAGACGGGTGGCCCTGCGGTCGAGTGGGCGGGCGACGCCGAGAGCGATCTGCGCGTCGTGCCCGGCGCGGTGCGGGTGTACTACCTGCCGACCGACGACGACGAGGCCACCCCGCCCTGGCCGATGGGCGCCCGGGTCGTGTTCGACGGTGAGGTCCGGGAGCCGACGACGCTCGACCTGTCGCTCGACGCGGTGACCGTCGACGTGACCTTCACGCTCGGCGGTGAGCCGATGCCGCCGCTGCCTCCTCGACGGGGCGGTGAGCTGCCTCGGCCTTGGCCCTTCCTCGCCTTCGCGGGCGGCGTCTACTTCGAGGAGGAGGGCATCCGCCCGGTGGTCGACTCGGGGGCCGACTGGCCGCGAGCGCTCGGGTCGTGGGGCTTCCACGACGACACCGGCGCGGTCGCGAGCCACGTGGGATGGAGCTTGAGCCCGGGCCGCTACGTCCTGTCCTTCGAGAAGCGCGTCAACCATCCCATGCGCGCCGACAGCCTCTTCCCCGTGGCCGGCGTCCCGCTGGGGTGCTGGGACGTCGAGTAGGGGTCAGCCGGGGAGGAAGCGCGCGCGCTCCTCGGGGGCGGGGATGAGGCAGAGCTCCTTCTTGCCGAAGAGGGAGTAGCGGTTCTTCGCGACGCGGTCGTAGAGCCAGTCGCGGAGGAAGCGCGGCACCACGAGCCCGATCGCCAGCAGGCGCATCGGGAAGCGGAAGTAGCGGACCGCGCGCAGGAACGCGTCCGACTTCGCGTAGGGCGTGCCTCGCTCGACGAGGAGCATCGTGTCCACGTCGTCCGGGTCGAGCCCCGCGTAGGTCAGCAGCGCGCGCCCGGCCTCCGACTGCACCGCCCCGATCCGGAGCGTGCCCTCGCGGTCCCAGCGCAACACGAAGTGCACCCATCCGCTACAGACCACGCACTCCGCGTCGAAGAGCAGCGCCGTCTCCTCCGGCGCGAGCACCTCCGGCAGCGCTCCCTGTGGCTCCAGCCGCATCGCGCCGAACATGGTGCCACCGATCAGCGAGGGGTAGGGGACGGAGTGAACTTGTTAACTTACGTACGACAACGACCTACATAAGTTAACAAGTTCACTCCGTCCCCGTGTCTCTGATCGGGGAGATCAGGCGGCGGCGCTGGTGCGCTTGCCCTCCTGGAAGAGCTTGGCGTCGATGAACTGGGCGATGCGGCGCAGCTCGTGGGCGAGCTCGGCGCCCGCGTGGGTGATGCCCGGGGCCGCTTCGCGGAGGGTGCGCGCGGTCCAGCGGCGGGCCTTGTCGCCACGCTCCTCGAGGTCGCGCCCGAAGCGCTCGAGGGTGATGTAGAGGTCGTGCTTCCAGCTGCGGTGATTTCGGTTGGTGATCATGGTTCCTCACCCACCACGCTGCGAAGCCCGTGCCCAACTCACGAACCACGGCCGGGAGGCTCTCAAACGCGGTCTCACCCGCCACACCGTGATCCTGAGCCCCGCCTCGCGTTTGCCAGGCGCACACCCGGACCCAGGTGTGGAGTCCGAGCGAAAGGGGAACGCGATGAAGGCGATGGTGGTGCGAGAGGCGGGCGGCGACTTCCAGCTGGAGGAGCGCGACGTCCCGGAGGCAGGACCCGGTCAGGTGCGCGTGAAGGTCGACGCGTGCGGCATCTGCCACAGCGACGCGTTCGTGAAGCTCGGCGGCTTCCCGGGGCTCGAGCTCCCGCGGGTGCCCGGTCACGAGGTCGCCGGCGTGATCGACGCCGTCGGCGAAGACGTCGAGGGCCTCTCGAAGGGGCAGCGCGTCGGCGTGGGCTGGCACGGGGGCCACTGCTTCCGGTGCGACGCCTGCCGGCGCGGCGACTTCATCGGCTGCGACGCCGCGAAGATCTGCGGGATCAGCTACGACGGCGGCTACGCCGAGTACATGGTCGCGCCCTGGGAGGCGGTCGCGCGCATCCCGGACGCGCTCTCCCCGATCGACGCCGGCCCTCTGCTCTGCGCCGGCGTGACCACCTTCAACGCGCTCCGCAACAGCGGCGCACGGCCAGGCGACACGGTCGCCGTCCAGGGCATCGGCGGCCTCGGTCACCTCGCCGTGCAGTACGCCCAGCGCATGGGCTTCCGCACGGTCGCGATCTCGCGAGGTGACGACAAGAAGGGCCTCGCCGGCGAGCTCGGCGCGCACGAGTTCATCGACGCGAAGGCCAACGACGCGGCCGACGCGCTCCAGTCGCTCGGCGGCGCCGACGTCGTCCTCGCCACCGCGCCGAGCGCCGAGGCGATCCAGAGCGTCATCGGCGGCCTGAAGGCCCGCGGCAAGCTGATGATCGTCGCCGCCGCCCAGGACCCGATCGAGGTCCCGGGCTTCTCGATGCTCAGCGGCAAGCAGCTCCACGGCTGGCCGAGCGGCACCGCGTTCGACTCCGAGGACACCATGAAGTTCAGCGCGCTCACCGACGTGCGCCCGAAGACGGAGGTGTTCGACCTCGAGCAGGCCAACGAGGGCTTCGCGAAGGTGATGGAGAACACCGTCCGCTTCCGCGCGGTGCTGAAGATCACCTGACCGCGAGTGGTTTGCGCGGCTCCTCCGGCCGCGTCAAAGGGGAGCGATGAGCCCCGACGAAGAGCGCCTGCTCGAGAAGCTGCGCCGGATCGAAGCGCTGCACGCCAACCCCGGCTCGGACGGAGAGGGCGAGGCGGCGGCCAAGGCGCGGGACCGGATCCGGGAGCGGCTCGAGGAGCTGCGCGGCAAGGGCGTGATCGAGGTGCGCTTCTCGATGCCGGACCACTACTCGCGCCGGCTCCTGATGGCGCTCATGCGCCGCTACGGGCTCGAGCCGTATCGCTACTCCGGGCAGCGCTACACGACGGTGATGGTGTCAGCGCCCAAGAAGTTCCTCGACGAGGTCTTCTGGCCGGAGTTCAAGGAGATCTCCGAGGAGCTGACCCGCTACCTCGACGAGACCACCAACCGCGTGATCCAGAAGGCCCTCGACGCCGACACCTCCGAGGCCGCCGTCCGCGACGAGCCGCCTCAGCTCACCTGAGCAGGAAGGGCCGCTCCGGGTCGCCGTGCTCGAAGCCGAGGTGGACGCGCGCGCCAGGACGCGGCGGCTCCAGACCGTCGAGCGCCACCCAGCACTCCGGGAACCTCCCTCGCCCATCCGGCGTCCAGTCGAGCCGGAGCCGCGCTCGCGCTCCTTCGACGCGGAGCACCTCCGCCGACTGCATGCCCACCCCCGGCGGGTTGCGGTGCATGACCACCAGCGGCACCTCGGCCGCGCGGAGCTCCATGTCGACACGCACGCCCATCGGCCCGGCGGCCATCCAGCTCTGCCGCACGACCCGGAAGTCGGCGTTCGCCTCGGACGACTCCGCTCCGCGCACCCGGACGCGCGTCCCGATCTCCCCGGGGATCTCGCCGGAAGCGCTGACGATCGGGGCGTTGGCGGCGGCCAGCAGCGCGGCGGCCCTCCGACGGAGCGCGGCGGCGCTCCCCTCCGGCGCCACCCGGAGCGCGACCGCCTGCTCGACCCGAGCGCCGGGGCGCAGCGCCCTCGCGAGGTGGTCGCCGTCGTACAGCAGGTAGCCGCTCGGCCCCCGCATCGCGTTCACATCGATCCGCTCCAGCTGCTCCCCGACGGTCAGCGTCGTCCGGACGCGCGGGACGAAGTCGGCGTCCTCCACCACGATCGTGTGGCCGTGCGCCCGATGCTCGGTCCGGATCACCAGCCCGGAGCGGTCCGCGAGCCGGTAGACGAACCCGAAGTCGCTCTCCTCGTACTGCGCGACGTGCGCCCGCACCGGCAACGCGCGCCGCACCCGGAGCTCCACCGACACGTCCGGGTGCCGCGCGAAGGTCGCCTCGAGCGCCTCGACGTCGGTCACCGCCTCGTACATCGCCGAGCGCACCGCGCGCCTCAGCCGGTGGAGGTCGTCCTCGATCTGCAGCAGAACGAACGCCTCCCTCTCCTGCGTGTCCGGGCTCACCCCCACCGACACCCGCGCGTCCACCACGGTCCCGTTTCGCAAGAGCGTCCCCGCGGAGTGCCGAACCCCCACGGTCACTCGTTGCCCGACCAGATCCTCCCGGCCGATCCGGACATCGTCCGTCACGGCCTCCACCGCCAGGTGCGTCGGCCCGTCGAGCGAGTCCTCACCATGAGCCACCCGAACGCGCAGCTCCCGGAACCCATCGCGCGTCGCGATCCAGACCGGCGGCGTCTCCTCGACCGACGCCCCGCGATCGCTCGGCGTCACGGGTGCGCCCGCCGTCGAGCGCTGGGCCAACGCGGACGGAGGCGCGGCGAAGGTCAGAGCGGACGAGAGCGAGAGAACGAACACGTAGCGCATGGAGGCTCCTTCCGGCGATTGCACCGACCTCCATCGCCCCGACCTCCGAGAGGTTGCGTCGCCGACCGTCGCCCCCTGCCCCCGAGGCCGACGAGCGAAGCGAAGTCGCCCGGAAGCCCCCACGAACCCTCCCGAGGGCGACGAGCGAAGCGACGTCGCCCGGACGAACTTCCCGAGGGCGACGAGCAAAGCGACGTCGCCCGGAAGAACACGGAAGGGCAGAGCGAAGCGACGTCGCCCGGAAGAACTTCCCGAGGGCGACGAGCGAAGCGACGTCGCCCGGAAGAACTTCCCGAGGGCGACGAGCGAAGCGACGTCGCCCGGAAGAACACGGAAGGGGCGACGAGCGAAGCGACGTCGCCGCACGCTCCATCTCCCATCTTCGATCCCGCGGCAGCGGGCGGCCAGCTCGCGCGCAGCGCGAGCGCGAGCCGCAGGGGACCCAGCGCCCCGCGCTGGGGTCGGGGCCGAGCGGAGCGAGGTCCCGGAGTGGGTGGGGGGGCCCCGCGGAGGAGGCGCAGCGATGTTTGCGGAGGG
>JAYZQJ010000111.1:0-15952 GCA_036149055.1 Myxococcota bacterium | reverse complement strand
GCTCCTGCTTCTCACCGGTGGTGACGCGCGCGAGGCCGTCGAGGATCATGCGACCCCCGACGTACGCCCCGCCGAGCCGCGTCCCGAGGGCCCGGAGCCCGGAGCCGGTCGGCCGGAGCCGGCCCCGGGTGATCTCCTGCAGGGTGACGACCTCGTCGCGCATGCGCCGGAGCGCCTGACGCGGGCGCGGGGCCTCGATGGGGCTCCCGGCGGTGATGAGCTGCATGCCCAGCACGACGCCGTCGGCGGCGCTGAAGCGGGTGGGGGAGACGTAGTGTGCGTAGTTCGGAGCCGGCATCTCGGACCTCTTCGTGCGGGCGCCGCCCGGAGCCCGACCTCGTGCCGACCCCCGTACGACGCGTTCGCACCCCTCATCGAGGCTCGCGACGGCCGGTTTCCTGGGGAACTGCGAAAAATCTCGGATCTGCTGCATTCAGGAAGCATTCACGCCGCAAAATCGCTGTCCATCGTCGACCCGGAAGCGTCGAAGCTGGAAAATCGCTGGCTGGCTGCGTTCGAGAAGGAAAAATGCTTCGAAATCGCTGTCGAGTTGCGACCAGACAGCTTCGAAGCTTCTCTCTTCGCAACCCATCTGCGTTCGACCAGCTTTTTTCCTTCTGAGCCGCGACCGATTCGAGATTTCGAAGCGCGTCTCCCTCCGGAGCGCGGCGCGGCCCGTCGGCGGCGCAGTTGTCAGCGACGCAGCGTGCCGCGGTCGAGCGCCTCGAGCAGCGCGCGGGCCTCGCGCTGGCGTAGGCCCTCGAAGGCGCCCTCCGCGAAGGGTCGCAGGGCGGCGCGCGCGGCGTCGTCGCGATGGAGCCGGAGCAGCGTCACCGCCCGGTTGAAGCGCGCCTCGGGGACGAAGCGGCCTTGCGGGTAGAGCGCCAGGTAGCGATCCCACGCGCGCAGCGCGGCGAGCGGCGTCGCGCCTCCGTGGTGGAGGCGGTGCGCGGACGCGAACGCGCGCCGATCCGGGTCGGCGGTCGAGCCGCTGGGCGCGTCGAGCGCGCGGAGCGCCGCCGCGAGCGCGTCGTCTCCCGAGGGCTCGGTGTCCGCGCGCGGGTCGTCCGCCGCGGCGGCGCGCGACTCGGGCAGCGGCTCGCTCGCGGCGGAGGCGGCCGCGACCGAGGGCGTCCGACGCGTCGGCGACCGGGCCGTCCGCGAGGCCCCGCGCGGGCGGTCGAGCGTCTCCGCGCGCGCTCGAGGAGCCGGCGGCGGCGCGACGGCCGGCGCCGGCGGCGTCGTCGGCCGCTCGATCCGCGGGTGCGCCTCCGGCGGCGCCGGCTGGGGCGCCGGCCCCCTCGTGGCGGGAGCGCCTCGGGACGCTTCGCCGCGGGTCGGCTCGGCGGCGCTCGCTCCGAGCCACGCCGCGACGCCCTCGAGGCGGCCCGTGGACCACGCCCACGTGGTGGAGTTCGTCGCGACGAGGGCGAGCGCGAGGGCCGCGGCGACGCCCAGCTTGCGGCGGCGGTCACGACGCACCACCGCGCGCAGCAGGCGGCGCCGGCCGGCCTCGGCGTCGCCGCGATCGCGATCCTGGGTCTCGCGGAAGGCCGCGACCGCGTCGTCGAGGTCGGTCATCGAACCCCCTCCCGCTCGAGGTGCGCCTGCAGCTTGCGGCGCGCGCGCAGGACCCGCGTGCGCACCGTCGCCTCCGGCGCGCCGATCAGCGCGGAGACCTCCTGGCTCGAGCGCTCCTCGATGACGGAGAGCACGAAGGCGATGCGCTGATCGAGCGGCAGGCGATCGAGCGCGCGGGCCATGGCGTCCGCGAGCTCACGGCGCTGCGAGCAGTCGCTCGGCGTGGCGGCCGGGTCCGGCGCGCTCATCCGCGCCATGCGCTCCGAGGCCGCTCGGCGGCGGGCCGCGGCGCGGACGTGATGGCGGCAGTGGTTGAGCGCGATCGAGATCAGGAACGCGCGCAGCGTGCCGCGCCCCTCGAAGCGCCCGATCGCCTTCGGCAGCGCCAGGAAGACGTCCTGCACGAGGTCCTCGGCGGCCGCGGCGTCCGCGACGAGCCGCTGGGCGAAGCGCCGGACGTGGTCGCGGTGACGGTCGTACACCTCCGCGAGGGCCGAGCGCTCTCCGGCCCGCAGACGCCAGACGAGGTCGTCCGCGTCGGCGGCCGCCTCCGCGTCCCCCCAGCCCCCGGTCACGTCTCTCGTGTCGGTCCCGGACATCGCCCCTCAGAAGCTGAACCCGAGGCTCACACCTCCGGAGCCCGCGATCGAGCCCTGCGGAAGCGCGACGTTGCCCATCACGAACGCGTCGGTGGCGACCACGTGGAGGCCGATCTCGACGCCGATCGTGAGCCAGTCGGTGAGCCAGAACCGCGCGCCGGCGCCGACGAACGCCGCCGCCTGGAAGTAGCCCTCGCGGGCGTTGGTCTGGGCGCGCCCCTGGAGCGCGACGCCGACCTGCGCGTACAGCTGGACGCGCGGATCGACGAACACGAAGGCCTCGAGGGTCGGCGTGCCCTGCAGGCTGAAGATGAAGCTCTCGATGCTCGAGAAGCCGAGGCCGAGGGACAGGCGGGTGACGCCGACCGCGAGGTGCGGGTGGACCGTGCCCATCAGGTCGACGCCGAAATAGCCGTAGCCCTCCACGCCCGTCGCGGTGGAGGCCGCGCCGCCGAGCAGGCCGAGGCCGAGCCGGAACGGCCGGCGCGACGCCAGGTCGAGCGGCTCGGCGAGGGGGACGGCGGGGACCGACACCTCGCCGGGAGGCGGGGACGGCGCCGGGGCAGCGATCATCGCGCCGGTCGGATCGCGCACCAGGTTCGAGGCGATCAACACGAGGCTCGCGGTCGCCTCGCCGCGATCCGCCGGCAGCGCCACGCGCCGCGTTCGCGAGGCCGCGCCGTCGCGGTAGGACAGCTCCACCTCGTCCTCGCGCATGGCGATCCGGAGCCGCGCCGCCGACGGATCGCCGAGCCGCACGACCTCGTCGAGGTCGGCGGCCAGCCCGTCACGGAACGCGTCCGCGTCGACCGGGACGTCGACGTCGAGGGCCACGGTGAGCGGCTCGTCCGCGTGGGCCGCGGCCGGGAGCGAACCGAGGGCGAGGGTCAGGGCGAGGGTGTGTCGAATCAGGCTCACGTCCCCCAGTACCCGCCCGCGCGGACATCGTTCCCACTTTCTTCTCCCCGGCGGCGAGCACGATGGATCTACCGCTGGCGACGGCTGGACCTAGGGAGGGTCTCGCGGATGTGGATCACGATCGACGCGCGGGATGTGATCTATGCCGCGCTCGGGCTCGCGCTCGTCGGGCTCACCCTGCAGCCCGCCCTGGCGCGCCTCCGTGCCCTCAACTTCCCGCTCCTCTACGTGCTGCTCGGCGTCGGGCTGGCGGCGCTCGGGCTGGAGGGTCCCGATCCGCTCGCCTCCGATCGCGGCGCGAAGGTGGTCGAGCACTTCGCGGAGCTCGTCGTGATCGTGTCGTTGATGGGCGCCGGGCTGGCGATCGACACCCCGCTCGACTGGCGACGCTGGGGCACCGTCTGGCGCCTGCTCGCGATCACGATGCCGCTGTCGGTCGCCGCGGTGGCGGCGCTCGGCTGGGGTGTCCTCGGCCTCGGGCTCGGCTCGGCGCTGCTCGTGGCGGCGGTCCTCGCGCCCACCGATCCGGTGCTCGCCCAGTCCGTGCGGGTCGCCCCGCCGGGGGAGGGCGACGGGGACATGGAGTTCGCGCTCACCGCCGAGGCGGGCCTCAACGACGGGCTGGCCTTCCCCTTCGTCGCCCTCGCGATCGGGCTCGCGAGCCATGGGCTGGGCGAGCCGCTCGGCTGGCTCGGGGAGTGGGCGCTCTTCGACGTCGGCTGGCGCGTCCTCGCGGGGCTGGCGATGGGCTACCTCGGCGGCCGCGCGGTGGCGGGCGTCGGGTTCTCGCGCTGGGGGGACGCGAAGCAGGGCGCGCCCAACTCGGTGGTGATGGTGCTCGGCGGCACGCTGCTGGTGTACGGCGTGACCGAGGCGGTCGATGGCTACGGCTTCCTCGCCGTGTTCTGCGCGGCCCGGGTCTGGCGCGCGCGAGCCCGCCGGGAGGCCGAAGACGGCGAGGGCCACGAGCGCCTCCTCCACCACGGCGCCGACCAGCTCGAGGGCGTGCTCATGGCGGTGGGCATGGTCTGGCTCGGCACCTTCCTGATGACCCGGGTGCTCGGGGCGCTCGACTGGCGAGAGGTGGCCTTCGCCGTCGGCCTCGTCCTCGTGGTCCGGCCCGCGCTGGGGCTCCTCGCGATGCTCCGGCGAGGCGCGCCCGGCCCGGAGTGTCAGAAGGTGGCGTTCTTCGGAGTGCGCGGGCTCGGCACGGTCTTCTATCTGGCGTACGGGCACACCCACGCCACCTTCGAGGGCGTCGACGTCGCCTGGCGCGTCGCCGCGCTCACCATCCTCGTCTCGGTCGTGGTGCACGGCTACGCGAGCAACCTCCTGCTCGAGCCCGACGAGGACGAGTCGCACCCCGCGGTCGACGAGGGTCACGCGGAGCGACGCTGAGGATCACGGCTCGCGGAGGGAGCCCGCGTCGACGTTCTCCAGCGCGTCCGCCTGCTCGAGCGACTCGGGTGCTTGTTGCGTGGGCACGACGCTCAGGGTCGCGTCGGCCTCGAGCACGACCCACTGCGCGTCCTCCAGCCTCGCGATGCCCGCGTCCCTCAGCGCGGAGAGCACCTCGGGCTCGCTGACCCGCTCACGGCGCATGGCGCCCTCCAGCAGACGCCCGCGGTGCAGCAGCAGGACCGGCTCCGCCTTGAAGATCTGGCAGATCCGCTCGCTCCGCTGGATGCCCTGGTGGAGCACCCACTGGGCCGCGAGGAGCGCCGTGATCGCGGCCACCGCGTCGCTGACGGCGACGTCCTCGAGGATCACGCCGGAGGAGGCGATGGCGCCGACCGCGACCGTCGCCACCCAGTCGAAGTTGTTCATCTTCGACGTCGCGCGCTTGCCGAAGAGGCGCAGCAACACGACCACCGCCACGTAGATGGCGAGGGCCGAGACCGCCGTGTCCGCCAGCCGCGCCCATCCTCCGAACCAAGTCTCCACCCGCGCCTCCCATCCTGTGCCTCTCGTAGGCAGCGTTCGACGCTTCGCCAGCGTCCTCACCGCGCGCGGAGGAGCTCCCGGTAGGCGTGGTAGGAGGCCTTGGGGGTCCGGCGCTGGGTCTCGAAGTCGACGTAGATCAGGCCGAACCGTCGACTGTAGCCGAGCTCCCACTCGAAGTTGTCGAGGATGGACCAGTGGAAGTAGCCCTCCACCGGGACCCCCTCCGCCCGGGCGCGCGCCACCGCACCGAGGTGCCGCCGGAGGTAGTCCACGCGCTGCGGGTCGGACACGGAGCCGTCCGCGTGCACCCAGTCCATGTTCGCGATGCCGTTCTCGGTCACGACGAGCGGCAGCCCGTAGCGCTCGTGGAGGAAGCGCATCCCCCACCGGAGGCCGTCCTCGTCGACGGACCAGCCCATCATCGTCTCCGCGTGGCCTCGCGGTCGACGGGGCAGCAGGACCGGCGCGTCGGAGGCCTCGTGAACGGGGCTGCCGTGGTAGTAGTTCATCCCGTAGAAGTCGATCGCGGGGCTCATGCGCGCCATGTCGCCCGGGCGCACGTCGGGGACGAGCGCACCCAGCCGACGCCACGCCTCCTCCGGGTAGCTGCCGCGCAGTACCGCGTCCGCGTACCAGACGTTGTTGAAGGTCCACGCCTCGAGCTGCGGATCGAAGCCGAAGGTCCGGCGCCGCGCCTCGGCGACGAGCGCCTCCTCGTCTCGCGCCGGGTAGGTGATCCAGGCCACGGGCGCCCACCCGACCCGCGCGCCGGGCGACCGGGCGCGCACCGCGCGGGTCGCGTCCCCGTGAGCCATGAGGGCGTGGTGGGTCGCGCGCAGCACCTCGGCCGCGCCCAGGCGAAGGCCGGGGGCGTGGCGGCCCATCGAGTGGCCGAGGCCGAGGAAGCACTGCGGCTCGTTGAGCGTCATCCAGTGCTTCACCCGATCCCCCAGCCGCGCGGCCACGTGGTCGGCGTAGTCGCCGAACCAGCGCGCCGAGTCGCGGTTCAGCCAGCCGCCCCGGTGGAACAGCGCGAGGGGGTAGTCCCAATGGAAGAGGGTGACCCACGGCTGGACGCCCCGCTCGAGGAGCGCGTCCACCACCCGCTCGTAGAAGTCGAGGCCGCGCGGCTCCACGCGCCCCACCCCCTCGGGCAGGACGCGGGGCCAGCTGATCGAGAGGCGGTACGCGTCCACGCCCAGGTCCGCGATGAGCGCGACGTCGCCGGCCCATCGGTCGTAGTGGGCGCAGGCGATCGACGCGTCGTGCCCCTCTCGCACGCGGCCGGGCTGGCGGCAGAACATGTCCCACACGTCGGGGCCGCGGCCGTCGGCGTCGAGCGCCCCCTCGATCTGGTACGAGGAGGCGGCGACGCCGTAGACGAAGTCGTCGCCCGCAGGGATCACTCGGCGGCCTCCAGCGCGGCCGGCCCGAAGAGCCGCTCCAGTCGCGCACGAGTGGGCGCGGTCATCGGCACGTCGGGGGCCGGGTGGGGAGACAGGGAGCCGAGCACCTCCTCGACCTCGAGCTCCGACAGGTCGATCGGCGAGCGATGCGCCGCCTTCACCGCGTCGCCCCAGAGACCGCCGCGGTACGCGCGGGTGCGCTCCCACACCTCGCTCCGGTCGCGGAGGCGCTCCTCCGACTCGAAGCCGGTGTCGTCCTTCACGGTGAGCGAGTCGGCCTCCTCGATCTTGGTGAGCAGGGACTCGTGCTGGAAGTACACGACATAGCCGGCCGCCAGGATGCGGTTGCGAAGCTCTCGGTCCTCCTCCACGGAGGGGAGATAGCCCCCGAGCTCCGAGAACACGCGGCGCCGGAAGAGGCCGGCGTTGACGAGGATCCACTCGCCCGCGACCCGAGATGGGAACTGGAGGTTGGGGAAGAAGTCGTCGACGAGCGAGAGCTGCTTGTCGATGCGGTGCACCGCGCCGTCGCGGGTGATGAAGTCGTACGCCCCGACCACCACGTCCACCGGGACCGGGCAGCCGGGCTCGTGGTCGATGGAGGCCCAGTCGAGGATGGGGTTGGCGCGGTAGTCCGGCAGACACATGGCGCGCTGCTGGAGCAGGACCTTGTTGGGGCTGGGGACGTCGTCGGAGTCGTGGAACGTGATCGCGTCGTAGTCGCCGAGCGCGATGGCGACGTTCTTGGCGCGCGCGGTCCCGACGTTGCGCCCGAGCCGGATGGCGCCGAAGCGGGGCTCGCGCTCGTAGGCGCGGAGCACCCGGGCGGTGTCGTCGCGGCTGCCGTCGTCCACCACGAGCACGTCGGTGTCCGGGTAGCTCTGCTCGAGCGCGGCGCGAATGGCGCGGTCGAGGATGTGCGCGCGGTCGTAGGTGGGGATGGCCACGGTGATCCGGGGCCTCGAGTCGGTGTTCATGAATGGCTCCTGTGTCGAGTTCTCGTCGAGTTCAGTGCAGCGCGCGGACGCGCTCGGCGGCCGCGAGCTCGCGGCGGGTGTAGACGGTGCCGCCGAGCACCAGGGCGCACCCGGCGGCGGCGAGGACGAGGGCCGGGGCCCCGAGGAGGAGGGCGAGGCCCGCGCCGACGAGGAACGTGGCGGCCACGCCCAGGACGGGGCCGCAGTCGCGCAACCGGAGCGCACCCGCCGCGCCCTTGTCGGTGCGCACGAAGGGCAGACGCACGCCGAGCCAGGCCTCGAGCCACGCGCTGCTGGCCTCCCAGCTGAGGGCGGCGCTGACGAGCCGGGCCTTGGCCGCGCGCCGGAGGTCGCCGGACCCGGCCCACTCCCACATCAGCGGGAAGACCCACCAGGCCGCGACGAGGCCGCCGGTGGCGAGGGCGATCTCGGTGGCCCACGGCGCGCCCACCGCCGCGAGGGCGAGGGCGGCCAGCGTGGTGACCCAGACCGCGATCCCCGGCTCGAACCACGCGGTCAGCTGCAAGGCCACCGCGGCCACGCGCCGGGGGCCGAGCCGACGGAGGTCCGCGAGCCGCAGGCTGGCGAGCGTCTGCGCGTTGCCGAAGACCCAGCGACGCCGCTGGGCGCGGAGCGCCGAGAGGGAGGTCGGCATCAGCCCGCGGCCGATCACCCGGTCGACGTATCGCCCGCGGCGACCTCTCCGGAGCAGCTCGATCCCGAGCTGCGCGTCCTCGGTGATCGACGCGTCGCTCCAGCCGCCGACCTCGCGGAGCGCCGCCACCGAGACGAGGCACATGGTGCCGGTGAGCAGCGGGGCCCCCAGCGCCTGCGCCGTCGGCAGGACCGCGGCGAAGTAGTGGCGGTAGTGAGCGCGGAGCCCCTCCGTCCCGGGCGCCACGTTGCGGTACGCCTGCGGGAACTGCACGTAGGTCGCGTCCTCTCCGCGGGCGCAGCGCACGGCCAGCTCCAGCGCCTCGGGCTCGACGACGTAGTCGGCGTCGGCCACGAAGACGTACTCGGCGCGCGGATCGCTCAGCTCGAGGCACCGGTTCAGCGCGCCCGCCTTGAAGCCCTCCATGTGGGGCACGTGCTCGAAGCGGAAGCGCGGCCCGAGCGCCGCGCAGCGCGCGCGCACCGGACGCCAGAGCGCGGGGTCGTCGGTGTTGTTGTCGAGGACGATGACCTCGAACGCCGGGTAGCGGACCCGCGCGAGCGCCTCCAGCGTCTCGCGCACGAGCTCCGGCGGCTCGTTGCAGATGGGGACGTGCACCGAGACGAAGGGCCACGTGGGCGGCGCGGGGTCCTCGGCGTCGGGCCGCCGCGGCCGCGACCAGCGCACGCGCACCCAGGCCCCGAGCGCCAACCCGAGCAGGGTCAGGGCGAGCACCGCGAGGCGGCCCATCGACCAGGTCGCGGCGAGGGCGACGATCCAGACGAGCGATCCGAGGGCGAGCATGCTCCGCATGAGCCCTGACGTCTGCAAGGGGTCGGCCACCGAGCGGCCCGGCCCCTGCAAGCGACGGATCCCATGACCACTCGCATCCCTCGCCCGGAGCTCTCGCCCGCCCCCTCGTCCCCCGACGCCGACCCGCGCCCGGGTTTGCCCTCGCGCGTGGAGCACTGCATCGCGGTGTCAAACACATCGTGCAACGAATGTTTGCGCCCCCGTCGCCACCCCTCCCTCGCCTCCGGGTGGGTGGACGGAGAGAGCGAGGTCGACCGAGACGCAGGGACGCATGTGGGGCCCTCTGCCGACCCAGCGCGCGCGGCGGAGTAGCCACGGGGGCCGTCCCCCGGCCGCCGCGGCGAGCTCACACCACCGTGAGCAGCCGACCGAGTCGCTCGAGGTCTCGCTCGGCGTGGTGCTGGCGCACGTACAGCCCGACCTCCGCCACGCGGCGCGCGAGGTCGGCGTCGAAGGCGAGCGGGCCCGGTCCGAGCAGGCGCCCGGCGCGATCGAGCAGCGTCGTGACCTGGCGCTCCACCACCTGACGGACGGCCAGGGCCCGCACCTCCGCCGCACGCGCGTCGGCCGGGGCGGCGTCGCACTCCCTCGCCGCGCGCTCCAGGACCGCGCGGCACGCGTACGCGCAGGCCTCGAGCGCGCCGCGGTGGGCGAGCGCGTGGGCCGTGTCCCGCGTGCGGCGGCCGGCCGCGTCGACGATCCCCCGCGCGCCGCCCGCCCAGCAGGCGGCCGGGGCGAGCGCCCCGTGCCAGAAGCCGGGGCGGGAGAGGTAGAAGCCCGGACCGCCGACCGGGCGGGCGGGGTGCCGCTCGAAGCGGACGGTGCGCGTCTCGGTGGACGCGAAGGCGGGGGTCGCCCAGTCGGCGGGCGCCGCGCGCACCGAGGCGCCGTCGAGCGACACCTCGACCAACCACGCCTCCTCCCCTCGCCAGGCCGTGACGAGGGCCCGGTCGAGCGCGAGGCCGCCGCTACAGAAGCGCTTCGCGCCGGAGACGCGCGAGTCGGGGCCGAGCCGCACGCGGGCCCCTCTGCCCTCGGAGGCCCACACCCCGTAGAGCGCCCCGGGCGCGGGCGCCTCGCCGGCCTCCGCCAGGATCGCGACGGCGTCGCAGTGCGCCTCGACGATCCGAGCGAGGGCCACGTCCGCTCGAGCCACCTCGAAGAGCCGCTCGAGGCGCTCCGGGGTGGCGCCGGCGCCGGGCAGCGGTAGGTCGAGGGCTCCCCGGCGCAACAGCTCGCGGGCGCGCTCGATCACCCCGCGGCCCCGGTCCACTGGGAGAGGGTCGTCGCGAACCCGCGCGGCGCGCGGCCGCGGCGCCGCCCGCTGGTCGTGACCCACACGCGGGTGGAGGCCTGCCGACGGAACCCCGCCTCCCCGAGCGCTCGCCAGAGCGCGTGGTCCTCCGCTACCGGCAGCGCCGGGAACCCACCGACCGCGAGGTAGGCGTCGGCTCTCACCCCGAGATTCGCGCCGTGCACGTGAGGATGCGTACCGTCCGAGCGGAGCTCGTAGCGCGCCGCGAAGCGGGCCCGCGCCCCCTCGGGGTGCTCGGAGAAGCTCCCCACCCGCACGACGCCGGCCAGCGCGTGGACCCCCGCCCTCGCGGCGTCGAGGTGACGCTCGATCCAGCGGACGGGGACTCGGGTGTCGGCGTCCGTGCTCGCGATCCAGGTCCGCGCCGGGTCCGCGCCGAGCGTCGAGAGCAGCGCGCGAGCGCCCGCCGCCCGCGCCGCCCCGACGCAGCCCGCGCGCGTCTCGACCACCAGGGCCCCCGCCTCCGCGGCGACGGCCGCCGTGTCGTCGGCGCAGCCATCGGCGACGACCACCACCGGCGCCCACCCGAGGCCGGCCCGCCGCAGGGCGCGCCGCGCCGTCCGGACCGCGTCGCCCACGGTGTGCGCCTCGTCCCTGGCCGGGATCACCACCCCCGCCGTCGGCGTCACGCGCGCTCCCAGACGTCGACGCGAAAGCCGGGGTGGCGCTCCCGACGTCGGGGGCGGAGGCCGTCGAGGCCGTCGAGGACGGCGTGCACCTCGTCGCCGTGCAGACGATGATCGTCGCTCCGCCCCTGCCAGTGACCGGCGAGCAGCGCGCCGCCCGGCGCGAGCTGGGCCACGAGGCCGCCGCCGATCGCCTCGAGCTCGCGGGTGGTGAAGTAGTAGCCGACCTCGCTGAGCACCACGAGGTCGAAGGGCCCCGGCGGGCAGGGGTCGCGCAGGTCGCGGACGTCGATCGTCACCCCGGCCAGCGGCCCGCAACGCTCGCGGGCGAGGGCGGCCGCCGTGGGAGACACGTCGAAGGCGATCACGCGCTCCGCCGCCGACGCGAGCTGGGCGGTGAGCTCTCCGTTCGCGCATCCGGGCTCGAGGGCCCGCTCGAAGCGACGCCCGCCGAGCGCCGACAGCAGCGCCGAATAGCGGGAGCGCTCGTAGGCGCTGGTCCGGAACGACCACGGGTCGGGGTCGGCCGCGAAGCGCGCCTCGAACGCAGCCGGGGACCACGGCCTGGTCTGGTTCACTGACACAATACGTAGACCTCGTCCGCGCGGTGGAAGTAGGGAAGCACGTGCGGGGGAATGACCGGGCGCCCGCGCTCGGGAGCGAGCTGGCTGCGGTAGCAGTCGAGGGCGCGCCGCTTCGCCGCGAGGCCCTCGGCGTCCAGGTGGAACCGGCAGAGCCGCTCGCGCGCGAGCTCGGAGACCTCGGCGTGGTGCCACGCCCAGACGGGGAACTCCACGCGCGCGATCCGACGCGCGGCCGCGGCCGCCCGACACGCGCGCGCCACGCCCTCGTGATCCGGGTGACCGTCGCGCGCGTACGGCCCGACGAGCAGCGCCGGCGGAGGGACGAGCTCCACGATCCTGCCGGCGAGCCACGCCTCGTAGCTCGCGACGTCGCCGTCCGGGAGCCCGAGCCGGGTCATCCGGGCGTGGCTCGCGCCCAGCGCGGTCAGGGCCGCCTGGAGCTCCGCCCACCGGGCGCCGGCGAGGTCGGGGTGGGCGACCGGCGCCGCCTCCCCATCCGTCACGACGACGACGTGGACCGGCCACCCGCGCGCGCCCCAGCACGCGATGAGCCCTCCGGCGCCCAGCGTCTCGTCGTCGGGGTGCGGCGTCACCACGACGAGCGGCGCGCGCGGCGGATCCCAGCCCGGCAGACCCTCGACCAGGGTCGCCCAGTCGCGCTCGGGGGTGCCGAGCTCCCAGGGGTCGAAGCGCCGCGCGGGCATGGACAGCCGAGCTAGGTGCGAGCGCCGCGGCGCCAACCCTCCCCGTCAAGCGGCCACCGCGCGGAGCTGCGTCGCCTCCAGCGCGTGGATCTCCGCGACGAGGCAAGCCGCGCTGCCGCCGGCGGCAAGGAACTGGTCCAGCTCGACCGGCACCGGTCGGTAGCCCCAAGAAGCGAGCGTCGCCAGCGTCCGTCGCGCGCCCGCCGCGAGGATCACCCGGTCGCCGAGCTGGACCAGGTTGGTCGCGAACGCCATCGCCTCGTCGCGAGGGATCACCTCGACGTGACTCACTTCCTCGAGCGCGGCGAGACGCTCGACGTCCGACGGCCGGAGCGCCCCCTCGGCGACGAGCAGCTCCCCCCCCGAGAGGTGCGCCACCGCCGTGTCGAGGTGGTAGAAGGCCTCGTCGATCAGCTCGATCGCGGTCACCTCGCGGCCGCTGAATCTCTCGATCGCCCGCGCGGCGGCGGGGTCGGAGCGGAAGCCGTGGCCCAGGAGG
This sequence comes from Myxococcota bacterium, assembly GCA_036149055.1. Taxonomy (GTDB): domain Bacteria; phylum Myxococcota_A; class Polyangia; order Polyangiales; family Sandaracinaceae; genus JAVJQK01. The sequence continues at coordinate 3,331 of JAYZQJ010000111.1, read as the reverse complement.
TAGCGCTCTCCCACCCGCACGACGTCTCCCCCCTCCAGGTGGCTCGCGCACTCGTCCACCTCGAAGCCCGCGGCCTCGAGCTGCGCGCGCCGGGCGACCACCTCCTCCGCGCGCTGCGCGTGGCGAGGGCGAGCCAGCAGAGCGGCCATCCGACCGTCGGGCCGGCGCGCGAGGAGCGCCGGATCCTTCATGAAGACGCTGTCGTAGCAGCCGGGCACGAACGGCAGCTCCAACAGGCGGGCCCCGCCCTCGGTCAACGCGCGGAGCAGCGCGGCGTGCTGCGCCCGGACCCGAGCGCGCCGGGTGCTCCCCACGCGCATGTGCGGATTGATCTGCCAAGCGACGCGGTAGCCATCACCACAAGGCGAAGTGACACCGCTGACGACGTGAGTGGGGTGTGTCGACACGGAGGCGGAGCACTGCAAGCCGCACGCCGCCGTGCGCCGCGCACGGACGACCTCGGGGACGGGCGGGGTGCGCCGCCCGGGCCCGCCCGGCGGGGCGGGTCGCCACGGCCGAGCGCGCGCCCCCGACCACCGCGAGGATGGTCGTCGTCTTGCAGCGCAGGCGGGCATGTCGACATCCATGAATTCACTGCACCGCTCGCTGTACGAGCTCAACGTCCGGCGCCTACGCCCGGCCGATCCCTCCGCCCCGTTCGACCCCGAGGCCGATGTCCCGATCCTTCACGCCGAGGAGCGGTATCTCCGCGCCGAGCGTGACGCGGTGCGGGAGCGCGCGGCCGGGGCTCCCCGCGATCCGAAGGCCTTCGTGGCGTGGTTCGCCGCGCTCCGCGTCGATGGGCCGGGTCAGCACGATCCCCTCTTCGACTGGCTGGCGGAGGAGGCGACGCGGGACGAGATGCGGTGGTTCCTCGGTCAAGAGCTGGCCACGGAGGCGGGCTTCGACGACCTGGTCGCGCTGACGCAGCGGCGCCTCCCCACCCGCGCGAAGCTCGAGCTCGCCAACAACTACTGGGACGAGATGGGCCGCGGACGCGAGCGGGGCATGCACGGGCCCATGCTCGACGCGCTGACCGAGGAGCTCGAGGTCGCCGGGCTCGACATCGAGCCCACGTGGGAGGCGCTCTCGGTCTGCAACACCCTGATGGGCCTGGCCTACAACCGGCGCTGGGCGTTCCACTCGGTGGGCGCCCTGGGCGCGGTCGAGCTCACGGCGCCGGATCGGTGCGCGAAGGTGAAGGAGGGCCTGACCAGACTGGGCGTCAGCAAGATCGCCTGTCGCTACTACAGCCTCCACGAGCACATCGACGAGAAGCACTACGCGCAGTGGGCCGACGAGGTCCTCGAGCCCCTCGTGGCGGAGGCGCCGGAGCGCGCGCGATGGATGGCGGAGGGCGCGCTCATGCGTCTGCGGGCCGGGGCCCGCACCTTCGATCGCTACCGGGCGGAGCTACGAGGGGAGACCTCGCGCCGCGCCGCCTGACGAGCTCGGGCCCCGTTCCGCGCCTCACGCCCCAAGCCACCAAGCTCGACGACGAGGCCACGCGGATCACAAAACGCCGCCGCTAACGAGCTGAAATTGCGCAACAAAACGACGACTTTTCATTTAAGCAAAGTCGACATAGCTTAATCGACGGTGCTGGACATCGATCGAGCGGCGGTGGCGGAGCGCCTGTCACGCGACAACCCGTGGTGGTCGAACCCGGAGTGGCAGGATCCCGCCGCGGCGTGGCCTCGACGAGGCTACTTCGATCCGCTGATCGAGCTCGCGCGAAGACCGGTGCAGCGCGCCATCGTGCTCCTCGGGGCCCGGCGGGTCGGGAAGACCACGTTGCTCCGCCAGCTCATCGACGAGGCGAACCAGACGCGCGAATTCGGCCCCGTCCTGTTCGCGTCGGTGGACACGCCCACGTACACCAACCTCGGGCTCGAAGACCTCCTGGGGCTCTTCGAGGACGGCTGCGATCACGACCCGATGGGTCCTCGGTTGGTCGTGTTCGACGAGATCCAGTACCTCGCGGACTGGGAGCGGCACGTGAAGGATCTCGTGGACCGCTACCCCCGAACCCAGTTCATCGTGAGCGGGTCGGCGGGCGCCGCCTTGAAGCGGAAGAGCACCGAGTCGGGGGCCGGTCGATTCACCGACTTCGAGCTCCCGCCTCTGACGTTCGCGGAGTACCTCGACTTCCGCGAAGCGACCGCCGCGCTCCTCGAGGGAGAGGGCCCGCGCTTCACCGTGCGCGACGCCTCGGGTCTCGACGAGCACTTCGTCGAGTACATCAACTTCGGCGGCTACCCGGAGGTGGCGCGCAGCGAGACGATTCGACGAGACATGGGCCGGTTCGTTCGGGACGACATCGTACAAAAGGTGCTGCTGCAGGACCTGCCGTCGCTGTATGGCATCACGAACATCCCGGAGTTGAACCGGCTCTTCACCACGGTCGCGTACAACTCCGGCCAGCTGGTCAGCCTCGAGCAGCTCTCGGGCGGCGCCGGGATCGCGAAACCGACCATCAGCCGCTACCTGGAGTACCTGGAGGCCGCGTTCCTAATCGTGCGCATGCGCCGGGTCGATCAGACGGCTCGACGACTGAAGCGTGAACGCAACTTCAAGGTCTTCCTCACGAACCCGTCGATGCGCGCGGCGCTCTTCTCACCGCTCGCCGCCGACGACCCCGCGATGGGGGCGCTCGTCGAGACCGCGCTCGTGACGCAGTATCTGCACGCACCGATGTTTCGCGACCTGTGTTTTGCTCGGTGGAGCAAGGGCGAGGTCGACCTCGTGCGGCTTCACCCCGCCCGCCAGCGGCCGGTCTGGGCGGTGGAGGTGGAGTGGTCCGACGGGGCGCACCGTTCCGGCAAGAGCTGGAGCCCCCTCCGGGAGCTGGGGGCGAGGTCGGAGCTACGAGGGATCTGCATGACCTCACGCACCGTCCGCGACACGCTCTCTCCGTTCGAGGGCGCGGGGTCGGCGCGCCAAGTGGTCCCGGTGTCCTGGCTCGCGTACGCGGTCGGTCGGCTGGCGGCGCGCCAGGAGCTAGCGGGCTGGAACGAAGGCTTGCCCTTCGATCTCCTGGGCGACCACCCCGACGTCGACCCCGAGCGCCCGTAGCTCGATGCGAGCCCGCTACCGCGACGACTGACCCGAGATGACAGCAGGCGACGAGCGCAGCGAGGTCGCCGCACGCCCCAAGCCCGGGTTCGATCCCGCGGCAGCGGGCGGCCAGCTCGCGCGCAGCACGAGCGCGAGCCGCAGGGCCCCCGGCGCCCCGCGCCGGGGTCGGGGCCGAGCGGAGCGAGGCCCCGGAGTGGGTGGGGGGGCCCCGCGGAGGAGGCGCAGCGATGTTTGCGGAGGGCGCAGCCCGGAG
>JAYZQJ010000110.1:0-2944 GCA_036149055.1 Myxococcota bacterium | reverse complement strand
CAGGTCAGTCGTGGAAGCGGGGGATGCCCCGGCCCCCCTCCCGACTCCGTCGGGGCCTCGCGCGCTTCGCGCGCTGGCCCCGCGACCCCGGCGACGGGGCGCTGGGGGCCCTGCGGCTCGCGCTCGCACTGCGCGCTCGCTGGCCGCCCGCTGCCGCGGGATCGAACGACTCGAGTGGCGCGTGCGGCGACCTCGCTGCGCTCGTCGCCTGCCGTCGTCTCGGGTCGGTCGTCGTGGAAGCAGGCTCGGGCAGCCCCCGCGCAACTGTTTGCCACCGCTCGAGTCTCCGGAGGGGGGAAGCGCCCCCTCCCGCCCGACCGGCAAAGCCTCGGGCCCCCTCCCCATCTCACGCGCTCAGATGCGGCAATAGCTGCCGCACGTCGAGCGGCCTCAACGCCCGTGGCGGCGCTCGACCTCGGCGACGATGCGCTCGGCGAGGACGCGGTCGGCGTCGATCGGGGCGCAGAGGGCACGGAGCCAGTCGGGGTAGCCCTCGGCGAGGAAGCTCGGGCGCGCCGGATCGAGCAGCGCCTCGGCGCTCTCGCGCGGCGCCCGGACGCGCCACGGGGTGCGGTCGTCGGACACGTCGAGCTGGAGGCGGCCGGAGTCGTCCGGCGATCTCACCGTGATGCGCATGCGCGGGAGTATGCCCCCCGCGCGGTCAATCGGCCGCCGTCATCGCCAGCTGGTGGAGCTGGGCGTCGAGCGAGCGGCGCACCAGCCAGCGGGAGGCGCGGGCGTGGGCCCAGCGCGCGAAGTCGCGGACCTCGCCGGTCCGGCGGGCGCGACGCGAGTAACGGGTGACGCGCGCGTCGAGGCGCTCGAGGTCGGAGAGCAGGCGGGGCACCTGGACGGAGGGGTGCTGGACGGAGGGCTGAACGGGGCGGGGGATCGAGGGGGAAGAGCTCATGCCGCCCCGGTAGAGCAAGCGCGATACCAGGCCCGCGGGCGCGGTGACTGGGCAGGTCCCGGCCCCGTTCCGTCGGGACGCTGACGCTCGATCGTCAGAGCCCGGCCGCGAGCATGCCGATGACGAAAGCCAGCGACGCGGCCAGCGCGCCGCCCGTGATGCCGAGGCCGATGCCCCAGTGCAGCGCGGTCTCGTCCGCCGGCGGGGTGGGCGCCGGGATCCGCAGGATCTCGACCCCGCCCGCCCGCACCTCGGTCTCGAGCTGGAGCGCGGTTCCATCGTCGGCGGCGACCGCGATCACGTGGGGGCCGGCGGGCAGCCGCAGCTCGAGCGCGGGGGTGACGTCTCGCGCCTCCCCGTCGACCTGGAGCCGGAGCCGCGGCCGGTTCGCGACCTCGAGCCGGACGGTGCCGAGCTGGGCCTCGACCTCGGTCAACAGCGCCTCTGCGCTCGCCCGGACGCGGGCGTCGGCCTCGGGGTCGTCGAGCAGCGCGCGCAGGCGCTCCCGGGCCCGGTCGGGCCGGCCGATCCGCACGAAGGCCGAGGCCAGGTTGTAGGCGACCACCGGGGAGTCCCGGCGCGCGAGCGAGCCCTCGAAGCGCTCGACCGCGGCCTCCCAGTCGCCCTGATCGGCGCGCTCGAGGCCCTCCTCGAAGAGCGCCCTCGCCTCCGCCTCCGGATCGGCCTCCTGGCCCTGCGCCGCGCTCGGAGCGAGCGCGACCGCGGCGAGGACCGAAGCGGCCAGCGGTGCCTTCAGAAGTGGAGCGATCACCCGTTCAGCCTTCTCACGAGGCCCGTGGAGACCGCCAGTATATCGATCGTCGGCGACCGCTACGAGCTGCTGCGCCCGCTGGGCGACGGCGGCATGGGCGAGGTCCACCTCGCCCACGATCGCGTCCTCGCGCGCCCGGTCGCGGTGAAGATCATCTACCCGCACGGTAAGCCGAGCGAGCGCGCGCAGATGGCCGAGCGCTTCCTGCGCGAGGCGCAGCTGGCCGCCTCGGTCCGGCACCGCAACGTGGTCCAGACCCTCGACTTCGGCACCACCGAGCGCGGCGATCCGTTCATGGTCATGGAGGTCCTCGAGGGCGAGACCCTCGGCGACCGGCTCTGCGAGCGCCCCCTGAGCGTGCCCGAGCTGGTCCACGTGGCCCGGCTCGTCGCGCGCGGCTTGGCCGCGGTGCACGACGCCGGCATCGTCCACCGGGACCTCAAGCCCGACAACGTCTTCCTGGTGGAGGACGCCGACGGCGTCTTCCCCAAGCTGCTCGACTTCGGCATCTCCCGGAGCCTCGAGAGCGGCCGGTCCGCGGTGACCACCCGCGAGGGGCGCCTCCTCGGCACGCCGCACTACATGTCGCCGGAGCAGGCGCGAGGCGTCGCCGACATCGACTGGCGGGCCGACATCTACGCGCTCGGCGTGATCCTCTACGAGGCGCTCTCCGGCGCGCTGCCCTACGAGTCGGAGCACATCGGCGACCTGATCGTGCAGATCGTCACCGGCGAGCACACCCCGCTCGCGGTCGCGCGGCCCGACGTGGATCCCGAGCTCTGCGCGATCGTCGAGAAGGCGATGCAGTCCGACCCGGCCGATCGCTTCCTCGACGCCCGCGAGATGGGCAAGGCGCTCGCCGTCTACGCCGAGCGGTGCACGCGCGTGGCCCCGCTCTCGACCGTGCCGCGGCGTCGCAGCGTGCCGACCCGCGCCCGGTCGGAGGCGCCGGCGGAGGATCCGGAGCGCTCCGGCATCCGCCTCTCGACCCGCCCCCCTCCGGCGCTCCCGGTCTCGCGGCGCTGGTGGGTCGGCGCCGCGCTCGTGCTCGTCCCCGCCGCCGCCGCCGGGATCCTCACCCTGGCCCTCCAGGGCGATCCCCCGCCCGCGTCCCCCCCGACGCCCACCCCGGCGGTGCAGGCGCCCCAAGAGGCGCGCGCCCCCAGCGCGCGGGAGGAGGGAGACGCTCCCTCACCGCCCACCGAGCCCCCGCCCGCGGCGGCCCCCACCGCGACCGAGCCCCCCCCCACCGCCAGCCAGCC
>JAYZQJ010000109.1:0-18597 GCA_036149055.1 Myxococcota bacterium | reverse complement strand
GTTGAAGCAGGTAGGCGGGTGTGTCGGCCGCGCTCGTGGTGAGCCTCTCATCCGGCGCTCGTCGCCGGCCCCGTTGAAGCACGCGTTCTCCCTTCGCGGCGTCCCCGCCGCTCCCGTCTCTCATCCGGCGCTCGTCGCCGGCCCCGTTGAAGCTTGTCAAGGCCCATGCGCTTCGCCTCTTCCGTGGCGCCCTCTCATCCGGCGCTCGTCGCCGGCCCCGTTGAAGCCTGCGTTGGGGAGGGGCGTAGGGACTTCTAGTGTGACGCCTCTCATCCGGCGCTCGTCGCCGGCCCCGTTGAAGCGTGCCCTCGACCATAGGCGGGGTTCTAACCGAGCGCCTCTCATCCGGCGCTCGTCGCCGGCCCCGTTGAAGCAAGCGGCGCGAGCACCCCTACGAGCGCCCGACCCGCTCTCATCCGGCGCTCGTCGCCGGCCCCGTTGAAGCGTGTCCGTGCGCGCCGGGATGAGCACCACGACCTCGCTCTCATCCGGCGCTCGTCGCCGGCCCCGTTGAAGCTCAAGGCGCCACGCGGGCGCGCAGTCTGTGGGACGGCCCTCTCATCCGGCGCTCGTCGCCGGCCCCGGTGAATCGCGATGATGGCGGGCGCCGAGCTGCCCGAATCCATCGCGACTCTCATCCGGCGCTCGCCGCCGGCCCCGTTGAAGCCACCTGCCGCGCGTGCGGCGACGTCTACCGCGAGGAGTCTCTCATCCGGCGCTCGTCGCCGGCCCCGTTGAAGCGTCCCGGCGTCGCGAATCACGTAGGCGCCGCTCGCGCGGCTCTCATCCGACGCTCCTCGCCGGCCCCGTTGAAGCGCGAGCGGCGGCCGCACCCGCAGCGCGCAGCACCCGCTCCGCGACGTCTCTCATCCGGCGCTCGTCGCCGGCCCCGTTGAAGCGTGGCCGTGCCTCCGGAGCAGCGGCAACATGTCGCCCTCTCATCCGGCGCTCGCCGCCGGCCCCGGTGTCGACAAGGAGGTCGCGGCCGTCGAGCTCTCATCCGGCGCTCGTGCCGGCCCCGTTGAAGCGACCTGTGCGCGCAGGCCGCGGAGCCCGGCTCTTTCTCTCACACGGCGCCGTTGTCGCCGGCCCCTGTCTCGGCTCTCAGCTTGCACGGGGAGCTGGCGCGTCCCCGCGCCAAATGTCATGCGCATGTGATGCGATGCTTCAGCTTGGCGATGGTGGCTCTCCTGGTGGTTCTTCCAGCGTGCAGTAGCGCGCCGTACAACCAGGTCACGGTCGGCGGGCTGGTTCAGTCCGGCGATGCGGTTCGCTTCGTCGTCGTGCAGGAGTGGCAGGACGTCGACCGCGTGTTCCTGGTGACGTGTCCGGTGCTCGGGAGCGCGGGGATCCACGAGGAGGAGTGCTGGTGGCAGCCAGTCGGGGACCCCAGGCAGAGCCGCGGTGCTTCAGCCCGCGCCGTCGCCGCGCGCGCGGTCGCATCCGCGCACCACGGTTGCGCTCTCGACGACGTTCAGGTGCAGGCGAACGGTTCGTCCGAAGGAGTCGAAGGCTACTGGCTCGACGTCTGCGGCACGCAGCGGTTCTACCAGTGGAACGCGGCCCAGCGGAACTTCGTCGAGCGAGAGGACGCCCGCCGCTGACGCGAACTCCTCTCCATTCTCCTACAGACACGCGGTTCGTCGAAACAGTACCGAGTAGTCCCGAAAACGGAGCTGTGGCTCGGAAACACTAATAGTTAGTCCTCGAGACCCACCGCTCCGCCAGAAAGACTAACAATTTGACATTCTGACGGATTCTCCGTTTTCAGGACTAAGTGTTTGACATTTTGGCGGAAAGTTGCCTCGGAAACACTAACTATTAGTCCTGAAAACGGGCCGCTGCGTTTTTACGAGGAAACCTCGACGCTCGGGACGCGATGAGGCGCTTCGTACGTGGTTGGGGGGAACCGCGGGACGGTCTCGCGCTCCCCTTCGCCGCAACGCGAACTGGAGAGTCTCATGAGCGCCGACTTCACCCCGTACCTCAAGCCCACCCGCTTCTCCGCCGCCCGCGGCGTGGTCCTCGCCGCCCGGCTCATCAAGGCCGCGCCGGTCCCGCTCAACCCGCGGCCCCGTGAGGCGCTGCAGCGCGTCCGCGTCACGGCGGTCGACCTGCAGACGGTCGCCACCGACACGTTCTTCGCCACGCAGGAGAACCTGCGGCCGCTCGATGGGCGGGTCGACGGCGGCTACATGGCGCTGCGCGAGGGGCTGTCGGCCCTGGCCCGCCTCGAGGGGCGCCCCGAGGCCGAGCGCGCGGCGGTGCTGCTCGCGCGGGTGCTGCCGAGCGGCGCGCGCTTCATCACCGCGTCGTACGAGGAGCAGTTCTTCCGGAGCAAGATCACGCTCGAACGCATCGACCAGGAGGGGCTCGCGGCCGAGATCGACGAGCTCCTCGGCGAGGCGTACCTCGAGTACATCCGCAGCGCGCACGACGACTTCGGCGAGGCGATGGGCCTGGGCGAGGGCGAGGTGGCGCCCGAGGTCAGCGGCTCCATCCGCGAGGCCATCGCCGCGCTCGCCGACGCCATCGCCGACTACGGCCGCATCCTCGTCGGCGAGGTCGACCTCGACGACCCCGAGTCGGTCGCCCGCTTCCGCGCCGCCGTCGCCCCCATCGACCGCTACCGCGAGTCGCGCTCCCGCTCCGGCGACGCCCCCCGGCCCGAGGAGCCGCCCATGACCGACGCGCCACCCGAGGAGGACGTGCAGCCCACCGACCCGGTGCCGCCCGTCCCCGCCTGATCTTCGATTCCACTTCCCCCCGAGGCCCCGGCGCGCTCCCCCCTGCGCCGGGGCCTCTCTTTCTGCGAGCCCCGGCCGCGTGGCGACAGCAAATGCTGACACTCTCGCCGATGGGCGAGACGTCACCCCGCGAGGCTGATCGGGACGTCCCTCTCGATCGACAGCAGCGCGGCCTCGTGCAGGATGTGCCACGCGACCCGGGTGCCCTCGACGAGGTCCCAGTCGCTCTCGCCCTCGTGAAGCGGCTCGAGGTCGTCGATCTTCTTCGCGACCTCGTCGCCGAGGACGCCTCCCTCGAGCGGGATCCCCAGGTCGGGCGCCAGGTCGAGGAGCTCGTCGCGGAGGTGAAGTGAAGAGCCGAGGAGGACGTTGACGGTCTGCCCGGCGAGGTCCTCTCGGTGCCTCGTCACCTGCGGCCGCTCGAACGACCGCGGGGCGTAGACGAGTCGGTACGGGTTGAGGGCCAGCAGGTGCACGTGCGCTCGCTCCTCCCCCGCGAGCTCGCCGAGCTTTCGGAGCGAGGCCGAGCCGATGTGATCCAGGCCAGTCCGACCTTCACAGACGTGCGGACCCTTCACCGGGTCCTCCATGGGCTGCTGTCCGAGCTCTCCGAGCTTCTCGTTCACCGCGGCGACGAGGGACAGGGCCACCGACCGGGCGTTCGGCACATAGGACTCCTGCACGCTGAGAAAGACACCTGTGCTCATGATTTCACCTCGGCTCGGAGCGAGCGCACCTCGGGGAAGGCGCCCCCGATGCTCCCGGAGCGGAACCGTAGACGGCCGGAGTCGCGGGCGTCGCGCAGCGCGCTCACGTCGCCTCGAAAGAGGGCGTCCCCCTCCAGCACCGCGCATCCGAGATGCTCCAGGGGCAGCGCATCCACGATGGCGCCCGCGTCCACGAGCGCCTCTCGCCACTCTCGATGGAGGGCAGCGGCGTCGGGAGGTGGGCCCTCGAACGCCAGCGACGCCAGCTCGTCGCGCGTATAGCGCGCGGTCCGCGCCGCCTGCTCCAGGATGAAGCCGGGTCCGAGGCCGGCGTCCTTGGCGGTGGCGGCCCACACCAGGCAGCCGAGCGGCGTCAGCGCACGGTGACACGTCAGAATGTCGACCCAGTCGCGGACCTCGACACGGCCCACCAGCGCGAGGACTTTGTTCGTGGCCAGATCGAACGGATGAAGGGCGAGCCCGAGGACCGGGTGGGTCACGAGCGGGAAGAAGCGATAGGCGCTCTCTCGCACCCACTGGACGACCACCGCGCTGCGTGCCGAGTCGCGCACGACGACCTCGACGAAGCCTCGGAGCTCACGTACCGGCTCGACGTCGAAGCCGCGGGCCACGAGCGTCGCTCGGTCGGAGGAGGACGCCTCGGCGACAGCCTCCTCGGTCGAGTGGAACTGGTCGATGTCGGCCGACACACGCTCGGCTAGGACCCCGCAGACGCGTCTCTGGAGATCGGTGAGAGCCATCGCTTCAGCTCCGTGGCCCGCGCGAAGGCCGCGCGGTCGCCGTGGCGTCGGATGGAGTCGAGCACACGTGCGCGCTCTTCATCGCTCGACGGGTACCAGTCGTCCTCGAAAGACCAGAGACAGCGCGAGCGCTGCTCGTCGACGAACGCGTCGACGGCCTCGAGCCAGTCCTGTCTCGTGAGCATCACCCCGAAACTATAGCTCACTTCGATCGACCTGGACTGTCGGCGGCCTCGCTCGCGGCCCCCTCGAGGGTACCGACAGACCACGCGCTGGCGCCGCTCGGCCGCTCGTAGGAGAATACCCTACGGTGAGTGAGGAGACCCTGGACATTCCGGGGGGCGGCGAGGCGGACGAGGCGGAGCTGGAGGGGCTCCGTGAAGAGGTGGCCCGGCTCCGCGCCCTGGTGGCGGATCTGAGCGAGCGCGGGCGCGCGGAGCGGGCGCTCGTGGCGGCGGAGCGGGCGCTCCGGGAGCACGAGCGCAGGGCCCGGCTGAGCGACGCGCTGACCGCGGCGGTGTCGGCGCTGGAGGCGACCGAGGAGCCGACCGGCGCGGCGATCTTCGCGGCCGCGGCCGACGCGCTCGAGGCGCGGGGGCTGCGCAGCATCCTCTGGGGCGTGGACGTGCGCGGCGACAGCATCGAGGTGCGCGACGTGCGGGTGGCGAGCCGCGGGCTCGGCTACCTGGAGCGGGTGACCGGGCGGCGCGCGGTGGGCTATCGCTCGCGCCTGGCGCCGGTGGACGCCTACCGCCGCGCGGTCGAGACGCGGGGGCCGGTGTACGTGAGCGACACCACCGCGGTGCTGCGGCAGGCGTTCGACGCGTCGCTCCGCTGGGCGGCGCCGCTGGTGGTGCGCGTGACCGGGATCCAGCGCGCCATCGTCGCCCCGCTCGTGCGCGACGGGGCGGTGAGCGATCTCTTCGTCGTGATGGACAACGCGCTCGAGCCGGCCGACCTCGAGGCGGTCGGGGCGTTCGCGCAGCTGATGGCCGGGGCGGCGGAGCGCGCCGAGCTGCTCGGGCGCCTCGAGCGCAGCCTCGCCGAGCTGCAGGCCGCGCAGGCCCAGCTGGTGCAGTCGCAGAAGCTGCAGGCGGTGGGGCTGCTCGTCGGCGGCATCGCGCACGACTTCAACAACCTGCTCACCGCGATGATGGCGGGGGCGGAGCTGCTCCGGCCGCAGCTCGAGCAGGACCCGGTGGCGATGGAGGACCTCGAGGTGATCCGCGGCGCCGCCGACCGCGCGGCCAAGCTGGTCAGCCAGCTGCTCGCCTTCTCGGGCACGCGCCGGGGGCCCGAGGAGACGACCACGCTCGACGCCAAGGTGCAGGCGCTGGCCCCGCTGCTCACCCGCACCCTCGGCGAGCAGATCCGGCTCGAGCTCGATCTGGACGCGCCGGACGCCGAGGTCCGGATCGCGCCGTCGCAGCTCGAGCAGATCGTGGTGAACCTGGTGATCAACGCCCGCGACGCGATGCCCGAGGGCGGCCCGATCACGGTGCGCACCTGGGTGACCGAGGCCGGGGCCACGCTCGCGGTGCAGGACCGCGGCCTCGGCATCCCGGCGGAGGCGCGCGACCGGATCTTCGACCCGTTCTTCAGCACCAAGCCGACCGGCAAGGGCACCGGGCTCGGGCTGTCGGTGGTCTACGGGCTGGTGGAGTCGGCCGGCGGGCACATCGCGGTCGAGAGCGAGGCGGGCCAGGGGGCGACGTTCGAGGTGACGCTCCGGGGGGCCGACGACGCGCGCTCCGGGGGCGAGTCCGACCGGCCCCCGAGCGAGGAGCGCGCCCGGCCGCTGATGCTGCTGCTGGTCGAGGACGACGAGGCCATCTCGGCGGTGCTCCGCCGCGCCCTGGAGCGCCGCGGGCACGGGGTGCGCTGCGCGAGCGGGCTGGCCGAGGCCCGGGCCGCGATCGCCGAGGGCCTGTTCGACGCGGTGGTGAGCGACGTGCGCCTCGGCGACGGGATCGGCCTCGATCTGCTGGAGGACGTGGGCGACCTGCCGATCGTGTTCTGCAGCGGCTACCTCGAGGAGGTCGCCCTCGAGGGGCGCGACGACGTGACGGTGCTCCGGAAGCCGTTCTCGGCCGACGAGCTGCTCGAGGTGATCGCGCTGCGGCTCCACCAGCGGCGAGAAGATCCGTAGCGGACTTCGGGAGGCCCCTTCAGCGCGCCCCGAGGCTGCCGTTGGTGCCCCGCCGAGGTTCCCCATTGAGTGACCCTTTCTTCGAGACCACCGCGCAGTTCCCGGCGTTTCGTACGCCGCCCCCCAGCGCGCCTTCGACCCGGCCCCGGCTGGTCGTGTTGCGCGGCCCCAGCCCGGGGAGCCGCATCGATCTCGGCCCCGAGACGGTCATCGGGCGGGCCGCCGAGTGCACGGTGCAGCTGCAGGAGACGTCGATCTCCCGCCGGCACGCGCGCATCGTCGAGCTGCCGGACGGGACGTTCGAGGTGGAGGACCTGGGGAGCCGCAACGGGACCTGGGTGGACGGTATGGTGGTCAGCCGGGCGCCGCTGGTGCCGGGGACCCGGGTGGATCTGGGGCAACAGATCACGCTGCTCTTCTCCTGCGAGGACCCGCTCGAGCGCGAGCTGCGGGAGCGGCAGAAGATGGAGGCGATCGGGCGCATGGCCGCCGGCATCGCCCACGACTTCAACAACGTGGTCGGCGCGGCTCAGGCGACGCTGGAGCACCTCGAGGCGATCCTCGGGCCGCTCCCCGCCGAGGCGCGGGACTGCGTGACCGACCTGGGCGCGGCCCTCGATCGCTCGGTGGAGCTGACCCGGGCGCTGGCCACGCTGGGCCGGCGCGAGGAGACGCCGCGGGCGGCGGTGCGGGTGGCCGAGGTCTTCGAGGAGGTCGCCCGGCTCTGCCGCCGCACCTTCCGGGCCGGCCACCGCATCCAGGTGGACGCGGCGCCGGGGCTGCACGTCTTCGGCAGCCAGACCGAGCTGCACCAGGTGCTGCTCAACCTCTGCCTCAACGCGCGCGACGCGATGCCCGACGGCGGCGCGATCGTGCTGCGGGCGGACCGGGTGGTCGACCGGGTGGTGATCTCGGTGAGCGACACCGGGGTGGGCATGCCGCCCGAGACGCTGGAGCACGCGTTCGAGCCGTTCTTCACCACCAAGCCGCTCGGGCGCGGGACGGGGCTGGGGCTGGCGACGGTGGCCGAGCTGGTGCGCGGCATGGGCGGCAGCGTCGAGGTGAGCAGCGAGCCCGGCCGGGGCACCGCGTTCCGGATCGTGCTCTCGGCGGTGGAGCCGCCGGCCCGGCTGGCCCGCCCGGAGAAGAAGAGCGCGCCGCGCATGGTGGCGTCGACGGGCGCGCGCATCCTGGTGGCCGACGACCAGGAGCTGGTGCGGCGGAGCCTCGGGCGGCTGCTGCGGGCCGCGGGCTACGAGGTGCTCTTCGCGCGGGACGGGGAGCACGCGCTGCGGATCTATCGCGAGGAGGAGCGCAAGCCGGATCTCCTGCTGCTCGACCTCGACATGCCGGGGCTGACCGGGCGCGACGTGGTCGAGGTGCTCGGCCAGCTCGCCGAGCCGCCCCTGATGGTGGTGATCTCGGGCCACTGGGATCCGGGCCGGCGCGAGGAGCTGACCAAGCTCGGCGCCGCCGCCTACGTCGGCAAGCCGGTCTCGGCCGAGGCGCTCCGCCGCACCGTCGCCTCCCTGCTCCGCGCCGCCGAAGCCTCCGCCCGCGACACCGCCTGACCGGGGACGATCCTATTCGAATCATCGAAGTCGCTTCGCCGACTTCGATGATTGAATAGGATCGTCCCCGTCATGTCGCCTGTCATGTCGCCCGCGCGCGCCGCCCGGGCCGATCCTGCGCGAGGACGCGGCGGTCGAGGGGGCGCGGGTGCTCGATCTCGGCGGCGGCGAGCCCGTCGCCCTGGAGAGGGAGCTGCCGGTGTGTCGCCTCGCGACTCCGTCGCGTCTGGCGGCGCTCGGGGACGATCCTATTCGAATCATCGAACTCGCTTTGCCGAGTTCGATGACTTGAATAGGATCGTCCCTGGTTCGTGTGGCGGGCCGTAGGAAGTGGCGGTCCGGGGGCGGCCCTTCTAAGCTCGTCCGGACGTGTTCCAGGTGGGCGACAAGGTCGGCGAGTACGAGATCGTCGCGAAGCTCAAGGCCGGCGGGATGGCCACGCTCTTCCTGGGCAAGCGCTCGGGCGCCTCGGGCTTCAGCCGCCACGTGGCCATCAAGGTGGTGCACGAGCACCTCGCCGCCGACCCGACCTTCGTGCAGATGTTCGTCGACGAGGCGCTGCTGTCGTCGAAGATCCAGCACCCGAACGTGGTGCACGTCGAGCAGCTCCGGCAGGTGAACGGCCGTCACTTCCTCGTGATGGAGTACGTGCACGGCTGCTCGCTGGCGATGCTGCTCTCGGCGCTCAACAAGCAGCGCCGCAACCTCAACGCCGACCTCGCGACCTACGTCGCGGCCAAGGTCGCCGAAGGGCTGCACGCGGCGCACGAGGCGACGGGCTCGGACGGCGCGCCGCTCGGGGTGGTGCACCGCGACGTCAGCCCGCAGAACATCCTGCTCGCCTACAAGGGCCACGTGAAGCTCATCGACTTCGGCGTGGCCAAGGCGGCGGGCCGCGCCTCGGAGACGACCGGCGGCTCGCTCAAGGGCAAGATCGCCTACATGGCGCCCGAGCAGGCGTTCGGGAAGCCGGTGGACCGCCGGGCCGACGTCTACGCGCTCGGGGTGGTGCTCTGGGAGATGCTCACCGGCCGCCGCGCCTTCAAGGCGGACAATGACTTTCTCATGCTCGAGCTGGTGCGCGACCCGAAGCTGCCGCCGGTGCGGGAGCTGAACCCGGACGTGCCGGAGGCGCTCGAGCAGGTGATCATGAAGGCCACCGCCCGCGAGCCCGACGACCGCTTCCAGAGCGCGCAGGCGCTCCGCAAGGCGCTCGCCGCCGCGGTGCCCACCGCGCTCGCCCTCGACGACTCCGATCTCGCGCGGCTGCTCGCGCTGATGATGGGCGACACCATTCGCCGCGAGGTGGAGCAGCTCCCGGAGAGCGTCTCGGGGGTGAAGGCGCCGGCCCTCCCGGTCGACGACGGGGTGCTGCGGACGCTGACGGTCAGCGCGGTCGGGCTGGAGCTGGAGTCCTCGCCGACCCTGCAGTCGGTGCCCTCGGCTCAGCTGGTGCGCGCCGCGCCTTCGACGCTGACGCCGACGGTCGCGCCGACGCCTGCCAAGAAGAAGAGCCTGCTGTTCCCGATCCTCGTCGGGGTCATCGCGCTGCTCGCCGCCGCCGCCGGCGCGGTGGTGGCGCTGTCGCAGCTCCGGAAGGGAGAGGCGCAGGAGATGACCGCGACCGAGCTCCCGGTGACGGCGGCGCGCGCCGAGGCGGCGGCCGAAGCCGCGGCCGAGCCCGAAGCCGAAGCCGAGACCGAAGCCGAGACCGAGCCCGAAGCCGAGACCGTGGCCGAAGCCGAGACCGTGGCCGAAGCCGAGACCGAGACCGTGGCCGAAGCCGAGGCCGAGACGGCAGCCGAGGCCGAGGCCGAGACGGAGCCCGAGGCGGCGGCCGAGCCCGAGACCGCGCGTCCGGCGCGTCGGCGTCGGCCGCGTCCGGTGCGGCGGGGTGGGCGCGGCGGCGGTGGCGGCGGCGGGGTGTTCCTCGCCGACGAGTTCTGATCAGTCGAAGGTGAGCACGCCTTCGCCGACGCTGCCCTGGTAGGGCTGCGCGGCCTGGTCCACCAGGACGACGGTGACGATGGTGGCGGCGATCGCGACCGCGGCGGCGACGCCGACCGAGACGCCGATGATCACCGCGCCGTCGTCGCCACCCTCGCTCGGCGGGTCGGGCTCGAAGGCGGCGTCGGGGGCCTCGGCGGCGGGGCCAGCCGGGGCGGCGGCGACCTCGAGGGAGACGGCGGCGTCGAGGGTGACCTCGCGGGCCTCGCCTTCGGAGAGGGCGAGCGCGCGCTCGGCGACGGTCTCTTCGCCGCGGCGCACGGCGAGGGTGTGGCGGCCGGGGTCGACGGGGAGATCCACGCCGAGCACCGCGGCGGCGAGCTCGCGGTCGCCGAGCTGCACGACGTCGCCGTCCCGCAGGCCGTCGACCCGGATGACGAGGTGGGCGAGGCGCGGCTCGAGCTCGGCGAGCGCGGCCTCGGCCTGCGGGCGGTAGCGGCGGGCCCGGCCCTCGGCCTCGGCGAGGAAGCGGCGGTAGCTCTCGGTGGCGGCCACGAGCTGCCCGGTCTGGGCCTGCGCGCCGGCGAGGTTCAGCAGGGTGCTGTCGCGGGGCACGATGGCGTAGGAGCGCTCGAAGAGCTCGAGGGCCGACTGCCATTCGCCCGCGCGGGCCGCGCCGAGGCCCTGCCGGAAGAGGCGCCGGGCGGCCGCGACCTCGGAGGAGGACTGGGCCACCGCGGGCAGGGTGGGGGCGGCGGCGAGCACGCCGACCACGACCGCGAACATCAGGGCGAAGCGCCGCACCGCTCGATGATAGCAGGCCCGCGGTGTATCGTGTCCCTCGTGGTCAGAGCAGCTTGGACCTCCTTCGCCTTCCTGTGCCTCGCCGCCTGCAGCGGGCCGACCCAGCTGATCGTCTCGGTCGACACCGACTACGACGTGCCGGGCGAGCTCGACGCCATCGAGCTCCGGGTGACCGGCCCCTCGGGCACGACGCGCAGCGCGACAGAGGAATTGCAGGGCGCGAGCGATCTGCCGCAGACCCTGACCGTGGTGCCCTCGGGCGACGCGCTCGGCCCGGTCGAGGTGATCGCGATCGGCACGAAGGACGGCGCCGAGGTCGCGCGCCAGCGAGCGGTGGTGACGCTCGAGTCGGGCCGCTCGCTGAGCATCCGGCTGTTCCTCGGCCGGGCGTGCGCCGGCGTGAGCTGCGACGCGAGCGAGACCTGCCGCTGCGGCGCCTGCGTCGCCCCGGCCGCGATGGGCCGCGACTGGAGCGGCGAGCCGATGGGCGGCGACCCGTGCAGCGAGCCGATGGACGCCGGGACCCGCGACGGGGGCGAGCCCGACGACGGCGGCGTGCGCGACGCGGGCGACGCGGGCGGCTGCCAGAGCGACGCCGAGTGCGACGACGGCCAGGCCTGCACGACCGACCGCTGCGACGCGGGGAGCTGCGTGTACACGACCGACGACGCCGCGTGCACCGACGGCACCGGCGGGGTGTGCGTCGAGGGCTTCGGCTGTCAGTACGACGGCTGCTCGCCGACCACCTGCGTGGCCGGGCCCTGCGAGACCGCGCGCTGCGACGGCGACACCTGCGTGCTCGAGCCCCTCTGCGGCACGGGAGAGCAGTGCTGCGGCGGCGCCTGCGTGCCCACCGGCTGCGACGACGGCAACCCCTGCACCGACGACGCGTGCGGCGACGCGGGCTGCGAGAACACGCCGAACACCGCGGTCTGCGACGACGGCGTGTTCTGCAACGGGCCCGACACCTGCGCGGCCGGCGCCTGCACCGTGCACGACGGCGACCCCTGCAGCGGCGCGTCGGTGTGCGACGAGGCGATGGGCGGCTGCGTGGGCTGCGTGACCGACGCCGACTGCCCGAGCGACGTGACCGGGCCGTGGGGCTCGTGCAGCTACGGCGACACCTGCGCGGAGACCGGCAGCCGCACCCGCACCATCACCCGCTACGCCTGCTCGAGCGGGGTGTGCATGCCGAGCTCGATGATGGAGACCGGCAGCTGCACCCGCTCCACCGCCGGCGACACCTGCGGCAGCACCACCTTCGGCAGCTGGGGCAGCTGCGGCGGCTTCGCCGACGCCTGCGACGAGTCGGGCACCCGCACCCGCACCCGCACCGACCGGGTCTGCGGCGGCGGCACCTGCAACGCGGTGGACAGCCCCGACACCGGCAGCTGCGCGCGCACCACCACCGGCGACCGCTGCGCCAGCACCACCTACGGCGGCTGGGGCAGCTGCGGCGGCTACTCGGACACCTGCGACGAGACCGGCACCCGCTCGCGCTCGCAGACCGAGTTCTTCTGCAGCGCCGGCGCCTGCAACCCGGTGATGGGCACCGACACCGGCAGCTGCACCCGGAGCACCACCGGGGTGACCTGCGGCGCGACGATGTACGGCGCCTGGGGCTCCTGCGGCGGGTTCAGCGACACCTGCGACGAGACGGGCACCCGCACCCGCAGCCAGACGACCTACGCCTGCGGCGGCGGCACCTGCCTGAGCAGCACCGGCACCGACACCGGATCTTGCACGCGCTCGACCACCGGCGTGATGTGCGCGGCCACCACCTACGGCAGCTGGGGCCCGTGCGGCGGCTTCACCAGCCAGTGCGACGAGACCGGTACCCGCAGCCGCACCGAGACGACCTTCGCCTGCTCGAGCGGCACGTGTCAGGGCACGGCCGGCACCGACACCGGGAGCTGCAGCCGCAGCACCGCGGGCAACGTGTGCCTCGACGCCGGCGACTGCATCGAGGGCACCTGCAGCTCTGGCACGTGCAGCAGCCGAACCTGCGGCGGCGGTCAGGTCTGCTGCGAGCCGAACTTCTGCACGAGCTTCGCCTGCCCCTGACGCTTCGGTGGTCGCGGCTTCTGGGATATCCTGAGCGAGTGCGTCGCTCGCGGATCCTCGAAGTCACCCTGGCCCTGATCGTGCTCGGCGGCTGCGGGCTCGACCGGAGCGGGCTGATGCCGGGCGAGGGGCTGGACGCGGGGCGGGACGGCGCGACGTCCGGGTGCCCGGCGGGGTTCGTGGATCTCGACGGGGACGACGGCAACGGCTGCGAGTGCGAGGTGACGCCCGAGCGCTGCGACGGCGCCGACGACGACTGCGACGGGCGGGTGGACGAGGACGCGGCGGAGGCGTGCGGCACCCCGGGCGAGTGCAGCCAGGGGGTGCGGGCCTGCGTCGGGGGCGCGCTCGGCGAGTGCGTGCCGGACGAGGCGCCGGGCGTCGAGGCGTGCGAGGGCGCGCTGGACGAGGACTGCGACGGCGCGGTCGACGAGGACTGCCCCTGCTCGCCGGTCGGCTCGACCCGGGTCTGCGGCGAGGACCGCGGCGAGTGCGCGTTCGGGAGCCAGGCCTGCGAGGACGGCGGCTGGGGCCCCTGCGAGGGCGCGGTCGGGCCGACGGCCGAGACCTGCAACGGCCTCGACGACGACTGCGACGGAGCCATCGATGGGATGGTCGAGGCCTGCGGCACCGACGTGGGCGCCTGCACCGCGGGGACGCGGACCTGCGTGATGGGCGCGTTCGGCGACTGCACCGGGGTGGGGCCGAGCGCCGAGACCTGCGACGGGGTCGACAACGACTGTGACGGCGTCGTCGACGGCTTCTCGCGCGCCTGCGGCTCGTCCACCGGGCTGTGCACGATGGGCACCGAGACCTGCACGATGGGCAGCTTCGGGGTGTGCACGGGGACGGCGCCGGGGACGGAGGTCTGCGACGCGGCCCGGGCGGACGAGGACTGCGACGGGACGGCGAACGAGGGCTGCGCCTGCGACGACGGCGACACCCGCGCCTGCGGCACCTGCGCCGGCGCGACCGAGACCTGCGACCTCTCGGGCACCTGGAGCGCGTGCTCGCGCCTGCCCGCCACCGAGACCTGCGACGGGACCGACGAGGACTGCGACGGGACGACCGACGAGGGCACGAGCTGCGGCATGTGCACCCAGGTGAACCGGGGCAGCCGGAGCTACCTCTTCTGCTTCGACATCCAGCGCTCGTGGTCGGACGCGCGCCGCTACTGCGCGATGTTCGGCTACGACCTGGTCACGGTGGAGGACTCGGCGGAGAACGACTGGCTGAACGGCCAGGAGCGCTCGCTCGACTCGAACAACGTGCTCTGGTGGTACGGCGGGACCGACCGCGCGATGGAGGGCACCTGGGTGTGGGCGCCGACCATGACGCCGATCTCCTACTTCGACTGGGACGGCGGCGAGCCCAACGGCGGGACCGACGAGAACTGCCTGAACAACGAGAACCGCGGCAGCCCCGAGTGGAACTCGGCCGACTGCGACGAGAGCTACCGCTTCGTCTGCGAGGCCCAGGGGAGCTGAGCGGCTTCAGCGACGCGTCTCCCGGACGCGGAAGACGAAGGGGTAGCGCACGGTGAGCGGGTCGGCGGCCGGGAAGCGCCAGCGGCGGACGGCGGCGAGCACGCACGTGGTCACGAGATCGTCGGGCAGGGAGTTCTCGACCGCGCGGGCGTCGATGACCGCGCCGTCGTCGCCGACGCGCCACTCCACCCGCAGCTGGCCGGCGAGCGACGGGTCGCGCGCGCGGCCGCGCTCGTAGCAGAACGACAGCTCGGGGCGGTGGCGGCGCACGACCTCTCGGATGCCTTCGCGGAGCGAGGCGCCGCGGGGCGGGCGGCAGGTGGGGCGGCCGTCGGGGGTGCGCCAGCGGGCGTCGCAGATGGAGAGCGCCGGGGAGCCGGGGAGCACCGCGCCGCTGCGCACCGGAGGCGGCGGGGGGCGGAAGCGTCCCTCGCCCCGGCCGGCCCCGAACCACGACGGGCCGCTGGCGGCGGCGGCCCGGAGCGTGTCCCGGTCGGGGCCGCCGTGGCCGGTGAGGGTGGCGAGCGCGAGCCAGGACTCGCGGTCCCCGGGCGGCGCGGCGGCGGGCGGCTCGCGCCGGGTGCGGGGGGCGCCCAGAGTGGCGAGGGCGTCGACGGCGGCGCGGAGCGCGGGGAGCGGGCGCGGATCCTCGGGGGCGGGCGCCGGGCGCGAGGCGCGGCGGTCGCGGCGCTCGAGGGCCGGGGTTCCGGGGGCGGGGGTCCGGAGCGGCGGGGCCTCGCGCGCCGGCGCGCCGTTCGGCGCCGGCTCCACCCGGTGCTTGGTCTCGACGGTCGGCGTCGGGCGCGCGTCCGGGAGCGCTCTTACGGTGGGCAGCCGGAGGCGCGGGGCGGCGAGCCGCTCGAGGTCGAGCTGGGCGCGGCGCGGGGGCACGGCGGCGAAGGCGGTGAGCACCCCGGCGAAGGTCGAGAGCACGCAGGCCGCGAAGAGGAGACCCCGTGCGATCGCGCGCCGGCTGGTGCGGGGCGGAGCCGGCTCGTCATCGCCCAGGCCGACGTGGAGCCACCAGCCCTCGAGCTCGAGCCAGGCCTCCACCCGCCGCACCAGGACGACGCCCTCCTCGAGCGCGCGCGCGTCGCCGAGCCGGCGGAGCCGCACGCGGGCGCCGCCCGGCTCGTCCGGGTCGGGCGCGAGCCCGCCGAGCACCCGCAGCGTCGCCAGGTCGCGCCACCCGTTGGCGGTGTGCACCCAGGCCCGGGCCCGCGGCGGCACCGAGAGCACCACCACGTCGCCGTCGGGGCGCAGCGGCCGCATCGAGGGGAACGGCCCACCCGGCGCGAAGCTCGCGTCGAGCCGATGGCGCGCCTGCTCCAGCCGCTCGTCCCCCCAGCACAGCGCCACGTCGAGCCCGTCCACGCGGTAGCGACAGCGGCCCGGAGGCGAGGTTCCCGGGTGCCACGCGGCGGCCGGGGCGTCATCGTGATCGCATGCCCGAGCCCGCGATCACCCTCGTGTTCGACACCGACTGCCCGCACGTGGACGCGGCGCGCGCGAGCCTCGCCCGGGTGCTGACCGACCTGGGGCTGCCGCGGCGCTGGGACGAGCGCGCGCCCGCCGGCGCATACGGCTCACCGACCCTCCTGGTGGACGGGCGCGACGTGACCGGCGACGCCCCCGGCGCCGCGTGCTGCCGGGTCTACCGCGACGCCGACGGGCGCGCCTCGCCGGTGCCCGACGACGCGGTCATCGCGGCCGCGATCCGGGGCGCCATGAGGGTCGTCACCCGCGGCTCTTGATTCCGGGGGCCCGCCGGGGCTACTCCCCCATCCATGTCCAATCCCACCGCAGTGTTCGAGACCTCCATGGGTACCTTCGAGGCGGAGATCTTCGTCGACAAGATGCCCATCACCGGGGGCAACTTCGTGAAGCTCGCCAAGGAGGGCTTCTACGACGGCCTCCACTTCCACCGGGTCATCGACAACTTCATGATCCAGTTCGGCTGCCCGCACAGCAAGGACCCGAACAGCCGCCGCGCCGGCACCGGCCAGTCGCCCTACGGCTCCATCCCCGACGAGCACCCGGAGGACGTCCGCCTCAGCAACGAGCCGGGCACCCTCTCGATGGCGAACGCCGGCCCGAACTCGGGCAGCAGCCAGTTCTTCGTCAACACGAAGCACAACAGCTACCTCGACTACTTCTCGCCCGGCCAGTCGAAGCACCCCGTGTTCGGCAAGGTCACCAAGGGCATGGACGTGGTGAACGCGATCGGCTCGACGCCCACCATGCCCGGCGACCGCCCGAAGACGCCGGTCAAGATGGAGAAGATCACCATCAAGGAGTGATGGTGGAGCCTGCGCACGTCGAGCACCTCGACGGCGAGAGCGCCGATCCCGCCGCGCCGCCCGATCTCCTGATCGAGGTGCCGCACGGCGCGGATCGGCGTTCGCATTTCGACGACCTGCGCGCGCAGCTCGTCTCGCCGTTGCCCGAGGACCTGCACGAGTTCTTCCACGCGAACACCGACATGGGCGCGTGGGACCTCGGCAAGCGCGTCGCCCAGGAGGTGGTGCGGCGGGATCCGTCCCGCAAGGCGCGGCTGGTGCGCTGCCTGATCCCGCGCACCTTCGTCGACACGAACCGACGGGTCGACGCCGAGGACCAGCTCGGCGAAGGGGGGCTCACCGGCGGCATCCCCGCCTACGTGACCGACCCCGCGGACCTCGCGCGCCTGACGGAGCTGCACCGCGCCTACGTCGACGTCGCCGAGCGCGCCTACGAGGAGGTCTGCGGCGCCGGCGGCTTCGCGCTGATGAGCCACAGCTACGGCCCGCGCACGATGGACATCGCGGCGGTCGACGCGAACATCGTCGACGCCATCCGCGCCGCCTGGGCCGACTGGGAGCGCTGGCCGCTGCGGCCCGAGGTGGACCTGATCACCCGCCGCCCGGACGGCGAGCGCCTCGCGCCGGCCGAGATGGTGACCGCGCTGCTCGAGGGCTACCGGGCGATCGGCGTCGCGGCGGAAGAGGCGACGACGTACACGCTGCACCCGGCGACCCAGGGCGCGCGCTTCGCGAGCCGCTTCCCGGGCCAGACGCTCTGCGTCGAGGTGCGCCGCGACCTGCTGGTGGAGCGCTTCCACCTCCTCGAGGAGCTCACCCCCGACCCCGCCCGCGTGGCCCGCCTCGCCGCGCCCCTCGTCGACGCGATCCTCGCGCGATGAAGCTGTCCGTCTTCGTCGGCAGCCTCGTCGACCCGGCGGTCGGCGCGCACGCCATCGTCAACGCGTCGAACCCGCACCTGGGCCTCGGGAGCGGGGTGAGCGGGGCGATCCGCGAGGCGTGCGGCGGCGCCGCCTTCCAGGCCGAGGTGCGGCGCGCGTGGGAGGAGCAGCTCGACGAGCCGCTCGAAGCGGAGGACTGCGTGGTCACCGGCGCCGGCCGCGCGACGGCGTTCCGGTGGGTGCTGCACGTGGCCGCGGTGGACTACACGCGGCGCGACCCGGAGACCGGCGGCTCGTCGGGGCCGACGCGGGTGAAGGCGTGCACGAAGGCCGCGCTCGAGGAGGCGGCGCACCTCGCTCGCGCGCACGCGCTCCCGATGGTGGTGGCCTTCCCGCTCCTCGGCGCCGGCCACGGAGGCCTCGGCGAGGTCGCGTCCGCCGCCGCGATGATGGAGGTGTTCGCCAGCGCGCCCGCCGCGCTCGCCGAGGTCCGCGTCGCCGTGCTCGAAGAGCGCCACGCCCGCCTCGTCGCCCACGCCGCCGAGCGCTTCGGCGTCTCGTAGCCGCGAGATTGTGGAGCGGCGTCGCCTGAAGTACATCTAGTGCATGCAGCCGGCGGAGGTCATGCTGGAGGACTGGGAGATGGAGGCGCTCCGGGCGGCGGCCAAGCGCCAAGGCAAGAGTGTCTCCGCGCTCCTTCGCGAGATCCTCAGCGCCCACTTGGCATCGCATCGACCCGACGCCACGAGGGGGAAGCTCGCGAGCATCGCCGGGATCATCGAGGACGACGAAGCGACCGGCCGAGACCACGACTCGTGGCTCTACGGTAGAGCGCCTCGCGACTGACGGAACGCCGGTTCGATACGAGCCCTGGCTGCGAGAGCCGGGGACGATCCCATTCATCTCATCGAACCTCGGGGCCGCGCCGGAGGCGCCCGCCTAACCGATTCCTCTTCGCCTCTCACCTCTCATCTCCCATGAAGAACGACGTGGACGATGACGCGTCGGACGGGGCTGGGAGAGCTCGATGAATGAATAGGATCGTCCCCGGAGGTTGGGGGTAGCATCGGGGGAGATGCCGCAGTCGACGCAGCCTTCCGAGGATACGCCGGGGTTGCCGGTGCGCTCGCTCTCGGTGGAGGTGGTGGAGGGGGCTTGGGGGGGGGCGCGGGCGGAGGG
>JAYZQJ010000108.1:0-61272 GCA_036149055.1 Myxococcota bacterium | reverse complement strand
CTACCCGGACCCGGCCGCAAAACACGAAAACTCGGCGATGGGCATCGGCGTGGCGCCGGCCTCACTTCCCTCGAGCAGCGTGCGCGAGATCGCGGCCCCGAACCTCAGACTGCGCGCGCGCTAACAGCTGCCCGAGTCATCTCTCGGCGTGGCCGTAGAGCTTCGTGACGACGAGCCGATCGCCGCCGAGAATCTCGACGCCGCGAGGTCGCGACGACCTGAGTGGTCATGTCGTCAGCTGGTCGGTTTGGTCAGCGGCGAGAGCTGGATGGACCCCCAGGCTCCGTAGCTTTCCTGCGGAGTGGGGCCGCGGCGACCGCGGACCACACGCCACTCTGGCGCCGGCCCGGAGCCAACCGTGTCCCCGAGCTTCAGCGCCCAGCCTTCACGCAACAGGTAACCGGCGGTCTGTGCGCAGAGGTCGAAGCGTGCATCGGGCCGATCTCCCAGCGGGACCTCGACTTCGGGGAGCTGCAGGTGGCTCATGCCACGGGTGTAGGCGAGCTGCTCGTCGGTCTCCACGTTGACCCAGAAGGTGCCCAGTTCCTCCGGGTCGACGGAGGGCTCCGGCAGGAGCCGCAACACGTCGGCGGCTTCGTGCATCAGGTTGCTGACGGGGAGATAAACGGCTGGCCAGCCGGCGCTCGCAAAGGTGAAGATGGCCTGGCTCATGCGAACCAGCTGCTCCATGCGCGCGTTGAACTCGTGCTCGAGGATCGTCGACACCTTCAGCACCGCGGTGTGCTCCGCGAGTCCGGCGACGGCATCGGCCGAGAGCTGCGTGTAGCGCTCGAAGCGCGGATCGCGCGGATGCCACTCCAGGTGGGCTCGGTCGCTCGTCGCGAAGATGATCTCGACGTCCGGTCGTACCTCGACGTCCTCCGAGAACAGGCGACGGTAGAGCTTCTCCCAGTCCCGCGGCATGCGGTCGGCGGCGACCGGGAAGTACGCGGTCGCGGTCTCCGTCAGCGCTCGGCGGACGTCCTCTACGCCCCAGCCGCTCTCGCTGCGTCGAAGCGCTACGCACCGCCACTCGAGCCGGTGCAGCGATGGGTGCTTCACCAGCAGGTAGTGCTCGACGGCCAGGTCCTCTACCACGACCCGCTCGAGGGTCTCGAGGACGGCCGCGTGTGCCCACCTCTCGTGAAGCTTGGGGAGCTCCGCCTCGAGCCAGCCTTCTCTCTCGCGATTCGTCCGCCCGAGGAGCTGGGCGCGCGCTCGCTCGGGGGCGGCCTGGAGCAGGGGATGCTCTTCGAGGGGCTCCCGGTACAGGAGGTCCCGGGCACGCTCGAGCGCCCCGTCCGCGATGGCATCGATGAACTTCTCCGCCGTCTCCGCCGCTTCGCTCGGCTTGGTCACAGGTGCTTGCCCCCAGTCTTCAAGGTCTCGAGGATCTCCTCGAGCGCGAGCGCGTCTTCCTCACGCGCGTGTGGGTCTCGCCTCGCGTCCTCCAGGGCTCGCTGGGCCGCTTCGATGGCTGATCTCCCGCTGGCTGGAGCGAGGGTGGGGTCGGCTCCGAGGGACAGCAGGTGCCGAACCATGGGACCGATCTCCCGCGCTCGGTCCGATGGGACATCCGCGACCCAGCCGAGCGCAGTGCCCCGACCTGAGATCACGTCCACCTCCAGCCCCAGATCCAGAACTGCATCCAACAGCTGAGTGTCGAGCGAATGCGCCGCGATGTGGAGGGTCTCCGCATGTCGCTCCGGATCGACACGGGCGCCGGCACGCAAGAGCAGGAGGGCAGCCTCGGTCGACCTACGCTTCAGACACCTCTCGAACGCGCGGGACAGCTCGGCCTCTCCTTGCGGACCGGAGTCGAGGATCGCAGCGACGAGCTCCGGCGCGTCTCGGCTCGCGGCGATCTCCAGCGGCGTGAAGGCCGCCTCGCCCGGGTCGGTGGCCCCGGACACGAGCGTCCAGCCCACGAGGTCTCCGGCCCACGCTGCCCAGTGCGCCGCCGTCCAGCCGTGCTCGTCGGCCGCGTCCAAGCGCGCGCCGCCGGCGATCAAATGCTGCATGGCGGCGTGGCGGTCGCCGAGATACGCGGCGAGCATCAACGGCGTCATCCCTCGCAGGTTGCGTGCCTCGAGGTTCGCTCCAGCCTCCAGAAGCCTCCGCAGCGCTGCGTCGTGGCTCGCCTCGACGGCGTGGAACAGCGCCGTGAACCCGAACGCGTCTGTCTCCTCGAGTCGCTCTCGGCTGACGTCGAGGACCGTTGCCTCGTGAGCGTCGATGATCTGACGCATCAGGGGCGTGAGACCGACGTGAGGGTGGGAGCCCAGTCGCTTGACGACCTTCACCCCGCGCATGGACTCGAAGTGCTCCATCGCCGATGCGGGAGCGAACCAGTGGTTCGTGACACGGAGACCGAAGAGAGCCGGCAGCTCGTCGTAATCGGCGCGAAGCACCGCGTCCTGTGGCACCGGCAAGAAAACGAGAGACCGCAAGGCCGCGCGCGTCCGCGACAAGTCGATTCGGTCACTGAGATCATGCACGTCCACCGCCACGAAGTCGGTCCGTCGTCGCGTCCCCGCTCTGCGTCGCCGGAGGCCGAGGTCGTAGTCGACGAGCACGACCGGCGTCTCCCGGGGCGCGACTCCGAACGCGCCGAGCGCGCGAGCCGCCTCTTGCCGGACGATCACCCACGGCGTGGGCGTGATCAGCCAGTCCGTCTCGGCGACGATCCGAAGGTCGGCCGCGAGCTCGTAGGGCTGCGGATACCAGTCCGCCTGGGACGGCAGTCTCGGCAGGCTCGTCGCCCGTCGAGCTGCGACGAGAGGAAAGCCGTCATAGACCTCGCCGGTTCCGGCGAAGCGGCTTCCCTCGCACGCCAGTTGAACTAGGGTCGGTGGATTGCTTCTTCTCATGGGGGGCCTCGGTAAAGATCGTCGATCTCGCTGATCTCGTCGAGATGGCGTCCGTGGGCAGGTGCCGCTCCGCGGGTCCGAGGTGCCTTTCGCCTCCACCGACGGCGAAATCAACTCGGGGAGCTCTGTGAGGGGCGAGAGGTCCAAACTCCCCTTCTGCTCGACCGACAATGCCCTCCGAGAGGTCGCCATCGCCATCGGAACGAGCGACTTCAGCGTCGCTCTCCCTTCTATCGGGTGTTCCAACAATTCGTCTCGGCGATGAGGCTAGGTCCGGTCGACGATGACCTCACCCTTCCCATCGTAGAACCGGACCCAGTCCGACACGAGAACGACCTCTGACGCTCCGCAGAGGTCCGCTAGGACGCGGTCGGAGTCTGACATGTCAGCTTGCAATCTACGAAGGATCCATGCGGAATCTGATTCGCCGAGCAACCGTCGCGCGCGCTCCTGGCACGTGGCGATCTTCTTCCCCCGCTTCGCTTGAAGGAAGCGGACCATCGCGCGAACAGCGTGTCCGCAGAGTTCGTCCTGCTGCGGGTCCTCGTATGGGCCTCGGATCTCGAACCTCGCGTCGAGCGACTTGGGCGGTCGCGCTCTCGACCAGCAACAAAAGTAGTAGGGTAAGACATCCCCCTCAGCTCGTCGGGTCTTGACGTCGACGACGAACTGCTGGGCCGGGTCTCGAAACCGCCAGCCATCGTAGAGTGTCGCGTTCAGTGTGCTCGCTACCGAGTGGATTGCTGCAAGCTCTTCCGTCCCGAACTTGTCGTGGGAGGCAACGAAGCCGGCGAGGTACTGCGTGTCGTTGAGACGGTAGGCGAGCTGCTCGACGGTGGGCATGAACTTCTTGGCGACTCCGCTGCGGATGAAGGAGACCGCTCCCAGAACTGCTTTCGACACCTCGTTCATCGGGGCATGCGGTCCCGAGAGCTCTGGCTCGACGCCGCCTGCGTTCGCTCCTGCATGCCCGAGCATCGCCTCGAGATCCTCGCGACGATGTCGCAGGGGGATGAACAGGGAGCGGAACTCCGGCCCCTGGTCGGTGAGATGAGGGATCGTCGCCCCCTTCGGCCTCTTCAGTGTCACGTTGCCTCCGCCGAGACTGGACTCAGTCCCTCCTCGGCACCTTTCCGGAGCACTTTCATGCGGCCCGCAGGAGCACCCCCTCGCTTAGCCTGCGCTCACTTCCCCTCTGCAAACGCCGCCACTCGTTCCAGGCGCTCGAAGGTCCGTACGATCACGGCTCTTCGCTGCTCCCGATGCTGGTCACTCGCGCCAAGCTTCACAATGTGATCGTCCCAAACTTCGAGGTACGCGGACCGCCACGTGCGCACGGTCTGGACGCTCGGCATCGCGACCGGCAAGTGGAGTCGTCCTTCGTCGGCGTTGGTGCCGATACCCTCTGCGAGGCACGCGATGATCTCGATGTTGCACATCATCGCCACGCTGTCGTACTCGTCCGGCTCCATTGCTGTCGGGTTGCCAGCCGTCTCCGCTATCTGCTGGAGCAGAGGTTGAAGCAACCAGTTGAGGTGCTCTTCAGCCGTGTCCTCTTCCAAGTTCCCGGGTCCCCACACTCCCATGACGCAGTCCTCCCTGGTTTCCGTTCCGATTCAGCGTCTGCACCGGACGCGCCGCTTGTTCGTCGTAACGCCGTGTTGCTCGATTAACGCCTCCGCATGCGCCACCTTGTTTGCGGCTTGGATCGGCGCCGTGTTCAGCATGTCGAAGCCCTCGCGGACCTGCCGATCGAACTCGACCAGGAGCAGTTGGTCGCCGTAGCCAGCTCTGCCGAGGGGGCGCGGCCTCCCTTGCTCTTCGCAATCAAATTTGGCGGCGACTCAGTTCGATTCGTGCCCTCCTCGACTACCTGCCCTCCAGCGGGTACGAATCCTCGTGCGGCGTATATCCGACCGATGCGGCTGCGCACATCCTCTCGTATTCGGCGGCCGTCACCAAAGGGAGCGCGGCCCGTCTCGGGCGCGACTTGTATCGAGGGTTGGGAAGGAACTCCCCCTGAATCGTCCCCTCACTCACTCGCCATGATCCTGCGATGCCCACCTCGAAGAACCGCGCCGAGAGGATTCCAGGCTCGTACGCATGCACGTACCCCTCTCGAATGGTCTGCGCCTTGGCTCGAGCCGCGTCGTCCGGCGTTACCAGCGACGCGAGCCACCTTCGGTGGTAGTCGCATTGTTCGTGGACGGAAGTGAGCTCGTTCGTCCACGGCGAAAGCGACATGGCTACGGCGGTCTGGTTCGTGTTCCTGCCGACTTCCATGTGGTTGACCAGCCTTCCTCGCGGCTCACAACGCCACGCGGAGCGTGCTGCGGCCCGCACCGCGAGAGTGAGCCCCACCTTCTCCAGTTCCTGTCGTAGATGCCCAATAGCCGCGAACAGGTCCTTCCCCTCCGCGATGTACGTTCGAACACCCGGGCCTGCGAGCGCGAGGCTACAGCCCCTGACGAATCGTACGAGGAGCTCGGCCCCTTCGAGCTTCTCTCCCCCCTCCCCGATCAACGTGACCGTCGCCGGGTTCCTCTGGCCGGACTCCTCGGCCAGTGAACCGTCGGTACGCCGGTGCCACCAGCTGCAGACGTGATCGGAGAACATGAGCCTTGGATCGGTAAGCGGGAGGATTCGCCAGACGACCTCGTTGGCAGGGCCACCTTTCGCCGAGGCCGAGTGAGGCGGTGTGATGTCGTCGAAGAGCCACTCAGTGTGCGCGGTTCGCTGCTCCAACTCGCTCGCCGTGTCTTCTGGGGCGATGGGATCGAGGCAGTCGAGCGAACGCAGGTGAGCTGGTGAGGAGTCTCGCTCGCGCAGCCAGACTCTCGTCCCTCCGCCGTAGAGTCTGTCCGACCATGAAGCCCACGCGTCGCGATGGAACGCTGCAATGTGAAGAGCGATGGACCGGCTGGCCAGGTGCCGTCGCAGGTCTCTGAGGGAGTCGAACAACGAGCCGCCAACGCCGAGAACGACACCCACATTCGTTCTGAGTGCCACTCGGTATAGGCGCGCACCCGCCTCCACAGTGAGTGATGAATCTGCTGCGCTTCCCAGAATGGTCGCCCGTACTCGAGTCTCGTTCATGGTGCGTGCGGAAGGACGGCTTTCCTAGTCGTCGCTCTCGTCCGTGTAGATGTCATGATCGTAGTCGGTATTAGGGTCGAGTCCCGCATCTTCGTCAGGGAGCTGGGCATCAGGGTTGTCCCTTAGAAATCGGGCCATCGCATCATCGTATCCACCCGAGGGTGCATCTCGCTCCGTTGGACGAGGCTCGTAGTCCGTGAGTTCACCATCCTCGACTCGGTATCGGCCAGCAATTGCATCGCTCGGAATAGCAGGTCGGTCAGAGAGGTCACGTCCCTCCTCCAGGGCGGATCCCCAATCTGGGTGGCGCACGGATACCTCACCCTCATCGTGGATGTTGCCGTCGGAGAGCGCCTCGTCAGCTGTGATCAACGTTCTGTCCGACATCGATTCGTGAGTTGGGTCCACTACGTAGACGTAGTCCGCACCGGGTTCATTGAAATCACCCGTCCGGGCGATATCTGGGTCTCTAGTCGTAGACACAGAGTACCCGTCGCTCTCGCCAGTGGTAACGAAGTTTCTATAATCGCCGAGTGCGTCCATCGTAGCGGGGCGAGGTCTGAATCCCCCGTCGGAGAGGATCGGTTCCCAGTCGCGGCCATCCCTTCGATACAGGACGTCGGACCGATCACCTGCGCGCCGTTCGCTACTCTCCCCCTGCGACGGAGGATCGGTGCCGCAGGTTGGCTCAAGGCCTCGCACGTCAACGAAGGACAGAGGACGGTCCGGGTATCCGTAAACGTTCTTGCTACCGCCCTCGCCGATGGGGTCGACCTGGAGGTAGCGGCCTAACCACGGGGAGTAGTAGCGGAAGCGGTTGTAGTGGAGGCCCAGCTCGGGGTCGTACCAGTGGCCGGGGAAGCGGAGCGGCTGGTAGAAGTCTTGGCCCTTCAGGACGTGGGCGGTGCCGTAGGGCTCGACGTAGGCTTCCCAGACGGTCTCGCCGGCGTCGTCGACGACCTTCACGGGACAGCCGCGCTGGTCGGTGAAGAGGTAGTGGCGCTGGCCCGAGGCGGGGTCGGCTTGCTCGCTGTCGTAGTCGACGAAGAGCAAGGGGACCATCGCGAACGCGTCGGGGTAGACGTAGACGCGGAGGCGTCCGTCGGGGAGGGTCTCGGCGGCGAGGCGGTCGGTGTCCCAGTGGTAGGTGTGGGTCTGGCCGGAGACGCGCTTCTGGATGCGGCGGCCGATGGCGTCGTACTTGGCGCTCCACCACTCGTGGCCGTTCCAGAGGACGGCGACGAGCTGGTCACGGGCGTCGTACTTGTACTGGAGGCGGGTTCCGTCCGGGGTGGTGTGGACGCTGACGTGCTGGCGGACGCCGTACTCGAAGCGGTGCCCGTCGGCCCAGCGGAGCTGGTTGATGTGGCCGACGGTCCCCTCGTTCAGGCCGGGCTTCTGGGTGAGGCTGCCGCTCTTGGTGTAGCGGTAGGTGTCCTGCGCTCCGTTCGGGTGGGTGGTGCCGACGAGGCGGTGGGCTTCGTCGTGGTGGTGCTGGGTGACGCCCTGGTCGGTGTCGATGACCCGCTCGAGGTCGCCCTCTCCGGAGTACAGGTACTTGCGTGCCCACGCGCGGTCGGGGGCGTCGCTGGCGTAGGCGACCTTGGAGAGGCACCAGCCGCGCGGGCTGTACTGGGCGGTCTCGCTCCAGCCGTTGGCGAAGTCGCGGGTGAAGACCCCGCGGCCGTGGCGGCGGATGCGGTGCGTGGCGCCGCTCGGGTCGACGACGACGATCGTGCCGTCGTCGAGCGTGTGGTACTCGGTGCGGAATCGGTCGAGGGTGGTGGTGCTCGCGAGCCGGCCGCCGACGAAGCGGTGGCGGACGCCCTTGCCGTCGCGCTCGTCCTTGGTGCGGCGGCGCCAAGCGTCGTAGGCGAAGGCGACGCTGTGCTCGTGGGTCGCGGCCTCGGTGACCCAGCCCTGGTCGTCGTAGGCGAAGGTGTGGGTGTCGCCGCTGAAGAGCTCGCGCCGGACGAGACGGCCGTGGCCGTCGTGCTCGAGCTCCAGGAGCTGGCGGCCCTGGCCGTCGTACTTGGCGGCGAGCAGGTCGGAGCCGTCGTACTCGTAGCGATCGTGGACCTGGTCGTTCCGCGCGATGCTCGCGATGCGGTCCTTCAGGTCGTAGGTGTAGGAGACGCGGTTGCCGGCCGGGTCGGTGACCTCGAGCAGCTCGGCGGTCTGCGTGTACTCGTACTCGGTGACGTTGCCGAGCGGGTCGGTGGCGCGATGCGGGAGGTCCCACGAGCGGGTCTCGAGCTTGTAGTCGCGGCCGTCGAAGTCCCGGAGGCGACGGATCTTCCCGCGGTGCGTGTAGCCGTAGCGGCGCTTGCGGCCGTCCTCGAGCACCTTCCGGGTGAGGAGGCCCGCCTCGTCGTGCACCTCCTCGACGCGGCCACGCAGGGGCGACTCGCTGGTGGTCAGAGCGTCCCGGACCGACCGCGGCAGCTCCGGCAGCTCCAGCGGATCCGGCAGGCCGAAGTCGAGGTCCCAGAGATCGCCGTATTCCCACTCGATGGCGATGCCGGGCACGCGGTGGGCGTCGGGGTCGGGCGGGTTCGGTCCCTCCGGGAGCGGGACCACGACCCCGTTCGGCAGGCGCTTGGCCACCTGCGCGCCCGCGCCGTCGCGCAGGTACTCGGTTCGGCGGCCTTCGGGGTCGACCTCGGCGGCGAGCTCTCCGCCGGGCCCGCGCTCGTAGAGCGTCACGCCGTCGTAGGGGTCGGTGACGCTCAGCAGGTTCTGGGCGCCGTCGTACTCGTAGCGCCACTCGGCCCCGTTCGCGTCGATGACGGTGGTCTGACGCGCGGCCGGATCGTACCGCATCTGGACGCTGAGGAGGCCGTCCTCGCCGTACGCGGCGGTGCAGCGGTTCTTGCGGTCGTACTCGAAGAAGAAGCGGTAGCCTGCCTCGTCGATGCGCTCGGTGAGCCGGTGCTGTGCATCGTAGCCGCAGCCGAAGCGCTGCTTGTAGGCGTTGGTCCCCGCGACGAGCCGGCGGTCGGCGTCGTAGCGGTACTTCATGAGCGGGAGGGGGTCGTCTCCCGTGCGCCGGAGCTGGATCTCCTCGATCTGGTCGTGCGCACCGTAGACGAACCAGAGGCAGCGGTGCTCGTCGATCCACGCGGCCTTCAGTCGCCCCTTCTCGTAGGCGAGGCGGAGGCTGCCGCCGTCCTTGCGGAGCTCGGTCAGCGGCCAGGCGCGCCGATCCAGCTGCGGGCGGAACACGCGCGTGGGCTGGGCGTGCCGGCTGACCTGGTACTCGCCGGCGCTCTCGCGGCGGAGGAGGTAGCCGCCGCTCGCGGCGCTCTCCCCGTCGGCGTCGAGGAAGGGGAAGCGGATCTCGCCGCCCTCGGCGTTGAAGTAGGTGAGGCCGTCGACGTCGAAGCAGAGCCAGTGGTCGAAGCTGTGCCGGAAGCCGCGGCCGATCCCCTCCGTGAGGTCGGCCCAGGCGTGGTTGTAGTTGCGCCGGAACTGGAAGCCGACCGCCCCAGGGACGGTGAGATCCTTCTTGCTGAAGACGTTCTCCCCGGTGATGACGTCGACCGGATCGCCGACCCAGCGAGGGCCGCCGGGCACACCGCAGGCGTGCTTGTGAGGTCCGTGCTTCACGCGGGCCTCAGCACTCGCAGGCGCCGTGACGGTGGCGGCGCGGGTTTTCGGGATCGCTGTCGGCGTCGTCGTGGTGCTGGTTGCGGCGACGCTGACGGTGAGTCTCGAACATGTCCTTGAGGATCGGGATCACGAGGTCGGACGGCGGGACGGGGAGCCCGCCGATGAGCACGTTGGGGATGCCGAAGGTGATGGCCCCCATGACCGCGGGCGGGACGCCCGGATCGGCGCCGACCGTCGCCTTGATCGCGTCCCGGGCGACGTCCGCCGCGGCCTGGATCGCGGCGGCCGCGGCGCCGATCGCGTTGCCGGTCGACGCGGCCGAGCCGACCGCGATCGCGCCGCCCACCGCGCCCATGACGGCGGCCGCGCTCTGGAACTTCAGGATGGCCGCGAGGATGGGGTTGCAGTGGATGGTCAGGTCGCCCATTCGCGCCGCACGGCCTCCGCCGATGAACACGGAGCTCGACCCGGTCACGATCAGGAACGCCGGCATCAAGCTCCCGCAGGTGACCGCCATCCCGATGTCTCCCGCGCGCGCCGCGGGCAGGCCGCCGACCGTCACCGTCACCGAGCCGGAGAGCATGATGTTGCCAAGGCTCGGGAGCGGCACCGGGACCGGCGAGGGCGGGACCAGGCTCGGGGGGTGGGTGTGCCCGTGCGGCATGCCGACGTGGAGGTCGTAGAGGCAGGCGGCCGGCATCTCCATCATCTGCGCGAAGGGCGAGAGCAGCACCGCGAGGCCATGGTCGAGCGCGTCCTCGAGGATCGACGGCAGCCCCAGCACGCCGCCCGCCACCTGGAACACGTACGCCGTCCAGTTCACCGATCCGTCTTCGTCGAAGGGGAACTGAACGAAGGGATCGGCGTGCTGGTTGAGCACGTCGCCCATCACGTCGAACGGCATGAACCCGGTGACCGGCACCGCGTGGCGGTTGCCGAGCATCACCTGCCCCATGTGGGAGTCGCCCGCGGCGACCTCCAGCTGGCTGCGGGTCGAGTCGGGCGCGGGCCCGGTCGGCGCCGAGGCCGGCGTCGAGGTCGCGGGCGCCGAGGAGGGAGGCCCCGCCGGCGACGGCGTCCGCCGCACGCCCCGGGGAACCGTTCGAGAGCGCGGCGCCATCAGCTCACCCCTCCCTGCAGCTCCTTCTCGTGCCTCGCGACCGCCAGCCGCTCGCCCCACGCGCGCTCATGGTCGCTCCACCCCTGCTGCGCGGCCAGCGCCACCATGCGCTCCAGGATCGCGGTCGCGCGGAACGCGTAGGGGTTGTCGCGGATCAGCTCCAGCGCCTTCTCCCAGATGTGCACCGCCTCGTGCGTCCTGCCCTGCGACAGGCGGGCGACGCCGACCTGCTCGACGCAGTCGCAGATGCCGTACGGGTTGTTGAGGCTCCCCGCGACCCGCGCCGCGGCGTCCCAGGCCGCCTCCGCCTGCTGGTACTCGCCGAGCTCCTGACACGCTCCGCCGAGACCCATCAGGCAGTTCAGCATCACCGGCTTGGCCTCGACCTTCGTCGCCACCTCCGCGCCCTTCGCGTAGCGCTGGCGGGCCTCCCTCAGCTGACCGGCGCGCCGATGTACGTCCCCCGCGCCCGACAGGCAGAGCGCCACCAGCCCCTCCTCGCCGAGATCCGCGAAGAGGTTGGCCAGCCGGCCGTACTTCTCGAGCGCCTGGGGAAAGCGCTGATGCGCGAAGTCGAGGGCCGCGAGCTGCAGCATCGCGGTCCCGCGCGCCTTCGGGGTGAGCTCGGGGTTCCCGGCGTCGAAGGCGAGGCCCTCCTCGCAGGCCTTCGGGCTGAAGTCGACCGAGTAGGCCACGGTCGCCTCGCGCGGCTCGCGATGGAGGCGGGGCTCGAGGAAGGGCGCGTCTCTCGAGTCGCGCAGCATGACGCGCGTGAATCGCGTCCACGGCGCGAGCTCGCGGGCCGGCAACAGATCCCAGACGATCCGCTCGTAGACCCCGGGGTCGTCGAGCTTCATGGGCAGGAGCGACAGCACGACGGGCTGGTCGGGCTCGAGGAGCGACGCGCGCCACCACGCGAGCAGCGCCCGGATCCGCTCGGCGGCCGGTCGATGGAAGTCGGCGCAGGTCTCCGGCGGCTCGGGCACGAGCGGCAGCCCCCGGCCCTCGCGCTCGGCGTTCACCACCTCGCGGCGCGTGCCCATCAGCTCGAGCATCACGTCGACGTACGCCCGCTCGGTCCTCGCTTCGTGCAGGAACGTAAGGAAGCAGACGTCGGGGTCCGCCTGATCCATGCCGTGCAGGCACTGGGCGACGAGGGGCGCGTCGCCCTCCTCGTAGGCGAGCACCATCGCGAAGTGCTCGCGCTGCTCCTGCGCGAACCAGCCGATCGCGCCCTTCATCTCTTCGACGAGGCCGCGCATGTCAGTTGATCTTGACCATGGTGCCGTTGATCTTGGCGATCGCGTCGGCCGCGATCTCGACCATCGGTCCGGTCTGCTTCACGCCCGAGCCGCTCCACTCGCCCGACGAGCCGCCTCCCGCCACGGCGACCTGCGTCGACCCGTTGGCGGAGATGTTCCCATCGGATTTCAGCTCGACCGTCGAGTTGCCGGACGACAGCGTGATCCCGGCGTCGGCGATCAACGTGATCTTCCCGGCCTCCATCTTCAGGGAGCACCCGGGCGCCTGGAGCTCGAGCTTCGAGTCCGAGGAGATGTAGATGTGACCGTCCATGAAGACGGTCTCGCTTCCGCCTTGGCGGAGCTGGTAGTGGCCGTCGACCTTGGTCTGCGCGTTGCCCTTCACCGCGAGGAAGTCGTTCGCGCCGCAATCGACCGACCGGTCCTGCTTGTGCGTCTGCGAGGTCTTCTGGGTGACGGTGAGCTTGCGGTTCCCGTCGATGGTGACCTGCTCGTCACCCGCCACCGAGAGCTCGCGGTTGCCGCCGACCTTCTCTTTGTCGTTGCCGTCGATGGTCGTATCGCGGTTCTGGTGGACCGTGTTCGTCTCGTCCTTGTCGACCGTCTTCTTGCGCTCGCCGTGGACGGTCATCGTCTGGTCTTTGCCGACCGTCTCGGTCTGGTTGACGTCGACCGAGTTGGACTGGCAGTTCTTCACGTGGGTGGAGTGGTCGTGCTCGACCTCTTCGTTGTAGTCCTTCTGCGCGTGGACGTAGATGAACTCGTTGCCCGCCGCGTCCTCGAAGCGCATCTCGTTGAAGCCATCGCTGTTCGGCGAGGACTTCGTGCGGATGAGGCTCTGGGTCTTCTTGGCGTGAAGCTCGACCCCGACCCGGTTGGTCCCGTGATAGACGCAGCCGGTCACGAGCGGGCGGTCGGGGTTGCCGCCGAGGAAGCTGACCACGACCTCCATGTCGATGCGCGGGAGGAAGAAGGTGCCGAACCCCGGGCCGGCCCAGTTGTGGGCGACGCGCATCCAGCAGCTGGACCGCTCGTGGCGCGGAGGGTGGTCCCGATCCCAGTGGAACCGGACCTTCACGCGCCCGTGCTCGTCGGTGTGGATCTCCTCGCCCTCGGGCCCGACCACGATGGCGGTCTCCGGCCCGTGGACCACGGGTCGCGGCGTGGTCCGCGGCGGCCGATAGGGGCGCGAGACCGGGGTCATCTGGACGCTGTTGCTCCACGTGCCCGACTGGCCCTCGGTGGCCGAGCCGTGCGACGTCACCGAGACCAGCAGGTAGCGGGTGTCCAGCTCGCCGACGGGCGCGCCGATCACCTCGAGCGTCTTGCCCGGCTGCGCGCTGATGACGGTGGTGCTCATCGACCAGTCCTGCCGATCGAGGTCGAGGCGCTCCGCCCGCATGCCCGCCTGGATGGAGGCGGTGTTGCCGCCGTACTGGCTCCCGTTCCAGTCGTGCACGATGAGCGCGTCGGTGTGGTCGTAGATCCCGATCGCCGGCTCCTCCGACGAGCGCCCGGTCTTGTCGCCCACGACGTCGAGGGTCGGGTTGGACCAGTCGTAGTCGCGCACCATCGCGTCGGTCGCGCCCACCACCTCGCGGTGATCGATCTCGAACGCCGTCTCGTCGTCGGGCGCCTGATCGGGGTCCGGATAGAAGTGGACCTGTCCCTCGTCGTCGGCGCGCGCCATGGGGAGGTTCTGCGTCGAGTCCGCGAGGACGAGCACCTCTCGGTCTCCCTCGTGGTCGAAGTAGAAGAAGATGCCCTCCTCCTCGGCCAGACGAGAGATGAACGCGAGATAGCTCTCCTGGTACTGGACGATGAACTCGCGCCGCTCGTAGGTGCGCTGGAGGTTCGCGACGTCGACCGTGCGCTGCAGCGGGGTCAGGAACTTCTCGTAGGTGACCTTGATCGCGTCCACCACGGACACGTCCTGGTGGATCACGTTGTTGACCTCCAGGCCGAGCAGCGCGGCCGCGGGGGAGACGTGGAGCGTGACGACGGTCTCCTCGTCGTGGTCCTCCTCGACGCGCGCGTGCAGCACGATGCCCTTGAAGTCGCGGACCCGCTCGCCGCGGTGCGCCTGCAGCCGCACCTCGGCCCGCAGCAGCTCGCGAGCCTCCGGGTGCTCGGCGTAGCGCGCCTCGATCACCGCGCTCGACACCGTGTTGAGCGACTCGGTGAGCTGCACGTGCCGCAAGCTCCAGCGCGCGTCGAAGCCGGCGACCTCGAGGTGGAGATCCACCGGGTTCCGGTTGGCTCCGGTGAGCGACGACAGCGCGTCGATCGCGCCGCCGAGCGCCTCCGCGCCGCTCTGTACGAGCCCGGCCGCCTGACTCACGCCCTGAAGCGCCTCGGCCGCCTCGCCCTCGGGCACGAGGTAGCGTGCCGCGTCGCTCGCGCCGCCGAGGGCCTGGCTCGCCTGTCCGATGTCTCCGGACTGCGCCGCGTTGCCGAACCCCTGGGCCGCCCCGAGCGCGGAGCTCGCCGCGCCCACCGCGCCCTGGGCTTCCCCGGCCGCCTCGCTCGCCTCGGACCCCGCGTCGCCCAGCGCGTCCCCCGCGATCCCGGCCGCGCTGCCCAGCGCGCCGGCACCCGAGCCCACGGCTCCCGCCACGTCGCCCTCGGCCGCCTTCGACACGGTGTCGACGAGCTTCGAAGCTCCCTCCGCGACCTCGCCCGCCGTCTCGAGCGCGTCGTCCCCACTGTCCTGGTCGTCGCTCATTCGCTCCCCTCGAGCCCGCGCGCGCGGGCGCGCGGAAGAATACGCGAGGTGCTCCGACGCGTCGTCAAGAAATCATGAGACGGTGTCGCTTTTCAGCCCGTGGTCGGAAAACTACACGCCCGCCGCATGACCTCGTGGATCCGTGGGGGTCGCAATATGGCGCGCGACCGGTACACCGTACTCCGTGTGGTATCTTCGGACCGGCCCAGCATGCCGCTTCGCTTGCATCGAACGAGCAGTGTCAGCCGCTCACGCCCGCGTTCTCCGCAGCCGGAGTCACCTCGGGAGGGGCCGCCGTCAGGGGGCGGGCCCGAATACTCGGTCGGCCGAGACCCCGGGGCCCCGCGTTCCGCTCGCCTCGCATCGAACGGAGTCGACCGAACGCGTCGGGCACGCGCAACAGCCCCTGTAGACCACCGCTCCGCCGCACCTGTCGAGACACTCGTTCACGGTGACGCATTGGGTGCGGCCGTCGTCCCTGCAGGGAGCGTGACGGGTCCCGACCTCGGGAGTCGCCTCAGTCGCGGATGCGCTGACGACCGGACGGTAGGGCGTCACTACGGGGGCGGGCCGAGGCGTCGCTCCCGGGGCAGGCCTCCCGCACGCCGCCAGCAGTATCGTGACCATGACGACCAGCTGGGCTCGGATGAGCCTCGAGCAGGGAGGATTCATGCCTGGTGAGCTCGCGCCCAATGTGACCATGGATGGGCGACATACCGCCGAAGGACGTAGGCGGCCGCGAGGTGTCGAGCCCGGACACTGGGACTCGCAGCGGTGGGAAGACGCCGTGGCGCGGACGTTCGCTCGGGTCATGTCGAACCGGGTGGGACGCATCGTGGTCGGCGCCATCGCCAGACCGGTGCGCATCGTACCGTTCCCTGACCACAATGACTTGAATGCGTTCGCGAGCAGCAACTTCAATCGAGGCGGCACTCTCAGGGGAGAGCCACAGTTCTATTGCAGCGACATTCGGCGAACGCGGAACGTAGTCGAGACGGGTCGACCCATCCCTCGGGCCCCGCGCGGGACGGGTCGCGGCGCCTCCGCGCTCGTCGAGTTCACGCCGATGCTGTGGCCTCGGGATCCGTTTCCGAGACTCATGCCGCGCCGGACGACCACTGCGTTCCGGGTCTGGGCGGACGAGGTTCTGTTGCACGAGATCTTCCACGCCATGGAGTCCACGCGGGGCGTCAGCTCATGCCGCGGTATCGGCTTCGGCTACGACACGTATACCGAGTTTACCTCGATCACGACCACGAACGTGTATCGCTCCCACTTTCATCGACCCATTCGCGACAATCACCACGGATTCAATCGTCGCGTGTCCCCTCTCCTCAACCCGTTCCAGACTGACCCGCGTCGCGTCGCTGAGCTCGCTTGGCTGGCTCGATGGCGCGGCATGCTGCCGGACGTGTTCGACGCCATCGCGGCGCTCCCGGCTTCCTATGCGCCGTACAATCCGTGCAGAGACGCGCGGCCGCGGATCCTCGGCGCCAATGGAGGTGGACCGCCGCAAGCGGCGCCGAGACGCCTCGCTCGCTAGGCTCAGGGTCGAGCAGGCAACGTCCTCGAGCTCACGCGCAGCGAGTCATGGCTCGTGCTGCGCTCCAGTGCGGGTGGAGAGCGTCTCGCAGTCGCTCTTCGCGTGAGGAGGAGGAGGAGACCTGC
This sequence comes from Myxococcota bacterium, assembly GCA_036149055.1. Lineage (GTDB taxonomy): Bacteria > Myxococcota_A > Polyangia > Polyangiales > Sandaracinaceae > JAVJQK01. Next base: position 44,919 of record JAYZQJ010000108.1, on the reverse strand, counting down.
CAGGAGGATCGGCGCACCCGGCCAGGCGTCCCGCGCGCTCATCGTACAGCCCCCCAGCCCCGCTGAGGTGCGGCTCGCTCGGGGCTGCGCTTCGACTCGGGGGGAGGGCTTCGGCGGGGCCGGCGAGGTCGGAGGGGCGAGCGCCTCCTCGGGCGTTGCGTCTTCGGCCGGCCGCTCCGGCGCCGTGCTCTCCTCGACCGGAGCCGGCGCGGGCGCTTCCGGGCGGCGAGCGCGCCGCGGGGGCCGCTCGGGGACGCACACCCGCTCGACCGTGCAGTCCCCGCCGTCGCACGATCCACCCGGGCCGCAGCGGCCGTAGACGAAGGTGGCGTACCGCGCGTTGCGCCCCCATCCGCCCCCTCGCTGGAGGGTCGCGGTGCAGAGCCGGCGGCGCGCGCAACGTCTCCCCGCCGGGCACGGGTTCTCCTCGTCGCACGCGTCGGTCTCGCAGGGACCCGCGTGGTCCACGATGAAGCGAGACCCGGGCACGCACCGGACGTCGGACGCGGAGCCCCACGGCACCGAGTCCGCGCATGCGCGCGGCGCTGCCGCCAGCGCGCCACCGAGCGCCAGCGCGAACACCGCCGACCAGATGGGTGTACGGATCACGTCGAGTGCCCCCCCCCGTTCCGAGAGGCTGTACCACGTCGGGCGCCCTCGGTCATCGCGACGAGCGAGCAACACTCGTTCAGGCAGCGGGCAGCTCCGGCGCGCTCCCGAGTGGCGCGCGGTGCACCTCGAGCTCGAGCGGCTCCAGCAGCACACGCGCGCGCGGACTACGCCGTGAAGGCGGCCAGGGCGAAGGTGGCGGCGCTGACGGCGCCGACGGCGGCGGCCCAGATGAAGTAGCCGCGGACGGCGCGGCGGGGATCGCCCACTTCGACGATCTCGACCGCGCGGAGCTCCCGTCCGTCGAGGCGGCCCCGGGCGAGCACGGGGGCGCCCGCGGGGATCCAGCGCTCGGTGACGACGAAGCGCTGGCCGTCGTCGAGGTCGCGGTCGAGCTCGGCGTCGACGAGGGCGCGCACGGTCTCGGGGAGCTCTCGCTTGCGCCGCGCTCGCGCGACGCGCTGCTCGGCGCCCTGCACGACGGTGGGGTCGATCGCGCCGATCGCGATCGTCCGGCCGTCGTCCACCGAGAGCGCCCAGCCGGGGGAGGTCTCGGTCGTGAGGTGGTCGTCGGGGCGGTACTCGGGGTGGACCACGACGCGACCGCGGCGCGGGAGGAGCTCCAGCTCGATCGTCCGGGTGAGCCACGCCGGCCGGTCCTCCGAGAGCCAGAGCGACGTCTCGTCCGGCGCCGCGGCGTGGCCCGCGACCCATCCGCGCCCGGGGCTCGGCGTGGTCCGGCGCGCGGCCTTCCAGAGGCTGAGCCCGCGCAGCGCCTGCCGCGCGCCCACCCCCGCGAGCAGAAGCGCCGTAAAGACGAGGAACCATGATCCAGGGCTCACGGCCGCATCCTAGCGCATGGTGCGGCTCACTCGCGCTTCAGCGCGCGGTGCAGGGCGCTCGCCTCGGAGTAGCCGGCCTCGAACGCCGCCTCGCTCATCGACTTGCCTTCGTCGAGCAGGGCGCGGGCGCGGAGCAGGCGGCGCTCGCGGACCAGCCGGGAGAGCGAGGCGCCCTCGCGGCGGAGCTGGCGCTGGAGCGTGCGCACGCTGACGCGGAGGGCCTCGGCGACGGAGGCGCGGTCGAGCGGGCCGTCGGGGAGGCGGCGGTCGACGAGGAGACGGACGCGGTCCGCGGTGGTCGCGGCGGGCGCGCTGGCGTGGTCGGCGAGGTAGCCCTCGAAGAAGGTGCGCAGCGCGGGGTCGGCGCGCCGCATGGGCCGGTCGAGCGAGACCACGGCGAAGCGCAGCTCGTCGACGGGGGCGCCCGGGGAAACGGGGACGCCCAGGGCGTCGGCGAGGCGGGCGGCGCGAGAGGCGTCCGCGCGGATCGAGGCGGCGAGGTCGTCGACGCCGCCTTCGACGTGCGGCGGGACGTTCACGCACAGATCGGCGAGGAAGAAGGCGCCGAGGTGGTGGTGGGCCGGGCGCGCCGCGCCGAAGGGGTGATAGCGGAAGACGGCGGTGTCGCCGCGTCGCTCGAGGGCGTAGCGCTCGCCGAGCGCGGCCGCGCGCCACGTCGAGAGCATCGCCTCGAGCCCCGCGCCGAGGGTGGGGCTGGTCATGCCGACGAAACCCAGCGCGCCGAGTGATCCGTCGCCCAGCGCGAGGCCCATGCGAAGGCCGAAGTCGGGGTCGTCGAGCGCGTCGGCGGCGCGCTCGATCAGGTCGTAGAGCGCCTCGAGCGAGACGAGGGCTTCGGGCTGCGTCAGGTCCGATGCAGCCAGGCCCACCGCGTCGAGGAGCGGGCGCGCCTCGAGCCCACGGCGGACGGCGTGGTCGAGCGCGATCGTCACGCTCATCGCCCAGCAGGTCGTCACGCCCGGAGCCTGCCAGCCGTGGCGCGTCCGGTCACGAAGCGGGGCGCGCGCGGTCATGACGGCGGACTCCCGAGCCCGCATCTCTCGAGGGAAGGAGGCCGTGAGATGACGACGAGAGAGACGCTGGTGGTCGCCGGCGCGACCGGATACCTCGGCGGCCACGTGGTGCGAGCGGCGGCGGAGGCCGGCTATCGGGTTCGGGCGCTGGTGCGTGATCCGGCCCGGCTGTCCGCCCCGGTCCGCTCGCGGTGCGACGAGGTGTTCGTCGGGGAGGCGACCGATCCGGCCTCGCTGCGTGGGCTCTTCGAGGGCGCGGCGCTGGGGTTCTCGTCCATCGGGGTGCGGCACTTCCGGCGCCGGCCGACGATCTGGGAGGTCGACGAGGCGGCCAACCTGAGCCTCGTCGACGAGGCGGAGCGGGCGGGCGCGCGGCGCTTCGCGTTCGTCTCGCTCCTCCAGGGCGACGCGCGCCGCGGAGCGCTGCCGGTCGCGGAGGCGCGCGAGCGTGTGGTCGACCGCCTCGTCGCCAGCCGGATGAGCGCCGCCGTGGTGCGGCCGAGCGGCTTCTTCAACGACCTCGAGGAGATCTTCCGGATGGCCGCGTCGGGGCGGGTCTGGCTGCTCGGGGACGGCGCGGCGCGCTTCAACCCGATCCACGGCGCCGATCTGGCGGCGCGCGTGGTGGAGGCGCTCGCGGGCAGCGAGGACGTGGCCGTCTCGGTCGGCGGGCCCGACGCGCTCACGATGCGCGAGGCCGGTCAGCTCGCCTTCGACGCGCTCGGCGCGCCCGCGCGCTTCGGTCACGTGCCGCTCTGGGTCGTCCGCTCGGCCGCCTCCGTCGCCGCGCCGTTCAATCCGAACCTCTCCACGTTCCTGCGCATGTTCGCGATGATGGCCGACGGCGATCTGGTGGCGCCCCCGTATGGCCGCCATCACCTCGCCGACGAGATGCAGCGGCTCGCGGCGGGGCCGGCTCGAGCGCCCTAGTCGCGGCCGAAGCGACCACTAAACGGGCTGCTTGGAGGGAGTCGGTGCATCGCGTCGAGCCCCGGGTCCTCGAAGCGTCCGTCGGTGTCGAAGCCGAGGCTGCGCCACTCCTCGAAGGTCCAGCGCCGCGAGCCCCAGTGGCTCCGGTAGACCGTGCCCGACTCCGAGAACGTCAGGTTGCCGTCGATCGCGACGCGGCCGGAGGTGATGTCGGCGTGTGTGTCCGGGTTCTCGGTGGTGAACGCCGGGCCGCCGACGGTCAGGTTGGCGTAGACGTTGATGTCGTCGCTGCCGGTGTTTCCGATACTCCAGCGCATCCGGATCGCGCCGCCCACCGAGGTGTTGTGGTGCACGTAGATCCCGCGGATCCACCCGGGCTGGTGGCCGACGCGCACGGCCTCTTCGACGTCGTAGCTCAGGTTGTAGGAGATCTCCGTGTCCTCCTGCGATGCCTGGTTCAGCAGCGCGACGCCGACCTCGCAGCCGTGCAGCACGTTGTGGCGGAAGACGTTGCGGTAGCCGTCGTCCTTGTCCTGGAGGCAGTGGCCGTCGACGTCGTAGACCTCGTTGTCCTCGAAGAGCGCGCGCCCGACGTCGTAGAGCACCGCGCCGCCGCCGTGGCCGAGGGAGCTGGTCTGGTCGTGCAGGGCGCACTCCTGGACCACGATGTCGTCGTAGGCCGCGACCTCGCCGGGCGTCCGCGCGCCCTGGTCCTCCGAGAAGATCAGCGCGGGGTTGTTCGCCGAGTCGGAGCGCACGCCGTGCAGGTCGCAGCGGTAGAAGACGACGTGGCTGGTGCGGCCCTGGAGCCAGAAGAGCTTGGCGCCTCCGTTCCGGACCTCGAGCCCCTGGAAGAGGAGGCGCTGGCTGGCGTCGCGTCCGATCGCGGTGGAGCTCCCCTGGAAGTCGAGCACGGGGCGCTCGGCGCCGAGACCGACGAAGGCTTCGGGGGAGCCCGAGCCGAAGCGGCCGGTCACCGAGTACACGCCGGGCGAGACGTAGACCGTGTCCGTCGGTCCGCCGGCGTCGATCGCGTGATCCAGCGTGCGCCACGGGCGCTCCTCGGATCCGTCGCCGGAGTCGCTACCCGAGGGAGAGACGAAGCGCGCCCCGTCACGGCTGACGTCGAGGTCCAGGGTCGTCGTCACGGCCGCGCCCACCGCGTCGGTGATCTCCACTCGCGCCGTCGCCGTTCCCGTCGAGCTGGGGGTCCACTCGATCGTCCCGGTGCGCCGGTCGAGCGTCAGGCCGTCCGGGCCCTCGACCAGCGCGAACCGATAGGGGTAGGTCCCGCCGCGGACGGCGAGGCGGGTCACGTACGGGAGCCCCGGGTAGAGCCGCGTCCGGTTCCAGCCGGCGACCTCCAGCGGCCAGTCGGGGGTGCTCACCGCGAGGCACGATGGCCCCACTGGCGACAGACCGCCGTCACACTCGCAGCGCGCCACCGCGCCGTCGACGACGCAGGTCCCGCGACCCGAGCAGTCCACACCGTCGCAGCTCGCGGCCGGAGGGCCCGCGTCCGGCTCGCCGTGGCCCCCGTCGGTTGGATCGACGGTGCTCGCGTCGCCGGGGGGCACGCCCGCGTCCGGAGCCGGGGGATCGGAGGCGTCGGCCACGCTGGCGTCAGCGCCGGCGGCGTCTGGCGCGTCGGTGACCTCCGGTGGCGTGCATCCCCAGGAGACGCAGACGAAGAGACCGAGGCCGACCCGAGCCTGGAGGGCGTTCATGCGACTCATGTTCGGCGCCGGCGTCCGGACGAGCCAGCGGTAGCGTCTGATCTCGACTTAGCCGGGGCGACCGATCTCGTGCTCGTCGATCTTCAACACCAGGCGACGCAGGCCGCGGTCCCGGATGGGCGGCGAGCGATGAATGGCGCCGCGGCCTCGGTTGCCGGGGAACGCCTCGCCCTTGAGGAGGAGGACGTCGCCCACACCGGCGCGTCGCAGGGCGTCCGGGTGCCGGAGCACGGAGCGGTTCGCGTCCTCGAAGCCGACGTCCAACCGGCAGAGGTTCTCGCGCAGCGCGTCCTCGTCGGGGACCCACTCGGTGCCCGGGCCCGCGTACGTGCAGAGGAGGCGAACGGTGACGTTGTCGGCGTGGAGCTTCCGGCACGCGTCGTTCTCCACGACGGCCAGGCGCGCCAGGATCCGGCGGCGCGCGAAGGTCGCCCCGAAGGCGCGGGCGATCGCCGTCAGGTCGGAGGTCAGGAAGCCTCGCGCGACGGGGGCCTGCACCGGATCGACCAGCTCCGAGACGTCCGGCGTCTCGGTGTCGACCCAGCTCGACACGACGAACCCCTCTCCCCCGGCCACCTCGGCGAGCGACGAGGTCACCGCCGCGGGGAGCCGACGCGGCAGACGCAGCAGGTTCACGTGGTTCGCGAGGATGTCGGAGAACACCAGCGCGGCGCGCGGGCGAGGACCGGAGACCGGGACCGTCGAGGGCATGCCTGGAACTAAACGCAAGTGGTTTGCAAACGCAAGCAGATGGTATTAGGTTCGCGCGCTCCGAGCTCGGAGGGAGGCGAGACGCATGAGCGTGGACTGGCGATGGCTCGATCGAGGTGGCTCGGTCCTCAGCGTGGGCTGCGGGCTGCATTGCCTCGCTGCCCCACTTCTGGTCCTCGTCGCGCCGTGGCTCGCCGGCGAGCGGGTGGAGCTCGCGCTGGGGCTCACCGCGATCGCGGTCGCCGCGGTCACCTCCTGGGTCGGCTTCGCGCGCCGCGGCGACCTGCGCGCCCCGCTCGCGGTGGGGGTCGGCGCGGCGCTGCTGCTCGGCCGGGAGCCGCTCGCCCCGGAGGGCTCGGCGGCCGAGGTCGTCGTCAGCGTCGGCGCCGCGGCCTGCCTCGTGTGCGCGCACGTCGTGAACCTCCGCGGCGCCCGCAAAGCGTGCTGCGACGCGGCCGCGCTCGAGTGATAGTCTCTCGCCCCGGTGGCGTTCCTCTCGGAAGAGCTCTGGGCGAGCCTGGACGACGAGGAGTACTGGCTCCGGTACTTCTGGATCGGCCCGTCGGATGACGGCGGAGACGACGAGGTGTGCGTGCCGTACCGGGCGGTGTTCCCGCTCGGCCGACACGCGCTGAGCCTCGAGCTCGACTCCTGGAGCTCCGACACCGTGCTCGTCCTCGACCGCGAGGTTCGGGGCCCGGCCGAGCTGGGAGGCGTCGACTCTCTGCTCGACCAGCCCGTGTTTCGCTGGGAGGAGCTCGAGCTGGTCTCTCGGGCGATCGGCGAGGAGGATGAAGAGCTGCCTCACCCCGGCGCGCCGCTGCTCTGGCTCGCTCCGTTCGCGCCGATCCTGAGCGACGAGGACGCGGAGCGGGCGACCGCGCTCTTCGAGGGGGCCTGCGATCGCCTCGGCGTGCTCGACCCCGCGCAGCGCGCCTCGGTCCTGGACCGACTCGGCCGCGGCGACGTGTGGCGCTGGCGCAACGACCCGACGCTCGGCTACGTCCTCGAGACCCTGGCCGGTCATCCCCCCGACTCCTACCGTCGCCGCGACGACACGGAGTTCCCCTTCGCCTCCTTCGCCGAGCTGCTCGACGACGTTCGCGAGATCGTCGGCGAGCCGCCGCCGAGCCCTCCGGCTCCCCCTACCGGGCTGCAGCGTCTCCTGCGCAGCTTGGTGGACGTGTTCGGTGGTGGGCGTCGAGGCTGATCAGCAGCTGCACTCGGCGACGCCGACGCAGGGGCGCGAGCGGCAGTGCTGAGCCACGCAGACGCCGACCGGCAGCGGCTCTGGGTCGGCGTCGTCCGGGTCGAAGTCTCTCCGGCAGAAGTAGCCCGCGTCGGTGCGACATCCGTCGTCCGTCTCGCAGGCGAGCAAGCAGACCCCGACGCCCGCCCGGAACGTCGGCACGCAGAGCGCGTCGGGGGGGCAGCCGTCGCGGGCCAGGGGCTCGCCGTCGGCGGGCGCGCTCGACGGGACGCACTGCGCCGTGCAGTAGCCGCCCTCCCAGCCCAGGGGGTTGGGCCAGTCGGAGGCGGGCCCGATGCACGCGGGGACGTCGACGACCTCGGTCGCCGAGCGGCACGCCGCCGGGCCGTCGCACGGCGCGCCGATGTCGCTCGGGGTGCCCGCGTCCGCGAGGCCGGCGTCCGCGGCCTGCCCCGCGTCCGGCGCGCCCGCGTCGAGCGGGCCCAACCCGGCGTCACGAGGCCCCGCGTCGATCCGGTCGAGCGGATCGAGGCCGCCGCGCGCGCCGCACCCCGCGAGCGTCAGCGCACAGCAGAGCCAGCCGAGGGCGAGCCGAGAGGTCACGGCGCCATTGTCTCACCGCGCCTTTCCCCGCGCACGGGGAGGGCGGGTCCTCGGCGCGCGGGTGCCGACTCGACCGACGGAGCGGGGGGCGGCGTCGGGCTGGGGGCGGCGGCGCAGGTCGATTCGAGCGATGCGTGCACGCCGGGAGAGGTGGCAGCATGCTGTTCACGGGTCATGCGCGCTCGACGCCACTGGATCGCTCTCGCCCTCGTGCTGCCCGGCTGCGGTGCGCCGACGCTGTCGCCCGCGCCTCCGCTCCTCGGTCACGGCGAGGTGTACGCGGCCGGCTCGCTCGCGGTGGGGGAGGTCGCGGTCCTCCACCTGCAGCGGCTCGCCGTCCTCGAGTCCGGCGCGATCATGGCCCGGGGCTGCGAGGGGCTCGAGGGCGCCACGCTCATGCTGCGGTTCGAGCCGCATCAGCTGCACGAGGTCGCGCAGATCCCCGACTCCGACGCCGACGGCTGCCCCTCGGTGTCCATTCGAGTGACCCGTTGGCCCACCTTCGGCGTACCCGAGGCCGAGCTCCTCGACGTCGGCTCCGCGTTCTGAGCAGATCAGCGCGAGGGAGCGACCGGGTAGCCGATCTCGTCGAGGTCTTCGCGCATGGCCGCGAGATCGCGCTGCGCGCCGAGGCGTCCGAGCAAGGCGTCGGTCATCGGTCGGTGGGCGTACACGTCGCGCACCGCGTCGAGCGGCACGGAGACCTCGAAGTACTCCTCCGCGAAGCGAGCGTAGTCTTCGGGCCGGCCGGCGAGGAGCCAGAGGAGCTCCTCGGAGCCGTCGGGGTCCGGGCCCTCCGGCATCGCCACCGCGCTCCGCTGCCAGGGCCCGCCGGTGCTCCAGAAGAGGAACGTCGTGCGCTCCATGCTGAAGGCGGGCTCGCGCGCCGAGTGGGCGAACGCCTCGGGCAGGTCGCGGGTGAAGCTCGCGGCGTCCGCGGCGCGGGCCATCGGCGAGTGGAGCGCGAAGCCCTTCAGGAAGGCGCCGGCGGGGGAGAACACCAGGAACCAATCGCTCCCCGAGCCGTCCCGGAGCGACGCCATGCGCTCCTCGCGCCCGGGATCCCAGCTTCGCTGAAACGAGAAGAACCGATACTGCCACTCCTCGCAGAGGGCGGCGTCCAGGGTGGCCAGCGCGCGCGTGATCCGCTCGAGCGGGCCGGGCGCGGGCAGCCGATCGAGGCGCCGGCTCGACGGGGGCGTCATGTCCGGCGCAGTCTCGCACACGTGGCCCACTTGCAGGCGCGGCGGCTCGTGTGGCACCGAGGGCGGGGAGGGAAGACACATGAAGCCGACGCCGTCCGGGTGGCCCCGGATCTCGAGCGGGATCTGGTACGAGGAGCCGCGGGCCGCGATCGAGTGGCTCTGCGAGGCCTTCGGGTTCGAGGTGAAGCTGCTGGTCGAAGGGGAGGACGGGAGCGTCGAGCACTCGCAGCTCACCTTCGGCGACGGGCTGATCATGGTCGGCGGCGAGAGGCGCGAGAGGTCTCCGCACGCTCGATCGCCGGCCCAGGCCGGCGGCGCCAACACCCAGAACATGATGGTGTTCGTCGACGACGTCGACGCGCACTGCGAGCGGGCCCGCGCCGCCGGCGCCGTCATCACGATGGAGCCGGAGACCCATGACTATGGCGACGACTACTGGGCCGACCGCACGTACGAGTGCCGCGACATCGGCGGCCATCACTGGTGGTTCACCCAGCGCCTGAGGACCGGCGGCGTCGAGGTCTGACCTCTCGCACGGCGTACGATTCCGCGTCTTGGTGTGCGGGGAGATGGCCCGCATCCTCGCGTGCATGAGGACGCGGACGCTGCTTCTGGTCATCGGGCTTCTGGTCGGCTGCGACGAGCCGGCGCCGTCGGGCATGGACGGGAGCACCCCCGACGCCGCGTGGGTGGACGCGGCCGGGCTGGACGCCGGCGGCGAAGACGCGCGGGTCGTTCGGGACGCGGCGCCGGACGCGGAGGTCGAGGACGTGGTGGTCCTCGGTGAGCGCAAGGCGTTCCCGACCGCGCACGGGTACGCGCGCTTCACCGAGGGCGGGCGCGGCGGGACGATCTACGAGGTGACGAACACCGACGCGGACGGGCCGGGATCGCTGCGGGAGGCGCTCTCCGCGAGCGGGCCACGAGTGATCGTGTTCCGGGTGGGCGGCAACATCGACTTCGGGCCGACCATCTACGTGCGCGACGACCGCTACAGCGTGCTCGGACAGACCGCGCCGGGGCAGGGCGTCGCCGTCTACAGCGACGAGGGCGGGATCGAGAGCCGCGCCGGCGAGGGGATCTGGCGGCACGTGCGCTTCCGCGGCAGCGCGGTGATCTCCAACTTGCGCATCATCGCGCGCCGCCGCGAGCGCGCGCTGTCGAACGTGATCGTCGACCACTGCTCGTTCACGTGGCCGAGCTCACCGCCCGACGCGAGCGAGATGAACATCTCCTTCGGCGGCGACGGGACCACCGTCGGCCACCCCGACGAGATCGCGCACACGTTCACGGTGCAGGCGTCGATCCTCGGCGAGTCGACGCGCGGCTCGCTCCTCTACAAGGGCTCGCACAGCGCGACGTTCTATCGAAACCTCTGGGTCGCCAACAACCAGCGCACGCCGCTGGCGAACTATCCCGACGACATCCCGGACGGCTTCCAGCAGTACGAGAGCATCAACAACATCGTGCACCACGCCCGCGGCGCGATGAGCGTCGCCATCGGCGGCATCGTCCGGGCCAGCGGCAACGTCTGGACGCTGAGCTCCGAGCAGGAGCCTCCCTACGCGAGCGGCTTCCTCCGGGGTGAGCGGCTGGGCGGCGGCACGCCCTCGGAGGCCCACGTCTTCGTGTCCGACAACCTCGTCCCCGACGGTCAGGTCGAGCAGGCCAACCTCGACGAGTACCTGCGCGACGCCCCGTACGAGGAGACGGACCTGCGCGGCGACCTGATCGCGCCGGCGTCGACCCTGGACGAGATCCTCCCTCATGTCGGCGCCTTCCCCTGGGCCCGTGACGCGACGGACCGCCGCCTCGTGCAGAACTACCTCGATCGCGACGGAGCGCCCGACGTGTTCGACGGTACGCCGCCGACCCTCGAGCCTGGGGAGCCGCCGGTCGACGCGGACGGAGACCACATCGCCGACGAATTCGAGGCCGCCCACGGCTTCGACGACCCCGAGGCCCGCCCCGAGCGCTTCACCATCGACGGCCTCACTTTCGACAACCGAGAGCACCGCGGCGGCACCTACGATCGCCGCGGATACCAGGGCGGCGCCCCGACCGGCGAGCGCCTCTACACCTGGCGCGAGATCTACTGGCACCACCTCGCGGGCGACTTCGCGCGACACCACTGGCGTTGACGCGGGCCTCGCGGGCGGCGCACGATCCGCTCGTGGATGGCGAGGCGCTGGAGGCGTTCCTGGAGAGGCTCACGCCGGACTCCTGCGCCTTCGCGCGCGCCATCCTCGCGCGACGCCCGGAGCTCGCGCGCTGGCTGACCCGTGGAGAAGGTGAGGGCGGCGACCACCTCCTCGCGCGCATCCCCTCGCCGACCGGCGACGAGGCGAGGACGCTGATCCTGTGGATGGAAAGCGACGAGCCGAGCGTGGCCTTCGGCGCCTGGCACACGCACGCCACGGTCTGGGCCTGGAATCGGGAGCCCGCGGAGCAGGACGCCGCGCTCGTCGCCCTGGTCGACGACATCCTGAGCGACCAGATCGTGCTCGCCGTCGACGAGGCGTCGCCCGACTGGCCCGCGCCGCTCGACCTCCGCGAGCCCGACGCGCTGCTCGACGAGCTCACCCGGCCCGGCGGGTCGGGGCGCGTGCGCTTGCTCTCCTGGACGGGAAGCGCCGACCGCTAGAGCGCGCGGTCGAAGTCGCCGGCGACCCAGGCGCTGTAGATCTCGAAGGCGTCGTAGCCGGCTTCGTTGACGACGCGGTAGCCGTCGAAGGTCCACTCGACGATCACCTCGTCGGCGGAGGTGATGCCGTGGGCGGCCTCGAAGTCGTCGGCGATGCCGTTCCAGTTCGCGTCGGTGTAGGGCGCGCGGGCGGGGATGTCGGGGGGCGTCCAGGCCGACTCGGGGAGCTGGGCGTCGACGCCGCGCTCGATGGCGCTCACGTAGCCCTCGTCCACGGGATCCAGCCCGATGACGGGCTGGCCCTCCGCGTCGGTCGCGCGGTTCGCGCCCGCCTCGCGCGCGACGACGTTCCGCGCGTAGGCCTCCTCGGCCGAGCGGGGCTGGTGACCGACGTCGGGATCGATCGGCAGCGGCTCGGCGCGGAAGAGCGCGGGGTCGAGCGGATCGGAGGTGCCGAAGTACGACCAGAGCGCGCGGTTGTCGCCGGCGGCGTCGTCGAGGACGCCGGGCATGAGGTTGCCGGCGGTGAAGATCGACGGCGGGTAGGGCCGGCGGCCTCGCAGGTCCTGGTACTGGTTGTAGTCGGACGTCGGCCGCATGCCGTAGCGGGCGCCCATCTTGTAGTAGTTGAACGCGACGTCGACGCGCGCGGCGCCGATCACGTTGGTCAGCCGGAACGCCCAGTCGTAGACGACGTTGTTGTGGATGCGGCCGTACATCTCCGAGTCGCCCGCGAAGTTCGGCGTGCGGTGCGTGACGCCGACGTAGACGTTGTCGTGCCAGGTGACGACCCCGTTCGCGCCGTCTCCTTCGCTCGTCCACCCGATGAGGGTGCCGGTGTTGTGCCCCTCGCGGCTCTGCGCGATCAGGTTGTTCTGCGCGATGACGTCCACGTAGGTCATGCCGATGGCGCCGCCGATGGTGAAGGTCTCGTCCGCGCCCCACGCGAAGGAGCAGTGGTCCACCGCGACCTGCTCGTTGCGGGCCAGGAAGACCACGTCGTCGGCGCCGATCCGCGAGTGGGGGCCGAAGCGCACGCGCAGGAAGCGGATCGCGAAGTCGCCGCTGTCCTGGACCGTGAGGCCGTCGCCGAACGTCGCGAGGCCGCCCTCGGGCGCGAGGTGCCCGTGATAGGTGAAGCCGCCGCGCTCGGCGCCGCGCACCGACAGGCTGCGGCCCAGCCTCACCGTCCCCGAGACGCGCGGGACGATGTGCCGCCGCTCCGCCAGCCCGAGCGCGCCTCGGAGCGTCCCCTCGTAGTGCGCCTCCACGCCGCCGGAGGCCGGCACGAGCGTGGCGACCTCGGTGTCCTCGAGGGAGGTGACGAAGAACATCACGCCGTCCGCGCCGCCTCGGATGCGGTCGGCGCCCTCACCCCAGAGATCGGGGAAGGCCTTGCGATGGCGCAGCACCACGGTGGGTCCGCAGTCGCTCCGCGCGGTGCAGGTGGCGGCGTCGCAGCACGCCGACTCTCCCTCGCACGCCTCGGGTGCCTCCACGAACCCGTTGCCGCAGGTCGGCGGCGCGATGGAGGAGGGCACGTGATCCGGGTCGAGGGTGAGCACGAACGCGTCGACCCGGATGCCCGCCTCGCCGTGGCCCACCATGACGGTGTGCTCGCCCGCCTCGAGGGCGGTCGGCGCCGGCGTGGTGATCCAGACGTACTCGCCGTGCGTCTCCGGGAACACGCGCGCGAGCTCGCCGTCGATCCCGAGGTACATGGCGTCCTGGGTCGGGCCGGGCGCGAGGACGCGAGCCCAGAGGTGCCACTCGCCGCCCTCGGACAGCGTCGCGGGGTGGGTCACGTGGGCCTCCGGCGTCGTCGCGTCCGGACCGCTCGCGACGACGAAGCGGCCCTTCGAGGCCTCGGGATCGGCGGCGATCGCGAACGGGGCGCCGACCGTCCCCTCTTCGGCCTCGAGGTAGAGGCTCGTCGGATCGTCCGGGCACGCGGCGGTCCCGGGCGCGCAGGGCGTGGCGCACGACTCGTGGAGCTCCTCGATCGCGCCGCAGGAGTCGACCCAGTAGAGGTCGCCCGCGTTGCAGGTCAGGTGATCGCGAGGCGCGCTCACGCAGCCATCCGACGGGCCGCCCTCGACGCTTCCGTCACATCCCGCGAGCGCCAGAGTCGCCGCGCACACCACCCGCATCCATCCCGACATGCGCACATCCTCTCACGTCCCGGGCCGGAGCGGATCGAACGCGAGGCCTTGACCGGCGGATCGGCGATGGGTATCTCCGCGCGCCCCACCGGAGGCTGTCTTGGGCGCGTTCAGAGGATCTCTCACCTACTCCAAGTTCCACGTCCGGGGCGAGCTGCCCCAGGACTTCAAGGAGCGCTTCGTCGAGGCGATCCGGCTGCGGACCTTCCGCGAGCTCGATCCGGCCGAGGAGGCGGAGCAGCGCTCGGGGTGGTGCTCGGTGGAGCACCCGTTCGATCTGGACCTGACGCCCGAGAAGGTGTTCTGGAACGGCTACCTCAACCTCGGCTTCCGCACCGACGCGTGGCGCATCCCGGGCGCGCTGTTCAAGGCGAGCTTCCGCGAGGCCGAGCGCGAGTACTGCGCGACGAACGGCATCGAGAAGCTCAGCCGCTCCCAGAAGAAGAACCTGGAGGCGGTCGTCGTCTCGCAGCTGCGTCGCAAGCTCGTGCCGGCGATGAAGGTGGTGGACCTCAGCTGGGCGCTCGACGAGGGCGTGGTGCGGTTCTTCCAGCAGAGCCCGAAGGTGCACGACCACATGATCGAGCTCTTCGAGAAGACCTTCGAGCTCGACCTCGCGCTCGACGGCGCCTTCCTGCTCGCCGAGACCCGCGGGCTCGACGCGGCCGAGGCGCTGCCCGAGCTCGAGCCCACCCTCTTCCACGCGCAGGGAGCCTGAGTCATGGATCTCGTCGACAAGATCGAGCGTTCACGCTTCCTGGGCCGGGAGCTGCTCGTGTGGCTCTGGTACGAGAGCGAGCGGCGCGAGGGCGTGCTCCCGCTGCCGGGGGGCGAGGCCTGCGAGCTGTGGCTCGAGGAGCAGCTGACCCTCGTGGCCGACATGGAGAAGGCGGAGAGCAAGCTGAAGGCGGGCGCGCCGAGCGCGACCCCGGAGGCCAAGGAGGCGCTCCGGCAGGGCAAGCTCCCGACCAAGGCCAAGATGCGCATCAGCCGCGGCCCGCAGTCGTGGAGCTTCGTCTTCGACGCCGACTCCCTGTCCGTGTCGGGCGTGAAGATCCCGGCGCTGATCACCGAGGAGACCGACGAGAAGTTCTACGAGCGCATGCAGCTCGTCGAGGAGCTCGAGGCGATGATCGGCGGGCTCTACGAGCGCTTCCTCGAGGTCCGGGCCGGCGAGGGCTGGGAGCGCGAGGCCGCCGCGATCCGGGAGTGGGTCGAGGCCTGATCCGCTATCATCCCGGCCGGGATGAAGATCTGCCCCACCTGCGGCCTCAAGTACCCCAACGAGAACGACCGCTGCTTCGTCGACAAGGCTCCGCTGGAGCCGATGCGAGACGAGCGCATCGGCACGCTGCTCAAGGGGCGGTATCAGATCGAGGCGCCGCTCGGGGAGGGCGGCATGGCGGTCGTCTACCGCGCCCGGAACACGCTCGTGGAGCGGCCGGTCGCGGTGAAGGTGATGAACGCCAACCTCGCGGGCGACGCCGCGCTCAAGGAGCGCTTCCGGCGTGAGGCGAAGAACGCGGCCGCGGTCGCGCACCCGAACATCATCGAGATCTTCGACCACGGCGAGACCGAGGACGGCACGCCCTACCTGGTGATGGAGATCCTCGACGGCGAGCCGCTCGACCACATCATCGCCCGCGGCCCGATGCCGCCCTCGCAGGTCTCGAGCCTCGGGGTGCAGATCGCCCGAGGGCTGGCGCGCGCGCACGACTTCGACGTGCTCCACCGCGACCTCAAGCCCGAGAACATCTTCATCTGCCGCGGCGCCGACGGCTCGCTCGCCATCCCGAAGCTGCTCGACTTCGGCATCGCGCGCTCGATGCACGACTCGCGGCTGACCAGCGCCGGCGAGATCTTCGGCACCCCGCAGTACATGGCGCCCGAGCGGGTCACGAGCATCGACGCGGGGCCGGCGGCCGATCTCTACGCGCTCGGCGTGATCCTCTTCGAGATGGTGACCGGGCGGCTGCCGTTCCTCTCGAACGACATCCCCGGCTTCTTCATCAAGCACATGCAGGACGCGCCGCCCAAGCCGTCGCAGCTGGTGCCCGACGTGCCGCGGCGGCTCGAGCAGCTCATCCTCGAGCTGCTCGCGAAGAAGCCGGAGGAGCGTCCGGTCGACGCGCACGCGGTCACCAAGGCGCTCGAGGCGCTGGTCCCGCAAGGCGCCGGCGCTCCGATGCCGGCCGCCGCGCCCCCGAGCGCTCGCCCGCCCGCCGCCGCGCCGACCCTCCCGCCGACGACGCTCGAGCGCTGGGCCGGGCGGACCGCGCTCTTCGATCAGATGCTGTCGCGCGCCTATCCGGCCGGGAACGCGCCGCCGAGCCAGGTGCAGGCGCTGGCCGAGATCCGCGGCATCCTGGCGCGCATCCACGAGCTGCGCGGCGCGGGCCTCAAGGAGCAGCGCAAGCTCGAGCAGATGGAGAGCCAGGCGCAGGAGGGGCGCGCGCGCCTCGGCCACGCGGTGCACACCCTGGCCGAGGATCTCTCCAACGCCCGCGAGGGCTTCCGGGCGGCGCAGCGCGAGGTGCAGCCCTACTTCGACGCCGAGAACAACGCGGCCCAGGCCTACGGGCGCGCCCACGACAAGCTCGAGGGGCTCTCGGGCGGTCGTCGCCTGGAGGCGCCGTCGCAGCCGGCGGTCTCGGCGGCGCGCGAGATGGCCGACGCGCTCGATCGCTGGCTCCTCGCCAAGGGCGCGGCCGAGAAGGCGCATCGCTGGGTGGACGCCAAGGAGCGCGAGGTGAAGGACCTGGAGTTCCAGGTCAACGCGCTCCGCGCGCAGCTCGAGCGGCTCGAGACGAGCTACGACGATCAGCGCTCGAGCGCCGAGGACGCGCTCGCGGCCAACGGCGAAGAGGTCGATCGCCTCGAGACGCGGCTCACCGAGCTCGGGACGGTGTTCGTCGAGCCGCTGCGCACCCGTCACGACCTCGGCGACCTCTTCGCCCGGCTCGGGCAGGAGGGCACGCCCGCGGCTGGGCTCCGGCGGCCGATCTGAGGCCATCGGCGTGGCGCCCGATCTGGGACGTTCATCGACCGTCTCGATGAACGTATCTCTCTCCGGGGATGTCGAAAGCTGGGTCCGGAGCGCGTGACGCGTTCGAAGCCAACGCGCGCGACGTGCTGCGGCTCTATCTGGTGGTCACCTCGGTGGGCGCCACCCTGTACTTGGCGGCCACCGCGTTCGTCGGGCCGGAGTCCGGGCTCTACAACGCCCTGATCGTCGGCCTGCTCGCGGTCAACGCGGCCTGCTACTGGCTCTTCCGGATCGGGCAGACCCGGTGGTCGGGCACGGTGCTGATCGCGACCCTCTGGCTCGTCGGCGTGTACCCGACCGCGGCCGAGGGCCTGAACAGCACCGCCGCCATCAACTACCTGCTCGTGACCGCGACCGCCGGGGTGGTGATCTCGGGCCGCGCCGCGCTCGTGACCGGCGCGCTCTCCGCCGCGCTGGTGGTCCTGGTGGCGTGGGCGGACGGGATCGGGCTCATCCACCCCACGCCGCGTGACGTGCCCGCGCTGACGAACGGGGTCGGGCGCGCGCTCCAGCTGGTGGTCGTCGCGATCTTCCTGTGGATGACGGCGCGCAACCTGCGGCGCGCGATGGCGAGGCAGCGCGAGAGTCGCCTCCGGGCGGAGCTGAACGAGGAGCGCGTCGCCGAGCTGGTGCGCGAGTCGCCGGAGGGGATGATCACGGTCGGGCTCGACGGAGTCGTCAGCTCGGCGAACCCGGCGGCCTGCCGCATGCTGGCGCTCGACGAGGGCGCGGTGGTCGGCCTCCCGATCCGAACGCTCTTCGACGAGGGCGTGCCGGGCGAGGTGTGGAGCGCGATGTTCGACGGGAGCGCGCCCGCGCGGCTGGAGCTCGAGCGCGGCCGGGGAGACGAGGCGAGCGTCCTCGAGATCTCGCCTCGGGTGGCGCTCCGGGACGGCGAGCCCGTCGTGCACGCGACCCTCCGCGACGTGACCGTCGAGCGCCGCCGCGCCGAGGAGCGCCGGGTCCTGCAGGAGCGGCTCGCGCGGACCGACCGCCTCGACTCGGTGGGGCGGCTCGCCGGCGGCATGGCCCACGACTTCAACAACCTCCTGACGGCGATCAGCGCCACCGCCGAGCTGGTCGAGCCCGACGCGCTCGAGGCGTCCGCCCGGGCCGACATGAGGGAGATCCGCGAGCTCTGCCTCCGCGGCAGCCAGCTCACGCGTCAGCTCCTCAGCTTCGCGCGGCCGCAGGCCATCGAGACCACACGCTTCGACCTCGGCGCGCTGGTGGACCAGCTCTGCCCGATGCTGCGGCGGCTCGTGTCCGAGCGGGTCCGCTTCGAGATCGAGACCGAGCCCGTGTGGATCGAGGCGAGCCGCTGCGAGCTGGAGCGGGTGCTCGTGAACCTGGTGGTCAACGCGCAGGACGCGATGCCGCGGGGCGGCATGGTGCGCATCGGTGTCCGCGCGGCCGAGCACGCCGTCCTCTCGGTGAGCGACACGGGCGAAGGCATGGACGCGGAGACGCAGGCGCGCATCTTCGATCCGTTCTTCACCACCAAAGGCGACGCCGGCACCGGGCTCGGCCTCTCGATCGTGCACGGCCTCGTGAACCGCATGAACGGGACCATCGACGTGGACTCCGCGCCCGGTCGAGGCACCACCTTCCGGGTGTCCCTCGAGCGCTCCGAGGCGCGCGCCTCGACGCCCCTGCCTCCGCCCCGCCCGGTCGAGGCGGCCCGCGCCGAGCGCATCCTGGTGCTCGAGGATCAGCCCGAGGTGCGCCGGACCACCTGCCGCCTCCTCCGGCGCGAGGGCTACGACGTGGTCAGCGCCGCCGACGCGGACGCCGCCCGGGAGATGCTCGAGCAGGCCGGCGCGTCGATCGGGCTCGTCGTCTCCGACGTGGTGCTCCCCGGTCAGAGCGGCCCCGAGCTCGCCTGGGAGCTGCGCGAGACGCGGCCAGACCTGCGCTTCGTGTTCGTCAGCGGCTACACGGGCGACGCGCTCGACGGGGAGATCCTCGGCCAGCTCGGCGCGCCCTTCCTCTCGAAGCCGTTCACGCGAGACGCGCTGCTGACCCAGGTCGCGCGCTCCCTGGAGGGGGCGTCGACGCGCGCCTCGGCCGGCTCTAGAGTCGGCGCATGAGCGACGACCGCGACGCCCAGTGGCGCGAGAAGCTGAGCCCCGAGCAGTACCGCATCACCCGACAGAAGGGCACCGAGCCCGCCTTCACCGGGGAGTACTGGGACAACAAAGAGGCCGGCACGTACAAGTGCGTGTGCTGCGGCGCCGAGCTCTTCTCCTCGAAGGAGAAGTACGAGTCCGGTAGCGGCTGGCCCAGCTTCTGGAAGCCCGCGAACCCCGAGAACGTCGGCACCGAGGAGGATCGGAGCCACTTCATGGTGCGCACCGAGATCGTGTGCACCGAGTGCGGCGCGCACCTCGGGCACGTCTTCGAGGACGGCCCGCAGCCGACCGGTCTCCGCTACTGCGTCAACAGCGCCTCGCTGGACTTCGAGCCCGAGGAGTGACGACGGGGCCCGGCGCGGGTAGCCTCCCGCGCGTGCAGGGCAAGATCGTGGTGGTGACCGGCGCCAACTCCGGCATCGGCAAGGCGATGGCGCGAGACCTGGCCGGGCGCGGCGCCCGCGTGGTCATGGTGTGCCGCAACCCCGAGAAGGGCGAAGAGGCGCGGCGCGAGATCGTGGAGTCGAGCGGCAACGAGGACGTGTCCCTCGAGCTCGCCGATCTCGGCGACATGGATCAGGTGCGGAGCGTCGCCGAGCGGCTGCGCGCGCTCCCCCGTATCGACGCGCTGATGAACAACGCCGGGCTCTACCTGCCCGACCGGCAGATCTCGCCCGACGGCTTCGAGATGATGTTCGCGGTGAACCACCTCGCGCCGTTCCTGCTGACGCACCTGCTGCGCGACACGCTGGCCGAGGCGGACGCGCCGCGGGTCGTCACCACCTCGTCGATCGGCCACCGCTTCTGCAAGTTCGACATCGACCGGCTGCAGGCGGAGCACCGCTTCATCCCGCTGGAGCAGTACGGCCTCACGAAGCTGGCCAACATCTTCTTCACCAAGGAGGCGGCGCGTCGCTACGAGGGCATCCAGCTCAACTGCTTCCACCCCGGCGCGGTCGGCACCGGCTTCGCCCAGGACGAGCCCGGCTTCTTCAACGCCCTGATGAAGGTCGGCAAGATCTTCATCCGCTCGCCGGAGAAGGGCGCCGAGACGGGCATCTACCTCGCGACCAGCGACGCGGTCGAGGGGGTCACCGGCGAGTACTTCGTCGACCGGAAGAAGCGGAAGCCGAGCCGCACCGCGCGCGATCCGGAGCTGGCTCGCGCGCTGTGGGAGCGCTCAGCCGAGATGGTCGGGATCTAGAGCGCGCGCGAGGGGGCAGCTCTCGGCGCGCGCCTCTCCTCGGCGGTAGCGCGCGAGCAGGGACTTCGAGCGCTTCGCGAGCATGCGCCGAACCTCGCGCCGCGCGCCCTTCACCCGCGGGATCTGCATGTCGTCGTAGGCGGTGGTCTGGTGGCGCATCCACGCGATGACCGCCGCCTCGGCGCGCCGCTCGATCGGGATGCGCTGGGTGCGCGCCACGGTGCCGCTGCCGACCGGGGTGGCGTGCGTGGTGATGCGGGCCGCCATCTCGCGCTCCAGCGCGGCGTGCCGCCGATCGAAGGCCAGGTAGTCGCGCACCGCCGCCTCGAAGTCCTCGACGTAGCGCTCCTGCTCGACCGCGCGGCGACGTCGGCCGGCCTCCAGCTTCTTCTGATAGGCGGGGCTCGCCCGCTCCTCGTCGAGGGCGGCCTTCGCCGCCTCGATGTTCTCGGCCGGGGCCCAGACGCCGCGGGAGAACATCTTGCGCCCGCGCTTCTCCTTGACCGTCCAGCTCGGCCCGGCCGCCTTCACCCGGCGGGTCAGCCCCGCGTCCCCCGGCGGCAGCAGCGCCCAGCCCTCGGGCACGACCCTCTCTTCGCCGCTCGGGAAGAGGACCTTGTTCGGCGCCGACCCCGGCGCACCGACGAGCTTCTCCGGCATGGCCGCGGAGGCTACGTCAGGAGGCCTCGTGATTCGAGCGCCGCGCGCAGCTGGCCGGCGTCCTCGAAGATCACCGCGTCCATGCCGACCGCTCGGGCGGCCTCGACGTTGCTCTCCCGGTCGTCGACGAAGAGGCAGCGCTCGGGCGGCGTCTCGAGCCGGCGGGCGGCGCCGAGGTAGGCCTCGGGGTGAGGCTTGCGCACGCCGGTGTCGCAGGAGACGAAGCTCCAGTCGAGGTAGCGGGAGAGCCCGAGCCGCTCCTCGATGAGGCGATACCAGCACGGGTAGTTGCTCAGCGCGTGCATCTCGACGCCGCGCTCCCGGAGCTCCGCCAGCAGCGGCTCGACGCCGTCGAGGAAGCGATAGGCCCCCCGGACGGCCTCGACGAAGGCGCGCTCGTCGTAGCCGCGGCCGTCGGCGAAGAAGCTCCGGAGGAACGCGCCCTCGTCCATCTCCCCGTGCTCGAACCGCACCCAGGCGTCGGGGTGCTTGGCGGCGAGCAGCTCCTTCAGCGACATGCCGAAGAACGCGGGCATCACCCGGTGGAACGGGTCGTAGACGAGGGTCCCCATCACGTCGAGCAGCAGCACCTCGGGCGTCGTCATCGGGGGCAGTCTTGGGCGCTATGGCTCGCGGCGCCAACACCGCTACCCTCCGCCCGTGGCCGAGTCGATCCCTCCCGAGCGTCCCTCCTCCACCCCGCCCCCCGGTCGCGGCCGCGGCTGGCCCTGGGTGCTCGGCGTGTCCATCGCGGGGCTGCTCGCGGTGCTCGCCTACCTGTTCACCGAGGGCGGCGACTCGGGCTGGGGCGAGCCGGGGGACGAGCTGAGCGCGGACGAGCCCGAGCCGCGCATGTACGACGGCGAGTCCACCATCGGCGCGCAGGGCGCCCAGCCGCCGCCCCTCCCGGGCGAGCCGTCCCCGGTCCCGGTGGCCGAGGTCGATCCGCGCGAGCTGGCCGCGCTCCTCTTCGACGGAGGCTGGGGCCCGCCCGAGGCCGGCCTCGCCCAGCTGAACGAGGACCCGTACGTGGCCGAGGTGGAGGAGCCCGCGGCGGAGCCTGCAGAGGAGCCCGAGCCGCGCGCGCCCACCCCGCCCGAGCGCATCGCGCCCACCGCGCCCCAGACCGCGCACCGCCGCGCCGTGTTCTGGCGCGACATGCTCAGCGAGCGGATCACCACCCTGCGCCGTCAGGCCGAGGAGGCGGCGGAGCAGGGGGACGACGCCCTCGCCGCGCGCCTCCGCCGCATGGTCGGCCGGCTCGAGGCGCAGCGCCCCGCCCTCGACCGGCGCGTGGGCGAGCTCGAGCACGCCGCCGCGAACGCGCCGCCGCTCGAGGAGTGACCGCGGTCAACATTGTCGCGGCGGCCGCGTCCGGGTAGCGTGCTCGGATGGCTTCGACGCGACTCCCCGCCCTGATGCTGTGCTTCGTCCTGGGCGGCGCGGCATGCGGCGAGGCCCACGCGCCCGTCGACGCGAGGCCCGATCCCCTCGACGCGGGCCCGACGATCGACGACGCGGGCGCGCCGCCGCGCCTCGACGCCGCGGTGATCATGGACGCCTCCATGCCTCTCGACGGCGGGCCCCCCGAGGCGGACGCGGGCCCCTCCACGCCGGACGAGGTCGAGCGGACCTTCCGGGTGATGCACTGGAACATCGCCGGCGGGAAAGAGAACGACTGCGCCACCGGCGGCATCACCCGCGCGGTGCGCCGCTTCGTGCGCGAGCGGGACATCGACTTCGTGGGGCTGAACGAGGTCTGCCCCGCGCAGTACGCCGCGATCCGCGACGCGCTGCGCGCGCAGTGGGGCCTCGACCCGGACGCGCGCTTCGCGGCCTTCGTGGGCGACGAGACGGGGCGCGTGGTCGGGAACGCGATCTACGCCCGCCTCCCGATCACCGGCGTCACGCGGCACGCGGTGGGCGAGGATCGCTACGGGATCCGGAACCTCCTCTGCGCCCGCGTGGCCACGCTGCCTCACCTCCGCTTCTGCAGCACGCACCTGACGCCCGGGGACACCGCCGCGGCCCGGCAGCTCGGCCGGGTGATGGACCGCGTCGAGGGCTGGTGGGCCGACCGCCGCGACACGGTGATCCTCTCCGGCGACCTCAACCTCCAGGCGGATCACCCGGCCCTCGACGCGGTGTACGCGTCGGCGGTGGACACCCGGAACAACCGGAACAACCGCGGCCGCTACCGCGAGGTCGACGACGACGATCCAGCCCACTGCCGCGGCTTCGGCGAGCGCACGCTGCCGGGCACCCGCGGCGGCCCCTGCCGCGAGGGCGGGAAGATCGACTTCATCTTCGTGCGCCAGAACCGCATCGTGAGCGGCAACTACGACGGCGACACCCTGAACATCCCGGCCGATTGCACCGGCGTCTGCTCCGACCACCGCCCCGTCATCGGCCGCGTCCGCCTCCGCATCCAGCGCTGATCCGATGCAGAGGGCAGGTCTATCGTTCGCGACGGCATTATCGATTGGTCAAAGGCGAGGACCGCCGCTACGTCTTTGACATGCTGGGAGTCGCGCGCCTGCTGCTCGCGCTCGCCCTGGTCTCGGGCTGCAGTCGGGACGACGCGGACCGTCTCGAGGGCGACGACGCGCGCATGGATCGCACGTCGGTGCACGTCCACGTGGCCCTCCGGGCGGCGCTCGACGGCCCGGACCGCGAGCGCTGGGCGCGGCGGCTGGCCGCGGCGGCGGAGAACGAAGCCGTCGCGGACGCGCTCGCCATCGAGCTCTACGCCCAGCGCGAGCTCGGAGCCGAGCGGCTGCGAGAGGGCTTCCGGCCGCGGCGCGCGCTCTCTGCCGCGCTCGCGCCGGACGCGGCGCTCGACCCGGCCACCGATCAGGCGGCGTACTTCGTGGCGCTGGTCGACGAGACGGTCGCGGCCGAGCAGCGGGTCTCGAAGCAGATCCTCGTGTACGAGGCCACGCGGCTGCGACCGCAGGAGGTCGACGCGCCGCTCGTCCGGCGGCTCGCGAGCGCGCTCTCACGGCTCGTCTACGCGCGCAGCGGCCGCTGCGGCGGCGAGGCGTCGTCGCCCCCCGAGCCGCCGACCGAGGCCGAGGTCTCGCGTGCGCTCGCGCGGTGGGCCCAGTCCTCCGACGTCGAGCTCGAGATCGAGCCGGCGCGCTTGCAGCGAGACTTCGTGCACGTCGAGCGCCTGCTCCACGGCGGCGCGCGGGCCTGCTGCGACATCCGGGCGGGCCGGGACCGGGAGGCGGCGCGTGACATCGAGGCCTGGCTCCCCGACGCGGAGGCGCTCTCCGTGCACCCGTCCCGCGTCGCGCTGCTGCGCGGCTGGATCGCGCTGGTCGATGACGACCTCGAAGGCGCCCGCGCGCAGCTCGAGGCGATGCGCGAGGCGGGACCGCTCGCCGAGGACGCGCACCTCTACGCGCTGCTTCGCGACGCGGTCGCGTCCGGGGACGGCCCCGCGCTCGAGGACGCCCACTCGCGAATGGTCGATCGCAACTGGCTCAGCCGCCTCGCGCTGGTCGCCTCGCACGACGCGTTCGTCGAGGACGGCCTCATCGCGGCGCTCCGTGCCTCCCCCGAGACCGCCGCGCTGGGCACCCTGGCCCGCGGCGAGGCCGAGGTGCTCCGAGCGGCCCGCCGCCGCCACCCGCTCTTCGACCAGGCGCACCAGGGCGACCAGGGCCCGCTCGATCGCCTCTCCGCGCTCTTCGAATAACCGCTCACTCGTCGACGTGCGGCATCAGCCAGGGGAGCTGGGCGACGAAGACCTGGCGGCTGGGGTTGTTGCCGAGGCCGCGACCCGCGTCGAAGATCAGGTGCTCGATCGAGCGGATCGGCCAGGCCCAGGGGCCCTCGGGCATCAGGTCCGGGCTGAAGGCGTCGCGGAAGCTGGTCGGCGCGCGCGGCGCCCACTCGAAGTAGCGGGCGCGCACGTCCCCGTCGGCGAAGAGAGCGGCGTAGTCGCGGGCGATCGCGGCTCGGTGCTCGCCCGTGCCTTCGATCGACTCGAGGTAGGCGCGCACGAACGCGAGCGCCTCGTCGTCGTGTGCGGCCCAGGCGCGTAGGCGCGTGCGCACCTCGGGGGCCCCGTTCGTCTGCACGTCGTGCAGCAGCAGCCCCATGCCGCTGTCGTACGCGAGGCGGCCGAACCCGACCCCCGGCGTGACGTCCTCGGAGAGCGCGCGCGCGATCAGGCCGGGGTCGTCCAGGGCCTCCGCCATGTACAGCACGGAGTAGCGCCCGTGGTTCTCGATCCGAGCGTGCTCGAGGATCCACTCGGCGTAGAGCCGCAGCGCGTCGAGGTCGCGCCCGTCGCCGGTCGAGAAGTAGTGATGCGTCGTGGCGATGGTCGGGATGCCGTAGCCGGCGAGATAGCCGCCCCAGTGCTGCTGATCGTGTCGATGCCCACCGCCGAGGCGCACGCCGCCGTCGTTGTCGCTGGGGCGCTCGCCGTCGTCCGGGGCGTCCCAGTGCACGCAGTCGACGTCCCGGTGATGCCGGAGCCAGACGTCGGCCTCGCGGAAGTAGGCGTCGCGCCCGGTGCGCAGGTACTCGACCATCAGCGCCGGGCCCAGCCGATACGCCTCCTGCATCCAGCCCGCGTAGCCCCAGTTCGAGTAGACGCCCCAGTTGGGCGAGACGTCGAGCTCCCAGTGGCTCGACTCGTACTCGATGAGGTGGTCGCCGTGATCGAGCCAGCCGTGCCAGCCGAACTCCTGGGCCGAGCGCAGCGGCCACGCGAGGGTCAGCTCGAGGTAGCGCTCGGCGCGCGCGTGGGTCTCGTCGCGCGCGTGCATCGGCCCGAGCACGCCGGTCGCCACGTTGTGGGCGGCGCTCACGAAGGGGCGGAGCGGCGCGTCGGAGCCCCGCGCGACGTCGTCGACCGCGGCGCTCGCGTGATCGCCGGGGTGGAAGTAGAGCCACACGTCCGTCGTCTTCGCGAGGCCGACCGCCGACCCGACCGGGTCGAACTCCCGTCGCGCCGCCCGCCCGAGCTCGCTCGCGGCCCCGCGCGCCTCGGGGTAGCGCCGCCGCAGATCGAGCGCGCGGTCGCCGTCGTCCGGCCACAGGTAGACGGTCATCGCGCCGTCCGCCCACGCCACCTCCTTCGGATGCTCTCGCCAGAAGTCGCGCACGCCGGCCGCGAGCCCGACGGTGCCGCTCACGTCCAGCCAGCCGCTCGCCCCGAACCCCTCGTGCAGGACCTCGCCGTCGACCCGGACGCGGTAGGGGACCCGCGTGTCCCGGTCGAGCGGGACGTCGTGGTAGTAGCGGTCGGCGCCGATCGACGAGACCCCGACGCGACCGCCCAGCGCGCCCTGGTGCACGTCGCTCGGACCCTTCGTCCGGGGCACGTAGGCCGGCTCGCCGTCCACGAACGTGACTGGCTCTCCCTCCCGCTCGAACGCCCCTCCGACCGCCCAGCGCGACGCGCCGCGCGTCGGCATGGTGATCCCCATCCTCCGCACGAAGTCGCGCTCGGGGTCACCGGTCATGATCCAGGTGTGCGAGAGTCGGATACGGCTGCTGCCGTGATGGAGGTGCAGGTAGACCGTGTAGCGCCCGAAGTCGCGCCCGGCCTCGCTCCGGTGCCAGCCCTCGACTCGGAGGCCGGTGTGGGTCGCGCCGCGCCGGAACACGGTCACCTCGCGCGCCCCGGCGGAGGCGAGGTAGCGCGTCGACGTCTCCGCGCGTGACTCGCGGAGCCAGTTGCCGCCCTCCATGCCGAAGCTGCGAACGTCGGGGTGGTCGCGGACGCCCTCGTCGCGCGGTCCTGGCGGCGTGTCGTCGAGATCGATGAACAGCTCGGTCGGGGCGGGCGCTGCGAGCTCGTCGTCGTCGAACGCGCCGTCGCCGTTCGCGTCGAGCCACACGCGCCCGAGGAGCCCGCCGCGGCCGCGCGGGATCTCGGCCCGCAGGGCCCCGGTGTCGACCACGAAGGCGTCGTCGCGCTCCTCGAGCTCGATCCCCTCGGGCGGGACGTGGCCGGCGACGGAGCAGAGGGTGAAGCGGGCGGTGGCGCCGGCCGGCACGTCGGCCATGAAGTCCAGCAGCAGCCACTTCACGCTGCCGTCGTTCCAGCGCCCGAGGACCACCGGCCGCTGGAAGCTCCTCACCGGCCGAGCCTCGTCGTCCAGGAGGGCCAGGCCGTCGAGCGCCGCGTCGGTCAGCGCGCCGCGAGCCAGCGGGATGCCACCGGAGACCGGCGCCCATCGCCGCTCGGCCTGGGCGGGCTCGGTCACGTGGATCGGGAGGCGCAGCCCCTCCTCCTCGCAACGCGCGGGCGGAGGCGGGGGGCCGGCGTCGACGCGCGGGACGATCACCCGGCCGTCGGGCGTCGGCCCCGCGTCGTCGGAGGGCTCCGGGCTGGCCCCGGGGTCGCAGCCCGCGCAGACCGTGAGGATGAGGAAGGCGGCGCGAAGGTGGGAGGCCATGCGAGCAGTCTCCGGTCGCGGCCTCTCGAACACGACGGACCTCGACGGACTCCGCCTCACCGGATGGCGCGCGGCGCTCCTACCGCCCGGTCGTCGGCGTCGTGAACGTGGATCCAGGCCCCCTCGAACGTCTCCATGTCGCGGTTGCCGTGCAGTCGCACCTCGAGCTCGGTGTCGGTCCAGCGCAGCGGTATCGCCATCACGAGGTTCGTGCACGAGGCGTAGTCCTCCGCGTCGCCCAGCTCGACCCGCGCCGCGGCGCCGGGGCCGGCGGCGAAGTAGACGTCGTCGTAGTGCGGACGGACCCCCTCGTCGCCGCCGGTGCGGATCCACCCGGGCACGTTGAGATGATCGAAGCGTTCGGTGCCGCCTTGGTACATGGGGCGATCGTCGAGGTCGTTCCGTTGATGACCCAGCCTGGAGACGGCCTGGAAGAACCCCTCGCCGTCGTCCACGCTGGGCTCCGCGCCAGGGCGGCCCCGCACGGTGATCCGGGTCCAGGTCGACCACCCGAACCAATCGTTCGACAGCCACCTCCAGTTGCCGTCGTTCCCGCCGAGGATGAACTCACCGCGCCCCGCATGGGTGGGGATGCATTGGTCGTAGCGGCCGTCGGCGCCGTAGCCGCGGTCCCCGTCGAAGATCCAGGTGAACTTCCAGGAGCTGTCCATGCTGAAGCCGCTCGGAAGGTGGTTCGACCCTGGGAACCGCGAGCCCTCGGGCAGCGCGACCCAGAACGAGAGCAAGAACTCGTCGCGCGGCTCGAACCGGAGTCGGAGCTGGCGCATCGCTCCCGATTCGCCGTCGTAGGCGAGCATCGCGGTGGAGCCCGAGCGTGCCGTCTCTTCGCTGAAGAGCGCGGGGTTGCCGCCCGCGTCCGACCACAGGCCGACGTCGGGGCTCTCGAGTGGGATCTCGTTCCCGGGCGTCCCTTCGAAGCGGTCGAACACCAGCACCTCGGGGCCGAGATGTCCGAAGCCGTGCTCCCCATCCCAGGCGATGGTGACCACCTCTCCGTCAGCCAGCGTCCCGGTCACCCCATCGGCGCGTGGGCCGGCCGCAGCGGCGTCGCCGGCGTCGGGCGGCGTGCCTGCGTCCTCGCCGCTCGCGTCCGGGGCACCGCTCGCGGCGTCTTCGCCGCCGTCACGAGTAGCTGGCGCCGCGTCCCGGGAGAGAGCGGGCGGGCTCTCGCACGCGAGAAGACAGAGGGCGAGCGTGAAGAGGAAGCGGGGCATGGGGGGAGGCTCCCACGCCGCAAGCTCCGAGACCGCTGTCGCGCGCTTACCCCGACGGACCGCTCAGAAGCGCAGCCGGGCCCGCCGGAAGTGGACGGTGGCGTGGTGGGGGAAGTTCGCGCCGAGGCGGAGATAGGTCAGCGCCTCGACGCCCTCGAGGTCGGCCGCCTCGTGCGGCGCGTCCTCCGTGGGCGAGAGGTGATCGACCAGCACGCGGAGCGGGATCTCGTGTACGTGCTCGACACCGTCGGCGCGCAGGCGAGCGCCCCCTCTCGAACGCTCCTCCCAGTCGACGTCGGTCCCGCTCTCGTCGCGCAGGCGCGTCTCGAGCTCCACGTAGCCCAGGTCGAACTCGCCGCCGAGGGTGGCGACGATCTCCAGGTATGCGGTCTCGTAGCGTCCGGGGCTGAGGGGCGCGGTCGCGACGTCCATCGACTGCCAGCGGAAGCTCTGCCAGCACCGCGCGGTCGCCTCGGGGTGCTCCTCCGGCTCGCAGAGCCAGCGGTCCGCTTCCTCGGGAGGCCAGAAGTCGCTGCACGGCACCACGTCGTCCCGGCACTGGCCCCGGGCCGCGGGCGGCGGCGGGCACGACACCTCGTATCGGTAGCCTCCGTCGTGCGGGTAGCATTCGGCCGGCGGGTAGGTGAGGACGGAGTCGGGCGCGCGCGTCTCGTCGAAGATCACGATCGAGTCCCGTGGCGCGGGCTGCGTGCGCGCGAACGCCACCCCGCTCACGGCGGAGGCGCGCCGCTCTCCGACCAGCTCCCGGTCGTGGGTCACGAGCGCGGCCGCGTAGCGCGTGTCGGCGTCGAGGCCGAGCGTGGCCACCTCGCGGACCGGGTGCACGCCCCCGGTGCTGTCCAGCAGGGTGGCGGCCCCGAGCTCCTCGTACTCGTCGCGGCCGATCACCCGCACGCCGTCCGACGGATCGCAGGGGAGATCCATCGCTCTGCGACACGCGCAGCGCTCGACCGCGAAGGCGTTCTCCGGCGCCTCGCCGATCACCACCTCGACCTCCTCGAGCGCGGCCGGGTTGGCGCCCTCCGCGAGCTCCCACGTCCAGTGCACCACGTGGGGCGTCTCCCACTCCGCGGCGAAGCTCGTGACCGGATAGGTGCCCCCTCCGCCGCAGCTGCCTTCGGGTAGACAGGTGCCGCCGATGCACATCCAGCCCTCGGCGTCGCACGGGCACGCCTTGCCCTCCGGAGAGACGGGATCCACTGCGCAGCCGAGCGCCGGGAGAAGAAGGAAAAGCATCACTGCGCCTCGACTCATCGCGAAGAGCATAGCGGGCCTGCTGTATCGAAGCGTCTGACGCGCGCTTACCGACGCCGACACCTGATAGAATCGGGCGTGGCCGAAGGGCGAGCGGTACCCCGGCGCTGGCGGTTGTCGAATCCGCCGGCGGCCTTCACGGGGCGAGGGCGGGAGGTCGAGTGGCTGCGCCTCACGCTCACGCGGGCGCCGCTGGCGGTCCTCTCGGGGCCGCCTGGCGTCGGGAAGACCGCGCTCCTCCGCGGGACCTTCGCGTCCCTCCGAGACCAGGCGGTGGTCGTGAGTCAGTCCCACGAGGCGCCGCCGGAGCAGGCGTTCGTGGAGGTGATGCGTGCGCTGGCCGAGGTGCTCGGCCGGAAGATCGACCTGGCCGTCCTGCAGTCCGACCTCGAGCGCACGATCGACGTGACCCTGGAGCTGCTCGCTGCGCACGGGGGGCTGGTCGTCGTCGACGGCCTGGCGCTGCGCGAGGAGCGCGCGATCCGCTGGGTCGGCGAGCTCGCCGCGCACGCCGAGCCAGGCTCGCAGCTCCTGGTCGTGTCGCGAGCGCCGCCTCCGGCGGGGCTGGCCGCGGGGCAGCACCTCGCCCTCGGCCCGATGGCGCAGGCTCCGCTTCGCGAGCTCGCCGCCACCTGGGCGCCGCAGCTCGGGGCAGACGCGCATCTCCGCGCGTGCCGGATCGCGCACGGCAACCCGGGGGCGCTCCTCGTCGCGCTCCACGGCGGAGCGGGGCCGGCGGCGGCGATCGACGACGGCGACCGCCGGCTTCTCCGGATGCTCGCCGTCGCGGGGCCGCTCCCTCCGCCGCTCGTCGACGCGCTGGGATCGGCCGACGCGCGGGAGCGGCTCCTGGGTGCCGGGTTGCTGCGCTCGGTCGGCGACGCGATCGAGCCCTGGGATCGAGTGGCCGCCGGACGCGCCAGCGCCGCCGACCTCGAGCGAGGCGCGCTCGCGCTGGTGCTCGCCGGTGGGGTGGACGGGGCCCTCGCGGCGATCGCGATGCTCGCCGCGGCGGGCGCGTCCGATCGGGTCCTCGCCCTGCTGGAGGAGCGGGGAGCGGCGCTGCTGGCGAACGGCTACGCTGCGCGGCTCTGGGCCGGTCTCGGCGAGGCGGGGAGCCCCGAGCTCGAGGGCTGGCAGCTCCGCTGCGCCGCCCAGCTCGGCAACCCCACCGTGCTCGCGCTCGCGCACGAGCCCGGCCGCGACACGCCCGAGGATCGCCTCGCGTGGGCCGGGACGTTGCTGGCGCGCGGGAAGCCCGACGCGGCGATCGCGCACGTCTCCGGGCTGACGGACGCGCCCGGCCGACTCGGGGCGCTCGCCGCGTTGATCGCCGCGGAGGCGCACGCCCGCGCGGGAGATCCGGGCGCCGCCTGCGCGACGCTCGACACCGCCGGCCCGGGCGGCGACGAGTCGCTCGACGCCGAGCTGGCCCTCGCGCGGGCGCGCTGGGCCCACGAAGACGGGCAGCCGGATGCGCCGCCGGTGGCGCCGTGGGCCAAGGTCCTCGGTCGTCTCGATGCGCGCGAGGAGGCCTGGCGTCTGCTGGCCGAGGCCGCGGAGCGGAGGGGTGAGCTCGACCTCGCGCTCGAGGCGGTCGACGCGATGGAGTCTCGTCCGCGCGGCGCCCGCCCCGAGCTGCTCGCGTCGCGCCTGGCGCTGATGGTGCGCGCCCGCGTGGCCGTCGAACGGGGAGAGCCAGAGCTCGCCCTCGGCTTGCTCGAGGTGGTGAGGCCCTACGCGCGTGAGCCCTCGGCGCTCGCGGGGCCCGTGGCCGCCTGCGAGCTCGCCGCGCGTCTCGTGCAGGGCACGCTCGCGGGGTTCGAGGAGCAGCTCGCCCTGGCTCGTCGTCGCTCGACGGACGCGCTCACCGTGCGCGCGCTCGAGTCCACCGCCACGAGCTGGGCGCGCGCTCACGGCACGGAGCCGCCGCAGACGGACGCGGTGTGCTTCGAAGGTCGACTCTGGCGCGCGCGGTGGAGTCGACCGGGTGCCGCCGTGCGGCGAGGCCCCGATCGCCGCACGGAGGTGTACGACGCCCTCGTGGAAGCGAGCGCCGCGCTCGCCCAGGGAAGGGCCCTCGACGCACGCGCCGCCGCGCAACGAGCCCGGGTCGGCGCCGATCGCTGGGGCCTCCGCGGGCTCGCCCTCCACGCCGCGTCCATCGAGTGCGAGGCGCTCGCGAGCGCGGCGGAGCCGACCGCCCTCCGGGCCACGGTGGAGGATCTGCGGGAGCTCGCCGCGGCGTCCGGATCCGCGCGCTTCGACGCCGTCGCGCGGTTCTTCCGCGCGGTCGCCGGCGGACGGGTGGATCCCGCGGCGGCCGAGGTCCTCGCCGCCCAGCCCGAGGTCTCGCCCACCGTGGCGCGATGGTGTCGCGTCATCCTGGGCGGTGACGCGCCCCTCGACCACGCCGATCGCGCGCTGCTCGAGGCGCTCCGGGCCTCCGGCGCCCTCGGGACGGTGACGCGGGTCGACGACGGCGCGCCCAGCGCGGGGGCGTGGGGCGTCGACGTCGCCGAGCGCGCGGTGTGGCGCCCGAGCGGCGAGCGCGTCTCTCTCGCGGGCCGCCCGACCCAGTGGAAGATCCTGGAGGTGCTGGCCTCGAGACCGGGCCTGCAGGCGGACAAGGAGTCTCTCGTATGTGCGGTGTGGGGCGTGGAGGAGTACCACCCCGGAAAGCACGACGGCCGCCTCTACGTGGCCATTCGCAAGCTGCGATCCGTGCTCGAGGACGACCCGTCGGCGCCGACCCGGCTGGTGACCGTCGAGGATGGCTACGCGCTCGGCGCCCCGGTCCGCGTGGCGCGGTGATCAGGGGAACAGCTCGAAGCCGGGAGTCGCGGGCTCGGCGCCTTCGGTCGGGCCCGCCGGCGGCGACGGCCGGCGTCGGCGCGGGGCACGCCTTGGCGTCGTCTGCGGTCGCGCGAGGATCAGCTGGACGTCGCGATCGCGATCCAGGACCAGCTCCTGCTCGTGCGCGAGCGCGCCCTGGCTGACGCGGAGGTGGGTCTGGGTCTCGCTCCGCGGGAGCTCGAGCGTGAGCGGGGTGCGCCCGCGCTCCACGCCGTCGAGCTCGACGGCCGCGCCGCTCGGCTCGCTGTCGATGCGGAGGGTGACGCGCTCGGGAGGCGCGGGCGGGGCCGCCTCCGGCGAGGGAGCGACGACCGGCGCGGGGGGCGCGGCCGCGGGAGGGGCGGCGGAGACCGGCTCGGTGCCCTGCGTGGCCCACAGCGCCGCGGCGGCCGCCGCGATCGTGATCGCCGCCGCCGCCACCCAGCGCGCGCCGCCCCGCGAAGGCCGAGACGCTTCGACCGCGGCGGTCGGCGGGGGCGCCGCCACCGAAGGGAGCTCCACCTCCACGTCGATCTCGGCCGCGGGGATGGCGGTGACGTCGGAGCCTGCCCGCACCCGACGGAGCAGCTCCTCCTTCTCCCGGATGCGGTCCGCGAACAGGCGCCGCATGAGCGCGCCCAGCGCCTCGCCCGGTAACGCGGGGCGGTCCGCGCCTCCCGCCTCCGCGAGCGCGCGCCGCATGGAAGCCGCGTCGGAGAACCGCTCGGCGCGCGGGCGCGCCAGCGCCTCGAGGAGGACCGCCTCGAGCGCCTCGCCGAGCTCGGGGCGCAGCGTCGTCGGCGCCGGAATGGGGTCCTCGGTCACTGCGCGCAGCGTCTGCAGCTGGGCCTGGCGCTGGAAGAGGCGCCGCCCGGTGGCCGCCTCGAACAGCACCGCGCCGAGCGCGAACAGATCGCTGCGTCGATCCGGCGGCTCTCCGAGGCACTGCTCCGGCGACATGTAGGCGAACTTGCCCTTGAGCACCCCGGCCTCGGTCTGCGTGATCCGGTCCGCCGCCTTGGCGATGCCGAAGTCGAGGATCTTCACCGCGCCGTCGTAGCTGATGAAGATGTTCTGCGGAGAGATGTCGCGGTGCACGAGGCCCACCGGTCGGCCGTCCGCGTCGCGCAGCTCGTGGGCCGCGTGGAGACCCGCGCAGGCCTCGGCGCCGATGTGCGCCACGAGCGACGGATCGAGCGACTCCCCGAAGAGCCGGAGGCGACGCAGGAGGCCGGAGAGGCTCTCCCCCTGCAGGTACTCCATGACGAGGTAGAGGTCGCCCCCCGTCTCGCCGAGTTCGTGCACCTGCACCACGTTCGGGTGGTGGATGGCGGCGGCGATGCGCGCCTCGTCGAGGAACATCTCGGTGAACGCGCGCTCCTGCGCCAGGTTCGGGAGGATGCGCTTGATGACCACGACCCGCTCGAACCCGCTCGGCCCGAGCAGGCGCCCGAGGAGGATCTGCGCCATGCCGCCGAGCGCGAGCTGACCGACGATCTCGTAGCGGCCGATCGTGGCCGGGCGCGCGATGACGTCGAGATCCTCCATCCTCGGGGGCAGCTTAGCAGCGTGGACCGCGTGGAGGCGCAGCTGCTACGGTGGCTCCGTGCCGGAGGGTTGGGTGCACACGGGGTGGCTGGCGGGGCTCGTCGCGCTCGGCCTGGGCTTCGCGGGGACAGCCCAAGCCCAGGAAGAGCGGTCCGAGGCCGAGGCCCGGGCGGAGGCGCTCGAGCTCCACGCCCAGAGCCGGGAGCGCTACGAGCGAGGCGACTACGAGGCCAGCGTCGCCCTGCTCCAGCGCGCCTACGAGGTCTTTCCGGAGCCCAACGTGCTCTACAACCTCGCGCGCGCTCACGGGCAGATGGGCGCCTACGCGGAGGCCATCGAAGCCTACGAGCGGTTCCTGAGCGAGGTCCCGGACACGCCTCTCCGAGCCGTGATCGAGGAGCGCGTCGTCAACCTGCGCGCGCTCCTCGCCGAGCAGGAGGCGGCCGCCGCGCGGCGCGAGGCGGAGCGTCGGGAGCTCGTCGCGCGCGCCCGGCGGGAGGCCCAGCGGGAGGCCCAGCGGGGGCCCGACGTCGCGCCCTGGATCCTCTTCGGCTCCGGGCTCGGCGTGGTCGCCGTCGGCGCGGTGTTCGGTGGGCTCTCGATCGCGGCCCGCGATCAGGCCGAGGCCGACCCGACCTTCGTCGGGGCGCGGGCCGCCTCACACGACGCGGTGACCTTCGGCTGGGTGGCCAACGGCGCGTTCCTCGTCGGTGGCGTGACGGCGCTCGTCGCGGCCGTCTGGGGGGTGGCGGACGTCGTCGCGGTCGAAGGCGGTGGATCCGAGGACGCCAGCGCCCTGCGGCTCGACGCGCGTGGGATCGGCGCTGCGTTCTGACCCGGTAAGGGCGCGAAAGGATCGGTCGGTGGGTCCCGCGCGTCCGGCGGTGCACGCTGGATTCATGCATCGGGCTCTCCTCCTCATCCTCGCTCTCACCGCGTGCTCTCCCAGCGATCCCCCGGCCGCTCCGGACGCATCGCGCCCGGTACTCGACGCCAGCGAAGCCGCCGACGCGGCAGCGTCGATGGACGCCGGCGAGCGGACCCGGGACGCCGGCCTCGACGCCGGCTCGCTGGACTGCGACCCCACCGAAGGGCCGCAGGTCGTCGCCGTCGCGGGTCCGCTCGAGCATGGCGCGCGCCTGGTCGTCACCGGCTGCGGCTTCGGGGACCGCGACGCGCCTGGACCTCGACTGTACGATCGCGTCGACGACCAGCCCGCCTACGCCGGCGCGGCGGTCGGCGACCTCGTGCCGGTCGGAGACGACGCCCCCTGGTCGCGGCGCAGCGACAACTGGGCCACCACGCCCAGGCTCGCCGACGACCGACCGCGCGGTCACCGCGCGCGCTTCTACCGGGTGGCGGGCGGGGGCAACGGCGGCGACGGTTACCTCGGCTGGCCCCGGGCCCTCGGCGGCACCCGGCCGCCCCCCGACCAGCTCCGCCTCTACGTCAGCTGGTGGTACCGACCGTCGATGGATCCTGGCGGTGGCGATCCGGAGGGCGCCAACAAGTTCATCCGGGTGTGGGACAACGACGGCGCGGAGCGCACGTACGTCAGCTGGACGCACATGCACATCGGCTACAGCGGCGGCGAGCGCACCGGCTGGCGAAGCTGGACTCGCGACGGTCGGATCGGAGAGTGGAACCGCATGGAGATCCTCGTGGACGCCGAGGCCGGCACCGTCCGGCACTACGTCAACGGCGTCTACCAGCGCGTGAGCCACAGTGCGGTCGGCGACTTCGACATCGACGACTTCGAGAAGGACCCCGCGTTCGCGGAGCTCGGCCTGAACGTCGCGGTGCTCGGCTTCGACCATGGGCTGACCAGCTACCCCGACATGGTCACCGACTTCGGCGAGATCTGGGCACACACGAGCCCCGCGCGGTTGGAGATCGGTGACGCGCCCACCTGGTCGGAGACGCGCCACCGTGAGATCCAGCTGCCCACGTCGTGGGAGGACGGCGCGATCGCGGTCGAGCTGGACGAAGGCACGTTCGACACCCTCGGCGGCCGCTACCTCTACGTGGTCGACGACCGAGGGCGCGTCAACGAGCGCGGTTTCCCGCTGGAGTCCCGATGACCCGCGCGCTGCTCACGATGGTGCTGGTCGTGGCGTGCGACGGCCCGACCGGCGTCGATGCGGGAAGCCTCCTCGATGCGGCTCCCCTCGAGGACGCGACGACCACCGTCGATGCCGGAGGGCGAGATGCGGGGCCCGCGCAACTGGACGCGGCGGTCGGAGAAGACGCGGGCGCCGGGGCACCGATCGAGGGGCGGCTGGCGGACGGCGAGGAGATCGTCGTGCGCGGCGCCGGGTTTCCGGAGCGCGAGCACGCCCGCCCGCTGATCTGGGCCGACTTCGAGGAGGGCACCGATCCGACCCCGCTCGGGCGGCTGACACGCTGGGACGACTTCGGCGGTGAGCTCACCGACGCGGTCGTGGCGCCGAGCTCCAGCCACGCGGTGCGCTACGACCACGGGGCGGGCAGTGGAGCGGCGGGGGGACGCGTGCGCTTCGACTCCGAGCGGCTCTACGTGTTCGCCAAGCGGTACCACGACTTCGACATCACCGAGTCCGCCGCCTGGGGACCTCGGGGGTTCAACCACAAGACGATCCGCCTCTGGAACCGCTGCGGGGCAGCCTGCGACTACCGGCAGAACAACCTCTACTTCGGCTATCAGGGAATGGAGGGCGGCAACCCTCGAGTGGTCGCCGAGTACACGAACGCGGGCACGCTCTGGGGGGGGCCTCCCCCTCAGCCTCGTCGGTGGATGCAGGAGGAGTGGCTCTACCGCAGCAGTCGCGTCGACGCGGAGGACGGCGTCTTCGACTACGTGCTCGACGGCGTGGCCCAGTGGGAGCATCGGTTTCGCAACCGGACGCCGGACTACCCGGGGCGCTACGACTACCTGGTCTTCGACCAGGTGAGCAACGGCACCGGCCCGGGCAGTCATTTCAGCTACCACGACGACGTCTACGTCGACACCACGTGGACGCGCGCGATGATCACGGACGCGCCCACGTTGGCCGAGAGCCGCATTCGCGAGATCCAGATCCCGATCGCGTGGAGCGCGACCGAGATTCGTCTCCGCGTGCGTCGCGGCGCGCACCCCTCGTTCGAGGGGCGCTACCTGCTCGTCATCGGTGAGGACGGCGGCGAGCAAGCCTTCCCGCTCTGAGGAGGGAACCGGCCGCAGGGAGATCAGTCGAAGTCGAGGTGGGCGTAGCCGTCCATCTGGAGGTCGATGACCCGGGGGAAGGCGTTGGGAGTGACGAGGATCTCGGGGAGCAAGTCGTCGCGCTCCCAGCCTCGCTGCTCCATCGTGCTGGCGCAGATCTCGACGCGCACGCCGCGCTCGGCCAGCCGCTCGATGAGCGTCGCGTTGGGGTTCCGGGTCTGCGTCGGGTCGGCGCGACGGTCGTAGGCAGCGAACGCCGCGTCGTTCAGGAGGTGGTAGGCGGCGTCCCCATGGAACACGAGCACCAGGTGCTGGGCCTCCAGCGGCACGCCGAGGCGCTCGTAGGCCTGGGTGACCTTGTCCGCGTAGAACAGCGCCGCGCCGACGCCCTCGCGCCAGCGGTCACCCGAGACCTGGAAGACGGCGCGCGCGTCTTCGGTGTTTCGCAGCGCCACGTCGGTGGAGGGAGGGGGGAGCCCCGGCGTGGCGCACGCAGTCAGGACCACGAGGGGGAGGGCCGAGAGGAGCTTGGTCATGCCGAGGGTGTACGGTGGTTTTATGAATGGTCAAATGAATGTTTGACCGTGTGCCGGTCGCAGACCATGCTCTCGCCATGGAGGCGTATCTCTACCCGATGGCCCTCGCGGCGCTGTCGCTCCTCGTGCTCGGCCTCGAGGCGCTCTTCCCCTGGCGGCGCGAGCAGCGGCTCGTCGGGCGCTGGACCTACCTCTCCGACCTGGCCCACCTGATCTTCAATGGGCACTTCCTCGGCGTGATCCTCTTCGGCATCGCCACCACGTGGATCCTCCCGCGCGTCGACGCCGCCCTCGCCGCGCTCGGCTGGACCGAGGTGGTGCATCGGAGCTTCGCCGCCGACTGGCCGCTCTGGGTGCAGATCCCGGTCGCGCTCCTCGCCATCGACTTCGCGCAGTGGGGCGTGCACGTGATGCTGCATCGCGTCTCGTGGCTGTGGGAGCTGCACAAGACTCACCACTCCATCGTGGACGGCGAGATGAGCTGGATCGCGTCGTTTCGTTTCCAGTGGACGGAGGTCGTGGTCTACCGCGCGTGCCTCTACCTGCCGCTCGCCTTCCTCGGCTTCTCGGGCACCGCGGTGATGGCACACGCGATCATCGGGACCCTCATCGGGCACCTGAACCACGCCAACCTGAACCTGTCCTGGGGCCCGCTGCGCTACGTGCTCAACAGCCCGCGGATGCACATCTGGCATCACGACTACGAAGGCGACGCGAAGACGACCGTCAACTTCGGCATCATCTTCAGCATCTGGGACTGGGTCCTCGGCACGGCGAAGATGCCGGACGCGCCGCCGGCCAAGCTCGGCTTTCGCGGCGTGGAGAGCTTCCCCCGGGACTTCCTCTCGCAGACCGCCTGGCCGCTCTCGGCCTGGGCCCCCGCCCGCAAGGTCGCGCCCGCGCTCGGGCTCGGCGTGCTGGCGCTCGGGTTCTGGCTGCACGTCCCTCGGGGCCAGACCGGGTCGACGTCCAGGGCTCCCGCGTTCGAGGAGCGGCTGTTCGGAGAGCGCGCCGCCACCACCCAGCCGACGACCGGCGACCTGATCCATGCCGCGTCCCCGGAGGAGGCGGAGGCCGCGCTCGCGCACTTCGGTCGAGACGCGGAGCGCGCCGGCTACGCGCACCCCGAGTGGATGGTCTCGGTCTCCGAGCTCGCGGCCGCGCTGGGCGCGGACCGCCTCGTGGTGCTCGACGTCCGCCCGCCCGACCGCTTCGAGGCCGGCCACGTGCCCACCGCGCGTCGCCTGGGGCGCTCGGACTACTCGGCCTCCGCGCCCGTCCCCGGGATCTCACGCCGCGCGTCGGAGCTCCAGACGGTGCTCCGGGAGCGTGGGGTCGACGAGGGCGACGAGATCGTCGTGATGGGAGACGGCCCCGAGGCGCACCGGCTCTGGTGGACGCTGCGTCACGTGGCCGGCCTGGAGACGCGGGTGCTCGACGGCGGCGTGGTGCGATGGACCGCCCTCGGCGGCGCCCTCGCCGCGGGGCCCGGACGCGACCCGCGCGAAGGCTCCGTGACCCTGCAGGACGCCGCTCCGACCACGCGCTGGGCGACGCTCCCGCAGGGCGCCGTGTTCCTGGACGCCCGCACTCCGGAGGAGCACGCCGGCGAGGTGCGGCACCGGGACGCGGCCCGCGCCGGACGGATCCCCGGGGCTCGCTCCTGGCCCTACGAGGAGATGCTCCGCTCGGAGGGCGATCCACGTCTGCGCCCGCCGGCGGAGATTCGCGCGCGCTTCGACGCGTCGATCCCGGGGGACGCGTCTCCGGTGGTGCTCTACTGCCAGAGCGGGACGCGCTCCTCCGTCTCGACGTTCGCGCTGCTCCAGGCGGGCGTCCCCGAGGCGCAGGTCGTGAACTACGACGGGAGCTGGGCCGAGTACAGCCGGAGCGATCGGCCGGTCGAGACGGGAGCGGGTCAGTGTCTCGCGTGCTGATCGCCGCGGCCACGCTGCTCGCGCTGAGCGCGTCGACGGCGCTCGCTCCGGCTCCCGCGGACGGCCGGATCCGCGGCGCGTCGCTCGGCCTCTTCGCCGTCGATCGCGACTACGACTACGGCGTCATGGTGCGAGAGATCGCATCGCGCGGAGCCACCGACCTGCTCGTCGTCGTCGAGTGGACGCAGGCGCACCGCCTGTCGCACGACCCGGGGCCCGGCGCGCGCACCGCCTCGACCCGAGCGCTCCGCCGCACGATCCGGCAGGCTCGCGCGGACGGCCTGCGGGTGGGCGTCATGCCGATCCTCCGGCTCCCCGACACCGCGCCCGGGCGCTGGCGTGGGACCCTCGACCCCGTCGACCCCGCGGCGTGGATGCGCGCGTACGGGGATCACCTGGTCGCGCTCGCCGCCCTCGCCGAGGCCGAGGACGTCGTCCGCCTCGTCGCCGGGAGCGAGCTGGTGTCGATGCAGCGCCACGAGGCGCTCTGGCTCGACCTCGTGGAGAGGGTGCGCTCCGCCTTCCACGGAGAGGTGGCCTACGCCGCCAACTGGGACGCGCTCGAGGTCCCCTTCGCGCACGCCCTCGACTCGCTCGGCGTGAGCGCCTACTTCCCGCTCGCGGCCGAGGGCGAGCGCGCGGGACTCTCGGTGATGACCCGCCGGTGGGAGCGACCGCTGCGTCGGCTCGACCGGCTGCGCCGCGACACCGGGCTGCCCGTCTTCCTCGCCGAGGTCGGCTATCCGGCGCACCCGGAGGCGGCGTCCGCGCCCTGGCGTCCCTCCGCCGCGGGACCGGCCGACGTCGAGCTCCAGGCCGATCTCTTCCGCGCCTTCTGCGCGGCGGCGGCCGAGGATCGGCGGGTCGCGGGCTACTACGTCTGGAACTGGTTCGGGTGGGGTGGGCCGAACGACCCGGGCTACAGTCCGCGCGGCAAGCCCGCGGCGGCGGTGCTCGAGACCTGCATGAGGAGGGCGGCGTGACCGGGGACGAGGCGCTCGAGATCAAGAACGCGGCCATCGCCGCGGTCGCGCAGGCGCTCTCCAGCCCGGTGCGGCTGCGGATCCTGGGCATCCTTGGGCAGGTCGAGCACTCGGTCGACGCGCTCGCCGAGAAGATCGGCCAGTCTCGCGCCAACACCAGCGCGCAGCTCAAGGTGCTGAGCGCGGCCGGCCTGCTCGCGAGCCGCAAGGAGGGGCGCCGCGTCTTCTATCGCCCGGCCTCGGCCCGGGTCCCGCAGCTCCTCGGGGCGCTGTCCGACGCGTCGGCCGAGCTGCACGCGGAGATGCGCGAGCTCGTGCACACCTACTTTCACCTGCCCGAGCGCCTCGACCGCAAGACGGTGCGCGAGCTGAAGCGCCGCGTGCGCGCCGGAGAGGTCGTGCTCGTCGATCTCCGCCCGGCGGAGGAGCACGCCGCCGGCCACCCTCGCGGCGCCGTTCACGTCCCGGCCGACGCGATCGACGCCTACCTCGCCGCCATCCCCGCCGACCGGGAGGTGCTCGCCTTCTGCCGCGGCCGCTTCTGCGTCGTCGCGGAGGAGGGAACGCGCCGCCTGCGTCGGGAGGGCCTGTCCGCGACGAACCTCGGGGCCAGCCCCGCGCAGCTGATCCGCCTCGGCTATCCCGCCGCCTGAGGGCTCGGGTACGCTGCCGGCGTGCGACCGATCGGACGAGCGGCCCTCGCGTCGCTGTGCGCGCTGGCCTGGGGCTGCGGCCCGGATGTCACCTCGCCGCGCGCGACGAGCCCGGTCGCCGCGGCCGCGCCGGCGGCAGAGGAGCCGCCGCCCAGCCTCGAGCCGCCGCCCCCGGGTCCGCCCGCCGCGGGAGTCTGGGCTGCGATCCGGCTCGGCGACGAGACGTGGGTCCTGCTCGAGGGCGCCGACCCGGCGGCCCGGGAGGGCGAGGCGTTGCCTGCGGCGGAGATCGACGAGGAGCCGCAGCCGATGATCTTCACCGCCGCGCCGCTCGAGGGCGCGCATCCGTCGGCGGTCACCGTGCTCGCGGCGGGCGAGGCGTCTTGCGTGGCTCGGCCCGAGCGCGCGGTCCGGCTCACCGCCCGCTGCCCCGCCTCGCCCGACGCGCCGCCGGACGAGCCGGCCTGGGTGGAGGCGTGGGCCGCGGTCCGCGTCGACTGCGCGCCGCGTGCGCATCGGGTCCTGGCGATCGAGGGCGCCCACCCGGACGCGCGCTTCGACCCGCTCTCCACCGCGGGCGTACGGATCATCGAGCGCTCGGACGACGTCGCGGAGCGCTGGCGCGTGTTCCAGGGCGACGCCGCGCGCGTGGACATCGAGGGCCCGACCTACCCCGAGGACGCCCACGTCGTGCGCGCCGCGGAGCTCGTCGCGGTGATCCCCCATGGCCACCACGGAAGCTTCCGGGTGATCACGCCGGTCGAGCGCTCCGGGGAGCTCCGCCGCGTCGGCTACCCCATGATCTCCTGCGCGCCGTACTGACGCGTCACTCGGTGAGCGGCGCGCCGGTCTTCTCGCGGACCTCTTCGAGGGCCACGCCCTCGGCCAGCTCCACCACGCGGAAGCCGTCCCCGGTGACGTCGAACACGCCGAGCTCGGTGATGACCCGGTCGACGCAGCCGAGCGCGGTGAGCGGGAAGTCGCAGCGCTCGAGGAGCTTGGGCTCGCCCTCCTTGGTCGTGTGTCGGGTGAGGACCAGGATGCGCTTGGCGCCGCTGGCGAGATCCATCGCGCCGCCGATGCCCATGGTCTTGCCGCCCGGGATGGACCAGTTGGCGAGGTCGCCGTTCATCGCGACCTGCATGGCGCCGAGCACCGCGAGGTCGACGTGGCCGCCGCGGATCATGGCGAAGCTGGTCGCCGAGTCGAAGATGCTGCCGCCCGGCACCACGGTCACCGTCTGCTTGCCGGCGTTGATGAGCTGCGGGTCCTCGTCGCCCTCGTAGGGGAAGGGGCCCATGCCCAGCAGGCCGTTCTCGCTGTGGAACCAGACCGAGCCGTCGTCGGGGAGGTAGTCGGCCACGAGCGTCGGCAGCCCGATGCCCAGGTTGACGATGCTGCCGGGCGCGATCTCCGCCGCCGCCCGCTTCGCCATGTCTTGCTTGCCCCAGCTCATCACGCGGTCTCC
Organism: Myxococcota bacterium; assembly: GCA_036149055.1. Classification (GTDB taxonomy): domain Bacteria; phylum Myxococcota_A; class Polyangia; order Polyangiales; family Sandaracinaceae; genus JAVJQK01. The sequence goes on along the minus strand of JAYZQJ010000108.1, from coordinate 2,118 downwards.
TTCTGGCGGACGGTGCGGTACTCGAAGGGATCCTCGTGCTCGGTCACCTCGACCACGCGGTGCACGAAGATGCCCGGGAGGTGCACGTCGTCCGGGTCGAGCGCGCCGAGCTCCACCAGCGCGTCGGCCTCGAGGATGGTGGTCTTCGCCGCGGTCGCCATGATGGGCGAGAAGTTGCGCGCGGTGCGCCAGAAGCGCGCGTTGCCGAAGGGGTCGGCCTGCTTGCAGCGGATGAGCGCGAAGTCGGCGTGGAGCGCCTCCTCGAGCACGTACTCGCGGTCCCCGAAGGTCCGGGTCTCCTTGCCCTCGGCGACGACGGTGCCCACGCCCGTCGGCGTGTAGAAGGCGGGGATGCCGGCGCCGGCGGCCCGCATGCGCTCGACGAAGGTGCCCTGCGGGATGACGTCGATGCGGATCTTGCCTTCGCGCATCGCGGCGTGGAGGTCCTCGTTGTTGCCGAGGTAGGTGCAGGTGATGCGCCCGACCACGCCGGCCCGGAGCCAGGCGGCGAGGCCCTTGCCCATGTTCCCGGCGTTGTTGCTGATGAGGTGGAGGTCCTTCACGCCCCGCTCCACCACGCCGGCGATCAGGGCCTCGGCGTTTCCGCACAGCCCGAAGCCGCCGACCATCACGCTCGCCCCGTCGAAGAGGGGCTCGAGCGCGTCCACCACGCTCGGCTTCACCTTGTTCAGGTGCCTTCCCGTCGTCATCGCCCCAGCTATAGCAGGCCCGCGCGCCGCCGCTTGCCCCCGAACGGGGCCCGCGGTACGAGCGCCCCATGGCCATCGACTCGAAGCACCTCGACACCCTCGCCATCCACGCCGGCCAGGAGCCCGACCCGGTCAGCGGCGCGGTGATGACCCCCATCGTGCTCGCCAGCACCTTCGCGCAGGAGGGCCCCGGCAAGCACAAAGGCTTCGAGTACGCCCGCACGGGCAACCCGACCCGGGCGACCCTGGAGCGCTGCCTCGCCGCCCTCGAGGGCGCGACGCACGGCGTCTGCTTCGCCAGCGGCTGCGCGGCGATGACCACCCTGCTGCACACGCTCCGCCCGGGAGACCACATCGTCGCCAGCGACGACGTCTACGGCGGCAGCTTCCGCATCCTCGACAAGGTGATGAAGCCGATGGGCATCACCACCACCCAGGTCGACATGACCGACCCCGGCAAGGTCGAGGCGGCCATCACCGACGCGACCAAGATGGTCTGGGTCGAGACGCCCACCAACCCGATGCTCAAGCTCGTCGACATCGCCGCGGTGGCGAAGGTCGGCAAGGCCAAGGGCGCGGTCGTGGTCGTCGACAACACCTTCGCGACCCCGATGCTCCAGCGCCCGCTCTCCCTCGGCGCCGACGTGGTGCTCCACTCGACCACCAAGTACCTCAACGGCCACAGCGACGTGGTCGGCGGCGTGCTCGTCACCAGCGACGACGCGCTCGCCGAGCGGCTGCGCTTCCTGCAGAACTCGATCGGCGCCGTGCAGGGGCCCTTCGACAGCTACATGGTGCTCCGCGGTCTGAAGACCCTGCCGGTGCGCATGGAGCGGCACTGCAAGAGCGCGGCGAGCCTGGCCGCCTGGCTCGAGGCGCGCCCCGAGGTCGAGAAGGTCATCTACCCGGGCCTCGAGAGCCACCCGCAGCACGCGCTCGCGGCGTCCCAGATGAGCGCGCCCGGCGGCATGATCTCGATCGTCGTGAAGGGCGGCCTGCCGGCGGCGTCCGCGCTGCTCGCGACGGTGAAGGTCTTCTGCTGCGCCGAGAGCCTCGGCGGGGTCGAGAGCCTCATCGAGCACCCGGCCATCATGACCCACGGCTCGGTCCCGCCCGAGGCGCGCGCCGCGCTCGGGATCGACGACGGGCTCATCCGACTCTCGGTCGGGCTCGAGGCGGAGGAGGACCTCCGCGCCGACCTCGAGGCCGCGCTCACGGCGGCCGCGTCCGCCTGAGTTTTCTGGAGGGTTTGGTGCAAACCCTCCCCCCATTGGGCGAAGCGCCAATGGGGCCCCCCTCCCGCTGCTTCTTGCTGGAGGGTTTGGTGCAACCCCTCCCCCCATTGGGCCAAGCGCCAATGGGGCCCCCCTCCCGACTCCGCCGGCGCGTCGCGCTTCGCGCTCGCGCC
>JAYZQJ010000107.1:0-49013 GCA_036149055.1 Myxococcota bacterium | reverse complement strand
GCGCTGCGCGCGAGCGCGTGCCGCCCGCTGCCGCGGGATCGAACGGGGCCGGGTGGTTCGTGCGGCGACCTCGCTTCGCTCGTCGCCTGCCGTGATGGCTTGCGACCTCGGGAGGTTGGAGAACGGGTGGTCCGCGACCTCGGGGACGATCCTATTCATTTCATACATCTCCCTCCGGGCTCGGGGCGCTTGACCGATCCGTCTTGGCGCCCCACCTCCCGCTCGGAGGGGAGGCACGATGAAGAACCTGGGCTTCGACGCCGAGCGGTACGCTTCGCTGGCGGGCTTCGAGTCGGACTGGCGGGACACCTGGTGGCACCAGGACACGCTGGAGCTGATGGCCGCGCGGCTGCGGCTGTCCGAGGTCGGGCGCGCCCTGGACGTCGGGTGCGGGGCCGGGCACTGGGGGCAGCGGCTCTCCACGCTGCTGCCGGAGGGCGCGACGGTCACCGGGGTCGATCACGAGCCGGGCTTCCTCGACGCCGCGCGGGCGCGGGCGGAGCGCTTCCCGCACGCCTTCACGTACGTCGAGGGCGCGGCCGAGGCGCTGCCCTTTGACGACGACACCTTCGATCTCGTCACCTGCCAGACCGTGCTCATCCACGTGGCCGACGCCGAGGTCGCGCTGCGGGAGATGGTGCGCGTGACGAAGCCCGGCGGGGTCATCGCGGCGGCCGAGCCCGACAACCTCTTCAACGCGCTGGCCTTCCGTCGACACGAGCCGGCGCCGCCCTTCGAGGAGACGCTCGCGCTGCTGGACTTCGAGCGCCGCTGCCTCGACGGCAAGCGCGCGCTCGGGCAGGGCGACAGCGCGGTCGGGGATCGCCTGCCGCAGCTGCTCGAGGCGCTCGGGCTCGAGGATCGTCGCGTCTACAAGAACGACCGCTGCGCCGTCCTCTCGCCGCCCTACGCGACGCCGGCCGAGCGCATGACCGTCGAGCAGCTCGAGGCGCACGCCGACGAGGCGCTCTCCCGCTGGGGGGACGAGGCGACCGCGCGCACGCTCTACCGGGCGGGCGGCGGAGAGCCGAGCGAGTTCGACGCGCTCTGGGATCTCGAGCAGCGCAGCCGCCGGCGCCTGATCGAGGACACGCGCGCCGGCCGCCACCGCTTCACCGGCGGCCTCTGCATGTACCTCGCGAGCGGCCGAAAGCCTCACCGCCGCTGACGCGGGGGCGGGCGCAGGGCGCGGAGCTGGATCTGGTCGGAGCCGAGCACGTCGGCGATCACGTCCTCGCGCCCGACGACCACCAGCGGGGCGCGATCGGGGCGGACCCAGCGGGCCGCCGCCGCCTCTACGTCATCGGCCGAGAGCCGGTCGATGCGCCGCAGCGTCGCGCCGATAGTGCCGGGCTCGAGGCCCGCGAGGAGGCGCTGCGCCATCGAGAGCGCGAGGCCCTGCGAGGTGTCGAGCGCCGCCATCAGCGACTCCCGTGCGCGGGTGCGCGCGAGGCTGAGCTCGAGGTCCCGGATGCCCTCGCCCTCCCCGCGCATGCGCCGCAGCTCGGAGAGCACCTCCTCGACCACCTGACGCGTCGCGCCCGGCTCGACCGAGGTCGCCAGCGCGAGCTCGCCCTCGGTGCCGCTCGCGGCGTACTCGGCGTGGAAGCCGTAGCTGACGCGCGCGTCCTCCCGGAAGGCCAGGTTGAGGCGCGAGGCGAACATGGCGCCGAGGAGCTGCTCGAGCACCAGGAAGGCGGCGTGATCGGGATCGGTGATCGGCGGCGCCTGCTCGACCACCTTCACGTAGGATCGCAAGAGAGGCTCCACCAGCGCGATGCCGCGGTCCTCGCCCGCCTCCGGGTAGCGCGGGCCACGCAGCTCCGGCTGCCCCTCGGTGCGCGGCCACGCGCTGAAGAGCTGCCCGATCACCGGCAGGAGCGGGAGCGGCTCGACGTCGCCGGCGACGATGAGCGCGCCGCGGGACGGATCGAGGAGCTGGGCGTGGCGCGCCCGCAGGGTCTCGACCGTCACCCCGCGCATCACCTCGAGCCGCGCCTGCATCGCCGCGCCGCGCGGATCGTCGGACGCGTAGAGCAGCTGCGGCAGGCGATCGTCGATGAAGCCGTCGACCCCGCCGAGGTGCCCCTCGAGCAGCTCGATCCGCGCGTCGAGCGCGCGCCGGAGGTCGGCCTCGCGGTAAGCCGGGTGCCGCAGCGTCCGCTCGAGCGCCACGAGGTAAGGCCCGAGGTCCTCCATCAGGACGCGATCGGCGATCCGGATCCCGCCGGGCAGCACCGCGATCTCCGGGCTGAAGCCCTGCGCCTGCAGCAGGTCCTCGACCACCTCGCCCTGCTCGTCCAGGGTCGCGCGGGTGAGCAGCCCGGCCATCAGGCTGGTCACGTCCTGCGGCGCGCGCTGATCCCAGAGCGGCGTCGCGCGGGTGACGAACACCACGCTGACCACCCCGTTCGGCTCACCGCGCGAGATGAAGGCGCGGAAGCCGTTGTCGAGCTCCCGGCGCACCAGGCGCATCCGGAACGGCTGGTCGGGCAGCGGCTCCCCGGGCGGCTCCGCGAGCGCGTCGCGGGGGGTGGCGGCGAGCGGGTGACGAGGCGGCGGGAGCGACGCCCGCAGCGTGCAGCCCGTGATCCCGAGCGCGAGCAGGATCGCGGCGGCCGCCCTCACTGGGGCCTCCGTCGGTCGAGGATGACCCGGCCCTGGGGCGCGCCGCTCGGCTCCGCCCGGGCGATCATCACCAGCCGCCGGCCCTGCGGGAGCCAGCGCTGCACCGTGCGCCGCACCGCCTCGGCGTCGACCGCGAGGTAGCGCTGCCGCTCGTTCTCGAGGGTCGGCACGTAGGCGTCGGTGGCCGTGCCGAGGTGGATCGCGCGGGTGGCGAGGTCCTCCACCCGGAGCCGCTCGCGGCGCGCCCAGATCTCGCGGGCCTCCCGCACCGCCTCCTCGTCGAACGGCGCCTCGTGCACCCGCGCCAGCGCCTCGTCGATCGCCCGCACCAGCTCGGCCGCGTCGTGCCCCGGGGCCGGCACCGCCTGGATGGTGAAGAGCGACGCGTCGCGGTAGCTCCGCTGCTGCACGAGCGCCTCGAGCGCGAGCCCGCTCTCCACCAGCGCGTCGCGCACCGGCGCGGTCCGTCGCCGCCCCATCAGCGTGGAGAGCACGTCCAGCTCGGCGTCCCCGGCGGCGTAGAGCGCGGGCGTCGGCCAGGCGACGTAGACCTGGTCGCGGTCGTGCTGCACCTCGAGCAGGATCTGGCGCTCGTGGTCGAGGGGCGCGACCGGGTCGGGGCGGGGCGCGTCGGGCGCGGGGGCGCTGCGCCGGATCGGCCCGAAGTGGCGCTCGATCGAGGCGCGGATCACCTCGGGGTCGAAGCCGCCGACCACGCTGAGGGTCGCGTTGTCCGGCGCGTAGTGCCGCTGGAAGAAGCTCTGCACGTGGCGCAGGCGCACCGCGCGCACGTCCTCCTCGCGCTCGATCACCGGCTGCGCGTAGGGGTGCCCGTCTGGGAAGACGCCGCGGAAGAGGCTCTGCGCGAGCAGCCCCCGCCAGCCGTAGATGCCTCGCTCGAACCCCTCGTGCAGCACGATCTGTCGCTGCCGGTCGAGGCGCGCCTCGGTCAGCCCGGCGAGCATGCGGGCCAGCCGCTCCGCCTCGATCCAGAAGGCCCACTCGAGCTGCGCGCTCGGGAGCACCTCGTAGTAGATGGTGCGGTCCGGGCTCGTCTCGGCGTTGCGCTCCACCGCGCCGGCCGCCTCGAGCCGCATGAACACCTCGACCTCGTTCAGCACGTCGGTGCCGGCGAACATGAGGTGCTCGGTCAGGTGCGCGAGGCCGGTCCAGCCGCTCGGCTGATCGGCGGAGCCGACGTGGTAGGTCATCGCCACCGCGCTGAACCGCCGCCCCTCGATCGGCTGGAGCATCACCCGGAGGCCGTTCTCCAGGGTGAACGTGATCGGCGCCGGTGCGATGGGCCCGTCGAGCTCGCGCGGCGGCGGCAGCTCGATGACCAGCGGTCGGCGCGCCTCCTCCTCCTCTTCGGGCTCGGGCGTCTCCTCCTCTTCCTCGAGCTCGGGGACGAAGATGCCGCCCGCCTCGACCTCCTCGGTCACGCCCTGCGCGCGAGCGAGGCCGGGGGCCAACAGGAGCAGGAGGGCCAGCGAGGCGCGGAGCGTCACGAGGGTGGATGTAGCACGGCGCTCGCCCACGGAAGCGGAGCACCGCGCGCGGCGCGGGGAGCGAGGCGCGCGCCGTGTTCCGTCGATCGGGGCCCGCGCCACGGGATCGGCGGCTGGATCGCCGATTGCTGTGCACCCGGGCATGGGATCCAGAGAGCACGTGCTGCAGGTCGTCGCGGTGGGATGGGGCAAAGGCGGAGGGCGCCTCGCCGCCGAGTGGAGCCGGCGGGGTCACCCCGCCCTCGCCCTCCACGCGAGCCGGGAGGCCGCGGACGCGCAGCCGCAGCTGCCGCGCGAGCGCTGTCACGTGCTCGGGCACGATCGGGAGGCGGCCGAGAGCCCCGATCAGGCGCGGCGCCTCGTCCGCGAGCACGCCCGCCGGGTCGACGATCTCGTGCGCATGGAGAGCCGCGACGCCGACGCGATCCTCGTGATGGCGTGCCTCGGCGGGCGCACCGGCTCGGCGGTGGACGCGCTGGTCGAGGCCCTCGACGACAAGCGCACGCCGGTGATCGTGCTCGCCACCCTGCCGCCGGACGGCGAGCCGGTCGCGCGCAAGGTCGAGGCCCTGCGCGCGCTCCGGGCGCTCACCCACGTCGAGCCCGACGGGCTGATCCTCGTCGACGGCGCGCGGGTCTCGGAGCAGGTGAGCGACGTGTCGATCTTCGACCTGCACGACCGCGCCAACGAGCGCATCCTCGAGCCGCTCGACGGGCTGCTGCGGGAGGCGGAGCCGGGCACGACGCTCCGCGGGCTGCCGCCCGAGCGGCTGCGCGACCTGCTCACCGTGGGCGGCCTCGTCTCGTTCGGCGCCGCCGACCTGCGCGGGCTCGGCGCCGAGGACGTCGAGGCGGCGGTGCGGGACGCGCTCGACGACAACCCGGTGCTCGCCTCGGGCGTCGACGCGGCCGACGTCAGCGACCTCGCGATCTTCGTCGAGGCGGACAAGCCGACCCTCGAGTCCACCCCGGTGCGGCTCCTCGATCACCTGCGCGAGCACTGGCGCACCGAGACCCACGGCGCGTGCGTCGACGTCGCGGTGCGGCGGGCCCCGGACGGCGCCCCGCCTCGCGTCCGCGTGATCGCGTCGGCCGCGGCCCTCCCGCGCCGCGTCGAAGACCTCGTGACCGAGACGGCGTCCGAGGCGCTCGGCCTGAAGCAGAAGGCGCGGCGCCTCCCCGAGCTCGACCTCGGGCAGCTCGAAGGCGTCGCGAGCGAGCGCGAGCGCCCCCGGCGCGTCTCCGACGTGGCCCCGAAGCGGGTCGAGGAGCCTCGCGCGCCCACGCCGACCCCGGCGCCTGATCGCGACCTGAGCGACAGCCGGGTCGCGGCGAACCGCGCCGTCTACGCCCGGCTCGTCACCCGCTACAAGAGCACCACCAACGACGAGCTCCAGCGGGCGATCGCGCGGCGCCTCGAGCAGGATCGCCTGAGCGAGGACCCGCACATCCGGTTCCTCGCGGTCGACGCGATGGGCAAGATCGGCGCGCACGTCTTCGACGCGTCGCTCGTCGCCTCCACCGAAGACGAGTCCCCGGCCGTGCGCGGCGCCGCCGAGCGAGCCCTCGCCGACGGCAGCCCCACCCGCGCCTACGGCTGAGGAGAGCCGGCCGACGCTTCACCGCTCGCGGAGATGCGCGGCGAGCGCGGCCGTGGTCATCGGGTCTCCGGGGCAGGGGACCTCGACGCGCTCTCCAGACGCCCGCCGTCCGTGAAGCGTCCCTGCTCCGGCGTCGTCCACCTCCGTGGCCCCGATGGGAAACGCGAGCGCCCCTCCCTCCGTGTCGACCACGACGTGCTCGGCGCCCACCACGAGCCCGGGCCCGAGACGGAGCCCGTTCCGCTCCAGCCAGGACGCGTAGCCGGAGCCATCCGGAGCGGGCCGCCCCGAGCGGTACACGGGCGCCTCGTCTCCGGCCGCCACCTCCACCACGAACGGTGAATCGGCCGCCGTCGGGGCGTGACGCCGGAGCTGGCGGCGAACCTCGGCGTAGCGGTTCCTCGACGCCGCCGCCTCCAGGCGCTCCAGCAACGCGTCTCCGAAGTCCCACTCCGTCGACGGCACGTCGCTCGGCGACATCGGGTCTGCAGACGGATCGCGGTGAGCGCCGAGCAGGACGGAGTCGGCGGAGCCCCGCGCCCAGAACGGGACGACCCGCTCTCGTCGCCCGTCGACGTACACCGTCAAGGAGAAGCGCCCGACGGCGTCGCCGCCCACCTCGAGCGCGTGGGGCCGGGCGAGGTCGACGACGATCGGCGCGTCTCCGAGGACCATGAGGGTCTCGCCGCTCAGCGACAGACGCGCCTCGAGCCACGACTCGTCGCGCATGGCCGGGACCCAGTACACCATCGACAGTCCCCAGAGGACGAAGTTGGCGGGGGCGGTCACGACGGCGCCGACGACGAGCTCCGTGCCCGACCAGCGCCCCTGGTAGGCGCACCACGCGAAGGCGCCCACCAGCCCCAGGCCGAGCAGCTGCGCGCACCACCACGACCACGGGCTCACCCCGGGCCGATGCTCCCGGCGGAACGAGCGGATGGCGTCATCGGTCACCGACCGACGATATCGCGGTCAGGTCTCGAGCAGGTGACCGAACGGGCGCTGCGGCGGCTCGCTGTGCGCGTTGTGGATGCGGGTGCCGTCCTCGCGGTCGTGGTCGCCGTCCGCCTCGCCGTCGTCCACGTAGCTGGTGTCGTACACGTGCACCTTCGACTCCTCCCGGGTCTTCCCCTCGGCGAGGATGTGCAGCACCCAGAAGACCGGGATCGACACCGGCGCGGCGAAGAGGAACGCGGCCCCCCACCAGACCTTGTCGGTCAGGTCGAAGCCCTCGTGGTCGAAGAGCAGGTGGCCGAAGATGAGCAGCACGATGCCCTGCGCGGCGACGTGCACGTAGAGCAGGATGGCCGCCAGGTCGGTGATGATCTCCGTCCGGGGCATGGCGAAGTGAGCCACGCCGAGCGTGAGCGCCGCGAGCAGCAGCGTCGTCGGCATGAGCGCGAGGATCCCGAAGCCCACCCGGCGCCGCATCGGCCAGTGGGCCGTGTCCGGGTCGATGGCGAAGCCGCGCTCTTTCGCGGTGAAACGCGTCTCCATGACGCACCTCCTCGGGCGAGACACCTCGCCCATGTCCGACCATCTACGGCCGCCGCTCTCGAGCGGTAGTCCCCCGCCGAGCGTCCACGCGGGCGGCCACGGGAGGTTCCTACTCGATCGTGAATTCGCCGGTGGTGACCTCGAGGGCGCCGGACTCGGTGGGCACCGAGACGCGGAAGCGGTAGGCGCCGGAGAGGGTCACGCTCGCGCCGGCGCGGCGGCGGGCCGGCATGGTGAAGGTCCAGGCGAAGCTGCGCTCGGGCGCGCGCGCCGTCTCCGCGTAGGAGGGCTCGGGCGCGAGATCGACCCAGAGATCGTAGCTGCGCGAGTCGATCGGGCGGCCGTTCGGGCGGGTCACCGCGGCGCCGTCGGCGCGCTCCAGGGTGGCGACCGGGGGGCCGAGCCAGGGATCGGCGCCGGCGACGGTGAAGCGGACGAGGTCGGTCTCGGCGACCGTGGCCGGCACGTCGGCGAGGAGGGTCCCCGCGTCCCGCGCGGCCTCCGGCGCGTAGGGCTCGTAGGTGTAGCCGCCGAACGGCTCGACGCGCGCCGGCTCGATCCACGGCGGCTCGTTCCAGCCCTCGTCGAAGGTCTCGAAGGCCTCCCGGCTGCGCGCCGCGAGGTAGTCGCCCTGGCGCGGGCCCCACAGGGCGCCGGACGCCTCGTAGCCGCCCATGAACCAGTCCTCCTCGGTGATCGAGTAGCCGACGTAGTCGTTGGCGTAGCCGATGAACATCGCCTCGCGGCCGCTCAGCTCGCGCGCCCGCTCCAGCACTCCGTCGGCGAGCGAGGTGGACCACTCGCCGGCGCCGGTGACGAGCGCGAGGCCGCCGACGAGGCCGACGCTGATCATCGTCTGCTTGGGCAGCCGCTCGGCCGGCGAGATCGGCACGCAGCGGCGGTCGAGGCCGTCGATCGGGGTGAGGTCGTCGCAGTTGCCGTCGGAGCCGATGCCGCAGAACGCGCCGCCGTGGCGGTAGTTGAACTCGCCCGCGCCGTAGCCGATCACGTCGGTCGAGATCGGGACGCGGTAGGTGCGCACCCGGACGTCCGGATCGGTCTCCCAGGTCAGCGCGTCGAGGCGCGGGACGAGGGCGTCGGCGATGACGTCGCCGAGGCGGTCCATGCGGTCGTAGCTCTCGGGCTGGGGCGCGCCGACCTCGCCCGGGTCCGGCGCCGGGCGCGACGGCGACATGTCGGCGCCGAAGCTGTTGAAGAAGAGCAGCCGGGTCGGGAAGTCGAGGCGGTCCTCCACCCGGTGCTCGACCACGCTGCCCATGTCGCCGCTCAGGGTGTGCTCGTCGATGCCGAGCACGGTGCCGTGGTAGGCGTAGCTCGCGACGATCGCGTCGATGCGGCCCTCGCGGCGGATGGCGACGAAGGGCAGCGCGGGGCTCTCCTGGAGTAGGGGCAACATGTCGTTCTCGCAGCGGCGGTCGTCGTGGGCGTCGCTGGTGGAGGCGACGTCGGTGGCGAGCTCGGCCGGGGCGAGGTCGTCGAGCGCCGCCTCGATCACGTCGGCCAGCGCCTCGACCACGCCGTCGTAGAACTCCGGGAAGAACGTGTCGCCGAGGGCGACCAGCGCGCCGGTGGTCATCAGCATGCGCCCGGGGCCGGAGTGGGTGTGGTTGCCCGCGAGCACCAGCGCGTCGTCGAGGCGGCGGCCCGTCCGGGCCTCGAGCGCGTCGAGCACCGCCTCGCGCAGTTGCTGGAACACGCCGACGGTGTCCATGCGCACGAAGATCGCCTCGTGCCCCTCGCCGCGCGAGATCGCGACCGCGCGGAAGGTCAGCTCGCCGTGCATCCGTGTGGTCCCCGGGAAGCGCTCGGCGAAGGGCGTGACCGAGGGCTCCACGTCGATGGCGCCGTAGCCCATCGTGCCGATGCCGAGCGGGGCCGGGACGCGCGCCTCGGCCACGCCGGCGCGGAGCGGCCCCGGCGCCGGCAGCTCCTCGCGGGTCCGGGGAGGCGGGCCCGCGTCTCGGCCGGCGTCGGCGCTGGCGCTCGCGTCGTCCGGGGTGGGCTCGCCGTCACAGGCGAGCAGGGTCAGGCAGGCGAGGAGGACGGCGGCGCGGCGCATCCTCCGAGGGTAGCGGTCAACCGACGTCCGCGTCGCTATCGGAGTCGAGCGCGCGGGTGAGCGTGCCCGTCTTGCCGCGCTTGGACTGCCGCACCGCCTGGCGGGTCACGCCGAGGATCTCGGCCGCCGCCGAGTGGCTCTCGTCCACCGCGCCGAGCACCTGGTCGAGGATGATGTCCCGGATCGCCTGGACGGACTCGGGGACGGGGCCGGCGTGCAGCGCGAACGCCCGGAGGTGCGGCACCGGGTCGAGCCGGGTCTCGTGCAGGGCGTGCGCGTGCCGCATGACGTCCTGCGGCTGCGGGCGCGCCGCGAGCAGCTGCCGCACGCCGAGCTGCCCGAGGAGGAAGGCCTCGTGAGCGAGCAGGCGCGGGCTCCACACCCCGATCGCGGGGGCCGGCGACGCGGTGGCCAGGCTGCGCACCAGCCGGAAGCAGTCCGGCGTGGGCAGCGTCGAGAGGTCCACGAGGGCGACCTCGGGGCGCGCGCTCTCCACGATGCGGAGCGCGCCCGCGATCGACGTGGCCACGTGCACGTCGACGTCGGCGTCCCCGAGCTTGCGCGCCACCCGGCGGCACCAGCTCGAGTCCTCGTGGACCAACAACACGCCCTGCACTTCGATCTTCATGGCAGCCTCGGGTGACCCTCCCCCCCCTCGGGAAGCACCCTGCCAAGAGCCGCCGTCGACCGGTATCGGACTTAAGTCCCATTTTCGACTGGAATCCGCTCAGCTTGGATTCCGTCGGACTCGCGGCGCCGCCTGAGCGTGTCCCGGACCGCCTCGCAGAGCTGCTCCGGGCGGAACGGTTTCCGGAGAAAGCTCCGTGATTTCAGGTCCATGGTCTCACGGAGCTCGGTGTCCGCGTAACCGGACACGAAGAGCACCGCCGCCTCGGGCACCACCTCGGCGAGGGCGTCGACCAGCTCCGGCCCGTTCATGTCGGGCATCATCACGTCGCTCACGATGACGTCGACCCGGTCGAGCGCGTCGGCCAGGCGGAGGGCCTGGTCGGGCGTCTCCGCGGCGACCACCCGGTAGCCCTCGGGCTCGAGGCCGAGCGCGAGGGTCTGGAGCACCAGCGGGTCGTCGTCGACCACGAGCACCGTCGTGCGCAGCATCTCGCCGGAGCGGGTCGCCCGGAACGCCTCCGGCTCCTTGGAGTTGGAGATCACCAGCGAGCGGAGCGCCGGCTTCTCCTCGGTCTCCGGGAAGGCGATGCGGATGAGGGTGCCCCGCCCGAGCTCGCTGTCGATCTCGAGCGTGCCCCCCGACTGCTCCACGAAGCCGTAGACCATCGCCAGGCCGAGGCCCGTGCCCTTGCCCCGCTCCTTGGTGGTGAAGAACGGCTCGAGCGCGTTCTCGCGGACCTCGCGGCTCATGCCGGCGCCGTCGTCCTCCACCTCGATCAGCACCCGGCCCGCCTCGCCCCGGCTGCGCAGCACGAGCCGGCCGCCGCCCTCCATCGCGTCGCGCGCGTTGAGGGCGAGGTTGACCACCGCCTGGTCGAGCAGCCCGCGGTCGAGGTGCACGCGCTTTCCGCCCTCGCCGCGCTCGTGCACCACGCGCACCTGATCGCCGATCAGGCGGCGCAGCATCGGCGCGAGCGCCTCGAGGGTGTCGTCGACGTCGAAGACCTCGAGCTGGGTGCTCGACTGCCGCGAGAAGGCGAGGAGCTGGTTGGTCAGCCGGCTCGCGCGATCGGTGACCTGCGCGAGCATGTCCACCTCGCGCCCCGCGTCGGCCGAGTCGACCTTGCGCGAGAGGAGCTGGATCGTGCCGACCATCACCGTGAGCATGTTGTTGAAGTCGTGGGCGATGCCTCCGGCGAGCCGGCCGATCGCCTCCATCTTCTGCGCCTGCCGCAGCGACTGCTCGAGGCGCTCCCGGTCCCGCATCGTGCGCGCGAGCTGGAGCGCGACCGACACCTGGTAGGAGAGCGCGAAGAGGACGTCGAAGTCCTCCTCCTCGAAGGGAGGCTCGTCGCCGTCGCGCTCGAGGTAGACGCCGCCGACCACCCGGCCCCGGAGCCAGAGCGGGACGGCCACCGCGCGCGGCGCGTCGTCCGACTCGCCGCTGCTCCGCGGCATGCCGGCCTCGCGCGCGCCGTCGATCAGCGCGCGCACCTCGGGGGGCGGATCGGGCCACTCGGCCGCGCGCTGACGCGCGGTGAGGAGGGTGGCGTCCCGCGAGGACTCCGCGTCGAACACGAGGAGGCCGCGCGTCGCGGCGAGCGAGTCCATCACCTCGTCGAGGAAGAGGCGCCCCTGCTCCTCCACCGCCGGCTGCCGGGTGGCGACCTCGAAGATGTGCAAGAGCGTCTGCAGCTGCCGGCGATGCGACGCCTGCGAGGTGGCGATGCTGGTGCCGCGGGCGCTCGACGCGCGCGGCAGCTCGAACTCGCCGCGCACGAGCCGCTCCCAGGCCGCCGCCTTCGCCTCCCGCGCGATCGCGAGCGCGAGCGAGGCCCGCTGCCGGGCAGAGTCTCGCCGCCCCTCGGCGCGCAGCATGTGGGCCCGGAGGCGCTCCGCCTCGAAGCGCGCCCAGAGGCAGCTCTCCGCGTCGGCGATCGCGTCGGCCTCGGCGAGGAGCGCGCGCGCCTTGCCGGCGTCGCCCTCGAGCCAGCGCACCGCGCCCTCCAGCACCAGCGCGTGGGCGCGGAAGAGCGGGAAGCGCGCGGCGGCGCGCACGTCCTTCAGCGCCCGCTTCAGGGCCCGCAGCGGCGCGCGTCGGTCGGGGCCGCGGGTGGCCTGGCGCAGGCGAATGTACGCGAGCGAGACGTAGTGCTCGAACACGACCGGGTGCGCGGTGCGCGGCGAGAGGCCCAGGGCGTCGAACTCCGCCAGGTGCGCCTCGAGCTCCGGCCCGAGCTCGTCGAGCTCCAGGAACGCGTGAGTGATCGGTCCCCAGGCCGCGGTACGGTTGAAGCCCGAGAGGGCCGCGCGCGGCGCGAGCGCAGCCACCCCGGTGAGCGTCGCTTCGGAGGCGCGCTCGCAGTGCTCGGCGAGCACCAGAGCCGGCGGCGGCGCGTGCAGACGGCGCGCCCGGGAGAGGCTGCGGCGGAGCATCGCCGGCGCGTAGCGATACTGACCTCGGATCGCCTCGATGGTGTAGACGCCAACGGCGAAGAGGCAGAGCTCGGCCGCCTCCATCCAGCGCTCGTGACGCCCGAAGGCGTCGTGGAGCCGATCGAGGCCGCGGTCGAAGTCGCCCCCGAAGTAGCTGGCCATGGCGCGCATCTGCTCGCAGAAGGCGAGCACCGGAGGTCGCCCGAGCCCCCGCGCGATCCGCATCGCCTCCTCGGCGTGCCGCGTGCTCGCGTCTCGCCGGCCGAGGATGGCGAGCGCGGTCGCGACCAGGGCCTCGCTCCGGGCCCGGGCGGCCGACGGAGGCAGGCGGCGCGAGAGCGCGTAGGCGCGGGCGGTGCTCTGGATCAGCCGGAGCGGCTTCTCGTACTCCTCGCCGAGCCGGACGTTCTGGTAGTGGAGGTCGCAGAGCACCGAGAGCCGCTCCGCCTCGCGCCCGCTGGCCGGCGGGCCCGCCTCGGCCCGGGCGAGCCGCCACGCCGAGCCGGCGACCGCGCGGGGGCTCTCCACCGGCATGCGCTCGCCCAGCTCGTAGAAGGCGCGCTCGAGCTCGGCCCAGGCCGCGTCGGCGTCCCCGGCCTGCTGGTGCACCCAGGCGCGGCGGCCGCGCAGCCGCGCCCGCTCATCGGGGGCGAGCGTGGAGTCGAGCGCGCTCTCGAAGTGCCGGAGCGCGCGCTTGCCGTCACCGAGGCGGGTCGCCGCCTCCCCCGCGAAGACCTCGAGGCGGGAGACCGCGTCGGGCATCGAGGCCGCGATCGCGTCGAAGAGCCGGAGCGCCGCCTCGTCGTCGTGGTCCTCGATGAGCTGCGCGAGCGCGTCCTCGGCCACGTCGAGCAGCCGGCCGCGATCCTCCCGCGGGCGCCCGGCCGCGTAGTGCGCGGCCAGGGTGAAGGGCGAGGCGCCGCCGCGGCCGTCGAGGCAGCGCGCGATGCGCTGGTTGAGGGTCGCGCGGGTCTCGTCGTCCAGCCCCGCGAGCAGCGCCTCCCGCACCGCGTCGTGCACGAAGCGGTGGCCGCCCGGCGCGTCCGCCTCCACCAGGCCGGCCCGGCGCGCGTCGGCGAGCGCGAACTCCAGATCGTCGAGCGAGAGCGCGTGCAGGTCGGCCAGCACCTCGGCGTCGAAGCGGCGCCCGAGCAGCGCCGCCGACTCGAACACGCGCCGCGCCGCCGGGGGCAGCGCGCCCACCCGGCGCTCCATCAGGGCGAGGGCGCCGCGCGGGAGGTGCATCTGCTCAGCCCGCGCCCGGTCGAAGCGCCAGACCTCGTCCACCGGGCGGAGGGTCGCCGCGTCGAGCATCGCGTCGAGCACCTCGACGATGCCGAGCGGCGTGCCGTCGGAGACCCGCGCCACCCAGGCGACCAGCTCCTCGCTCACCGCGTGCCCGAGGTGGGCGGAGACCAGCGCCGCCGTCCGCCCGCCGTCGAACGGGGTCAACACCAGCCGCGGCAGCGCGGGGCTCGTGCGCCCCTCGCCGGCCCGGGTCGCGACCGCGAGCAGGAGACGGGTCGCGCCGATGCGATCGGCCACCCGGGTCAGCACCTCGGCGCTGGTGCGGTCCATCCACTGCCCGTCGTCGGCCACCACGCAGAGCGGGCCGAGGGACGCGGCGAGCTCGAGCACGAGGTCGGCGACCGCCTGGGTGAAGGCCTCGGCCCCGAGCCCGGCGTCGTAGCTCGCGTCGGCCCCGAGCAGCTCGGCCAGCTCCGGGCAGAGCACCCCGGCGAACGCCGCGAGGTCGGGCCCGAGGCGCCCCCGCAGGTCGGCCCGGGCGGCCTCGTCGCGCCGGAGGGCGGCGGCCGCCTGTTCGAAGATCGCGCGCAGCGCGGCGAGCGGCCGCGGGTCGTTCTCGGCGCAAGCATGGTGAATGACGCGGCCGCCCTCGGCCTCGATCTCCCGCACCAGCTCGCGCACGAGGCGGCTCTTGCCGGCGCCGCGCGGGCCCTCGACCAGCACCACCTCGCCCCAGCCCGCGCTGCTGCCGCGCCAGAGCTCGCGGAGCCGGGCCAGCTCGGCGTCCCGGCCGACGAGCGCGAACGCCTCGACGGCGGGGTGCAGCGGCGACGCCGGGCCGAGCGGCGCCTCGCCGGCGCGCAGGCGCTCCAGCTCGCCGACCACCGCGCGGGCGCTCGGGTAGCGATCGGCGGGCTCGGGCGCGAGCAACCCCCCGAGGACCACCGCGAGCGGCGCGGGGACCGAGTCGAGGTCGGCGAGCGGATCGCCGGTCAGGCACTCCAGCAACACGCGGCCGAGCGCGTGGAGATCGGTGCGGGCGTCGACGAGGCGGGCGCCGCGCGTCTGCTCGGGGGCCGCGTAGGGCGGCGTGCCGGCGCCCTCGGGCGAGAGCCGCTCGGGGGTCGCGAAGCCGAAGTCCACCAGCCGCACGCGGTCGCCCCCGTCGAGCACCACGTTCTGCGGCTTGACGTCGCAGTGCACGACGCCGCGCCGGTGCACCGCGTCGAGCGTGTCGGCGATCGCGACAGCCAGGGAGAGCGCCTCGCCCTCGGGCGGCCGCCCCTCGGCGAGCCGCTCGGCGAGCGTCGGCCCCCGGACGAGCTCCATGACCAGCCACGGGACTCCGTCCGACTCGCCGACCTCGAGCACCCGCGGCAAGCCCTCGTGATCGACGCGGGCGAGGGCCGCGGCCTCGCGACGGAACCAGCGCGCCGCCCGCCCGCCGCCGCGCGCGATCTTGACCGCGACCGAGCTCCCGCGGCGCACGCCGCGACGCACGACGGAGGTCGCGCCCCAGCCGAGCTCCTCGTGGAGCTCGACCTCGTCGATCCGGATGCGCGGCTCCCCTACCTGCACGGGCCACGCGAAGCTACCAGATCGCGAGGGGGTTGAAGAGGGTCAGGCGATCGGATGCACGCAGAAAGTCGGGGCGACGGGCGGCGCGGCCGGCCCGAACACCAGCGGCCGGGTCGATGTTGCCACTGCCCGCACCACCCGCGCCGCCCCGGAGAGGCAGGCCGGCGTCAAGTCGACGTAGCTCACCGCGCCCGCCGTGCGCCCGGGTCGACGCCCGGCTCGGGGTCCGGTTCGGGGTCCGGTTCGGGGTCGCGGTCGCGACGACGCGGCGTCCCGGTCGAGCCAGGCCCGCAGCGCCTCGTGGTGGGCGGGGACCAGGTAGTAGTCCAGGTGGAAGAACGGCGTCGGCGACGGGGTCGGCGCGGCCACGGGCACCGGCTCGTCCCAGAGGAACGCCAGGTTCTGGAGGGCCTCGCGCGCGGCCGCGTCCGCCGCGGCGTGGGCGTCGGGGGCAGCGGCGAACCCGCGGGCCAGGGGGACGGTGCTCCGCCGGGGGAAGCCGACCACCACCGCGGCCACGAGATCCGGGGCGACCCCGTCGGGGTCCCGCACCAGCCGGACCTCCCAGTCGTGACCGGTGAACGGCGCGAGCCGCGCCGGGCAGACGCCGCGGCGCAGGGGGAGCTCCCCGTACCAGCTGCCGAGCACCAGATCGCGCTCGACCAGCTCGCGCCGAGCCGCGTCGCGGGCCGCCTCGAACGAGCGGTGCAGCGCGACCCCGTTGGAGCGGGCCGCCCGCCGCGCGCCCTTACCCCGTGCCGGCGCCGACACGTGGAAGGCGCCGGTCGGGTGGCCGCCCGCGTCGACCCGGGGCCGCGGGGCTCCGGTCGCCTCGACGATGGCCACCCGCTCGAGCAGCTCGTACCAGGCCCGCGGCAGCGGATCCCCGTCGAGCTCGGCCGCGCTGCCGGTGGCCTCGGTCCCGTCGGGGCCGCGCGCCTGGAGGCCGGCCCGGCGCACCTCCACCCGCCCGCGCGCCCCCTCGAGGGCGACGGTGTCGGCGAAGAGCTCGGGCGCGCTCCACCCGGCGGGGAGCGGGAGCGCTCGGCTCAGGCGCAGGAGGCGGCGGTCCATGACTCCGGCTCCCGGTATCCGTGGGCGACGACCTCGCCCGACCAGCGCTCGAAGAGCGCGATCGCCCGCGCCGTCGTCTCGCGCATCGGTCGCATCAGCGCGGGGTCGGTGACCATCGCGTCGATGGCGTCGAGCCCCTCGTCGGCGTGCTCCGCGTCGAGCTCGGCGTGGTTGCCGATCACCGAGAACATGCGCCGCGGGATGCCGCAGCGCTCCTCGATCAGCGCCAGCCACGTCGGCCCCATCAGCACGATGAGGTACTCGGCGAAGAGGATGTAGGCGAGGTAGAGCGCCGGATCGCGGTCGATCAGCGCCTCGATCCAGCGCAGCTGGGTGAGCAGCGCGGGCGCGAGCGCGCCGACCGCCTCGCTCCCGAAGCGCTCGCGGAGGAGCGCGAGATCCTGGTCGGCCCAGCGATCGTGGCCGTGCTCCTCCACGAGCTTCTCGGCGAAGTGCGCGGCCAGGTCGTCCCGGCCGAGCGCGCGAGCGCGCCGACGCGCCCGCTCGAGGTGCAGCGGGGTGTGCTGCACGAGGTGTCGCACGTTGCTCAGGTAGTAGGCGACCACCTCGGGCGTGAGCCGCCCGGTGGCCGCCCCCACGTAGAGCGGGTTGGTGCGGTGCATGCCCGCCGCGTAGCGCTCGATGTCGCGCTTCAGGGCCGCGGCGATCATCGCGCGCTCCTCGCAGCGCTCAGAAACACGCGGTCGCGAACTTCTTCATGACGTCCTCCTCGGGGCTGGGGTTCGGGGGATGGTCCACGCGGCAGGCCGGCGTCCTTGCTGTATCGATCCACGAACGCCTCCTCCGCCTGTTCGTCGAGAAAGCGCGTGAGGCGCAGCATCGCGCCCCAGCGCTCGCTGGTGACCGTGCTGGTCACCACGTAGCCCAGTCGCAGCAGCAATCGGAGCTGCCGGTAGTTGGTCGGCGCGCACTCGCCCTCGACCCGGACCACCCCGTGGGCGGCCATCAGGCGGTCGGTGTGCGCGAGCAGCGCCGCGAGCAGGCCCCGCCCCTGGTACTCGGGCAGGAACGCGACCGTGCGCCAGTAGTACGTGCTCCAGTCGACCGGGTTGCCGACCAGGAGGCCGACCACCCGGTCGCCGTCGCGGAACGCGATCCGGTCCGACTGCGCGAGGAAGCGCCGCTTCGCCGGCGTCATCGGATCCGGCAAGAAGCGGTGATCGGCGGCGTCGGACCGGAACGCCTCGGCGTAGTGCGCCCCCATGAACGCGAGGGCGTCCTCCACGCCGATCGGCGCCGCCGTCACTCCCCCGCCGAGCGCGACGGGGCAGAGGGACGCCCAGTCGAGACGCCAGAGGGTCCAGGATTGACTCTGCTCGTTCGATGTAAACACTTGTTACTCACCCACACCGCGCCGCCCCAGCGCCCCCGGCGTCGCGTTGTCGGGAGAATGCCCACGCGGATCGGGAAAGCAAAAAAGCCGCGACCGCCGCGCGGCGAGGCGTCCCCGAACGGGGATAACCCTTCAAACGTCGAGTCGAAGCAGCTCGCGCAGCCGCGCGGCCTCGGCGTTCGGCGTCGACTTCATCGCGCGGTTGTCGTGTCGGCGGAGCGGCAGCGCGGAGCGGCGGGTGAGGGAGGCGAGGCGGGTCGGTGGATCGAAGCGCAGCTCCACCGCGTAGAACAAGAACTGTTCCCGTCCGCGGACCTTGCTGCGCCGCTCGTTCACCACGACCGCGGCCACGCGCTCGGCGGGGAGGAAGAACGGCAGCCAGGGCACCAGCCCGCGCCGCACCTCCACCCCGAGCGGGTCGACCCGCACCCGCATCGGCACCCAGAGCAGGAGGGCGAGCGCGACGAGGGCCAGGCCGACCCCGAAGTACGCGCGCAGGCAGGTCTCGGACGTGTAGAGCTCGAGCGCCCAGTGCGCGCGGACCATCTCCGGGCGGATCGCGGCGAGCAGGGTCCACGCGGCGAGCCCCGCCGTGACCGAGGACGCCGCGCCGAGCCGGACGTGCTGCCACCCGACCCAGCGCTCGCCGGCCTTCCCCCCGAGCTGCGCGAGGAGCTGCGCCTGGAGCGCGCAGCCGACGCGGAAGGGCAAGACGAGATCCTCCCCGTCGACCACCCCGACGATCAGCCGCCCGCCCTCGCGCCGGAACCCGCGCAGCATCGCGCGCCGCACCCGCTCCCGCCGCCCGGTCATGCGCTCCACGTAGACGAACGACGACGTCAGCACCGCGCGCCGGGCCACGTGCTCGAGCGGCAGCTCCGGCGAGGAGAACCAGAAGAGCCTCACTCGCTCCCACGGCGAAGGCGCCCCCCGCGACGCGAGCGCCGGCTCCGCCCCGGAGCGAAACGCCCCCTCGCCGCCCGCGTCCCCCGGCCACCGCTCCACCGGCTCCCAAGCCATCCCGCTCATCATGCCCACGCCCCCGCCCGCCGTCACGGGACAACCCCCCGCCCCGGCGCGAGATTCCGCAGCCGCCGGGGTCAAGAGGTGGCAAGTCATGGCGCCGAGGCACCCCCGCCTCCACCACACGACCGGAGATGACGGCAAGCGACGAGCGCAGCGAGGTCGCCGCACGGACCACCACCACCTGTGTTCGATCCCGCGGCAGCGAGCGGCCAGCGAGCGCGCAGCGCGAGCGCGAGCCGCAGGGCCCCCAGCGCCCCGTCGCTGGGGTCGCGGCGCGAGCGCGAAGCGCCGGCGGAGTCGGGAGGGGGGCCCCATTGGCGCTTTGCCCCATGGGGGGAGGGTTTGCACCAAACCCTCCAAAAAGCTCAGTGCAGCGTGTGGCCGCCGCGGCGCGCCGCGAGCGCGAGCTGCGCGTCCACGAGGTCGGACTCACGCACGACGTCGCGGCCGGCGGTCCTCGCGCTCCGACGCGCATGCTCGAAGACCTCCTCGGACGCTCCCAGCTCCAGCGCGTCCGCCAGGTCGAGCACCGGGTCGGTGAAGCCGCTTCGGTGGGTGGACGCGCCCTCGACGAACGCCGAGAAGCGATCGAGCAGGCGACGGTCCTTGCCCCGCGCTGCGTCGGCGGCCTCCCGGCTCCGCCGGACCAGCTCCAGCATCTCGCCGTAGTCGGCGGTGAACGCGACGAAGCCTCCGTCGACGTCGAGGATCGCGGCGAGCCGCAAGCGCAGGGCGGGCGCACACTCGATCCGGCGCCGCGCCGCGAGCCACTCGTCGTGCGGCAAGATCACGTCGCCCTCGTCGTCGCCGCTGGCGGCCGCCACCCCCGACAGGTCGAACCGAGTCCCGGCCCAGCCTCGGATCTGACCGCGCGCGCCGCACGCGCCGCACTCCCAGGCGAGGGTGTCGTGCGCTTGCCGGTGCAGCCACAGTGGCGCGCCGCACGCGCGCTGGCCCGGGAGCGCGCAGCGGGCTCCGGTCGTGCCGGCCGCCCCGAGGGGCAGCAAGGAGCCGAGCTCGGCGACACACGCGAGGTACGCCCCGAGCTTGCCCGGCCCGCCGCCCACCAGGCGGCCCTCCTCGTCGAGAAAGTGCTGGAGGTCGGTCACGTAGGCACGAGCGCGCATGGCGAGCGAGCATAGCGCGGACGCAGGCTCCATCGACGGGGCTCCCGGCTATGCTGCGCCGCGATGCAGGACGAATCCGTCATCCACGAGGAGCTGCACGATCTGTTGGGCGGCTCCGCGGCGCGCGGCCCCTTCGCTGCGCACTGGCGCGCGCCCGCGGGTGACCTCGCGCTGGAGATCCGCGGCGTCGGTGCTCTCCGGCTCCCGGTACCCGCGGCCACGGTCCGGACGCTCCGCTCGGTGGCTCGACCCGCGCGATTCGGGCGCGGCGAAGAGACCTTGCTCGATCGAAGCGTGCGGGACACCTGGGTGATCGCCAAGAGCCGCGTGAAGCTCGGGCACCGGTGGCGCAAGACGATGGCCCCGGCACTCGAGCGCGCTCACCGCGAGCTGGGCCTCCCGGCGGGGACGCGGCTGAAGGCCCACCTCCACGACATGCTCGTCTACGAGAAGGGTCAGTTCTTTCTGCCACACCGGGATGCAGAGAAGGTCAGCGGGATGGTCGCGACGATGGTCGTGCTCGTGCCCTCGACCTTCGAGGGTGGCGCCTCGGTCATCCGCCACGAGGGGGAGGAGGTGACGGTCGGCGGCGGCTCCAAGAGGGAGCTGACGTTCATCGCGTTCTACGCCGACTGTGAGCACGAGGTGCGCCCCGTCGAGCGCGGCAACCGCGTAGCCCTGACCTACGCGTTGACCCTCGAAGGCGCCCCCGAGCACGCCGCCCCCGACGGAGGCACGACCGACGCGTTGCGCGAGCTCCTGAAAGATCACTTCGAAACGCCGGTGCCCATCGACTGGCGAGGGCGGGAGGCGTGTCCGGACCGACTCGTGGTTCTCCTCGACCACGAGTACACGCCGCAGAGCCTGAGCTGGAGGCGCTTGAAGGGCGCGGACGCCAAGCGCGCGGCGCTTCTCCGCGACGTGTCCGCAGCCAGCGGCTTCGAGGTGCGCCTCGCGAGCGCCGAGGTGTTCGAGAAGTGGAGCTGTGAGCCCGAGTACGACAGCTACTCCCGCGGATGGCGCGGCCCCGAGTACGCTCGCCCCGTCGAGCCGGACGAGCACCCCCCGCTGATCGAGCTGCACGACGCCTCGGTGTCGCTCGACGAGTGGGTCGACGTGGACGACCGCCCGCTGGACGCTCCCCCGACCGCCGTCGAGCCGGGAGAGCTCTGCTATTCGCGCCCGACGAACGAGCTCACCCCCTATGCGGTCGAGCACGAGGGCTACATGGGCAACTGGGGCGACACCGTCGATCGGTGGTATCGCCGCGCCGCCGTCGTGCTCTGGCCACGCGCGAACGACTTCATCGTGCGCGCGAAGCGAGACCCCCTCTACGCCGTTCGCTCCGCGTTGGAGGCGCTGGATGATCGCCCCGAGCTCCGCAGGCGGGTGAGCCGGATCCTGCCCTACTGGTCCGCGGGGCCCGCGGTCGACGCGCGGGCCGCCGACGTGCTGCGCGTCGCCAGCGCGCTCGACGACCCCGAGCTCGCCTCGAGCTGGGTCGCGCCGCTCTCGCTCCAGGCCGTGGCGGTGCCATCCGCGCTGTTCGAGCTGCTCGAGCGCTACGGCACGGAGTGGCTCGAGGCGCGCTTCGCGGCGTGGGGAGATCGGAGGGGAGGCTGGGCGCGCTGCGACCGGTCGACGTGGCAGCTCGCGCTCCCCGCGATCGCGGCCGCGCTCCCCGCGGACCGCGCGGTCGTCGGCTGGTTCCGCGCGCGCGTCGCGGCCGAGGTCGAGCACGTCGCCGAGGAGATCCGCTCCGCACTCGATAGTGCGCACTCGGCCGAGCAAGCGACCGACGCGCTCGGGTCCCACCGCGAGACGCAGGCCGCCGTTTGGATCGCGGCGACCCGCTCCGGCGCCTCGGATGTCGCCCGCTCGGTCCGCGACGGCCTCGTCGAGGGAAGCCGCGAGCCCGGTGGCCTGCACTTCGCCGTCGACGTCCTGCGCGCGGCGCGCGAGGCGACGAGCCCCGCCGAGTGGAGACGCGCTGGCGCCCCCAAAGCCACCCGGGGGCTCGCCAAGGCGATCCGTCGCGTGCTCTCGGTCCCGATTCGTGATCCCGATGACTGGGCGATCGACGCGAAGCTCTCGTGTGGATGCGGGCTCTGCCGTGAGCTCGGGGAGTTCCTCGCGGACCGCGAGACACGCTTCCTCGCCTGGCCGCTCGCCAAGGCCAAGCGCCAGCACATCCATCGGGAGTGCGACCAACACGACCTCCCGGTCACCCACACGACCCGACGAGAGGGCAGGCCGTACACCCTCCTGCTGCGCAAGACCGACGCGCTGTTCGCGCGAGAGCGCGCGCGCCGCGAGAAGCTCGAGACCGACCTCGCCTGGCTGGAGAGGCAGCTGGAGACGAGCGACCACGCGTAGGACGCCCGTCGAAGGACCGTCACCCCCACCCCTCGCAGAAGTGGATGGGCAACGCGTGCCCAGGGCACTCCGGATTGCCACAGCGATTCCCCGGCGCGCGTTCGAGCGGTGGTATGCGGACGACCGCGCCGTTGCGCGCCCACTTGGCCGCGACGTGATGAGGGGCGAGCAGACCGGCGCGACCCGGGCGGCCGGAGCCGTGCCCGTGGGGCGCTTCTCGAACCTGTCCCGGGGTCTGAGCCGACAGGGCGGACAGGTTCTCCGATGCTGAGGTCTCGCCCGAGACCGTGAACCCGATGATCGTGCGTCCGGGAAGACGGCGAGAGATCTCGACGAGCAGGCGACTGCCCTCGGTGCCAGCGCCGGCGATACAGCTGAAAAACACGAGTTGCGCCGTCGGCTCGAGGTAGTAGTCCCTCAGCCGCCTCCACTCACCCTCGAACCGGCTCACAGATCCGGGACGGAGAGGGCGCTCCAGCTGCACTTGTCCGTCCTGATCGCCGTGTGCGACGATCCCGAGGCGCGACACGTTGCCGCGGAGCCCGTGGCGGGTGCGCATCGTATCGAGGAGACCGGCGAATGAGCTGAAGTGGATCGTGTGACTCCAGCCGCTGGAGTACGCTTCGGTTTGCCAACGCCCCACGCCCTCTGCTCGGAATGGTGCCCAAATCGTTGACATCGGACGTCGAGGGTAGCGCAGCACCCGCCGGGCCGTCGCCTCCCTTGGGCATGAAGCTCGGCGCGTGGCTCATCCTCGCGGCGTGGTGTCTCGGCGCCGTGTCCGTCGAGCGCGCCAGCTGGCCGTGGACCGAGTGGCTCCTGCACGGCGTGGCCCCAGCGCTGGCCGGACTCGGCTGCGCCGTCGGTGCCTGGCTCGATCGGCGCGCCGCAGCGCGCGACCTCACGCTGTTGCTCACGGCCGCCGCGGCGCTGGTCGTCGGAGAGCTGCTGATCCCACTCGGTCCCGCCCCCGATGCGTACGACGAGCTCGGCTGGCTCGCGGAGTACCATGGACGAATCTGGGCTCCCATCGCGGGCGCGGCCCTGGCCACGGCGCTGCTTTGGTCGGTCAGCCGCCGGCTGCGGTTGGCCTGTGCTTGCCTCTCGGGCTGGCCGCTCGCGCGCCTCGCGTCGGACGCGACCGATCTCGCCCTCGCGCGCGGCGCGACCGGCCTCGAGGTGCTGGCGCCCTTGCTCGAGGGGGCGGATCTCCTCGCCGGCGTGCTCCTCGCCGGCGGCGGCGCGCTCCTCGTTCGCCAACGCGGGGCGCGTGAGGTCGCGCTCCCGGTGGTGAGCGTGTTCCTCCTGAGCGCCCTCTCCCTCGCCGGGCTCGCCTCGAGCGAGCGGCGCCACCGGGCGAGCCAGCTCGAGCGCGTGGCCGAGCGCGCCGGACTGAACCTCGAGGTGGCCTCGCCTGGACGTGGGGGCTCGCTGCCGGGCACGGTCGGCGCCTGGACCGATGGCGGCCTCGTGTGGGCGGGAGACGCGCGTCACGACGCCACCCTGCTCGTGGGCGACCGCGGGACGGTGGCCGACCTCGCAGGCGCAGCCCGGGCGATGGAGACCTCGGGCCATCTCTTCCTGGGTTGGCCCACCCGCTCCTCCAGCTCCCTGCAAACCGTCTCACATCTCGCGGACGCGCGGCGGATCCAGGTCCTCACCCGCCGCCTCTACCGGCCGGGTGAGCGCGTCCCCCCGCGGGAGCTGCAGGGTGACCGGGTCGTCGACGTCGAGTGCGTCCCGCTCGACGAGGACGACACCCCGATGAGCGCACTGAGCCCGACCGCGCGTTGCTTCGAGCTCGGTTGGGGGAGCGCGGCCTCCCGGCTCGCGCCCTCGCCTGCGCGGCCGCGGCTGCGAGTGAGCTCGACCCACAGCGCGACCCGCGGCCTCGCGCTCGCGGCCGGCTGCTTCTTGCTCGCGCTCGCGGTGCGGCGACTCCGACCACGGCGGGGAGGACCTGGCGGCAGGGCAGGATAGACTCGGCCGCGATAATGAGAGGGTTCGTGAGATTCCGGTTGATGCTCACCGAGACCTCGACGTCACGACGAGAAGCCCCACCAGGACCGGCAGCACCGACCACGCGCCGCTCGGTTTCCCCCCAGTCGCGCGGCACGCTCCACAGGCCCCTCCGCGCGGACCGGCGCCGAGGCCCGACGAATCGGCGACACAGACGCGGCCGGGCACACAGCTGCCGCGCGCACAGCTCACCCCTTCCGACTCGCACGGACCATAGGCCACCCGCACGCTGCCCTCGACGGGCTGGCCCGCGCGGTCGCGCGTCTCCATCTCGACTTCGGCCTGGCAAGTGGGCAGCGCGCGGCAGGAGAACGTCGTGCCCACCGGCGCGCTGAGGATGATCCCGCCGCAGTCGTCATCACTCGTGCATACCCACGGACGGCAATAGCGACCGTGATGGAAGGTGCCCGCGACGGCCCCCGGCGGGCAGCTGTGCGGGCCGACCACGTCCGCAGACGCGGCGGACGGCGCCGAGACGAGCAGGGCCAAGCACGCGGCGAGTGGGTGAGACCGCCAGGTCCTCCACGCCCCCGGGGCCCCCCGCGATCTCTGTTCCATCCCACCGTCCTCCCCATGCCATGGTGGCGGCTGGAAGCCCGATTCGGCCGCCGGCCTTCTCGTACTCGCCCGTCGGATCAGGCGGCTTCGTCGTGCTCAGGACCGGGCTTGACGACCTCGAGGCACGGCGGCTCGGGCGGCTGGCTCGTCCGCGCCAGCTCGAGCGCCGCCTCGAGGTCGAGCACCCCGCGCTCCACATCGGAGGCGAGGTGGGCGAGCGCCATTTGCACGGGACGCCGAGCGGGCTCCTTGCCGTTCTCCCAGCGGGAGATGGTGGAGTCGGTGGTCTCCAGCAGCTGCGCGAGCTCGGACTGCTTCAGCCCGAGCGCGCGGCGCGCGGCCCGAAGCACGGACGGGCTCACCTTTCGCCCGTCCCGAAGGATGAGCGCGACGGCGCGGAGCTCGTAGCGGGTGCGCTGCGCGGCCGTGATGAGGGCCTCGCCGCACGCATCGCACACGAGCGCGGTCGCGGTGCGGTCCTTCACATCTACGCCGCCGATGGTGATGCGGTGCTCCGGGATTCGAAGCTGCAGCTTCCCCGCTTCGCAGAGCGGGCACGGGTCGCCTTGGTTCAGCATCGTTCCTCCTAGAATACCGTCACGACCACGACCCCGGGGGTGGGGGTCTTGATCACGACGTCCAGCCCATCGCCATCGACGTCCTGTCCGCCCGTGAGCTTCCAGGTCGCGCGCTCGTCGTCGTATCTTGCCTGTGTTGCCGACCGCAATGCGGTCAGGACGTCACGCATCGAAACGTTGCGTTCGTCCATTCGGCGCCTGGCGTGGTCCGTGGTGTACACGTTCCCGCACCTCGCCGCCGACGCAGCGTCAGAGAGGACTTCAGCCGAAGCTCGAGGGGCATTCATGAGAGATTTGCTCGCGACTTGCGGTTTCGTCAAGTCTGAGGTGGGCGGTCGGGCTCCGATGCACGATGTAGCGTCACGTGATGTCTGTCCACCGAGTTTCCCTTCGTTCTCCGAGCATCGGGGTGCCCCGAACGCGGAGCGGGCTCGATTCGCGAGCCACGACGTACCCTCGAAACCTCTGCGGGGCGCCGGGTCCCGACCTCGGGGCTGCCGGCGTCCGCCCCGGAGCCCGATCGGGTCGACGTCGAGGCCCCCATCACGCGGCCCGATCCTCGTTCGGGTCGACCTCCAGGTCGGGTGAAGCGCTCTTCTCGATGAACGAGGGCAGCCTCGAGGCCCCGGAGATCGCTCGAAGCTGCGATCTGCGAGACCCCGAGGCTGCGGGATTCGGGCCTGCTGTCGTTTGGCGAGCCCGGAGGCTCGCGCGGAGCTCAGCCGACCGGCGGCACGGGCTCGTCGAGCACGGGCCGGTCCACGGCGGGATCGTCGTCGACGACGGGGCCGTCGTCGGCCGGGGGCACCGAGGGGTCGACCTCGTCCTCGCCGCTGCCGCGGCCGCGGGTGGCGCGATGGACCTCGAGCGGGGCCATCGCCTGGAGGAAGCGACGCTCGCTCTCGGCGTCGCCGCGCTCCACGCGGCCAGCGAGGACGCGCGCGTAGTCGCTGATGGCGAGCGAGAGCTTGCGGAGCGCGTCGAGCATGGCGCGGCTCTCGAGCGGCGGCAGCGGCTCGTCGCCGACCCCCAGCCCGTCGCCGAGCGCGTCGTGCGCCTTGCGGACCTCGCGCAGGAGCTCGGGGTGCACGAGGGAGACGAGGTCCTCCTCGAGGCCCTCCTCCTCGATGCGCTGCAGCCGCTCCTGCGACTGCACCCACTCGTCGCCGTAGGACCGTGTCAAGAAGACGAGCCCGTCCGGGAAGAGGGTCGCGAGGAGCGCCCGCGCGAGCTCCCCGCGCGGGTCGTTCTCCAGCCGCGCCCAGCCCTCGAGGTGAGAGTAGAGGGCGCCCCAGCGCTCGTCGAAGCGCTCGTCCTCGTCCTTGAGGTTCTCGGGACGCAGCCGCGCGCGGGCCTTGCCGACGCTCTGCGTCTCGAGGACCGTCTTGCGCACGCTGCGCAGGGCGCGCTTCTCGGCCTCGTCGAGGTCGACGGGCTTGGAGTTGAGCAGACGGATGGCGAGCAGGATGCCCGTCTCGGTGCTGAGGCGGGGCGGGCGGATGAAGTCGATGAACTCGATGGTCACGATGGCTCTCCAGTGCGGTGCACCCGCAGCTGGACCCGACCGTCGACCCCACCCCCGAGTGCTTTGGCCACCTTCATCGCGCCGTCGCGCCGGAGGTTTCCTGCGGCGGCGAAGAAACTCTCACCGGCCGCGTGATGCGGTCGCGAGGTCGGGGTTCCGCGACGTCTGGCCGACTCGGGAACGTCCGCGTGGATGATCGCCGGGAGGCCGTGCAGCCTCCCGACGATCACCGCGACGCTCGTGCTCGGCACGCTCGTCATCCCCTCACCACGGCGGAGGGCACGGGAGAGCGACATCACGGTTGGAGCGGCGCCGTGGCGTGGAGCACGGCTGGGGACGCGTCGCGCCTCGGCGCTGGCTCGAGGGAGGACTCGATCCTCGCCTCCACCTCGGCGAAGCGAAGCGCCGCGAGGACCGACTCGCGCACGTTGCTGAGGGCGCGCCTCTCGATCGCGGCGAGATCGAGGGGCGCGAAGTGGACGCGGAGGACGCGGCGGGAGGGACGGGGGCGCTCGATGGGGTCGATGTTCACGATGCTTCTCCGGTGCGATGCGCTCGCAGCGGCCCCGACCATCGGTCCCGGCCCCGAACGCGTTGGCCATCACATCGCCGGGTCGCGCCGGAGGTTGCGCACACGATTCGATTTCTTGAGCGTCAGCTCGAGGCACGCCGCTCCACGCCGGGCCGATCGCGCGAGGCGCGCGTGCACCTGATAGCCTTCTTGCCCAGACATGGCCCTCCTGCTCTCCGAGCTCTGCTGCGCGCGCTGTCAGCATCGGTTCTGGCCGACCGACGGGGCCGAGAGCGCGGCCTGGGTCTTCTGCCCGCGCTGCGAGGCGGCCCACACGAACCCGGGGGCGGGGCCGGATCCGGCGCTGGGGATCCTCGGCGCGGACTACGGCGCGGGTCTCGAGACGGTCACCTGGCTGCGGCGGCACTGGGGCGGCCCGGCACCCTCGTTCGGGCCCCGCCGTGGGGTGGACAGCTTCGAGAGCGGGGTCCATCGCGGGTACGCGTGGGCGTACGAGCGGACCAAGCGGCGCCTCTTGGTCGCCGCCTACGTGCCCCGTCCCGAGGGACCGCACCTCTCCCTCGGCGGCTTCGCGGCGCAGCTGGACTTCGGCGGGCTCGACGAGAAGCTCGACGACGCCATCGCCGTGATCGAGCGGCACGGGGGACGTCCGTGCTTCGCGATGCTCGAGGTGGACGACCCGGTCCTTCCGGCGTCGGCGTCCGATGCCCCGCCGCCCTCGAGGGCAAACGAATCGATCGAATCGGAGGTGTGGAGGTGCCGCGCCTGCGGGGCGCCGCAGAGCCTCGTGGGGCTGATGGGCAACGAGGAGTGCGCGTACTGCGGAGCTGCGCAGGAGCTTCCAGCAGATGTGGCCCAGCGCCTTCGACGCCACCGCAGGGATCTGGCCGCGATGGCGAGCGCCGTCGACGTCGAATGGGAGGGAGCGAAGCTCTGGGAGGGCGACGTGAGCGGGACGCTGGCGCTGTCCTGCGTCTACTGCGGGGCGCCGAGCGGTTACGACCCGCACGCCCGCTCGCCCCGGTGCGGGTCGTGCGGAGGTGGGCTGCTCCCCCCGCGTCGAGCGCTCGATCGCGGGCTGCTCGAGGCCGCGCGCGCCGCGGTCCAGCGTGCCGGGGAGCTCGACCTCGAGGTCCGGACGCGGCGACTCGAGATCGATCGCGCGCTGTCGATGCAGCGAGGAGCGATCGGCCTCGCCATGCTCGCCGTGTTGGCGCTGCCCCTCGTGCTCGTAGTGACGGCGGTCGGGCTCGCGCGCTCCATCCCCGCGCTCGCCGTGCTCGGGATCCCGATCGCGATGATGGGTGGGGGCGCCGCGGCGCTCGCCGTGAAGCGAGCGCGGTCGACGAAGCGCTGGCGCGCGAGGTGGGAGCTGCTCGCCCGGCAGCTCGGCGCTGCGCAGCTCGGGAAAGTGGACGTCTTCGAGTCGTTCGTCGGGACGTGGTGGCACGACGCGTTCCCGCTCGCGCGGCTCGCAGGCGGGGAGTCGCAGGCGTGTGTGGTGACGTCGATCGCCGGCTTCCCGGTCGCGATCGAGGCCGAGACGGTCGAGCCGGATCAGGGCTTCCGGGCCCGACGCCAGGACGTGGAGCTCAGAGCTCAGGTGGTCGTGGCCGCCGAGCTGCCCGCGCTCGCAGCCGGCGAGGCCAAGCTCCCGCCCGCGCGACCGGTGATCGACGCGCTCTCCGAGGCCGGGTTCGACGTCGAGCTGCACCGCGGGGGCGTGCGTGTCCGAGCTCGGGCCGACACCGTGCCCCGCTTCGCCGAGGAGCCGGCGCGGCTCAGCGTGCTGGCGCCGATCGCGCTGCGAGCGGTGCACGTCGCGCAGGTGCTCGGAGCGCAGCCTGCGTCCCGTTCGCAGCCTCCTGCCGGAGCGTCGCGCGCACCTCGGCGAAGCGCAGGGCCGCGAGGACCGACTCGCGCACGTTGCTGAGGGCGCGCCTCTCGATCGCGTCGAGATCGAGGGGCCTGAAGTGGACGCGGAGGACGCGGCGGGAGGGACGAGGGCGCTCGATGGGGTCGATGTTCACGATGCTTCTCCGGTGCGATGCGCTCGCAGCGGCCCCGACCATCGGTCCCGGCTCCGAACGCGTTGGCCATCACATCGCCAGGTCGCGCCGGAGGTTTCCGATCTTGTTCTGATCACGCGAGCGGTCGCCCCCTGCCCCGGGCGAGGCGAGGCGCCACGCGGAAGTGGCGGAGGCGCGGGCGCGGAGGCGGATCGGGGATTGCAGCGAGTGTGGGCATGAGCTCCGCGACCGAGATGAGCTGGCCCGGGGACGCGAGCCGGGCCCAGGAGGGGGAGAAGCGCGCCGCGCTGTATCGCATGGTGACCGACGAGCACGTGTGCCCGTTCGGGATCAAGGCGAAGGATCTGCTGCGGCGGAAGGGCTACGAGGTGGAGGACCATCCGCTCGAGAGCCGCGAGGAGACCGACCGGTTCAAGCGCGAGCATGGGGTGGAGACGACGCCGCAGGTGTTCATCGGGGGCGAGCGCATCGGCGGCTACGAGGCGCTGCGGCGACACTTCGACATGAGCGTGCCCAGCGAGGAGGAGGGGACGACGTATCAGCCGGTGATCGCGACGTTCGCGACGACGACGCTGATGGCGCTGGCCACGACCTGGGCGTTCATGGGCGAGCTGCTCACGATGCGCGCGCTCGAGCTCTTCGTGGCGTTCAGCATGTGCACGCTCGCCATCTTCAAGCTGCGTGACCTGCGCAGCTTCTCGAACCAGTTCATCACCTACGATCTGCTCGGGCGGCGCTGGGTGCCCTACGCCTACGTCTATCCGTTCGCCGAGGCGATCGCGGGCGTGGGCATGATCGCGGGCGGCGCGCTGGTGCCCTTCGTGGCCCCGGTGGCGCTGTTCATCGGGACCGTCGGCGCGGTGAGCGTGATCAAAGCCGTGTACGTGGAGAACCGCGAGCTGAAGTGCGCGTGCGTGGGCGGCGACAGCGACGTGCCCCTCGGCTTCATCTCCCTGACCGAGAACCTGATGATGGTGGCGATGGCGGTCTGGATGCTCGCGCGCTGACCGCGCCTCACCGCTCAGCCTCCGCAAGCTCGAGCGCGGGGAACGGGTTGGGCAGCGACGCCCAGGTCTGGCTGTCGGCCGACACGAGCGCCTCCTCGAGCAAGCAGGCGTCGAGCCGGGCGCGCATCGCGGCCTCGTCCATGTTCTGACCGATGAACACGAGCTGCTGAGCGCGGTCGCCGAAGCGCGGGTGCCAGTTGGGCTGCTGGTCCGGCCGCTGCCCCTCCGGGTGCGACCAGCTCTCGGGGGGCACCGCCGCCCACCACATCCCGGCCGGGCTCACGTTGCTGACGCCGCCCGCCTGCGCCCACTCGTAGGCGACGCGGTGGTCCGCGGCGACCCAGAAGAAGCCCTTCGATCGCAGGACGCCGCGCCAGCTCTCGTCGTCGCCCAGGTACGCCCACAGCTTCTCGGCGTCGAAGGGGTGCGACGTCCGGTAGGTGAAGCTCGAGATCCCGTACTCCTCGGTCTCGGGGGTGTGCTCGCCCTCGAGCTCGCGGATCCAGCCGGCGGAGCTCTCGGCCTTCTCGTAGTCGAACAGGCCGGTGTCCATCACCTGGTCGAGGGGGACCTGGGCGCGCGTGGCCATGACGGTCCTCGCGCCGGGGTTCAGCGCCTTCACGATGGCCTCGACCTCGCGCGCCTGGGCTTCGGTCACGAGGTCGAGCTTGTTGAGCACGATGACGTCGGCGAACTCGATCTGGTCGATGAGCAGATCGGTGACCGTCCGGTGGTCGCCTTCACCCAGCGACTCGCCGCGATCGGCGAGCGCCTCGGCGGCGTCGTAGTCGCGGAGGAAGCTCGCCGCGTCGACCACCGTGACCATCGTGTCGAGGCGCGAGACCTGACTGAGGCTCACGCCGTTCTCGTCCTCGAAGGTGAAGGTCTGCGCGACCGGAATCGGCTCGGAGATCCCGGTGGACTCGATGAGCAGGTAGTCGAAGCGGCCCTCCTGGGCGAGCCGCGACACCTCGGCGAGCAGGTCGTCGCGCAGCGTGCAGCAGATGCACCCGTTGGACATCTCGACGAGGCGCTCCTCGGTGCGCGACAGCGCCGCGCCGCCGCGCTCGACCAGCGCCGCGTCGATGTTGACCTCGCTCATGTCGTTCACGATGACCGCGACCCGCCGCCCCTCGCGGTTGTGGAGGACCTGGTTGAGCAGGGTCGTCTTGCCGGCCCCGAGGAAGCCGGAGAGAACGGTGACGGGGAGACGCTTCGATTCGGGGCGTTCCATGAGACTCCGTGGGTCTGCGTGTGGGTGAGTCAATCCAGCCAGTCGAGCGTCAAGACGACGCGTCGGACTCCATCGGCGGGCGGCAAGCGATGCACGACGCTGCGCCCGGCGGCGCCCGGCCACGCAGCGCCTTTGAACACGGCCAGCTCCCCGGGGACCGCGCGCCGCAGCTGCCCCCAGTCGCGCACGAGCCCGGAGACGTCGTCGCCCCCGGGGCCCCCGGCGTGGCCCAGGCGAGCGCGGTCGAGGTGCGCGTCGTCCAGCCACTCGGTGCCGGCGCCGATGACGGTCAGGACCCCGCGGGCGACCACCTGGTCGACGTGGAAGCGGGGGCAGTGAGGCCCGTCGGAGACCACGAGCCGGACCCCGACCGTCTTCGCGTCCAGGAGGCACGCGAAGATCTCGGTGATCTTCTCGACGTAGGACGTCCAGGCCTGCGCGTCGGGGCCGTCGTGGATGGCGAGCCGATCGAGCACGCCAGGCGCCGGAGCGCCTCCGGGGGTGTCCACCTCGACCCGGGCCCGGCGCTCGCCCGCGTCGACCAGCGTGGCCGCGTGCCGGAGCGCCTTCGCGTCGGGGCGCGCGGGCGCGAGGGCGAGCATGATGCGCGAGTCGTAGAGGTGAGCCAGATCGGCGAGCTCGCGGGCCCGAAGCACCGCCTCGCACGCCTCACATCCGTGGCATCGGGCGACGGCGCCCCGCTGACGCTCAACGTCCATGCCGGCTCACTACCGCACGCAGACTGTACCTGCAACTCAATTACAACACAGACCCCATCCATCTCCTCGACGACGGCCGCGGGCGAGTCATGCTGCGCCCATGCCCACCCCGCCGCCGCGACGCGGTCTGGTCACGCTTGCCGACGGTCGTCGGCTCGGCTGGTCCGCCTGGGGGCCGGAGACGGGAGACGCCTTGCTCTTCTTCGAGGGCGCGGCGAGCAGCAGCTGGCTCGGGTTCGACGCGGGCGGGCGGCGGCTGGTGGCCTTCGACCGCCCCGGGCTGGGGCGCTCGGACCCTGCGCCCGGGCGGGGGCTGCTCGACGTGCGGGCGGACGTGGCCGCGCTGATCGCGGCCCTCGACCTCGGCCGGCCGACGATGGTCGGCTTCTCACAGGGCGCGCCGTTCGCCCTCGCCTGCGCCGAGCTGGCCTCGTCGGTGGTGATCGCGGCGGGGAGCGACGAGCTGGCCACTCGGGAAGACGTGGCGCCGGAGCTCGCGCCGCTGCTCGCGCAGGTGGCGAGCGACCCGGCCGGGGCCGAGGCGTTCTTCGCCGGCATGACCGCCGAGGCGATGCGCCGCATGGTCATCGACGGGAGCGACGAGGCCGACCGCGCCGTCTACCTGGAGCCGGCGTTCGACGCGGCCTACCGGCGCGCGCTCGAGGAGGGCTTCGCCCAGGGCGCCGGCGGCTACGCGCGCGACACGATCATCGCGATGAGCCCCTGGCCGCTGGACCTCGGCGCGATCACCACGCCGGTGCACCTCGTCTACGGCGCCCGCGATCGCAGCCCGGTGCACGCCCCCGATCACGGCGCCCGGCTCGAGGCCCGCCTGGGCAACGCGCGGCGCACGGTCGTGGGCGACGCCGGCGGCGCGGTGCTCTGGACGCACCTGGCGGGCACGCTCGGGACCTGAGCTGATTCGCTACACCGAAGTTGTCCGGTTGCGGCCGGGCTGCGGCGGCTAGTGGCCTCTTCCCCACCCACGGAGGACGAGGCATGGCGAAAGACATCCACGGCGAAGGCGGCGAGCTGCACCAGACCGCCACCGGCGACGAGGCGCGACTGACCACGAATCAAGGCGTGCGGATCGCGGACAATCAGAATTCGCTGAAGATCGGGGCCCGCGGCCCGACGCTGCTCGAAGACTTCATCCTCCGCGAGAAGATCACGCACTTCGATCACGAGCGGATCCCCGAGCGGGTGGTGCACGCGCGCGGCTACGGCGCGAAGGGCTTCTTCCAGGCGAGCGGGGATCACTCCGATCTGACGAAGGCGGCGTTCCTGAGCGACCCGTCGGTGAAGACGCCGGTGTTCGTGCGCTTCTCCACCGTGGCCGGGAACAAGGGCTCGCTCGACACCGCGCGCGACGTGCGCGGCTTCGCGACCAAGTTCTACACGTCCGAGGGCAACTTCGACCTGGTCGGGAACAACATCCCGGTCTTCTTCATCCAGGACGCGATCAAGTTCCCGGACCTGATCCACTCGGTGAAGCCCGAGCAGGACCGTGCCTTCCCGCAGGCCCAGTCGGCGCACGACACCTTCTGGGACTTCGTGGGGCTCAACAGCGAGTCCATCCACATGCTGATGTGGGCGATGAGCGACCGGGCGATCCCGCGGAGCTATCGCATGATGGAGGGCTTCGGGGTCCACACCTTCCGGCTGATCAACGCGGAGGGGAAGTCGACCTACGTGAAGTGGCACTGGCGCCCGAAGCAGGGCTCCTTCTCGCTCGTCTGGAACGAGGCCCTGAAGCTGGGCGGCATGGATCCGGACTTCCACCGCCGCGATCTGTGGGACGCGATCGAGGCGGGCGACTACCCGCAGTGGGAGCTCGCGGTGCAGGCGTTCGACGACGCGCTGGCCGACTCGCTCGACTACGACGTGCTCGACCCGACCAAGCTGATCCCCGAGGAGGTGGTGCCGCTGCGGGTGCTCGGCACGATGACCCTCGACCAGAACGTCGACGAGTTCTTCGCCGAGACCGAGCAGGTGGCGTTCTGCCCGTCGCACCTGGTGCCGGGCATGGACTTCACCAACGACCCGCTGCTCCAGGGGCGGCTCTTCTCGTACCTGGACACGCAGCTGTCGCGCCTCGGGTCGCCGAACTTCCACGAGCTCCCGGTGAACGCGCCGCGGTGCCCGTTCGCGAACCTGCAGCGCGGCGGGCACATGCGCCACCGGGTGTCGAAGGGCCGGGTGGCCTACGAGCCGCAGAGCCTCGAGAAGGTCCCCCGCGAGGATCCGAAGACCGGGTTCTCGAGCTTCCCGGCCAAGGAGACCGGCGAGCATCGGCGGGTGCGGGCGGAGACCTTCGCCGACCACTACACGCAGGCGCGGCTCTTCTACCGCTCGCAGACCGAGCCGGAGCGGCGCCACATCGCCAACGCCTTCGCGTTCGAGCTCGGCAAGTGCGACGCGGTGCACGTGCGGCAGCGCATGCTCGGGCACCTGAAGATCGTCGACGAGGCGCTCGCGGACCAGGTGGCGAGCGCGCTCGGCATGGAGGGGCAGGCCGAGGACATCGAGCCGGCGGTCGCGCCGCGGGACGTCGATCCGTCGCCGGCCCTGAGCCTCGTCGCCAAGGCGCCCGAGACGCTCTCCGGCAAGAAGATCGGCGTGCTCGCCACCGACGGCACCGACGGCGGCCTGCTCGACGCGCTGAAGAAGGCGGCGGAGAAGGAGGGCGCGATGCTGGCGGTGGTCGCCCCGGCGCGCGGCGGCTTCACCGACGCGGACGGCAAGCACCGCGACGCCGACTTCGCGCTCTCGGGCGGCCCGTCGGTGCTCTTCGACGCGGTGGTGCTCGCGCCCTCCGACGACGGCGCGAAGCAGCTGCGGCGGGAGAAGGCGGCCCTCGACTTCGTGTCCGACGCCTACGCCCACCTCAAGGTCATCGGGCACGTGGACGCGGCCGCGCCCCTGCTCGAGGCCGGGCACGTCGAGGAGGACGAGGGCGTGGTCAGCGTGGCGTCCGGGCTCGACGCCTTCGTCGCCGCCGCCAAGACGTACCGGATCTGGGATCGCGAGCCCAAGGTCAACAGCGTGGGGTGAGCATGGACGCGGAACAGGTGGTGGTGATCGGCGGCTCCGCCGGCGCCTTCGAGGAGCTGCGCGAGATCCTCGAGGCGCTCCCGGCCGATCTGCCGGCGGCGGTGATGGCGGTGATGCACCTCGAGCCGCGGGCGGAGTCGCAGCTGCCCCGCGCGCTCGGGCGCCGCGCGGCCCTGCCGGTGAAGTTCGGCGAGGACGGCGAGCGGGTCGCCGCGGGCGCCGTCTACCTCGCGCCGCCCGACCGCCACATGCTGGTCCGGGACGGCGCGGTGGTGCTCTCGAGCGGGCCGACCGAGAACTACACCCGCCCCGCGATCGACGTGCTCTTCCGCTCGGCGGCGGTCGCCTTCACCGGCCGCTGCGTGGGCGTGCTGCTCAGCGGACAGAACGACGACGGCGCGGACGGGCTGCGCATCATCGCCGAGTGCGGGGGCGCGGCCCTGGTGCGCGACCCGGCGCAGACGATCTTCCCGCGCATGCCGCGGGCCGCCCAGCGGGTGATCAGCGACGCCTTCGTCGGCGAGCCGGCCGCCATTGCGAAGCTGATCGTCGAGCAGCTCGACCGCGAGCGCGAAGAGGGCGGCGCGTGCCCGCCGGGGCTGCGCGACGAGGTGGAGCTGACCCACCAGGCGAGCCACGGCTGCCCTCCGCTGCCGGACCCGATCGGCGCCCAGGTGCCGCTCGCCTGCCCGGAGTGCGGGGGCCCGCTGTGGCAGGTCGGCGACCCCGATCACCCGCGCTACCGCTGCCACATCGCCCACGCCTACACGCTCGACGGGCTCGGCGAGGCGCAGCACCGGGAGCTGACCCGCGCGCTCTACGCGGCGCAGCGCATGATGCGCGAGCGCGCCCGGCTGCTCCGGCGCGGCGGCTCGGCCTCGCAGCGCATCGACGAGTACGAGGGGTTCGCGGAGGAGCTGCGCGCGCTCCTCGATCGGCTGGTCAACGATCCTCCCGGGGACGACACGGCCGAGTCCCCGGTGGCCGCGGAGTGATGGCCGCGAGCACCTCGCCCACGTCGACCCGGCGCCGGTAGGGCACCACCCGCGCGCCCGCCGGCCAGTCGCTCCGCCCGCACGCGCGCTCGGCGTCGACGCAGAGCACCAGCCGGTCGATCGACGCGGCCCGGAGCCGGCGGAGCTTCGTCTCGAGGTAGCCCTCGGTCCAGAAGCCGACGATCTCGAGCAGCACCCGCTCCCCGCTCGGGCGGTGCACGAGCTCGAAGTCGGGGAAGATCAGCGCGCCCTCCGCCTCGAGGGGGAGCGGCTCGCGCACGAGATCCCAGTCCGGCGCGAGGCGGGCGAAGTCGCGGGCGAAGCGCGCCTCGAGCTTGCTGTCGAAGCGCCGCGGCTCCGCGCACGGGAAGAGCGGGTCGCCCGGCTGCACGACCAGGGTGCGCGCCTCGTCGTCGAGCCGGTAGTCAGCCCGGAGCTCGAAGTCGTCGCACCACGGCAGGCGCGGTACCAGGCTCGCGAGCGCGCGGCCGTAGACGAGCGTCCGGCGGAAGAGCGCGTAGGGCCCGGACAGGTCCAGGATCGCCCCCGCCTTCAGCGGCCGCGCCTCGCAGAGCAGCCCCATGAGCCGCGCGTGGCGGACCAGGTCGCGGGCGCCGCCGTGGGCGCGCACGGTCACCCGCTGCGAGCGCGCGACGAGGCCCTGCACCATCGCGAGGTTGGTGCGGAGCGCGAGCTGATCGGGCCCGAGGTCGGCGGGCAGCGCGAGGAGGCGGCGCTCGCCGGGCAGGTCGGCGAAGAGGCTCTCGAGGAGCCCCGTCGGCTCGACCTCGAGCGCCTCCGCCGCGACGCGGATGGCCTCGTCCCGGGTCAGCCCCTTCGCCCTGGCGCCGAAGAGCGCGGCCCGGGCCTCGCCGGGCTTCACCGCCGCCTTCACCCGCCGCCTGGTCAGCCGCTCGAGCACGTGCACGGCGCGCTTTCGCTTGTCGGGCGGGCCCTCGACCGGCAGCGGCTCGCGCAACCGGTCCATCAGCTCGCGGCGCGGGCGGCCGACGTGGGCGCGGAAGACGTCGAGCAGGGCGCGCAGCCACGGCAGGTCGTCGTCGCGCAGGTAGCGCGGGCGCAGCGCCGGGCCGTCGTCCGGGCGCGGGAGGAGTCCTTCAGGCAGCAAAGCTCTGGCTCCTCTTCATCGCCTGGAAGACCTCGCTGGTCCGCCGGGTGACGAGCTCGTAGACGCGGGCGCGCTTGCCCTCGGCCGGCCGGAGCACCCGACCGATGCGCTGCACGTGCTCGCGGGCGCCGCGGGTGGAGCCGACGACGATCGCGATCTCGGCGTCGGGCACGTCGAGGCCCTCGTTCAGGACGCGCGAGGAGACGAGCGCCCGGAGCTCTCCGTCCCGGAAGCGCCGCAGCGCGACCTCGCGCTCCTTGCGACCGATGTCGCAGGTGATGGGCATGATCAGCTCCTCGCGCGCGATGCGGTAGGCGGCCTCGTTGTTGGCGGTGAAGATCAGCGTGCGCTGCGCGTGGTGCTCGGCCAGCAGCGACCGCAGCACCTCGGCCTTGGCGGTCGGGTAGGCGAGCAGGCGCTTGGCGCGGCGGATGGCGGCGAGCGCCCGGCGGCCGTCGTCGGTGCGGCTCGCGGCCCGCGCGAACTCCGGCCAGGTCGCGCTCGGGAAGCCGACCCGGAAGGGGCCGTGCACCCGGCGGAAGGTGGCCATGTCCTGCTCGTAGGCGATCCGCTCGGCCTCGGTCAGATCGAGCGCGAGCTCCACCCGATCGTACGCGGCGAGCCAGGTCCCGGCGAGGTCGTCGACGCGCAGCTGGGTCACCACCGGGCCGACGAGCAGCGGCAGGCTGCCGAGGTCCTCGGGCGGGGTGGCGGTGAGCCCGAGCCGGAACGGGGCGACGCTCATCTCCAGCGCCTCGTCCCGCTCGCCGTGCCCGAAGTGGTGCGCCTCGTCGATCACCAGCAGCCCGAAGCGGTCGCCCATCCGGTCCATGCGCCGCCAGGCCGAGGCGAAGGTGCTCACCGTCACCCGCCGGAGATCGCGGTGTCCGTCGCCGAGCACGCCGACCCGGCCGGGGCAGACCTCGTCGAGGGAGGCGACCCACTGGTGGAGCAGCACCCGCGTCGGCACGAGCACCAGCGCCGGCAAGCCGGTGTGCGCGATCGCGGCCACCCCGACCCGGGTCTTGCCGGCGCCGGTCGGCAGGCAGACGAGCCCGCGGCCCCGGTTCCGACGCCACGCCTCGAGCGCGGACGCCTGATAGGGCCGGAGCGGCGGCGGCGGCCACGGTCTGCGCCCGCCGATCCGGGCCGCGATCGGATCGGGCCCGTCGCGCAGCTCCCGCCACGCGAACGCCGGCGCCCGCCAGCCGCGCACGCGCGGGTCCCAGACGGTGCCGGGGAGGGTCGGCGCGTCGGTCGCGCGCTGGGTGAGGAGGAGGGTGCCCCGGTCGAAGACGATGCGCATGACCTGCCGCATCGCAAGCATCGTTCCGACCCCGCGGCGGGACCGAGCGCGCCGTCAGGGGTGGCGGGATCGGCGAATCCGCCACCGCCCGCCACCGCCATCCGCCACCCCACCCTCGGCTCGATCAACCGCAGTTGCAGCGGTCGTCGCAGGCGTAGGTGCAGGTCGCGGAGCCGCAGAGGGAGGAGAAGGTGTTGCCGCCGCAGCGGACCGAGATCTGGGCGTCCCGCTCGGCGGTCATGCTGCACGGCGCGCCGACCGCGCAGTTGAGGGTGCAGCTCGAGGTGGCCGGGCAGTAGACGTCGCAGCCGACGCTGCATTTCCGGAGGGGGCCTGCGCCCCCTCCCGCCCGACCGGCAAAGCCGGCTCGGGCTCCCACCCCATCTCACGCGCTCACGCGCGTGGAAGCTGCGGCAATATTGCCGCTGCTTCCGTCGAAGGTGCACCGCGGCTCCATGCACACGCAGTCGCCCTCGGTCTCGCAGCCGTTCTCCACCAGGCCGTCGCAGTCGCTCCGGCCGGCGTCGCAGGCGAACAGCACGCAGTCGCCGCCGCGGCACGCCCCGGTCCCGCCATCCGGGGCACACGCCTCGCCGCAGCGACCGCAGTCCACCTCGGTGTCGAGCGGCGTCTCGCAGCCGTTCAGCGGCTCGCCGTCACAGTCGCCGGTCATCGGGGCGCAGACCGGGCCGGTCCCCTGGCAGCCGAGCTCGGGGTGACACCAGCCCTCGGGCCCGCAGGCGCCGGCGCGCTCGGCGAAGAAGCACACCCCGCTGTCGTCGCAGATCCCGGACGCGCAGTCCTGGTCGGGCACGCACTCGCCGTCGTCGGCGCAGACCGCGGCCGGGCAGTCGTCGCCGCCGTCGACGCAGCGCGGCCGCACGCACACCCCGCCCACGCACTCGGTCGCCGCCGGGTCGCCCCCGCTCGGGCAGGTGACGCCGAGGCAGCTGCGGGTCAAGACGAGGGTGACGGCGATGTCCGCGTCGACGTCCACGATGGCCCGGCGGCTCGCGACCCGGCGACCGTCGGCGGCCAGCAGGGTGGCGACGAGCTCGTGCGGCGCGGGGCGGTCGACCCCGAGCTCGAGCACGCGCCGCCCGCCGAGGTAGTCGTCGCTCTCCTCGGCCGCCCGCTCGAACGACCGAGAGCCCGCCTCGCCCTCCACCGCGACCTCGACCCGCGCGGCCGTGAACTCGCGGCCGGGCACCAGATCCGTGCGCACGTCGACCAGCAGGGTCGGCCCGCCAGGGGCGCACCCGGCCAGCAGCAAGGCCGCGACGAAGGGACGCATGACGCCTCGACGCTACCATCCCGCGCCGCGTACGGTCTCGCCGATGCCGATCGCGAGATGCCTCGTCACTCACCTCCCGGACGCCGATCTCGTGACCGCGTGGTCGCGCCACGCCGGCGTCGGCCCCGAGCACATGACGCTCCAGCTGGTCCGGGTCGACGCCCAGCAGGGCCGCCCGTACGACGCGATCGCCTGGCTGAGCCTGCCCACCGTGTGGTCGGACGAGGCGGTCGATCGCCTGCAGCTCGGCCTGGCGCGCGCGCTCGCGGAGGGGCTGGACGCGGCGCCCGACCGCGTCATGGTGATGACCTCCATGATCGCCTCCGGCCGGGTGGTCGAGGGCGGCGAGATCGTCCATTTCGAATGAGGTGCTCCCGATGCGTGGCTTCCTGACGACGTTGGCGCTGGTGACCCTGATGGCGTGCGGCGGGAGCGAGGATCCCCCGCCGAGCAGCGAGCCCGACTCGACCGGCGCCGAGGCGCCGCCCGCCGCGGAGACCCCCGCCGAGGAGACGCC
Source organism: Myxococcota bacterium (assembly GCA_036149055.1). Lineage (GTDB taxonomy): Bacteria > Myxococcota_A > Polyangia > Polyangiales > Sandaracinaceae > JAVJQK01. The sequence continues at coordinate 8,354 of JAYZQJ010000107.1, read as the reverse complement.
CGCCGCGGCCGAGACCTGCGAGGGCTACGCCCCGACCGACGGCTGCATGAACGAGACCGCCTTCGCCCAGTGCCAGGAGATGGCGGCCCAGTGCCCCGGCGAGGTCCAGGTCATGGAGAGCTGCCCGTACCAGTTCGGCTGCCCGTGAGGGCTGCGCTCCTCCTCCTGCCGCTGCTCGCCGGAGCGTGCGGCGACCACGGCTGCCCCGAGCGGGGGCGCGAGTCGCTCGCCCAGTGCACCGAGAGCTGTGAGCGGGGGGAGGCCCGGGCGTGCGCCTGGGTCGGCATGCACCTCGAGACGAGCGCGAGGGGCGGCGAGGAGTCGGCGCGACGCTCTCACCGCAGCGCGAGGAGGGCGACCCGCTCGGGGCGCGCCGAGAGGAAGGCGGCGCGCGCTGCCTCGTCGCGGATCCGCGCCGCGCGCTCCTCGAGCTCCTTCACCGCGAGGAGCACGGTGTGCCGGGCCAGCAGCGCCTCGCCGCACGCCGCGAGGACCCGGGCCCGGGTGAGCAGCACGAGCTCCTCGTCGAGCTCCGCGTGGCCGAGGTCCTTCAGCTCCTCGAACGCCCGCTCCGCGATCTCGCGCGCGGCCGCCACGTCGCCCCGCTCGAGCCGCACCGCCGCGAGCTGAGCCCGGGCCGGGGCGCGGAGCGGCGGCACGGCGGCGAGGCTCTCGAGCGCGGCCTCGGCGGCGCGCTCGGCGTCGTCGTGGCGGCCGGCCCGCAGCAGCGCCTTGGAGCGATAGTGCCGGCAGGCGCCCACGAGCCGATCGTCGCCGGTCTCGTCGAAGCGCTCCTCGGCCCAGAGGAGGAGCGGGATCGCGTCCGCCGGCTGGCCCTTGTGGAGGTGGGTGGCGCCGAGGTTCATCAGGGCGGCGGCCGCGAGCCGCTCCATGCCCCGGGCCTCGGCGAGGTCGAGCGCCCGGGTCAGCTCCCGCTCCGCGTCGTCGGGCGCGCCGAGCTCATTGTGGGCGTGCGCGAGGTTGACCCGGTGCACCGCCTCGGACTCGAGGTCGCGGATCGCGGTGAAGCCGTCGAGCGCCTCGATCATGTGACGTCGGAACGCGTCGAGGTCCCCGGCCCGGTGCGAGGCGGTCGCCCGGGTGCTCTGGATCCAGGCGTCGACGTAGGGCCCGTGGGCGTGCAGGGCGGACGCGAGGCTCTCCACCCGCTCGAAGAGCACCGCCGACAGCTCGTAGCGGCCGCGCGCGGTGAGGAAGCGAGAGCCGGCGGCGAGCGCGAGCACGAGCGGCACCCGCTGATGGGGCTCGGGCTCCATCGACGCGAGCTGCTCGGCGACCTCGAAGCCCTCCGGCAGCCCGAGCACGCAGGCCGCGCGCATCCTCGCCGAGGCGGCGGCGAACCAGTCGTCCGAGCGCTCCGGCAGCGACTCCATCGCACGCCGGGCCATCGCGACGCTCTCGCGCAGTTCCCCCCGGGCGTGGTGCGCGTCCGCGGCCCGGCGCGCGAGGGCTCCGGCCAACGTGCCCTCCGCGCCCCAGGCCTCCCCGCGGCGCGTGAGGGCGAGGACCTGCTCGTAGTCGTGCGCCTCGAGGGCGCGGCTCGCGGCGGCGAGCAGGTGCTCGAGCGCGCGCCCCACGTCGCCGGCGCGCTCCCAGTGCTCCGCGAGCGCCCGCGGTCCCGCGTCCTCGCGCTCCGCCAGCCAGCGCGCGGCCAGCCCGTGGGCGGCGCGTCGATCATCGTCGGTGAACGTGTCGTAGGCCGCCTCTCGCACGAGCCCCGAGGCGAAGGCGTAGGCGCCGCGGACCCGCACGCCGTCGCGCTCGAGCGGCGCGATCAGGCCGAGGCCCACCAGCGCCTGGGCCGCGCCGTCGACCGGGGCCAGGTCGGGCACGAGCGGGCTCAGCCCCTCCGCGCGGAAGGCGTTGCCGAACACCGACGCCGCGCGGAGGACCCTGCGCAGCTCGCCTGGCAGGGAGGCGAGGCGCGCCTGGGTCGAGGCGAGCGCGCCCGCAGGCGAGGCCTCGTCGAGCGGCCCGAGCGCGAGGACCTCGGCGCCCTCGCGCGCCACCGGATCGGGCGCCGGCGCGCGGGCGACCGGCACGAAGAGCCAGGGCCCGCGGCTCGCGCCGACCGCGTGCGCGAGCGCCCGGAGCGACGCGCGATCGGCGTGGTGCGCGTCGTCGACCACGATCAGCACCGGCGCGCGCGCCGACTCCGCGGCCAGCCAGCGCTCGAAGGTCTCCTGCATCGGCGCGGCCATCAGCGCCTCGTCCATGCGCGCGGCCCGGAGCGAGTCGGTCGCCTCGCCGTCCACGAGCGGCGCCCCGATGAGCTCGGCGCCGAACGCGAGCGCGGGCGCGAGGTCTTCCGGCTCGACGTCGCCGGCGAGCGCGTCGCGCAGCCGGGCGCGGCGCCGGGAGGGAGGGTCACGCCGCCGGACCCCGATCGCGTCCCGCAGCAGGGCCGCGAGCACGCGGAAGGGCTGCTCGCCCTCGATCGGGTCGCCGTGCACGCGCACCACCCGGGCGCCGAAGCGCTCGCGGGCGCGGCTCGCGAGCGCGTCGACGAGGGTGGACTTGCCAGCGCCCGGGGGCCCGACCACCGAGACCGTCGCCGGCTCTCTCCGAGAGACGCACGCCGCGAGCGCGCCCTCGAGCCGGCGCAGCTCCGCGTCGCGCCCCCGCAGGGTCGGGCCTCCGTCGGTCACCGCGCCCTCGACCAGCTCCAGGCCGTGCTCGCCCTCGCGCACCCGCACCCGCGACCGGACGAGCTCCGCGGTCAGCGCGTCGATCCGCACGCCCTCGAGGGGCGCCCCCTCGAGCAGCCCGGTCGCCCGGTCGATGAGCGGCCCGACCGCGCCCCGGTCGCCGACCGGCGCCATGCCGGTCACCACGGCGATGGCCTCGCCCGGCAGCTCGCCCCGGAGATCGAGGGCGAGGCGCGCGGCCGCCTCCGCTGCCCGCGCAGAGCGCACGGTCACCAGGAGCGATCCGTCCACCAGCTCCTGCACGCGCGCGTCCGCCGCCTCGATCGCGGGCCACACCGCCGGCGGCACCTCGAGCTGACGGGTGGCGAGGGTCGAGCCGAGCTCCGCGAGCCCCGACCCGACGACGATGACGCTGGTGATCGCGCGCTCATCCGTGCCGAGCCGCGGCGGCGGGCTCGGCGGCCGCAGCGAGGGCCGCACCTCGCCCGACTCCAGGGACCGCAGCGCCCGCGCCGCCTCGTCCCCGTCTCGGAAGCGCGCGGTGGGATCGGGGGCGAGCATGCGGGCGAGCGCCGCGGCGACGCCGGGCAGATCCGGGCGCTCGACCTCGAGCCGCGGCGGCTCCGAGAGCGCGGCCTTCGCGACCAGCGCCATCACGTTCGAGCCCGCGTAGGCCGGCATGCCGGTGAGGCACTCGTAGAGCACCACGCCGAGCGCGAAGACGTCGGCGGCGGCGTCGATCTCGGGCTCGTTGCGCGCCTGCTCGGGGGCGAGGTAGCCGGGCGTGCCCACGAAGCCCGGCGTCTCTCCGCCGCCGGCGGTGGTCGCGACGCCGAAGTCGAGCAGCTTCACCGCGTCGACCCGGCGCCCCGGCAGGAAGAGGTTCGCGGGCTTCACGTCGCGGTGGATCACGCCGGCCGCGTGCACGTGCGCGAGCGCCTCCGCCGCCTGCCGCGCGATGACGAGGGCCTCGCCCGGGGGGAGCCGGCCGCGCGCGAGCCGCGTCGCGAGGTCCTCGCCCTCGAGCCACTCCATCGCGAGGAAGAGCCGCCCGCTCCCGGTCCGACCGTGGGCCACGTGCGCGACGATCCCCGGGTGCCGGAGCTGGGCGAGCAGCTCCGCCTCGCGCTCCAGGCGCGCCTCGAGCTTCGGGGCCCCGCGGCGCGAGGTCTTGAGCGCCACCCTCCGCCCCGTCTCCCGGTCGAGCGCCCGCGCGAGGTGGGCCATGCCTCCGCCCTCCGAGACCTGCGCCTCCACCTCGAAGCGATCGGCGACCAGACGGCTCACGCCCCCCAGGGTACGCCATCAGCGGTGGGTGGCGTTGGCCCGGAGCGCGAAGTCGTCGACGCAGAACACGGTGAGCTCGTCGTAGCCGGAGTTGGACCAGCCGAGCAGGTAGCCCTGGTCGAGGAAGTTCACCGCGCCTCGATGGGGGATGGCGCGGCGCCAGTCGTCGAGGCCTCCGGAGGCGGGCGCGGTCTCGTTGTCGAGGATCACGGCGCCGTCCCAGTAGGCGATGACCCGGCCGAAGTCGCCCTCGCGCTCGGCGAGCTCGAAGAAGACGCGCACGTCGTGCCAGCCGCCGTCCTCGGTCTCGAAGGTGCGGCCGCCCGGGTAGCTGTGCCCGTAGTCGCGGCCCGCGTAGTAGCAGTGGAGGCTCGGCTGGCTGCCCCCCGGGGTGCGCCAGTGCTCCGCGTGGCAGGCGAAGTTCGCCGCGGTGTAGGGCCCGCTCCAGAACATGAACAGGCCCTTGTTGTTGTCGGATCCGCGGGCGTCGCGGTGGCGGTAGTTCGGCGGCACGAAGATGCGGTATCGCATCTCGACCTGCACCGAGCGCGGGAAGCCGAAGCGCTGCTCGCTCATCGCGTCGCCGCTGGGGTCGGGCTGGAAGCGGAAGTTGAGCGCGCTCCCGACCGCGGCCGGGTCCGACTCGCAGGGCCCGCGCCGGGTCCAGGCGCCGTGCCCCCAGAAGCTGCCGGCGGCGCCCTCGAAGTCGTCGGTGACCTCGAAGTCGGCCCCGCCGGTGAGGTGCAGCCAGTCTCCGCCCGTCGGCGGGCAGGCGCCACAGTCCGCCTCGCAGTCGCCGCAGCCTTCACCCGGGGCGCAGGTTCCGTCGCCGCAGGACGGGCCCTCGGCGAGGGTGGTGAACCACTGCTCGTTCGAGACGTCGGACTGGCCGGCGGCGTTGTATGCCGAGACGCGCATCCCGTGCTCGGTGCCCGGCGTCAGCCCGTCGAGAACCCAGCGCGTCGCGTCGGCCTCGGGCGCGGCGACCTCGATCCAGCGGCCGCTCGCTCCGTCCCAGGCTTCGATCGAGAAGCGGTCCTCGTCGTCGCTCGTGTCGGTCCAGGTCGCGATCGCGCCGGTGCGCGTCACGTCGGCGACCACGAAGCCCTCGGGCGCGCTCGGCAGCTCCAGGCCGGGGGGCGGCGGGGGATCGACACGCGGCGCCGGGGCGGTGACGAACACCACCACGTTGCTCGGCGGGGAGACGCCCATCTCGCTCCGGGCCAGGACCTGCCCGCGGTACTCGGTGGCCGACGCGAGGCCCGTGAGCCGGTGAGTCACGCCGCCGGCCTCCACCGTCGCGACCTCGATCCAGCGCGCGTCGTCCGGGCCCCGGAGCTCGACGAGGAACGCGTCCTCGTCGTCGCTCGTGTCGCGCCATCGCAGGCGCGCGCTCGAGTCGGTGATCGCCTCGACCGCGAGGTCCGCCGGCGCGCCGCTCGACGCCGGCCCGGCGAGCTCGCCCACGCAGCCGGCGAAGAACACGAAGAGGATCGCTGTCGCTGCTCTCATGAGGCCTCCCACCGTCGTCCTATCGCGGGCGCGGCGGCGAGCGTCATGAGGTCCGCTGAGGCGCGCTTAGCTGACCCTCCGGACGGTGCCCCCGAGGCGGTAGCCGTCCTCCACGGTGAGCAGCCGGGTCGGCTGGGAGGCGTCCTCTTCGAGGGCGCGACGGAGGGTGCGGATGGCGACGTGGAGCTTCCCGTCGTGCCGGCCGGGGTGATAGTCGGCCTCGCCCCACGCCTCGAGCACTAGCTCCTCCTTGCCCGCCGCGCCGCCGCGCGCCGCCAGCGTCTCGAGGATCCGCCAGAGGAGCGGCTTGCGCTGCAGGGAGATCTCGCGACCGTCCGGCAACCAGATCGTCTGTCGGCTGGCGTCGAGCCCCCACGCCGCGGACCAGCCGACCGCCGCTCCGGTCACCACCATCGAGATCGCGCGCCCGCGCCACGCCTCGCTCGCCGCCTGGACGATCGCGTGATCGACCACGTCGAGCCGGGCCTCGGCCCCGAGGAGCGCGCGACAGCGGCGGGCGACGACCGGGGCGATCTCCGCGTCGCGGGCCAGACGCTCGAGGGTGGCCACCCGGTCGAAGCCCTCGAAGAACGCCGCGTGCTGCGCCGCGCGGGCCGAGCCGAGCGCCTCGGCGAGGGTTTCGAGCGCGGCCACGACCTCGGCGAGCTCGGCCCGTCGCCCGGAGGCGAGCAGCGCCTCGCCCACCACGATCGACGCCTCGAGCGCTCGGACCCGCAGCCCGTCGTTCGAGGCGCGGCGACGGAGCGTCTGGGCGGCGTCGACCGCGCGCTCGGCCTGCCCGGCGCCGGTCCAGGCGCGCGCCTCCGCGAGCGGGTCGGACGGGTCGCCCTCCCCTCCTCCGCGACGGCGGCGCAGCTCGGCGGAGAGCGCCTCGAGCGCCCGGTGCGCGCCGAGGTCCGCGGTCTGCGCCAGATCGAGGCCCCGCTCGAGGACCGCCTCCAGGTGCTCGTGATCGCCCTGGGCGAGCCGCCGCTCCACGTCGAGCGCGATGACCGACGGCCGCAGCACGGAGAGGCCGCGCACGAAGGGGCGGACCCGCTCGAGCTGCCGCTCGGTCTCCGGGAGGTCGCCCGCGTCGAGGCGCAGCCGCGCGCGGAGGAGCGCGGCCCGGCGCGCGACCAGCAGCGAGGTGCGCCCCCCGCGCGGGCTCGCCAGCACGCGCCCCACCACCAGGTCGGCGCCCTCTCGATCACCGAGCAGCCGCTGCGCGTGCGCGAGGTCGAGCAGCCCCTCGGGGTCGGCGCCGGCGGCGGCGAGCAGCCCGGCGATCCGGGTGTGCGCGCCGGGGACCGACGTGCGCGCCTCGAGGTGACAGCGCGCCGCCTCCACCCGGAAGGCGTGGGCCGGCGTCGGGCGCAGCCCCGCCAGCGTCGCGGCCGCGCGCTCCGGTCGCTCCATCATCAGGTCGACGCGCGCCGAGAGCAGCCCCGCCTCGACGCGCAGGCCCTCGTCCTCCGTCTCGGCCGCGATCTCCTGGGCCAGCCGCTGCGCTTCGGTCGCGTCGCCGAGCAGCAGCTGCGCCGTCGCCCACGCGAGGGCGTCGGATGGCGAGCGATCGGCGGGCGCGCTGACCGCGGCGAGCACGGTGGAGTTGCCGAGCTCGGTCGCGCAACGAAGCTTCCACAGCCCGAGCCTCGGATCGGTGAGCTCGGCGATCACCGCCCAGACGCGCGGCGCCTGCCCGGCCGCGAGCAGCTCGTGCCCGTGCTGGTCCAGGAGATCGACCAGCTCGGGCACGGCGCCGTTGCTCCGGAGGAGCCGCGCCGCCTGGAGCACCGAGTCCGGGTCCCCGAGGGCGCCGAGCGCGCGCGCCAGCCTTTCCCGCAGCGGAGCCTCCTCGGGCCGCGCGGCGGGCGGGAAGAGCAGCTCGGCGACCTGGTCGTGCACCTCGTAGCCCGCGCCGCTGGAGAGGAGCAGCCCGCGGCGCGCGAGGGCCTCGAGCTCGGGCGGCGGAGGAAGCGCGACGAGCGAGGCCAGGGTCTCCGCGGGGGTCGCCGCGCCGAGGATCACCAGGGTGCGCAGCAGCTCGCGCGCCGCGCCCGAGAGCCCCTCGAGGATGCCCGCGCGGGTGAGCGCCAGCCCCGAGGCGCCGGTGGCGAGGTACTGCTTCAGCAGCCAGGGCGAGCCGGCGCAGGCGCCCACCGCCGCGTGCGGATCGGGGTGCTCCGGCGCGAGGGCGCGGGCGAGCTCCGCGAGCGCGCCGGGCGCCATCCGGTCGAGGTCCAGCACCCTCCCCTCGAGCGCGTCGTCGTCCCGGAGCGCGCGCGTCGTGACGATCCAGCGCGACTCGTGCGCGTACGACGCGAGCTGCCGCGCGAGCTCCCCCATCTCGTCCAGGTCGCTGTGCTGGAGATCGTCGATCACCACCCAGAACGGGCCCTCCTCCGCCAGGTCGAGGGCGAGCGCGACCAGCTCCTCCGGATCGCCCCCGAGGCCGGCGATCTCCGCGGAGTCCCGCGCGCCGCTCGCCGCGGCCAGGAGGTGCGCCAGATCGATACGGACCTGATCGGCGGGCTCGTCCGGCGGGATCGGCAGGTAGAGCGTGCGCCGCCGCATGTCCTTGAAGCAGGTGGCGAGCGTATGGAGCACGAGAGAGGTCTTGCCGATTCCTCCCGGCCCGCGCACCACGACCAGCGGGGTCCGCTCGAGCGCGTCCGCCAGCCAGGCCCGCTCGGCCTCCCGCCCGACGTGCGTCGCGGTCGCGTTGGGCAAGCGGTGCTGGAGCGGGATCGTGCGGCGTCGCGGAGCCATCGCGCGGCTCACTATATCGCGGGGCTCACCCTACCGTCGCCCTGGTGCGAGGTGCGGCCAGGACTGCCGCCCCTCGCACGTCCCATCCCCCGGCCGCGGGCGGCCAGCCCGCGC
>JAYZQJ010000106.1:0-43338 GCA_036149055.1 Myxococcota bacterium | reverse complement strand
GGCGCTGGGTCCCCTGCGGCTCGCGCTCGCGCTGCGCGCTCGCTGGCCGCCCGCTGCCGCGGGATCGAACATGGGTGGTGGCGCGTGCGGCGATCTCGCTGCGCTCGTCGCCTGCCGTCGTCTCGGGTCAGTCGCCGTGGAAGCGGGCTCGGGCAGCCCCGGCGCCATTGTTTGCCACCTAACCCGGGGGGGCGCGTGCGGCGAACCTCGCTGCGCTCGTCGCCTGCCGTCCGCGGAGGCCGTTCGTGGTATGCCTTGGGGCATGAGGGGGAACGCTCTCGCGGTCTGGGTGGTCGGCGGCGTGATCGGGCTGGCGCTCGGCGGCTGCTCGCACACCTGGTACCAGTTCGAGCTCAGCCAGGCCGAGCGCAGCCACGTCGACGCGACGAAGAACGCGCTGGCGGCGACGCAGTCGAACCCGAACGCGCTGGCGCAGGTCGTCGACCTGCAAGGCCGGCGCGGGGCGGAGGCGCTGATCGCCGGCATGAGCACGCAGTCGAGCGGCGGCGACGTCCAGTACGAGCGGCTCTCGCGCGTGCTCTACATCGCGATCATGGGCGACGCGGAGGATCCGCTCGCGGCGCTGAACCAGGACATGACGATGGCCGGCGCGCGGGTCGCGCAGCGCATCGCGCAGTCGGGCCTGCAGCAGATGGGGCTCGGCGGGATCGCGGCGATGGTCGGCGTGGTCGGCGACGACGACGGGCAGCGCCTGCGCGAGATGAGCGTCAGCCTGCAGCGCGGTCAGCCGCAGACCTGCGGGCCCTTCGACGTCATCGTCAGCTACGACGCGGGCATCCTCGGTCACATCCAGACGTCGATCACCGACCAGGACCAGACCTACCAGGCGTGGCGCCAGCGAGTGCAGGCCGTTCACCTGGTGCGGTTCACCTGCGCGACGAGTCACATGCTGACGGTCATGACCCGCAACCGCGGCGAGGCCGGCCTCCGCGTCATCGGCTGGCACTTCGTGACCCAGGCGCAGTGGGAGTCCATGCGCCCCGGGCTGCGCCGGGCGTTCGACCTGCCGGAATGAGTCGGCGTCCGCGGGTTGACTCCGCGGAGGGCATGCGCATTCTTTAGACCACCGGTCGAACCGGTGGTTGGTCCAGCGGCGGGAGGCGGGCTTGGACGCGGTGCTGCACGCGCGCGGCGTGACGAAGGTCTACGAGATGGGCGAGGTCGAGGTCCCCGCCCTCCGGGGCTGCGACGTCGACCTCTTCGAGGGCGAGCTGATGGTGCTGCTCGGCGCGTCGGGCAGCGGGAAGTCCACCCTCCTGAACATCCTCGGCGGGCTCGACGTGCCGACCGAGGGGCGCGTCTTCTATCGCGACTGGGAGCTGACCGACGCGGACGACTCGGAGCTGACCTCCTACCGGCGGCAGCACGTCGGCTTCGTCTTCCAGTTCTACAACCTCATCCCGAGCCTCACCGCGAAGGAGAACGTCGCGCTCGTCACCGAGATCTCGACCGACCCGCTCGCGCCCGAGGAGGCGCTGGAGCTCGTCGGGCTGGGGGCGCGGCTGGACCACTTCCCGGCGCAGCTCTCGGGCGGCGAGCAGCAGCGGGTGGCGATCGCGCGGGCGGTCGCCAAGCAGCCCGACGTCCTGCTCTGCGACGAGCCGACCGGCGCGCTCGACTTCCGCACCGGCAAGCTCGTCCTGGAGGTGCTCGAGCGGATCAACCGGGAGCTCGGCACGACCACCGCGGTCATCACCCACAACGCGCCGATCGCGAAGCTGGCCGACCGGGTGATCACGCTGGCCGACGGGCGCATCGCCACCGTCGAGCGCAACGAGGAGAAGCTGCACCCGAACGAGATCGAGTGGTAGCCGGTGCTCTCGGCCCTCGACCGCAAGCTCTTCCGGGATCTCGGCACGCTGCGCGGGCAGGTGCTGACGATCGCGCTCGTGGTCGCGGCCGGCATCGCCACCTACGTCACCCTGCGCGGCACCTACTCGAGCCTCTTCGCCTCGCGCGACGCGTACTACGAGCGGCAGCGCATGGCGGACGTCTTCGCCCAGGCCAAGCGGGTCCCGCGCAGCGTCGCCCGACGGATCGAGCGACTCGACGGAGTGGCGCGGGTCTACCCGCGGGTCTCGGAGCTCGTCTACCTGCCGTTCCCCGGCGAGCCCGAGCCCTCGAGCGGGCTGGTGCTCAGCATCCCGAGCGACGGCAGCGCGCCGCCGATGAACGGGCTCGAGGTGATGCGAGGGCGCTGGCCGGAGCCGGGGCACGCCGACGAGGTGCTCCTGCTCGACAACTTCGCCGAGGCGCGGGCCATCGAGCCAGGCGACACGCTGGTGGCGCTCCTCAACGGCTCGCGGCGGGAGCTGCGCGTGGTGGGCACCGCGCTCTCGCCCGAGTTCGTCTTCGCGCTCGAGCCGGGCAACGCGATGCCCGAGCCGAACGCCTTCGCGATCGTCTGGATGTTCGAGGACGCGGCGAGCGCGGTCTTCCAGATGGAGGGCGCGTTCGACGATCTGGTGCTCACCCTGCAGCCGGGCGCGAGCGAGGACGCGGTGATCGACGCGGTGGACCGCACCCTCGAGCCCTACGGCGGCTTCGGCGCGCTGCCCCGATCGCGGCAGGAGTCGAACTACTTCCTCACGCAGGAGCTCCTTCAGCTCGAGTCGATGGCGACCTTCGTGCCGTTCATCTTCCTCGCCGTCGCCGCCTTCCTGCTCAACATCGTGCTCGCGCGGCTGATCCACCTCCAGCGCCCGCAGATCGCCGCGCTCAAGGCGCTCGGCTACCCGGATCTCTCGATCGGGTTGCACTACCTGAAGCTGGTCAGCGTGGTCGTCTTCCTCGGCGCGCTGATCGGCATCCTCGCCGGCTGGTGGCTCGGCGCGAAGTTCACCGAGCTCTACACCGAGTACTTCCGCATGCCGCTGCTGCGCTACCAGCTCGACCCGCAGGTCGCGCTCGTCGGCGTGGGCGTCAGCCTCTTCGCGGCGGTGGTCGGGGCGTCGATCGCGGTGCGCCAGGTGGTGAAGCTGCCCCCCGCCGAGGCGATGCGGCCGCCGCCGCCCGCGCGCTACACGCGATCGATCTTCGAGCGCGTCGGGCTGATGGGGCTGTTCGGGACCTCGGCGCGCATGGTCTTCCGCGAGATCACGCGGCGGCCGCTGCGGACCGCGCTCAGCGCGCTCGGGATCTCGATGGCGCTCGCCATCCTCGTGGCCGGGCGCTCGGGCATGGACGCGTTCGAGCACCTCATCGCGCAGGTCTTCCAGCGCGCGATGACCGAGGACCTGGCCGTGCAGCTCGTCCGGCCGATGCCGGAGCGCGTGGTCGGCGAGCTCGCGCACCTGCCTGGCGTCACCCACGCCGAGGGCATGCGCGCGGTGCCGGTGCGCTTCACGAGCGGGGCGGTGCACCGCGACGCGGTGGTCTTCGGGCGGCCCGGGAGGCTCGAGCTGCGCCGGCTGCAGGACGCGCGAGGAGAGGAGATCGAGCTGCCGCGCGAGGGGCTCCTCATGGAGAGCACGCTCGCCGCGCTCCTCGGCGTGGGGGTGGGCGACCGGGTCGAGGTGCAGGTGCGGGAGGGGAACCGCGGCACCTACCGCGTCCCGATCAGCGGCACGATCGACGAGATGTTCGGCCTGCAGGCCTACATGCACATCGACAGCCTCGCCGCGCTCGTCGGGGAGGAGCGCACCGTCAACACCGTGCTGCTCGACATCGACCCGGCGCGGGAGGACGAGCTGCGCCGCCGGCTCCGCGATCGCAGCGGGGTGCAGAGCCTGTTCTCGCGCACCGGGCTCATCTCGCGGACCCGCGCGCAGACCGGGCAGACCTGGGGCGCGATGACCTTCATCCTGACGCTCTTCGCCGTCGTGATCGCGATCGGCGTCGTCTACAACAACGCGCGGGTCGCGCTCTCGATGCGCAGCCGGGATCTCGCCTCGCTGCGGGTGCTCGGCTTCACGCGCCGCGAGATCAGCGCGGTCCTCCTCGGTGAGCTCGCGGTGCAGGTGCTGCTGGCCATCCCGCTCGGGCTCTGGCTGGGGACGCTCATGGCCGAAGGCATGATGGCGATGGCCGACCCCGAGCGGTACCGGATGGCCGCGATGGTCTCGAGCCAGACCTACGCCTTCTCGACGGCGGTGATCCTCGGCGCGGGCCTCGTCAGCGCGCTGCTCGTCCGCCGCAAGCTCGACCACCTCGACCTGATCGCGGTCTTGAAGACCCGGGAGTGAACATGGCGACCGACGCACCGCCGCAGCGCAGGAAGAACGGCAAGCGCAGCTTCGTGAAGTGGCTGAAGCGCTCGCTCTGGATCGGCGCGGCCCTCGGGCTGCTCGCGATGATCGTGGTGGCGTTCTTGCCCAAGCCGGTTCTGGTCGACGTCGCCCTGGTGGAGCGCGGGCCGCTGCGGGTCACCGTCGACGAGGACGGCCGCTCCCGGGTCAGCGATCGCTACGTGCTGAGCGCGCCCCTCACCGGCAACCTGGGGCGGATCGAGCTGGACCCCGGCGACCCGGTGAGCGAGGGCGCGGTGCTCGCCAGGCTCGTGCCCCTCGCGCGCCCGCTGATGGACGCGCAGTCCCGCGCGGAGGCGGAGGCGAGGGTGGCGGCCTCCGCCGCGCAGCTCCGGCAGGCCCGGGCCTCGGTCGAGCGGGGGCGCGCCGCGCTGACCTTCGCGGAGACGCAGGTCGGTCGGCATCAGCGGCTCGTGCAGCGCGGCACGCTGGCCCAGGAGGCGCTCGACCGGGTGGAGCTCGAGCGGCGCAGCCGGCGCGAGGAGCTCACGAGCGCCGAGTTCGGCGTCCGCGTCGCCGCGCATCAGCTCGAGATGGCGCGCGCCGCGCTCGGCCGCTTCGATCAGGGCGAGGACGCGGGCGAGCAGATGGAGGTCACCTCGCCCATCGAGGGGCAGGTGCTCCGGGTCATGCACGAGAGCGCGGGGGTGGTGCAGGCGGGCACCCCGCTGCTGGAGCTCGGGGATCCCTCGCACCTCGAGATCGCGGTCGATGTGTTGACGAGCGACGCCGTCCAGATCGAGCCGGGGCAGCGCGTGATCGTCGAGCGCTGGGGCGGCGACCCGCTCGACGCCCACGTGCGCCTCATCGAGCCGAGCGCGTTCACTCGCACCAGCGCGCTCGGGGTCGAGGAGCAGCGCATCAACGTGGTCATCGATCTCGACAGCCCGGGCGAGGCCTGGCAGCGCCTCGGCGACGGCTACCGGGTCGAGACCCAGATCGTGATCTGGGAGGAGGCGGACGTGCTGCGGGTGCCGGCCAACGCGGTGTTCCGGCACGCGGGCGGCTGGGCGGTGTACGCGATCGAAGGGGGCGTCGCCCGCCTCACGCCTGTGGAGACCGGGAGGCGCAATGGCCTCGAGGTGCAGATCCTGGGCGGGGTGGAGGAGGGTGACAGGCTGGTTGCGCACCCCTCCGATCAGGTGACGGACGGGACCCCGGTCGAGGCGCGTTGACGCCGCCTCGCGCCCCGGGTGTATCCTGGGTCGTGGCCATCGAGGGGGACGAGGCCTCGGCATCCGCGAGGGTGCCGCAGGAGGTGTGGCTCGAAGCGCACCACCGGCGCTGGATGCGATGGCTCTCCATCGCGGTGCCGCCGGTGTTCGCCGCGCAGGCGGCGGTCCAGTACTTCGTCTACGACCTCTCGGGCGCGGCGGCCGCGCTCCTCGCCGGGGCCGCGCTGGCCCCCTTCACCTCGCTCGTGGCGGCGCGGCTGTCGGTCGCGGTCGCGTACCAGTTCCTCTGCGCCGTCGCGATCTCGGCCATCGCCTGCGTGGGCTGGTTCCGGGGCGGCTTCTTCATCATCGCCGCGCAGTGGATGTTGCTGCCCCCGTTCGGCGCTCTCCTCCTCGGGATGCGCCGGACGGGCGTGGTGTGGGCGCTGATCGCGATCGGCATCATCGGGGCGCTCTTCACCCTCGAGCACGCCGGGCTGGCCCCGCCGCGGGTGCCGGCGTCGCCCTACGTGCAGCTCGCCAACCTGCTCGCGATGGCGTTCTTCTTGATCGGCCCGGGCGCCTACGGGGTGCGCAACCTCGAGATCCGGCACGAGGTGCTCGCCCAGCAGGCGCGGGACGTGGCCCGGGAGCGGCGCATGGAGGCGCTGGGGCGCTTCGCGGGAGGCATCGCGCACGACCTCAACAACCTGCTCGCGGTGATCCGGGCGGGCGCCGAGTTCCTGCGCCCCGAGGAGCCGTCGCAGCTCGAGGCGCGCGAAGATATCCTGGAGGCGGTGACCCGGGGCGCGGAGCTGACCGGCGGGCTGCTCGCCTTCGCGCGCGAGGAGGACCAGACGGGCTCCACCACCGAGCTGTCGCGCGCGCTGCCGCGGGTCGCCGCGCTCGCCCGGAGGCTCCTGCCGCGGAACGTCGAGCTCGACGTGCGCGCAGAGGCCCGGGGCTGGCTCGAGGTGGGCTCGGGGGCGCTCGACCGGGCCATCCTCAACCTCTGCTCCAACGCCCGCGACGCGATGCCGGAGGGCGGGCGCATCGCGCTGACGAGCGACGTGACGACGCTCGAGCCCGGGGAGGGCCCGGCCCCGCTGCGCGCTCGCCCCGGCCGCTACGCGCGGGTCTCCGTGCGCGACGGGGGCGAGGGCATGAGCGACGAGACGCGGGCGCGGATCTTCGAGCCGTTCTTCTCCACCAAGGCGGCCTCGGGCGCCGGGACCGGCCTCGGGCTCGGGAGCGTGCTCGCGCTCGCCGACGCGGCGGGGGGCGCGGTCGAGGTGGAGTCGGAGCTCGGGCGGGGCACCTGCGTGCGGCTCTGGCTGCCCGTCCTGGACCGGGCGCCGCGCGCGGCCAAGACCACCCAGGAGCGCGAGGACCTCGCGGCGCGGGTGCGCGGGCGCAGGGTGCTGATCGTCGATGACGACGCGCCGCTCCGCCGGGGCGTCGCCCGCCTGCTGCAGGCGACCGGGGCCTGGGTCCGCGAGGCCTCCAACGCGGCCGAGGCGCGCGCCGCCGCCGAGCGCTCGCCGATCGACGTCGTGCTCTGCGCGCTCGAGCTCGAGGACGGCCGAGGGGCGGACCTCGCGCGCGAGCTGCTCGTCGATCAGCCGCAGCTCACCATCCTCATCGTGTCGGGCGGTCAGGTGGCGACCGAGGCGTTGCCCGGCACCCGCGTGCTCCGCAAGCCCTTCACCCGCGAGGCGCTGCTCGAGGCGCTCGCGCCGCCCGGGTCGTCAGCCGCCGAGGGCGCGCCGCAGCGCCGGCTCGACGGCGAGCGGTAGCGCCGCCTCGGTGATCTCGCGGGCGCGGCCGTCCTCGCCCTCGGCCCGGAGCATCGCGGCCAGGCGAGCCCGCGCCCACAGATCCTCGGGGGCGCGCGCGACGTGCTCCGTGAGCCCGTCGATGGCCGCGTCGTGCTCGCCCCGCGCCCACAGCGTCTCCACCCGCGCGCGCGCCCGGGCCGTCGCGTCGACCTCGGCGGCGTCCGCCGGGACGGTGGCCCACGCCGCCGCCGCCGCGTCCGCCCGCCCCGCGCGCTCCAGGAGCCGCGCCCGCGCGACCCCGAACGTGGGGCCGTCTCCCTCGAGCACGGCGAGGGCCGAGTCGAGCGCGCCGGCGGCGGCGAGCGCGTCCGCGTGCGCCAGGCGCAGCGCCGGCGCGTCGCGGGTCCGCCGCGCGCGGGAGAGGACCTCGGCCGCGAGCCCCGGTCGGGCGGCGGCGCGCAGCGCGGCGGCGAGGGCGAGCGGGCCCTCCGGCCAGGCCTGGCTCCCGGGCGCGATCGGCGCCGCGGTCCACGCCGCCTCGCCGACGCGGCCCGACGCGCGCAGCGCCTCGGAGAGCACCCGCCGCGCGGGGCCTCCGCCGTCCGCGGCGGTCGCCACCCGCGCCAGCTCCACCGCTCGCTCCGGCATGCCGACCGCGACGTAGCCCTCGGCCACCCGCAGCAGCTCCGCCGGGCCCTCGGGCATCCAGCGCGCGAGGATGCCCTCGGCCCGGTCGCGGTCGCCGGCCAGGAGCGCCGCGCGCAGCCGACGCTCGCGGTCCTCTTCGCCGGCCGGAAGGGCCTCGAGCAGCTCGAGCGCGAGCTCCGGGTGGTCGGTCGTCAGGGCCACCTCGACCGCCTCGCGGACCTCGTCCGCGCGGGCCGGCGCCGCCTCGAGGAGCGCGCGGACCGCCTGCGCGGCCGCCACCGGATCGCGGCGCTCCACCGCGAGCGCGAGGCGAGCCCGGGCCGCGCCCGCGCCCTCGCCGCGATCGAGGAAGCGCTCCAGGGTCGCGTCCGCCTCCTCGTCGCGGTCCTGCGCTCGCAGCACCCGTGAGAGCGCGAGCGGGCCGGCCTCCGAGCGCGGCGCGATCGCGGCGGCGCGGGAGAAGGCCTCCGCCGCCTCGTCCAGCCGGCCGTGCCGCTCGTGCAGGGTCCCGCGGGCGAGCGCGATCAGCTCCGACTCGGCGTCGAGCGCGTCGCCCTGGGCCAGCAGCGCCATCGCCTCGTCCTCGCGGCCGAGCCGGTCCATCACGTCGGCGAGCCGCGCAATCAGGAGCGGGTCGTCCTCGGGGCCGGCTCGGGCGAGCCGGAACTCCTCGGCCGCCGCGCGCAGCTCGCCGCGCTGGTAGGCCAGCTCGCCGCGCACGAAGTGCTCGTACGAGTAGGGGGAGACGAAGATGCCGGGCCGCGCGCGACCGCCGACGTGGCGCGTGATCGTGGGCGGCCGGCCGCCGCCGAGGCAGCCGGCGAGCAGCAGGGCGAGGAGGGCTCCGCTCGGGCCGCGCATGCTCGGGCCGCGCACGGAGCCGCTCAAGGCGTGCAGAGCGAGGGCTCGCGACACGGCACCTGGATCGTGACCTCGCCGCCGAGCTGGAGCGGCCACTGGGGGAGGAAGGAGTCACCCATCGCGATGACCTCGCCGGAGCGCTCGACGTTGACGGTCACGAAGGGCGGGCGGCTCCGCATCATCTGGTCCTCGGTGGTCCAGACCTCGAGGTCGAAGACGTGGGTGAGCGGCTCCTCCTGCTCGGCGAACATCGCGACGTAGGGCCCGGCGATCGAGAAGATCGCGACCCCGTCGGCGTCGACCGAGAGCTCGATGTTGCCGTCGGCGTAGCTCATCGGCTCGATGCCCATGAAGCGCTGGTCGTTGCCCGGCGGGTCGAGGCGCACGATGACGCGCTCGTAGACCGTCGGGTCGCTCGACGTGAAGCGGAGCAGGAGGTGGAAGCCCTCCGGCGGCGGCTCCTCCCCGCCACAGCTGGCGAGGAGCGAGGCCCCGAGGGTGACCAGGGCGATCAACACGCGGCGCATCAGAACCCTCCCATGATCGGCGGAAGCATGATGCCGGTCGGGTCCGGCGGCATCGGCGGCGGGCCCTGATCGGACGCGACCACCGCGATGATGATGACGGCGCCGATGACGAGCGCGGCCCCGCCGCCGATCGCGGTCCAGAACCACCACTGGTCGGTGAGCTCGCCCTCACCCTCGGCGGGCTGGGCCCAGGGGTTGTCCGGATCCGGCGCCTCGCCGGTGAGCTGCGAGACGGCCCCGACCTCGGTCAGGGTGACGTCGAGCCGCGCGCGCTCGCCCGGTCGGATGCGGGTCGAGCGTCGCTCGATGTTGTAGCCCTCGGCCCGCACGATGACGGTGTGGTCGCCCTCGGGCACCTCGACCGCGGCCACCGGGCTCTCGCCGATCGCCTGCCCGTCGAGCTCCACCGCCGCGCCGTCGACGTTGACGGTCACCAGCAGGGTGGCCGGCGGCGGCGGCGGGCTCGGCATCGAGCCCTCCAGCTGCACGCTGAGCGAGGCGAGGGCTTCGGCGACCCCCTCCTCGCCGCGCGGCAGCTCGCCTTCGATCGGCTCGTGGCGGAGCGCGCCGCTCACCGGGTCGCGCAGCTCGAGGGTGGCGGTCACCCCGCGGCGGCTGCGCTCGAGCCGGAGCAGGGCGCCGGCCTGCGCGCCCGCCTCGCCGAGCTGGGCGCCGACGCAGGCGTCCTCCTCGCAGGCGGCGATCGCGTCGATCAGGGCCTGGGCCTGGGCTCCGACCGCCAGCACCGGGCGGCCACCGCTCATCGCCTCGAGCTGGGTGACCAGCGAGGCCGACGCGGCGGCGCTCACCGCCTCGGGCACCCGGCGGCCGGGCAGCACGACCACCATGATCGGCGGCGGCGCGGGGCGGCTGGCGCGGGGGCTCGGCGGCTCGGCCTCGGCCTCGGTGGTGGCCTCCGCCTCGACGCCGGCCTCGGCCTCGGCGCCGCCGACCTCGACGCCGACCTCCGCCTCCACCTGCGCGCTCGCCCCCACGTCCTGCGCCGCGGCCGGCGCGGCGAGCAGGAGGAGCAGGGGCACCAGGAACCATCTGGCTGACATGCGGCGGACGATAGCCCGCCGAGCCACGCATTTCATCCACCCGTTGAACCGCGCGGCGGCCTTCGGATAGGATGCCGCGACTCGCCCGACAGGCGGGCCTCGGAGACCACGATGAGCGAAAACCAAGCCAAGTACCTCGACACCTTCCCTGGCTGGCTCCGCAGCCTCGGCGACGACGCCGAGAAGCTCTCCCAGCTGCTGTCCGAGGACGGCCTCGGGCAGGAGGCGAAGGAGGCGGTCGCCGGCGGGCTGAACTACCTGTTCAAGTCCCTCGACCTCATCCCCGACGGGATCGACGACATCGGCTACCTCGACGACGCCTTCGTCCTGCGGGTCGCCGCCGATCTGGCCGCCCGCGGCGACGCCGACGGGGTCGACGGAGAGAAGCTGCGCGTCCTCGGCGATCTGGCCAACGACTGCGACACCATCAAGGACTTCCTCGAAGCCGACTACGACCGGCTCGAGGCCTACGTGAAGGGCCTCCGGCGGGGCGCGGCCCGCGGCCGCTCGGTCAACGACATCCTCGAGGACGGTGAGGTCCGAGACGCGCTCCTCAGCGACGTGCGGGGCTTCGCCGGCGGCTACGAGGCCCCGGCCTTCGCCCGCGAGGAGAAGAACCTCATCAAGCTCCGCGCGTTCTTCGACGCGAAGCTTCCGAAGTAGTAACGAAGGCGCACGCTCACGCGTGCCTACGTTGGACAGGGCCCGCCCCGCACGCTAAGCGGAGCGGGTCCTTGGTATTGACGCGGTGCGGCATCGACCGGGCCGCGGGATGACCCCATGACCCGGTCCCCGGGGTGGGGTCCTCGAGGAGCAGGTCCATGAGCCCGATCGCGATGACCCTCGTCTTCGTCGTCTTCCTTGGCCTCTTCGCCTGGTCGGCGGTGCGGCGGTGGCGCCTGATGCGCGTCGCCCAGGAGGAGCCGAGGTTCTCCCTGAAGTCGTTGAAGGAGCTGAACGAGCGCATCCGCCTCGTGCTCGTCTACGCCCTCGGCCAGAAGAAGATGCCGAACAACGAGCGCTACCGGCTGGCCGGGATCGCGCACATCGGCATCTTCGTCGCCTTCCAGGTGCTGCTGCTCAACAGCGTCATCCTCTGGATCCGCGGCTTCGACGCCGACTTCGACCTCTTCGCCTGGGCGGCCGGCATCACCGGCGGGCGCCCGGTCTGGGACGCCCTCGCGGTCCTGTACTCCTTCGCCAAGGAGCTGTCGGCCTTCGCGGCGATCGCGGGCGCCGCGTACTTCGTCTACCTGCGCGTGGGCCCCAAGCCCCGCCGCATGAGCTTCGGCGCCGAGGGCCTGATCATCCTCGGCATCATCATCACGATGATGCTCGCCGACTACATCTACGTCGGCGGCGATCTGGCGCGCGAGGCGCGGGCGGCCGGCGTGGCCCCGAGCTGGGTCTGGTACGAGCCGTTCGGCTCGGTGTTCGCGATGATGTTCGCCGGCCTCGATCTCGGCCTGGTCGTCTTCCTCGAGCACGCCGGCTTCTGGTGGCACGCGGCCTGGGTCCTCGCGTTCCTGAACCTGCTGCCCTACTCGAAGCACTTCCACATCATCACGGTCCTCCCGAACATCTTCGCGGGGAACCTCGAGCCCAAGGGCAAGCTGCCGGACGTCGCCGACATCGAGGGCAAGATCGAGAACGACGAGCCCATCGGCGTCACTCGCCCCGAGCACCTGACCTGGAAGCACGTCCTCGACCTCTACACGTGCACCGAGTGCGGCCGCTGCAGCGACAACTGCCCCGCCTACACGACGGGCAAGAAGCTCAGCCCCAAGCACTACACGCTCGCGATCCGCGACCACATGTACGACCTCGAGCCGCACTACCTCGGCACGGGCGGCATCGAGCGGCCGGACGTCATCCCGGACAGCCAGAACCTCTTCGTGCACGGCGATCCGCCCGAGGGTTACAACCGCGTGCTCTCGCCGGTCGACCTCATCGGCGACGTCATCCACCCCGAGGTGATCTGGGCCTGCACGACCTGCCGCGCCTGCGAGGAGATGTGCCCGGTCAACATCTCCTACGTCGACAAGATCGTCGAGATGCGTCGCGCGGAGATGATGATCAAGAACGAGTTCCCGCACGACCTCCAGAAGATGTTCCAGGGCATCGAGGTCAACGGGAACCCGTGGAACCTCCCGGCGATGGATCGCGGCAACTGGGCCGACGGCCTCGAGGCGGGCGGCGTCCCGTTCGACGTGCCGCTCGTCGCCGACAAGCCCGACGCGGAGGTCCTCTACTGGGTCGGCTGCGCGGCGAACTACGACGACTCGGCCAAGAAGACGGCGCGCGCGGTGGCCAAGCTGCTGCACCACGCCGGCGTGGACTTCGCCATCCTCGGCGCCGAGGCCACCTGCACCGGGGATCCGGCGCGGCGGGCGGGTAACGAGTACCTCTTCCAGATGCTCGCCGAGCAGAACGTCGAGACGCTCAACGGCTACGGCGCGGCCGGCAAGACGGTGATCACCGCCTGCCCCCACTGCTTCAACACGCTGGCCAACGAGTACCCGAGCTTCGGCGGCCAGTACGACGTGGTCCACCACACGGACTTCCTCAACGGGCTCATCGCGGCCGGCAAGCTCACGCCGACCAAGCGCGTCGACGCGACCGTCGCCTACCACGACAGCTGCTACCTCGGCCGCTACAACTCGATCTACGACAGCCCGCGCGAGGTGATCGAGAGCATCCCCGGCGTGAAGCTCGTCGAGCCCGAGTACTGGAACAAGTCGAAGGGCCTCTGCTGCGGCGCCGGCGGCGCGCAGATGTGGAAGGAGGAGGAGCCGGGCGAGCAGCGCGTGAACACCAAGCGCACGCTCCAGCTCCTCGACACCGGCGCCGACACCATCGCCAGCGCCTGCCCCTTCTGCATGACCATGCTCACCGACGGCATCGCCGGCGAGGAGCGCGAGGACGTCTCGCAGCTCGACATCGCGCAGCTCCTCGAGCGCGCCATCGACTTCGAAGAGGCGCCCGCGGTCGTCGACGCCGCGGAGTGACCGCGGCTCTCGTGACCGCGGCTCTCGACTCGAGCGCGGGCTAAGGCGCGGGCTCGACGTCCGGGGCGAAGGCGAAGGGGATGACCACTTCGGCGCACTCCCTCGCCTCGACGGGCTCGAACGTCCAGCGGAGCGCGGCGTTCGCCACGCAACGGGTGAGCTCCGGGTGAGTGATGGTGCCGCCCAGCCGAGCTGCCGCGACGTGGCCGTCGGGAGCGACGCGGAGGTGCACGTCGAGCAGGCCGGCCACCGGCCCTCCCTCTCTCTGGGCGCGATCACGGCACTCGAACACGGACCGGCCGTGCGTCCCGACCACTCGCGTGAGCGCGGCGCCGTCGATCGACCCGTCGCAGTCCCACAGCCCTTCACGCTGGGCCGCCTGTTCCCTCGCTGCCGCAGGTGGACGCGCCCGCTCGTCGAGGCCGGGCTCCGCGCCCGAAGCGCGCGGCTGGGCGGCGAGCGCGTCGAGTCGGCGACTCAGGTCGACGTACGCCGCGGCGCCGGCGACCGAGACGATCAGGAGACCGATGATGCAGACGGCGGGGAGGTGCTTCACGCGCGCTGCTACAGCCCCGGGAGGAAGCGCACCTCACGGAGCGTCACGGGGCTCGCGGCGGCGCTCGCGCGGACCTGGACGTCCAGCCCCGAGCACGACGAGAGCGTGAACGATGGGGTGATGTACGTCCATGGACGGAAGCCCCCGCCGGACAGGGTGATCGTCTCCACGGTGGTGCTGCCGCAGAGCACGGTGGCCGTTCCCCCGCCACCCGCAGGGCCGCCACGACCCGAGCTACCTCCCGTCACGATCATCACGCGACCGCTGGTCACCCCGTTGATCGCCCCAGCGCTGATGAACCGGCTCATCACGGTGAAATCCGTCGTGCTGCTCACCGTCCCCACGGAGTCGAGGTTCAGATCGGACTCCTGCACGGCCTGGTCGGCGATCGACCCGGTCACCACCGCGTCGGGGGCGATCTCCGACGTCCCCACCGCGTTCGCCGCGATCTCGGAGGCGCCGACGGCGTCGGTCGCGATCTGGGCGGCCCGCACGCCGTCGTCGGCGATGTTCAGGGTGACCGTGCCGGAGGCGCCGCCTCCCGAGAGGCCGGTGCCGGCGACGACGCCGAGGATGTCACCGGTCGCGGCGCAGGTGACGGTGCCGTCCATGTTGATGCGCACGATGGCCTCGCCGGCCGGGCAGGTGCCGGAGACGCGGGTCTGCACCTGGGTCGGGTTCACGTTCAGGGTGACCGAGCCCGCCGCGCCGCCGCCCGCGAGGCCGGCCCCGGCGACGACCTCGGTGATGTCTCCGGTGGGCGAGCAGGTGACGGTGCCGTCTCCGGCGATGGCGGTGATCGCCTCGCCCGCCCCGCACGTCCCGGTGACGCGCGCCTGGAAGTCGGTGGCCGGCATGCCCATCAGCTGCTGGGCGTTGGCCGCGTACTGCGCCAGGCCGGCGTAGGGGACGCTGCCGAGCTGGAAGCGCGGCAGCTCGGTGCCGCCGTCGATGGTGATGCCGACCCACACGTCCGCGTTGTCGCGGAAGATCGCGAGATCGAGCGGGCCCGCGCTCGGGGTGCCGTCGCCGACGTAGGCGGTGAAGTGGCCCTGGTCGACCATCACCGTCTGGCTCTCGCCGTAGAGCACGGTCGCGCTCACGTCGCCGTCGTACAGGTTGATCTCCAGCGAGGTGCCCCCATCGATCGGGGTCCCGTCGCCGTCGGTCAAGAAGCCCTGCATGGGCAGCACGGTCGGCGCCTGCGCGAGCGCCGGGCTCGCCGAGAGCGCTCCGATCGCGATGATGAGAAGCGTGCGCTGCATCCTCGTCCCCTCCTACCGAGCCTGCGGCCCCACCCGGAGCCGGTGCGAGCCGTTCGACGCCGCGCCCATGGGCTGCGGCGCGCCGATCGTCACGCGAAGTCCCCACTCGGGCGTGCGGATCACCGCGCCGCCCGCCGTCTGCACGATCGCCGACGGACCGCGGGGCGTGACCCCACCGTCCGTGCCCGCGTCGTCGTCTGCGCCACCGTCGGCGCCCGCGTCGGCGCCCGCGTCGACGCCCGAGTCCACGCCCGCGTCGCCCACCGCGCCGTCGGGCAGGCCGGCGTCGGCTTCGTCGCCGAACATGAACCGACCGAAGTCGTTCACCGCCGAGCAGCCGCCGAGGGAGACGGCGACGAGCGCGGCGAGCAGCGTGGGTCGAAGACGGCGCATCAGAAGGTCCCTCGCACGCTGCCGAAGCAGCCGTCGGGCGTGCACGCCATGCCGGCGCTCGCCTCGGAGCCGGAGTCGTCCTGCAGCACGAACACCAGGGTCACCCCGGCCGCGATCGCGACCGCGCCGGTGATCCAGAGCACGTCGGTGACGGTGGCGAGCGTCGCGCCGCGGCTCTGGGCGTCGCGGAGCTCCGGGTCGTCGGGGCACCGGTCCATCGGGCAGCGCTCCTCCAGCGTCGAGAGGTCGCCGCTCGACATGACGCCGGTGACGATCGCGCCGACGACGAGGGCCACGCCCGCGCCGCCGACGATGAAGCCGACGGGGGAGGGCGAGAAGCCGCCGCCGCCGTCTCGCACCGGCGCCGGCTCGACGCCCGCGGTCGGGGTCGCCACCGGCGGCGTCTGCGCCGTCGTCGCCACCGGCTGCGTTTCCGTCTGCGGCTGCGTCGTAGGCTGCGGCTCGGAGGGCTCCGAGGCGCTCTCCGCCATCACCCGCTCGATGGCCTCGAGGCGCGCCTGCAGCTGGTCGCGCTCGCTCGCCGAGAGATCCGTCCCCTCCTGGAGGAACCGTCGCAGGGTCCGGGCCGAATTCGGCAGGTCCTGCATGTCCCGGTAGGCGAGGTAGGCGTTGTAGAGCAGACGCGCGCGGCCGGAGAGCCGGTACGCCTCCTCGAACTGGGCCGCCGCCTCCGCGAACTCGCCGTTCTCGTAATGCGCCTGGCCGAGCCGGAAGGCCCGACGCCCGGCCGACTCGTCGGTCTGGGCGTACGCCGCCCCCGACAGGCCCGTGCCTGTGGCGAATGCCATGGCGATCGCCAGCGCGACGCTCCGCATCCGAGCTCCCCCCCCGAGGCGTCTTGCCTCGCCTCTCGAATATCACGGCCCCCGCCCTTCCATCAACGGCGGGATGGATCACCGGTGATGTATTGCCACCGGGATCGGCCCGTGGTTTCTTGTCCGGCATGAGCGTCGAGGAGCGAATTCAGCGGTTGGTCGAGGAGCACGAGGTCGTGCTGTTCATGAAGGGCACCCGGCGCGCCCCGCAGTGCGGCTTCTCCGCGCGCGTGTGCGACATCCTCGACGAGTTCCTCGACGAGTACGCGACCATCGACGTGCTCGCCGACCCCACGATGCGCGAGGGCGTGAAGACCTTCAGCAACTGGCCGACGATCCCGCAGCTCTACGTGCACGGGAAGTTCATCGGCGGCTCCGACATCGTGCACGAGATGACCAAGAGCGGAGAGCTCGCGCAGGTGCTCGGCACCCAGCGCATCGAGCTGTCCACGCCCGAGATCACGATGTCGAAGTCGGCGGAGAACGCGTTCCTGCGCTTCTGGGACGCCGAGGGCGACACCGAGGAGCCGGTCGTGCGGCTGACCATCGGCAGCAACTGGGAGCCGCTCCTCGACCTCGATCAGCAGCGCGAGGGCGACGTCGTGCTCGACATGGGTGAGCTGGACCTGGTGATGACGCGCAGCACCGCGCGGCGCGCCGACGGCGTCTCGATCGACTTCATCGAGAAGGGCGGCCAGGCCGGCTTCAAGGTCGACAACCCCAACGTGCCCCCGATGGTCAACCAGCTCACGGTCGGCGAGCTGCAGAGCTGGATCGAGGAGGGCAAGCCGCACCTCCTGCTCGACTGCCGGACGGTGGAGGAGCGCGCGACCGCCAAGATCGAGCCCTCGGTGATGATGGACGAGGACATGCGGGGCAAGATCGCCGACCTCGACAAGAAGCAGACCATCGTCACGTACTGCCATCACGGGATGCGCAGCCAGCAGGCGGCCTCGCACCTGCTCACGATGGGCTTCGAGGACGTGCACAACCTCCAGGGCGGCATCGACGCCTGGTCGCTGCACGTCGACCCCGAAGTCCCGCGCTACTAGTGCTCCCGCTCCTCCAGGCGGGGGGCGTCCCCGGCGGCTACGGGGTGGCGCTGCTCCAGACGCTGCTCGCGCTCGCCGCGGTCTGCATCCTCGCCTGGGTGGTCCTGAAGTGGAGCCGCGGTCGGGGCCTCGCGCTGGGCGGCCGCCGCGTGAAGGTGCTCGAGCGGGTGCCGCTCGACGGGCGACGGTCGCTCTACCTCGTCGAGGTCGCGGGCCGGGTGCTGCTCGTCGGCGCGGGCGAGCAGGGCGCGCTCGGGGTGCTGGCCGAGCTCGACCCGGACGCGCTGCCCGAGGTGCCGGAGGCGCCGCCGCTCTCGGAGCTGGTGGCGAAGCTCAGGCGGAAGTGAGGGCCGGCTCGACCCGGGCCACCGGCGTCTCGGGCGAGGCGAGGGCGCTCGCGCCGAGCAGCACGATCGAGAGCCAGAGCAGGTCGGCCATCAACAGATGCACGAGCTGCATCCAGACCGGCGCGAGCAGGGCGAGGTTCAGGAAGCCGCCCGCGAGCTGGGCCAGGAACAGGCCGACGACGAAGAGCGCGATGCGCTTGGTCTCCGGGCTCCGCCGCCGGAGCGCGACCCAGACCGCGGCCCCGACCACGAAGGCGCCGCTGAGCGCGGCCGCGATCGGGTGCCAGATCCGCAGCCGCACGAGGAAGTGCGCGGTGGCCGAGAAGTCCTCCGCGATGCCCTCGCTCACGCTCGCGGAGGGGAAGAGCGTGTCGCCGAGCGCCGTCACCGCGCCGGTGACCCCGACGGCGAGGATGGCGAAGAGCGCGGCGACGACGACGCCGAGCGCCGCGCCCTGACCGGCGAGCTTCGGGCGGCGCGCGTCCTCGGGGGAGAGCCAGGCGGTCAGCCCGAGCGCGCCGACGAGCAGGAAGGTGTTCACGAGGTGGGCGCCCATCCACCAGACCCGGGCGACCGACTGATCGTCGGCCACGTGCTCGAGCAGCACGATGCCGGCCCCGATCGCCGCCTCGAGCAGGATGAACACCAGCGACGCCACCGCGGCCGGTCGCATCGGGTGGCCCTTCGGCCGGCCCCGGAAGGCGAGCACGGTCATCGCCAGCACCGCGATCAGGGCCAGCCCGCTCGTGAGCCGATGGGTCAGCTCGATCATCGTCTCGACGCTGGGCGCGCGGGGCACGACCTCGCCGTTGCAGGTCGGCCAGTGCGACCCGCAGCCGGCCCCGGAGCCGGTCGCGCGCACGAACGCGCCCCAGAGGATGACCCCCAGGTTCAGGACGAGCGTTCCCCACGCGAAGCGGCGCAGCATCGTGCCCGGGGGGTAGTGTCCCCGGGGCCGGGATTCAAGGCGTGCTATGAGCACCCGGATGCGGGCCCGCGCGCTGCTGTTCTCGACGCCGGTCGCGGCCGTGGCGCTCGCGGCGCTCGAGCTGACCCGCTTGCCGCTCGAGGCGACGTCGCCCGCGCGCCTGCTCGCGGCCCTCGGCTACCTCGTGCGCAGCGCCGCGACCGGGTTCCTGGTGCCCGCGGCCGCGCTCGGCCTGACCGCCGCCGCGCTGGCCCATCGGGGGAGGGCCAGGCCCGCGCTGCTGATCGGGCTCGGGATCGCCCAGAGCGCGCTCGCCCGCGAGGTGCTCATCGAGTACCCGCCCTTCGCCCACAGCCTGGCGGCGACCCTCGGCTTCGTGCTCGCTGGCGCCGCCTTCGCGGGCCTGCACCTCTGGCTGGGCAGCGATCGCGTCGAGGGCCGGCGGCGGGTCAGCCTCGGGCTCGGCCTGCTGATGGCGGCGGGCTCCCTCGGCGTCGCCCGGGCGCACTACGTCGTCTACGTCGGTCAGTACCCGACGCTGCATCAGTGCACGCTCCAGCTCTGCTTCGTGGGGCTCTCGCTCGGGCTCGCGCTCGCGCTCGTCGCGCGGGGCGCGGCGTCCGACCAGGCCTGGGGCCGACGCGCGCGGGCCGGCTTGGTGGCGGCGGGCGCCGGGCTGATCCTGCTCGGCGGGCTCGAGCTCCCCTCGAGCGCCTGGGCGCGCCCGGTCGCCATCGCCTACACCGAGCTGGGCCGGGCCCACGGGGTGAAGGAGGCGCTAGAGCGGGACCGCGCGCACCTGCTCCCCACCGACGTCCCGGCCCACCGCGCGCTGCCGCCGGACCCGGAGGCGCGGGCTCGTTTCGCGCGGAGCTCGGGGCTGCCCGACGTCGACGTCCCGCTCGCGGACCTCGACGTGCTGCTGGTGATGGTCGACGCGACCCGCTTCGACCGCACGTCGCTGGCGCGCCCGGACGGGCCCACGCCGAACCTCGCGCGCCTCGCCGAGGACGCCTGGACCTTCACCCGCGCGTGGGCGCCCTCGAACGGCACGTTCCCTTCGCTCGCGGCCATGCTGGCGATGGCGCCGACCTCCTTCGCGGAGCTCGACGTCCGCCCTCGCTTCTGGCGCGGCGCGCTCCGGCCCGAGCGGGAGACCGCGGTCGAGGCGATGCGCGCGGCCGGGCGGCGCACCTTCTGGGTCGGCCACGATCACGAGGGCTGCTTCTCCCGGAACATCGAGGGGCTCGACCAGGGCTTCGACGCGGTGCAGCTCGTGCCCGAGGAGCGCGGAGATCCCGACGACGCCGACGTCGACGCGCGCATCGCCGACCTCGCGATCGCGGCGCTGCCGAGCGCGCGCCACTTCGGGCTGGTCTTCTTCGTGAGCCCGCACGACGACTACCGCCCGCGCGGTGAGGGCGACGCCTACGACGCGGAGCTCGCCTACTTCGACGCGCAGCTCGGGCGGCTGCTCGCGCGGGTCGACCTCGAACGCACGGTGGTCGTCGTGGCCGGGGACCACGGCGAGGCGCTCGGGGATCGAGGCCACCGTCACCACCTCTCGTCGGTGCACGTCGAGCAGGTGCACGTCCCGCTCGTGGTGCGCGTGCCCGGCGCCGCCCCGCGCCGGATCGACGCCCCGACCTCCACCGCCTACGTGCTGCCGTGGCTCCTGCTCCGGGGCGCCCCCGAGGAGCGCGCCGCCGCCGAGCGCGCCCTCCGCGAGGACATCGGCCCCCTGATGCGCGCCACCGACGGCGCGGTGGTCAGCGAGATGATCGGGCCCCGCGGGCAGGAGGCGGCGCTCGCCTGGCCGGACCGGACCGTCATCTACGACGTTTTCGCCGACCTGGTCCGGGTCTACGACTCCTACGAGGATCCCTTGCAGCGCCACGATCTCCGCGAGGCGCGGCCGGCGCTCTACGACGCCGCGGTGCCCCTGGCTCGCGCGTACCGGCGCGCCCGGTTCGAGGGCCGACGCTTTCGCTTCATCGAGGCCACGCCATGAAGACCATCGTTCGCTACTTCTTCCAGGGCTTGCTCGTCTGTGTCCCCCTCGGCGGCACGATCGCGCTCGTCGTCTGGATCCTCTCCGCCATCGATCGCCTCTACCCGCTGCCGATCCCGGGGCTCGGGCTCGCGATCACGCTGACGGCGATCACCCTGGTCGGCGCGCTGACCCACAACGTGGTGGGCCGCCGGGTCATCAAGATGGTCGAGGCGGGCATGCGTGGCCTCCCGGTGGTCAACATCATCTACACGTCGATCAAGGACCTGCTCGGCGCGTTCGTCGGCGACAAGCGCTCCTTCGACAAGCCGGTGATGGTCCGGGTCCAGCCCGACATGCGCATCTTCGGCTTCGTGACCTGCGATCGCTTCGACGACGTGCGCCTCGCCGGGCACGTCGCGGTCTACCTGCCGCAGTCCTACAACTTCGCCGGCAACCTGATCATCGTGAAGAAGGAGATGGTCGAGCCGGTCGACGCGGACAGCGCGCAGTTCATGGCCTTCATCGTCTCGGGCGGCGTCGCCACGATGAACGCGGCCCGCACCCAGGTCGACAGCCAGGCGGGCCTCCCGCTGATCAAGCGCAAGCCGCCCCGCCTGAAGTCGCGCGATTGAAGCCGCCGCCGGCTCACCCGGCGTAGACGTCGCGGCTCGAAGGGTCCTTGCGGAACATCGCGAGGGCGAAGGGGCAGGTGGCCATCACGCGGGTGCCGGACTCGCGGGCCCACGCGACCATCGCGTGGAAGAGCGCCTTGCCGCCGCCCTGCCCCGCGATCGCGTCGTCGGTCTCCGTGTGGTCGACGATGATGAGGTCCTCGTCCGCGCGGCTGTAGGTCATCATGCCGAGCTGCTCCGCGTCGCGGAGGAGGGTGAAGCGCCCGCGGGTCTCGTCCTCGGAGTGGGTGACGGTGAAGTCGCTCATGCGCCCAGGGTACCGCGCCGCGGTCCGGGGTGTCCCCGGATGGCGTCACGCGGCCCCGGAGGGTACGGTCCGCGCATGGACTTGTCCGACTTCAGCGTCGATGAAGACCTCGCCCTCCTGGGCCTGATGCGAGCCGTCGTGCGGGCGGACGGCGAGTACTCGCCGGCCGAGCGCGGCGAGATGAAGAAGCTCCGCGAGGAGATGGGCGCGTCCCGCTTCGACGTCGCGGTCGGGATCGCGACCGAGCGCTTCACGAGCCTCGCCGCGCTCAAGGAGCACGCCGCCTCGATCGAGCGGGTGGACGCCCAGAGCCGCATCCTCCGGCGCCTGGTCAGCGTGGCCGCCTCGGACGGCGTGACCGACGACGAGGAGAAGCCGCTGCGGTGGCTGGCCCGCGCGTGGCCCGAGGCCTCGCTCCAGGTGAAATAGCGAGCGCGGACCCCCCGTAGGGACCGGACGAAGGCGGCGACGGTGCCGCCTCCGGCGACCGCGGTCGCCGTCCTGGTGCCCGATGAAGAGCCGCCTCTCGAGGCGGCGGGGGATGGCTGCGTGAAGAAGCTCTGGTCCGCGCTCTGTGTTCTGACTCTCCTCGTCCCGGCGGTGGCGCTCGCCGACGGCCCGCGCGATCGCGTCCGCTTCGGTGAAGACGTGCACGTGGGCGCCGGCGAGGTGGTGAACGACGCCGTCTCGTTCGGCGGGGACGTCGTCGTCGAGGGCGAGGTCCTCGGGGACGCGGTGTCGTTCGGCGGCGGCGTCGACCTGCGCGAGGGCGGGGCGGTCCGCGGCGACACCGTGACCTTCGGGGGCGACGTGCGGGGCGCGCAGCGCGCCGAAGGCGACGCGGTCTCGTTCGGCGGCGACGCCTCCCACGTCGACGCCGGCCCGCTCGGCGGGTTCTGGGACTGGCTCGGCGAGTCGGTGCGCTCCTTCGTCGCCCACGTGCTGCTCTTCCTGCTCGGGCCGCTGCTCCTCGGCCCGTTCCGCGAGCGGCTCCGCGCCATGCAGGCCACCATGATCACCGACGGCCTGAAGACCGCGGGCACCGGGCTGCTCGGCTACGTCATCGCGGGCGTCGCGATCGTGGTCCTCGCCATCACGATCGTGGGCATCCCGGCCGCGGTGGTGCTCGGCCTCGCGCTCCCGGTGGCCACCTACGTGGGGCTCGCCGCCGCGGCCACCGTCATCGGCGCGGCCCTGCCCTTCGAGGGGCTGCGCGGCCAGGAGGTGCTCCAGCTCGCGCTCGGGGTCGGGGTGCTCTACGTGGCGTCCATCGTGCCGACGGTCGGCAGCCTGGCCACGATCGCCTTCGCCTGCCTCGGGCTCGGGGCGCTGATCCGCACGCGCTTCCGCACCGAGCCGCCGGCGGATCTGCCCGCGAGCGGCGGCCCGTACCGGACCCAGGCCGCCGACGCTTGACAGCCCCCGTCACATGGCCAATTTCCGGCCGACATGACGGAAACCGACAAGACCACCCATCGCTTCGAGGCGGAGGTCGAGCAAGTCCTCCGCCTCGTCATCGAGTCCCTCTACTCGAACCGTGAGGTCTTCCTCCGCGAGCTCGTCTCGAACGCGGCCGACGCCCTGGACAAGCTGCGCTTCCGCGCGGTGACCGAGCCGGCGCTGAAGGACGCGGAGCTGAAGATCCGCCTGATCCCGGACCGTGAGCAGAAGACGCTCACCGTCTGGGATTCGGGCGTCGGGATGACCCGCGAGGAGCTGACCCAAAACCTCGGGACCATCGCCAAGAGCGGCACCCGGGAGCTCGCGCAGAAGCTGAAGGAGGCCAAGGAGGCGGGCGACGTCTCGCTGATCGGCCAGTTCGGCGTCGGCTTCTACAGCGCCTACCTGGTCGCCGATCGGGTGGAGGTCGTCAGCCGCGCCGCGGGCGCGGAGGAGGCCTTCCGCTGGACCTCGGAGGGCAAGGGCGAGTTCACCGTCGAGCCCGCCGAGCGCGACACGCACGGCACCAGCGTCGTGCTGCACCTCGGCGCGGAGCACCAGGATTACCTGGACCCGGTGACCCTGCGGCGGCTGGTCGAGCGCTACAGCGACTACCTCAGCTGGCCCATCGAGCTCCGGACGACCAAGAAGGTCGACGACTCCTACGAGACGACGTTCGAGGCGATCAACAAGGGCACCGCGCTCTGGCAGCGCCCGAAGGCCGACGTCGAGGACGAGCAGTACGTCGAGCTCTACCACCACCTGACGAACGACTGGGAGAAGCCGCTCGCGTGGCGGCACTTCAAGCTCGAGGGGACCCTGCAGTTCGCCGGCATCGTGTTCCTGCCCAAGGTGGCGCCGATGACGCTGTGGATGCCGGAGGCGACCCACGGCGTGCGGCTCTACGTGAAGCGCGTCTTCATCATGGACGACGCCGAGGAGCTGCTGCCCCGCTGGCTGCGCTTCGCGCGCGGCGTGGTCGACAGCGAGGACCTCTCGCTCAACGTCAGCCGCGAGCTGCTCCAGGACTCGCGCATCGTGCGCACGATCCGAAAGCAGATCGTCAAGCAGACCCTCGACCTGCTCGAGGAGCTCGCGAAGGAGCGGCCCGAGGACTACGCGGCGTTCTGGCAGCAGTTCGGCCCGATCCTCAAGGAGGGCCTGCACATGGA
Organism: Myxococcota bacterium; assembly: GCA_036149055.1. GTDB lineage: Bacteria > Myxococcota_A > Polyangia > Polyangiales > Sandaracinaceae > JAVJQK01. The sequence goes on along the minus strand of JAYZQJ010000106.1, from coordinate 19,112 downwards.
GCCCGAGCAGGCCGACGCGCTCAAGCCGCTGCTCCGCTTCGAGAGCTCGTCCCAGGACGGGCTCACCTCCCTCGCCGAGGCGAAGGAGCGCATGAAGGAGGGGCAGAAGGCCCTCTACTACGTCATCGGCGAGTCGAAGAAGCAGGTCGAGGCGAGCCCGCACATCGAGGCCCTGAAGAAGAAGGGCTACGAGGTCCTCTACTGCACCGACCCGGTCGACCCGTTCGTGATGAGCGTCATCACCGAGTGGGACGGCACCCCGGTGGAGTCGGCGTCCGAGGGCGAGCTCGACGTCGGCGACGAGGAGGCGGTGGACGAGGAGCGGCAGTCGCAGCTCCGCGACCTGCGCGAGCGCTTCCGGGTTAAGCTCCAGGACGTGGTCAGCGAGGTGCGGGTCTCCACCCGCCTGACGGACTCGCCGGTCTGCCTCGTCATCCCCCAGGGCGGCCTCCAGCCCCACCTCGAGCGCATCCTCCGGGCGGCGCAGAAGGACATGCCGGAGCAGAAGCGGGTGCTCGAGATCAACCCGGACCACCCGGTGATCGAGAACCTCCGCAAGATGCTCGAGGAGGCCAAGGCCGTCGAGAAGGTCGACGAGTGGATCGCGCTGCTGCACGACCAGGCGAAGATCGCCGAGGGCAGCCCGCTCGACGACCCGGCGACCTTCAACCGTCGCATCACCGCGCTCCTGCGCGAGGCGAGCGAGCGGGCGACGAGCTGACGGAACGAGAGACGCCCCCGCAGCGCGTGGCCGCGGGGGCGTCGACTCGAGCGCGCGACGATCAGTTGGTCGCGACGTCGAGGTCGTAGGAGCCGATGGTGGCCCCCGCCGCGAACGTCGACAGCACGACGACGAGGCGCTGGCCCGCGGCGATGGAGACGCCGGTGACCTGACTGGTGCCCGCCACGGGGCCGTCATCGTCACCCGTCACGCACGCGTCGACGGGCTGGGTGGGGTTGAACGGGTAGTCGTAGACGTGCAAGAAGCCGTCGCGCGTCGAGCCCGTCCCCGTCATCCACGTCGCCGTGATGTCCAGGGTCTGGTCGCTGCCCGAGGTGTTCTCGATCACGACGGCGTCGTAGTAGTGCCCCGCCGTGCCGCGCGCGGTGCAGTCCGCGAAGGGGCGCGAGAACGTGGGGTCGGTGGCCTCGAGGGCGCCGCTCGCGGTGATCATCATCCCGCTCGCCGCGATCTCGAGGGCGCAGTTGCCGGAGCAGCCGTCCCCCACGGTGGTGTTGCCGTCGTCGCAGCTCTCGCCGGCGTCGACGGTGGAGTCACCGCACATCACCATGCTGCAGACCGACGGGGTGCCCTCGCAGTAGTACCCGGCCTCGAAGGCGCAGGTGTCGGAGCAGCCGTCGCCGGTGGCGGTGCCGCCGTCGTCGCACTGCTCGCCCAGGAAGCGATCGACGACGCCGTTGCCGCACGCGAGCTCGCACATCGAGGGCGCGCCGCCGCAGACGTAGCCGGGCTCGAGCTCGCAGGTGTCGGAGCAGCCGTCGCCCGCGGTGGTGTTGCCGTCGTCACAGTCCTCGAGGCCCTCGACCGTACCGTCGCCGCAGACCGGCGCGGTGGTGGTGACGTCCACGGTGCCGCTGCCGGACGAGAAGTACGCCCCGACCGCCACGTAGCGGACGACGTCCGACGCGGTGCCGTTGACGAGCACGACCTCCTCCGGGTTGCCGCCGTCCTCGAAGTCGAGGCAGCTGGGCGCGCCGCAGGCCTCGAGCACGTGCAGGGTGAGGTCGGTGGACCCGGTCGGGTTGGCGGAGAACGTGGTGCTCGAGCCGGCCGGGACCGTCACCGCGTACCAGAGCACGTTCCCGAACCCGCTACCGCAGTCGGTTCCGCTCGGGCGCGTGCCGCCGAGGGCGAGGTCCGGCGTCAGCGCGGCGTCGTTCGCGGTGAGAGCCACCGCGCCCGAGCAGTCATCGTTCATCGGGAGGGCCGTGCAGCTGGACGGAGCGCCCGAGCAGGAGAACCCGCTCTCGACGGTGCAGGTGTCCGAGCAGCCGTCGCCGGTGGCGGTCGCGCCGTCGTCGCACTCCTCGTCGCCGTTGACCACGCCGTCGCCGCAGACGATCGGCGCGCAGGTCACGGCGAGGTCGAAGGTGGACGTCGAGGTGTCGTTGTACAGGTCGTACACGACGTAGTAGAGCGCGCCGGCCTCGGCGACGAACTCCGCCTGCTCCGTGGCGCCAGTGCCGGTGCTGCCGGCGAGGCAGGTCAGTCCGCTCTCGCAGGCGGCGGTGCCGTCGCCGGCATCGAGCACGAAGAGATCGTAGTCACCGGACGCGGCGCCGCGGGTCGAGGCGATCTCGACCGCCGCGCGCGTCGCGTTGCGGAAGACGAAGACCTGCTCGTTGGCGCCGTAGCTCGTCAGCGAGGTGCAGCCCGAGTACGCCCCGATGGTGGCGCCGCCCATGGCGGTGTCGCCGCTGACCGTGCCGCTCGCGCAGTCGATCACGACCGGCGCGGCGGAGGTGCAGTTGCCCACGCAGGCGGCCGCGTCGCAGGCGCCGGTGCAGGTGGAGCGGCTGTCCTCGACGAGGCAGCTGTCGGCGTCGGGCGTGCAGGTCACCACGTCGGCGCCGTCGCAGTAGGTCGCCGACGGGCAGGTCGCGCGGAAGTCGCAGACCGGCGCGCAGACGTTCACGCCGTCGAGCTCGCCGCACGACTCGCTGGTCGCGGCGCAGTCGGTGGTCGACTCCACCAGGCAGCCGAAGGCGTTCGCCTCGCAGCTGACGAGCGAGTCGCCCGAGCAGGTGCGGCCGGCCGCGGCGCACTCGGTCACGCCCATGCAGGGGTCGGTGGCCGCGGTGCTGCACATCGCCGCCGGGGTGGCGTCGGTGTCGCAGAAGCCGAAGGCCACGCCGTCGGTGCAGTCGGTCCGGGTCTCCACGAGGCAGCCGTAGGCGTCCGCCTCGCACTCCACGAGGGTCGGGCCGTCGCAGCTCGCGCCGGCGGCCGCGCACTGGGTGATGCCGTCGCAGGGATCGCCGGTGAAGGTGCACTGGGCGGCCGCGCCGGAGGCGTCGCAGGTGCCGCTCGCGCGCGCGGAGCAGTCGTCACGGGTCTCGACCAGGCAGCCGAAGGCGTTCGGCTCGCAGGTCACGAGGGAGTCGCCGTCACACGAGGTGCCCTCGGCCGCGCACGCGTCGGCCACGCCGGCGCAAGGGTCCTCGGGGAGCACGCACATCGGCATCGCGCCGGAGGTGTCGCAGGCGCCGCCCTCCATCGCCGCGCAGTCGGTCGCCTCGCGCACGAGGCAGCCGTCTTCGTTGGCCGCGCAGATCTCGAGGGTGTCGCCGTCGCAGCTCCGGCCCTCGGTGTCGCAGCGGTCCGCGGCCGGGATGGCCTCGCACGGGTCGGGGGTCACGCACATCGCGTCCGCGCCCGAGTCGTCACAGGTGCGATCCATCGCGGCGCAGTCGGTGGTGGTCTCCACCAGACAGCCGTCCGCGTTGGGCGCGCACGTCACGACCTCGTCGCCGCTGCACGAGCTGCCGGCGGTCGCGCACGTCGTCACGTCGTCGCACGGATCGGTGGTGTCGCCGTCCATGACGATTCCGCCGTCGTCCGGACCCGCGTCCGTCTCCATGGTCTCGCCGTCGCACGCCGCTGCCAACGCAGCCCACGCGACCACGAGCATCCAAGCTCTCCAGGTCGATCTCATCGCACCGTCTCTTTCTCGTGTGGAAATGAAGCTCCTACGTTGTCAGCGGTGAGATCGGGGCGCAACGATGCGTGTGAGTCTACCCTGGGGTCGGGTGGCTTGCGCAAAGCCCGGAGGAGGCTGTAGGGCCTCCTTGTTCGGGCTTGTAGGTCAATGGCCCGTGGCGATCCGGGACACCCAGTCGACGAGCGCGGGCCGGTCGACCGGCTTGTCGAGCACCGTGGCGCCGGACTCGGCGAGGCGCCTCCGGCTGGCGTCGGCGGGCTGCAGCGAGGTCACGAACAGGCAGGCGCGCGCGAGCGAAGGGCGCTCCCGCGCGAGCCACCCGTGCAGCGCCTCGCCGTCCATCCCCGGCATGGCGACCTCGCTGATCACGACGTCGGCCTCGGTGCCGCTCTCGAGGAGCGCGACCGCCTCCTCGCCGTCGACCGCGGTGACCACGTCGTGTTCGTTCCCCAGCGCGCGGCCGTAGGCCCGGAGCATGCGCTCGTCGTCGTCGACCACCAGGATCGTCCGGCGGCCGGGCGGTCGGGAGGCGCGGGGGATCCCGATCACGCGCTGGTGCCGGGCGAGCTCGCCGGGGGCCGGCAGCGGCAGCAGCAGCACGAACTCGGCGCCCTCGCCGTACACCGACTCCACCAGGAGGTCTCCGCCGAGGTCGCGCATGATGCTGCGCGAGATCGAGAGGCCGAGCCCGGTGCCGAGGCTCTGGCGCTTGGTGGTGAAGAAGGGGTCGAAGATCCGCTCGACGTGCTCGGCGGGGATCCCGGGGCCGGTGTCGCTCACCGCGATCGCGATCGCCTCGTCGTCGGCGCGCGCCGAGACGCGCACCCGGTGGGTCTCCCGCTTCACCTCTCGGACCGCGTGCAGCGCGTTCACCAGCACGTTGGTGAGCACCTGCGCGAGCCGTGAGCGCGGGGCGAGCAAGGCGGGCAGGTCGGCCGGCAGGTCCCGCTCGAACACGGCGTGCTGCTGGATCTCGCGCCGGACGAGCCGTGAGACGTGGTCGAGCAGCTCCACCGCGTCGATGACGACCGGGGGCTCACGCTCGTCGGTCCGGGCGAAGACCCGGAGATCGCGCACGACGTCGGTCGCCATGTCGAAGAGCGTCCGGATCTCCGCGAACGAGCCGGTCACCTCGCGGGTCACCAGCGGATCGTTGCCGAGCTGCCCGACGAGCGCCCTCAGCTCCTCCGGCTGCAGCGCGCGCTCGAGGGCGGCCAGCCGCTGGGCCTCGTCGGCGAGCTGAATGAGGGGGCGGACCTGCGCTTCGATGCTGGCCAGGGTCAGCGAGATCGCGGTGAGCGGGTTGTTGATCTCGTGCGCGATCCCCGCCACCAGGGTGCCGAGCGCGGTGAGCTTCTCCGCGTGCGACACCGCGGCCGACGTGCGCTCCTGCTCGCGGCGCAGGCTCGCGCGCAGCAGCAGCCGGTCGACGAAGGCGTGGATCGCCCCCGGGTCGACGGTCAGGACGCCCGCCTCGTCCGCGCCGGCCCTCAGCGCCTCGAGCGCGTCGGCCTCGGTGCGCGTCACCGCGCCGAGCGGGAACGCGCCGAGCGCCTCCCGGCACGCGCGCACTCGCGGGGCGACGTCGCCATCGGTCACTTCGACCTTCAGGCCGTCGGCGTCGTCGCGAAACCGCGAGGACACGGTCTCCCGGATGGCGTCCGCGAGCCCGCGGTCGTTCGTGACGATCAGCGCGTCGATGACGAGAGGCTAGCTAACTAGCTCGAGAATCGCACCACCGCCGCGGCGCGGGTGAAGCCGGCGCCCTGCGCGTAGAGCAACACGGGGCGCCCTCCGTCGAGGAGACCGCGGCGACGCGCCTCGAGCAGGTTCGCGATCACGCCGCAGCCTCCGACGTGGGCCAGCGTGGTGAAGGTCGTCGGCGCCTCGGGCACCCCGAGGACCTCCGCGATCGCCTCCGGGATCCATCCGCGCGGCTGCACGGAGGCCAGGGCCGCCACCTCCGAAGGCGCGATCCGCGCGCGGTCGAGCGCGGCGGCGCAGGTCTCGACCCCGAAGCGCACCGTGTTCTGCATCAGGGTCTTGGCGCCCCCGGGCGCGCGCGAGCCCGGACCGTAGTCGCCGCCGGCCTTCCACCAGGGGGTGTCGGAGGCGTCGTCCCGGCCGCGCACCCAGGTCACGGCGTCCCAGTGCTCGCCGTGCGACGCCATCTCGACGGTGAGCACGCCGGGGCGCTCGGACGCGGACACCACCGCCGCGGTCGCGCAGTCGCCGACGCCCGGCGCGGCGGGGTGACTGCGGGGGAACGCGCGGGTGATCAGGTGCGACTGGGTCAGCAGCACGTGGCGCGCGCGCCCCGACTCGATCAGCCCGGCGGCGACGTCGAGGCCGGTGATCGCGCTCGCGCACCCGGCGTCGAGCCCGGCGCCCCAGGCGCGCGTCGCGCCGAGGGCGTGAGCGACCTTGGTGGCGGTCGGCAGCAGCGGCCGGTCGGTGACGATCGACCACGAGAGCACGGCGTCGAGCGCGCCCGGATCCACGCCGGCGTCGGCGAGCGCCGCGCGACCCGCCTCGGCCTCCGCTTCCCAGGCGGCCTCGCGCTCGGCCACCCGGCGCTGGCGCGCGCCGAGGAACGGGTCCGCCGCGTCGCGCGCGAGGTGCCGGCGCGTGATCGCCTCGAAGCGATCGGTCGGCTGCGGGACGTCGACGAGGGTGCGGTCTCCGTCCCGCGCCGTCCCCTCGGGCCAGGCGTCGTTGTCGAGCACCGCGTCGGGCAGCCAGAGGCCGAGGCCCGCGATCGCCGCCCTCACGACGTGCCTCCCTCGACCGACATGCGCTGCAGCGCCTCGTCGCGGCCGGCGCCTCGGATCTGGAGCTCGCGATCGATCCGGATGTCGAGCACGACGGGGCCGGGGCCGCTGGCCTGGAGCCGATCGAGCTGCGCGGCGTCGATCTGCCCCGGCGCGTGGATCCGGACGCCGGGCACGCCCATCGAGCGCGCCCACGCCGCGAAGTCGATCCAGCGCGTGTCCCAGTCGGTGCCGCCCCCGCCGTACAGCTGCTTCATGCCGTGGTGCACCATGTTGTAGCGGGCGTCGTTGAAGACGGCGTAGACCACCGGGAGCCCGAGGTCCGCGGCGACCAGCAGCTCCATGCCGTTCATCTGCATGCCGCCGTCGCCGCACACGCAGACCACGCGGCGGGTCGGGTCGGCGAGGCCGAGGCCCACCGCGCCGGCGATGCCCGAGCCCATGCTGCCGAGGCGCAGGTGGATGTGAAAGCGATCGGTCCGCTTCGCGGTGAGGTAGTGGAGGGCGTAGAGCATGTGCCCCCCGATGTCGGTGATGAAGCGGGCCTCCTCGCCTGCGGCCTCCTCGAGCTCGAGGATCGCCCGGTGGGGCGCGATCGGCGTGCGCTCGTCGTCCTCGGGCGCGGCGACGTCGAACGGGGAGCGGTCCCGGGCCGCCTTCGCCAGCGCGCGCCCGCGGGGGTTCAGCAGCCCCTGGGCCGCGGCGTGACGGGCGAGGGCCCGGGAGAACGCCCCGAGGTCGGCGGCCACCGGCAGGGCCGCGGGCACGTTGCGGTGGAAGACCCCCGGGTCGAGGTCCACGTGGATCAGCCGGCCTCCCTCGCGCACGTAGGGCGTCGGGCCGACCGAGACGTCGTCGAGATCGGTGCCGAGCGCGAGCGCCACGTCGACCCCCTCCGCGGTGTAGGCCCGCGCCCAGAGGCTCGCCGCCATGCCGCCGTGTCGCAGCGACCGCGGGTGGGTCTCGGGCACGAGCCCCTTGGCCTGCGGTGTGGTGACGAAGGGGACGCCGAGCGCGTCGACCAGCTTGCGCACCGCGCCCTCGTGACCGCGGCAGCCCGCGCCGATCACGATCAGCGGGCGCTCCGCCTCCGCGAGCCACGACGCGGCCTGGTGCACGGCCGGGAGCGGCAGCGTGTCGCGGGTCTCGCGCTGGGCGCGCACCACCGGCGGCGGCGCCTCGACCTCGCCGCGCCCGCGGTCCATCGGCACCACGCAGAGCGCCGGCCCGGGCACCGCGCCGGTCGCCGCGTCGAGCGCCGCCAGCGCCTGCGTCGCCGCGCTGCGCGGGCTCGCGATGCGCACGGTCGTCCGGCAGAGATGCCCGACCATGCGCTCCATGTGCAGGCCCTCGGGACCCGTGTCCTGCAGCAGCAGCCTGCCGCTCGAGGCCCACGCCACGTCGCCCGTGATCACGATCAGGGGCACGCGCCCGAGGTGCGCGTTGGCGATCCCGGTGACGGCGTTGGTCGCGCCCGGGCCCGCGGTGACCACGATGGCGGGGACCGCGCCGGTCGCGCGGTGATAGCTGGCGGCGGCGAAGGCGGCCGAGGTCTCCTGCCGCGACTCGACGAAGCGCGCGCCCTCCGTGTCCAGGATCGCCTTGCAGACCGGTGAGACCGGACCGCCGGGCACGCCGAAGAAGGTGTCGACGCCGCGCGCGACGAGCGCCTCGACGATCGCGTGAGAAGCGGACGTCTCGCGCTTCACGGTGACGGACTGGATGGACGACTCGCGACGGGCGCGCACCTCGGCGCCTCGCGCAGCCTGCGCTGCAACGGACATGTGAACACTTCCTCCCACCCGCGCACCCCGCGGGTCGCGCGCCGTCAACGGCCGTGCGCTGCTTCGGATGAGGGGCGCGCCGAGCGCTCGCTCACAGCTCGTGAATCAGCGCCACCAGACGCGGATCACCCCGTGGAAGCGATCGTCGAGCCTCGCCTCGGAGCGCACCTCTTCGCCGAAGCGGACGTAGCTGCCGTGCGCGGCCCCGCGCATGTACGACTCGATCCAGACGTACTCCTCGCGCAGCCGGACCTCGACGAAGCCCTCGCCCCAGTCGATGACCTCCCAGCTGCCGTAGGTGGTGGTCTGGCGTCGGCTCGCGATCGCCTGCTGGGTGAGCTTTCGAGGATCGTTGGCGAGGAACTTGAGCAGCGTGCGCGCGACGAGCGTGTTGGCGAACCCGGCGGAGTTCTCGTGGGTGAGCGCGAACAGCCCGTCGTGCAGCCCGGCCGGGCCCGCGACCAGGGCGCCCGCCACCGCCGCGCGCGGCAGGAAGTCGGCCACCGGGTGGAACGCGAGCGAGCTCGGCGAGGGGCCGGGGAAGATCTCGCGGTAGCGCTCGAGGAGATCTCGCTGCGCGAGCTGTCGCTCGAGGATCCGGAACCAGACCCCGCGCAGGCGCGCGCTCGGCGGCACCAGCGGGAGGCGCTCCTCGAGATCGCAGTGGCCGCCGACCAGGTCGAGCGCGCGCTGGGTCCCTGGATTCATGCGCCCGAAATGTAGAGCCACGAATCCACGTTGGGAGACTTTTCCGAGCTTGATAGGCTCCCGCGGTGTTCTCGCCTCTGCCGAAGGACGTCTCCGCGCGGGTCCGCGAGCTCGGCCCCGAGCGAGTGGAGCGCATCCACCTGCCCGACCACGGCCTGCTCGCCTACGTCGTGCTCGACAGCACCGTGCTCGGCCCCGCGGCCGGCGGCGTTCGCACCAAGGCGTACGAGACCGAGCTGGCGGTGGCCGAGGACGCGTGCCGGCTCGCGCGCGCGATGACCTACAAGTGCGCGCTCGGCGGCCTCGACGCAGGCGGCGGCAAGGTCGTGGTCCGCGCCAGCCCGGCCCTGAAGCGTCCCGCCGCCTTCGCCGCGCTCGGGCGGGCGATCGACGCGCTCGACGGCGACCTCCGGACCGCCGGCGACTACGGCACCACCGACGCCGACCTCGCCGCGATGGCCTCGCGCTACGTGCACACGGACACGGCGCACCTCACCGGCGCGGTCGCGCGCGGCGTCGTCCGCTGCGCCGAGGCGATCGCCGACGTGAAGGGGCGGCCCGGGCTCAGCGGTCTGACCGCCGCCGTCCAGGGCGTGGGCGACATCGGCGCCGCGGTCGCCCGGGCCCTCGTGGAGGCCGGCGCCCGCGTGCGCGTCGCCGACGTGGACGCGGAGCGCGCCGAGCAGGTCGCCGAGGAGATCGGCGCCGAGGTCGTCGCGCCCGAGGACGTGCTCTACGAGGACGTCGACCTCCTCTCTCCCTGCGCCATCGGCGACGTGATCGGCCCGGACGTCGGAGCGCGGCTCCGCGCCTGGGCGATCGTCGGCGGCGCCAACAACATCACCACCGGGCGCGACGTCGACGTCCTGCTCCAGCGCTGCGGCGTCACCTTCGTCCCCGACCTGCTGTCGAGCGCGGGCGCGGTCATCGAGGGCATCGGCCGCACGGTCATGGGCATGGGCAAGGACGAGCGCCTCGATCTCGTCGACACCCTGCGCCACACCGCGCGCCTCGTGCTCGAGGACGCCGAGCGCACCGGCGAGCCCCCGATCGTGCACGCCCTCCGCCGCGCCGAGGCGCGCATCGCGAACGCGCGTTGACATCCTCGCCGGCCGGGCGGGATGCTCGGCCGCCGTGAGGAGCCGGACCGGATGCGCGTCGATCGCGCGGGGCCTCGCGCTCGCGTCCCTGGGCACGAGCGTGCTCCTCTTCGCGGTCACCGCGCACGCGCAGGGCGCGAGCGAGCCCGCCACCTCGCAGCCGGTCACCACGCTGCTGACGATCGGCGCGCTGACCCTGCTGCCCTTCGTCTTCATGACCACGACGAGCTTCGTGAAGATCGCGGTGGTCTTCTCGATCCTGCGGAACGCGCTCGGGACGGGGCAGGTGCCGAGCGGCACGGTCATCGCGGCGCTCGCCGCCATCCTGACCCTCTACGTGATGGCGCCGGTCGGCGAGCAGATCGCCGAGGCGGCGGGCCCGGCGGCGGCGCGCGTCGACCCGCGGGATCCGCTGTCCGACTTCGAGGCGCTCGGCGAGGCCGTCGGCGCGGGGCTGGTGCCGCTCGAGGCCTTCCTCTCCCGCAACGCCGGCGAGCGGGAGACCGCGCTCTTCTTCGACCTCGCCCGGCGCGCGCGCCCCGAGGACCAGCGCGACCGCGTCGCGGAGGACGACCTGCTGGTGCTGCTCCCGGCCTTCCTCATCACCGAGCTCGGGGAGGCCTTCCAGATCGGCTTCCTCGTCTTCCTCCCCTTCCTCGTCGTCGACCTGGTGGTCAGCAACGTGCTGATGTCCCTCGGCATGCACATGCTCTCGCCGACTCAGGTGAGCATGCCGTTCAAGCTCCTCCTCTTCGTGCTCGTCGACGGCTGGTACCTGCTCGCCAGAGCGCTCGTGCTGGGGTACGCATGACGCACCCGGGGTCGATGGATCCAGCCCTCGTCGCCCTGCTAGAGGGGAACGCGCCCACGGACGTCTGGCTGGCCTCGGACGAAGCCGAGGCGCTCCTGAGCGACCCGAATCGCCGCGCCCGCCTCTACGCGGAGATGCAAGCGCGTCCATCGCCCGCGCAGGCGCCCCTGCTGCGTGTCCTGCTGCGGCACGAGGTCGATCTGCGCATGGAAGACGACGACGATCTGCTCGAAGACGACGACTACGACTTCGAGCAGCTCTACTGGCCGGCGCTGCTCTTGTCGGGGCTCGGGTTCGTCGAGGACGCGCTGCTCATCTGGCGCGCGAAGCACATCGACTTCGACACGGGCGTCGGGCTCGACGTCCAGTACATCGTCGGCGCCGGCGTGCGGGAGACGCTGGCGCACCTCGACGCTCTCGATGACCCCGAGGCCGCCCGCGCGGCGGGTTACCTGAGGCAGTGCGAGGCGGCCGGGGACTTCGCGGACCTCGACGGATGGCGCGCCGCCAAGCTCGCCTACTTCGCCCGATGAGCGAGCGGTCTCGGTTTCCGGAGGGGGCATGCGCCCCCATGCGGCCCCTCCCGCCCGATCGGCAAAGCCGGCTCGGGCGGTCGCCCCATCTCACGCGCTGACGCGCGTGGAAGCTGCGGCAATGTTTGCCGCATCTTCAGTCCTGGGTCTCGCGCCACCCGGCGCCCGGCGGGCGGGCCGGCGATCGCAGGTAGGCCTCGGCGACGCGGCGAGCCTCCTCCTCCGAAGAGACGGCTCGCACCCACGTCCGGCCGCCGTGCTCCGTGACCTGCAGCTGCCAGGACTTCCCGTCGGTCTCCACGCCGACCTCCACGCCGACCTCCACGCCGACCCAGGCCGAGACCACGCCCGGTGCGTCGGGCGGCAGATGGACCATCAGCTGGCCGTCGGGGAACGACCCCCCGAGGCTCCGGAGGCCGAAGCCGTTCGCCTCGGCCCACTGCCGGAACCGGTCGCGCACGCGATCGTCCTCGAGCGCGCACTCGAAGACCTCGGTCCACAGGTCGACGCGCCCGGGCTCGAGGGCGTCCTCGCCGGAGAACGTGACGCGACCGCGGTAGGCCTCCCAGTCGATCGCGGTCTGCTCCAGGGGCTCTCCGGGGCGCAGCACGGGGCCGCGGAGGAGGACGAGGGGGCCCGTGGACTCGGCCAGGGCGACGTGGAACCGGCGCACGAGGCGCTGCCAGGGGCCGCTGGGAGCGCTCGTGCACATCGCCTCGATGGCGTCGGCGTGCTCGGCCGTGGTGCGCGTGAGACCCGAGATGCGTGGACGTCGGGCGCTCAGCAGGAAGCAGAGCCACGGGCCGGTCGACGCCTCGCGCACGACGGCGGTGACGGGGCCGTCGTACCACTCGAGAGATGTCACGCGCTCGAGCACGAACGGCTTCGGCGGCGATGAGTCCGGCGCGGCGTCCATCATGGGAGCGCCGAGGGTACAGGCCCGCGCAGCCTCCCGCGAAACCGACCCAAGCGTCGGCCGATGGGCCGCCTCGAAGGAACGGAGGCGGCGCATGGGGTTTCGCGATCAGGTGGTGGCCGAGAAGGCGCGCAGCGAGGGGCTCGAGGCGGAGGTGGCTCAGCTCACGAAGCGGGCCGAGCGGGCGGAGGCGGAGAACGCGCGCCTGCGGGAGGAGCTCGAGGGGCTGCGCACCGGCGCGTCGGAGGAGGCGAAGCTCCGCGGGGACGCGTACTTCGGGATCGGCCAGGTGATGCTGCCGATCGTCGGGCTGGTGGGCGCGCTCCTCAGCGTCCTGGTGTGGGTGAACGGGGTCGCCAGCTCGTTCTACGGGCAGCTCGACCTGAGCGCTGGCGGCGTGCGCCGCTTCCTCCGGCAGCTCGACACCGCCGAGCCGGTGCTCGCGCTCCTCGGCTTCGTCGCCTGCCTCCTGCTCACCGCCTCCCCGCTGCTCGCCGCACTCGGGGTCCTGCGCCGCCGGAAGTGGGGCTGGCACCTCGCGGTGGTGACCTTCGGCCTGTGGACCGCGTGCTTCCCGCCGCTCGGCCTGATGGGGCTCTACGCGTTCTGCCGCGCCCCCATCCGCCGCGCCTTCCTCGGGCCGGCCTGGCACGAGGTAGAGTGACGCGGTGGGGTACCGCGACGACCGTCAGGCGCTGAAGGATCGGATCGCCGAGCTCGAGCGGCAGGCGGCCGGCGCCGTCTCACGCGAGGAGCTGGCGGGCCTGCGGGCCGAGCTCGCCGAGTCCCGCGCGCGTCTCGATCAGGAGCGCGCCGCGATCGACGCTCTGCTCGAGCGGCTCGACGGCAAGATGCCCAGGCCGCGCCGCCGCCTCCTCCTGGCTCTCCTCGGTGCCGTCACGGTGCTGATGCTCGCCGTCCTCGTGCTGATCGCGACCGGGCCATTCTGGCTCGTCACCGGCCCCGACGAGCCGGTCTACGAAGGCGCCCCCGGAGCGGCGCGACAGACCCCGGCGCGGGTCGAGGTCGACGAGGAGGTCGAGGCGCGCTGGTCCACCCTCGACGCCTGCCTCCCGGAGGGCGACTCCGCCCGCATCCAGGCGCAGGTCGTGTTCGAGGGCCGCAACGGCGCCGCCCGCGCGGTGGAGCTCCTCAACGTCTCCGAGCACGACGGCTACTCGATGCTCACCCACGACTGCCTCCGCGACGCCCTCCGCGCCCTCAGCGTGCCGCCCTTCCGCGCGCGCTCCTACCGCTACGGCCTCACCCTCGAGTGGTCCGGCGAAGGCCTCCGTCGACCTCCCATCTGGGACCGCTCTCGTCGTTGAGTCCTAGGCTCTCGCCAAGGTGCGGAGCCGCCAACGAAGCGGCAGTGCGATGATGCCTCGCCGCCTCGGGGCCGTGCGGTCGCGCGGCTGTCCGGCAGCGACGGGGACATGTGCTCTCGCCAAGGCGCGAAGCCGCCAAGAAGGAAGGGGGCGACGGGATGGAGGCTCGCCACCTCACCCCCGGACTGCCGGTCGCGAGCGCCCATGACGCTTCGATTGGGTCTCTCGCAGAGGCGCAGAGTCGCAGAGGGGCGGCGGGATGGAGGCTCGCCGGCTCGGAGCCGGGCGGTCGCCGCGCGGTCGGGCGGCCGCCCGGACAGGTGCTCGCGCCATGCCCCGACGCCGCCACGAACGGAGGGGGCGCCGGGCTGGAGGCTCGCCACCCCCCCCCCGACTGCCGGTCGCGAGCGCACATGACGCTTCGATTGGGTCTCTCGCAGAGACGCAGAGTCGCAGAGGGGCGGCGGGATGGAGGCTCGCCGGCTCGGAGCCGGGCGGTCGGCGCTGGTTTTCGGCAGCGACAGGGGCACATGGGCTCTCGCCAAGGCGCGAAGCCGCCAAGAAGGAAGGGGGCGGCGGGATGGAGGCTCGCCGGCTCGGAGCCGGTCGGTCGCGCTGGTGTGCGGCAGCGATGCGGACATGTGCTCTCGCCAAGGCGCGAAGCCGCCAAGAACGAACTAGTGCGAGATCCATCCCGGTAGAAGGGGACCTGACTTGTCCCGACGCTCCAGGGCGGCGTTGCTCCTCCTCGCCGATGCGGGGCATCGACTCGTCGTCGCGCCTTGCCCTGAAACGCCGGTCCGGCGCCATCTCCCCGTCTACCGGTCGGATCTCTGCACTAGCAATTCCTCCTCGCCTCCCACCTCTCACCTCCCCTGGTCTGCGTCGACACCGAGGGTGCCGGACTCGGACTCGGCCGCGGCCTCGGATTCGGACTCGGACTCGGCCTCGGACTCGGACTCGGACTCGGACTCGGCCTCGGACTCGGACTCGGACTCGGACTCGGACTCGGACTCGGTGTCGGACCTGGAGCCGCCCGCCGCATGGGCGCAGGCGGGAGCGGCGGCGAGAACGGAGGCGGGGGCGGGCTGGATGCGTCGATGACGAGAGGGCCGGATTCGGACGGGCACGGGCACGGGCAGGGGCACGGGCACGGGGCCTCACGCCCCCCGACTTTGCGGGGGGCTGTGAGGCGGAGCGTTCGGTGCTATGAGGTCGGCTGTGCGGATCCTGGTCGCCGTCGACTTCAGCGCCGCGTCACGGTTGGCGTGTCGCTGGGCGATCGAGCACTTGAACCGGCTCGAGGTGACCGAGGTCTTCTTCCATCACGTGGTGGAGGACGACGCGCTCCCCGCTCTCGAGCAGGCGGTGACGAAGGTGCGAGCCTTCGTCGACGACGCCTACGCCGACGAAG
Organism: Myxococcota bacterium; assembly: GCA_036149055.1. GTDB lineage: Bacteria > Myxococcota_A > Polyangia > Polyangiales > Sandaracinaceae > JAVJQK01. The sequence goes on along the minus strand of JAYZQJ010000106.1, from coordinate 4,064 downwards.
ACGTGCCCGCCTCGGTGGGCCTCCGGTTCGCGGTCTCGCAGGGCAAGCCGGCAGAGAGCATCCTCGCCGCGGCGCAGAGCCAGCGCTGCGACACCATCGTGATGGGCACGCACGGCCGACGTGGGCTCGACCGGCTGCTGCTCGGCAGCGTCGCCCAGAGCGTCGTCCGCGACGCGCCCTGCACGGTGATCGTCGTGAAGCCGGGAACGTCGTGAAGCCGGGATCCGCCTGACCTTTCCTCTCAACTCAGGAGCACAACCCCCATGACCTTCGAGCTCTCCCGCCGCGTCCAGGCGATGAAGCCCTCGGCGACCCTCGCCATGACCCAGAAGGCCAACGAGCTGAAAGCGCAGGGCGTCGACGTCATCGCCTTCGGCGTCGGTGAGCCCGACTTCTCCACGCCGCCCGCCATCTGCGAGGCCGCCAAGGCCGCCATCGACGGCGGCGCCACCCACTACACCCGGGTGCGGGGGGTCGATCCCCTCCTGAACGCCATCGCCGACGACTGCGAGCGCCGCCGCGGCGTCAAGCCGAGCACCGAGGAGATCGTCGCCTCGGTGGGGGCCAAGCACACCCTCTTCAACCTCGCCCTCGCGCTCTTCGACGAGGGCGACGAGATCCTCGTGCCCGCGCCGCACTGGGTCAGCTACCCCGCGCAGTGCCGCTTCGTCGGCGCGACGCCCAAGGTGCTCGAGACCCGCGAGGAGGACGGCTTCCGGCTCACGCCCGAGGCCCTCGAGGCGGCCGTCACCGACAAGACCAAGGCGCTCATCCTCTGCTCGCCGTCGAACCCGACCGGCTCGGCCTACACCGGGGCGCAGCTCCGGGCGCTCGCCGACGTCGCCAAGGCGAAGGGTGACTACTGGATCATCGTCGACGAGATCTACGCCGAGCTCGTCTACGACGGCTTCCAGCAGGAGTCGCTCCTGACCCTCGCGCCCGAGCTCCGGGACCGCATCATCGTGGTCGACGGCGTCTCCAAGACCTACGCGATGACCGGCTGGCGCATCGGCTGGGCCATCGCGCCGGCGCACGTGGCCAAGGCGGTCGAGAAGATCCAGGGCCAGTCCACCACCAACCCGGCCGCCGTCTCGCAGCACGCCGCCGCCGCCGCCCTCAACGGCGACAAGGCGCCCATCGAGGAGATGCGGGCCGCCTTCGCGAAGCGCCGCGCCGCCATCGTGGACGGGCTCAACGCCATCGACGGGATCACCTGCCGGCAGCCCGAGGGCGCCTTCTACGCGTTCCCCAACGTCAGCGCGCTCGTCGGCAAGAAGCACGCGGGCGGCGCGCTCGAGGACGACGTCGCGCTCTCGATGTGGCTGCTCGAGGCGGCCCGGGTCGCGGTCGTCCCCGGCACCGCGTTCGGCGCCCCCGGCTACATCCGACTGAGCTACGCCACCTCGATGGAGCTCATCGAGGAGGGCCTCGAGCGGATCGCCGACGCCGTCGGGACCCTCTCCTGAGCACGAGCCCCAGCCCGAACAGCGGGACGAGCGCCCAGCCCGGGAGCTCGCTCGTCCCGCCGGTCCGGCAGCCGCAGCCGCCGTCGGTCGGTCCGAAGGGCCCGCCCGCGTCGGCGCCGACCCCGGCGTCCGCGTAGCCCGCGTCGCTCTCGGCGCTGGCCTCGCCGAGCCCGTCCAGGCGCACCGTCACGAGCGACGCGTCGGGGTCGTTGGTGTCGAGCAGGAGCACGGCGGCGCGCGCCCCCGCGGACTCGGGCGAGAAGGCGACGGCGAGCCGCTGGCTCGAGCGCGGCGGGATGGTCAGCGGCGCCAGGCTCCAGTCGAAGGGGCCCGCCGCGGGCGCGCGGGGGGCCACGGTCAGGGGCGCCTCGCCGAGGTTCTCCACCGTGAGCAGGCGCTCGGCGCGGCCACCCGCCGGCACCGGGCCGAAGCTCAGCACGCTCGGCGCCACCCGCACGTCCGGGAGCGGCACGTGGACCTCGGCCGGCTCGAACGTCGTCTCCGACTCGAGGTCGGCGATCGGGACCGGGACGTCGGCCAGCGTCAGGTCGAAGCGGCGGCCGGCGATCTCGATGAAGAGCCCGGGCAGCAGCCGGATGACGCCCTGGTAACCGAGGATGCCGATGGGCAGGACGGTGGTGTCTTTCGCCGCACCGAAGCCGGCCGCGCCCATGTCCGGCCGCACCACGGTGGGCGCGCCCTCCATGAAGATCGGCGCGATGGCGTCGCCGATCTCGATGCGCTCGGTGCGGTAGGTGCCCTCGAGCTCCGCGACCGCCTCGAGCACGAAGCCGCCGCCGATCCCCGGGATGGGGATGATCGAGTCGGTGAGGTCCACCTCGAAGACCCGGATCATGTCGGTGTCGTCCCACGCGGCCACCGGCCGGGGATCGGCGCCCGGCAGCACGAAGGGATCGAACTCGAGGGTGTCGGCGAGCCTGAGGTCGCGCGGCACGCCGCCGGGGAGGGGGATGTCGCCCTCCCAGGTGTAGCGGACCCCGGCCACGGTCACGTCGAAGCGGATGCGCGCGATGATCTCGAAGCCGTAGTTCAGCGCGAGCCGTCCGGTCCCGGGGCGACCCGGGACGCGCATCTCGAGCCCGGGCGGCCAGCTGGTGACGACCGTGCCGCCGAGGTCGACCTCGGTGGAGCCGCCGAGGTCGAGGGCGAAGCGCACCTGCAGCGGTGAGCCCGCCGGCACCCAGCCGGTGTCGAAGCTGACGTCGTCGAAGAGCGCGTCGCGGTGGTTGAAGTCGACGTCCACCCGATGGCAGCCGACGCTCCCCGCCGGACAGGCGCCGGGCTCCGGATCGATGTCCTGGGCTCGCGCGGTCGCAGAGGCGAGCAGGAGCGACAGCAGGACGGTGAGCCGCTTCGTCATCGACGAACAGAGTTCCAAAGCTGGCTCTCGCCGGCAACGTCGTTCTCCATGATCGCGCGCTTTCTTCGAGCGGTCTGCGCGCCTCGTGCAGAATCCTTTCCCCTTCTTGCTCCGAAAGTGCTCCATCGCGAACGTGCTGTGCTATTCGCATCGACGGAGGCGAGCGTGAGAGGGGGGTACGAACGCAGCATCGTGATCATCGCGTCGCTGCTCGTCGCGTGCTCCGAGGATCCGCGCCCCACCCCGAGCGCGCCGCCGGTCGAGCCGGTGGAGGCGGCGGCCGACGGATACCGCGTCGTCGAGCTCGGCGACGCCGGATCGATCTCGGGTCAGCTGCGCTGGACCGGCGAGCTCCCGGCGATTCCGTCGTTCGACGCGCGCACCGATCGCGACGAGTGCGGCGCCTCGCATCCCTCGCGCGCGCTGCGCGTCTCGGGGCGCGGCGGCGTCGCCGACGCGGTGATCGAGATCGTCAGCCCGAGCGCCGGCGGCCCGCTCGAGCGCCCCGCGCAGCCGGTCACCGTCTCTCGCGAAGGCTGCCGCTTCGAGCCACACGTCGCGGTGGTCGGCGTCGGGTGGCCCATCGAATTCACGAGCGCCGACGACGTCGTGCACAACGTCAGCGGGACCCTGGACGGACGCCGCGTCCTCGACCTCGGCCTGCCGCGGGCCGGGGCGTCGGCGCGTGGGCGGGTGCGCGAGCCCGGCCTCGTCCGGCTGGTCTGCGACGCGGGGCACGGGTGGGAGCACGCCTGGCTCCGCGTGCTCGACCACCCCTACGCGGTGGTCTCGGACGAGGACGGGCGCTTCCGGATCTCGAACGTGCCCCCGGGGCAGTACGCGCTCCGCGTGTGGCACGAGGGCTGGCTCGTCACCGGCACCCGCGCCGGGCGGCCCACCTACTCGAACCCGGTGATCCTCCACCGCACGGTGAGCGTCTCGCCCCGCCAGGAGACCACCGTCGACTTCGAGCTGAGCCAGCAGTCCGCCGAGATCGCAGGCGGCTGAGCTTCTTGGAGGGTTTGGTGCAAACCCTCCCCCCATTGGGCAAAGCGCCAATGGGGCCCCCCTCCCGACTCCGCCGGCGGGTCGCGCTTCGCGCTCGCGCCGCGACCCCAGCGACGGGGCGCTGGGGGCCCTGCGGCTCGCGCTCGCGCTGCGCGCTCGCTGGCCGCCCGCTGCCGCGGGATCGAACGGTGCGGGGTGGTTCGTGCGGC
>JAYZQJ010000105.1:0-21783 GCA_036149055.1 Myxococcota bacterium | reverse complement strand
ACGGGGTTTCTTCCCCTAAGGCCGCGGGGGACGATCCTATACCAATCAGCGATCTCGGAGATCGATTATTTGAATCGGATCGTCCCCGGGTCCTCATTCGCAGGCTAGGTCGGCGACGAGGTGGTCGAGCACCGGGTGGAAGCGGCGGGCGGCCTCGGCCTCGGCGGCGAATTCGCAGGCGGTGTCGGGACGGTCGGCGGCGAGGGCGGCCTCGATGGCGACGACGTAGGCGCGGCCGTTGCGACGCGCCTCGAGGTTCTCGGTGGCCATCGCGAGCGCGCGCTCGGGGTCTCCGCCGGGGCCGGCGAAGAACTCGGAGCCGTGGTCCAGGAAGGCGGCCCGGTGCGACGAGAGGAGCCGCTCGTAGCGCGCGGCCGCGATCGCGACGAGGTCGTCGCGCTCCCCCGCGTCTTCGGTCAGCTCCGAGAGGAGGCCGGCCGGCTCCGGGTCGTCACGGTCGACGAGCCGCGCGAGGCGGTCGCGGGCCAGCGCGAGGCGGGCGCGCTCGGACTCGAGCTCGGCGAGGTGCACGTTGGCGACCACGTAGTCGGGCAGGCGTGAGGTCGCGTCCCCGTAGAGGGCGAGCGCGAGCTCGGGCTCGTCGGCCATCTCGGCCCACATGACGCCGCGCGCGAAGCTCACGAACGCCACCGGGAACGGCGAGACGTCGCGGTACTCGGCGAGGGCGTCGACGTAGACCGCGTCCGCCTCCTCGAAGCGGCCCGCCGCGGCGAGCGCGTTGGCGAGCGTGGTCCGGTTGGCGAAGGTCGGCGCGTCCGCGCTCAGCGCCTCGGCGCGCGCGAGCGTGGCCTCCGGGTCGACGCCGAGCGCGACCGAGATGGAGACCCGCGAGCGCTCGAGGGACGCGGGGTCGCTGCCGAGCGCCTCGGCGCGGTCCAGCGCGTCGAGGGCCTCGGTGAAGCGGTGCACGGCGCTCAGGAAGGCGGCGCGCGAGACGTGGGCGGCGGGCGTGTCCGCGTGGAGGACGAGCCCCTCGGCGGTGAGCGCGTCGGCCTCGTCGAAGTCGGAGAAGCGCCCGAGGTAGGCGGTGCGCATCAGGAGCAGATCGACCAGGCGGCCGCGGAGCGCGGGATCCCCCGGGTTGCGCCCGAGGTGCTCGCGGAGGCCGACGATCTGCGCGTCGAGGTTCCGGGCGGCGATGTCGCCGCGGGTGGTGCGCCGGACGGTGTCGACCGGGACGGCGCGGGGCTGCTCCGCGTCGACCATGTCGGACGGGGTGACGGGAGGCGCCCCCTCCCCGCCCTCGCACGCCGCATACAGCGGTGCCGAGAGCGAGAGGACGAGGGCGAGGGCGGAGGCGCTTCGAGTCATGACGCGTTCACCTCAGAGCGGCGGCGCGAGGAAGGGGAAGGTGTCGGGGTCGGTCATCGCCGCGGCGTCGTCCGTGGTGATGGTGTCGTCGATCCCGGTGAGGATCCCGGCCGCGAGGACCGAGTAGGAGCGGTCGATGACGTCGTCCGCGGGGCGACGACCGCCGCTGCCGCCGTCCGGCACGATGGAGAGCGCCTCGGCCTCGACGCCGAGGTAGACGCCCGTGTCGCCGGTGCCGGAGTTCACGTAGAGCTGGTCGTCCGCGAGGACGCCGGCGAGGAAGGCGTAGCGATCGCTCGGATCGGCGCCCGCGCCGAGCTGGTTGCCGCAGTCGCGGTCGAGCCCGTCGTAGACCCCGAGGGCGAAGTTGATCTCCTCGGACCAGTTCGTCACCCACATCGAGGGATCGGCGTCGGCGTTGTACATGTCCTTCATCGTGCCCCGCGCGGCCTCGTCCCCGTTGAAGGTGGCGATGGTGGCGGTGCTGATGGCCGGGCGGCCCATGCGGTCGATCTGGGCGCCGAGGGTCGGCGGGTTGTCCATGCCGCGAGGCGTGGGACCGACGCCGGAGTCGGGGTCCATCGTGCCCGAGTCGGGGTCACCGGTGCCCGAGTCCGGGTCTCCGGTGCCCGAGTCTTCCATCGGCATCACGCCGCTGTCCGGGTCGGGGGTCTCGCCGTCGTCGCAGGCCACGAGGGCGAGCGAGGAGGCGGCGAGGATCGCGAGGAGGCTCAGGTTGCGCTTCTTCATGACGTCTCTCCTCATTCCGCGCTGTGGGTGGAGGCCCAGACACCGAGGATGTCTCCGCCCGGGTTGACCAGGGTCTTGTCGACCTGGACGACGAGGGCGAGCACGTTGGCGCCGGCGAAGTCGTCGGTGGCCTCGCTTCCGTCGGGGTCCTGCTGGAGCTGGGTGACGAGCGCCGTGGCGGTCGGCTCGTCGAGCTGCGGGCAGCCCTCGGCGTCGAAGGTCAGGTCCCCGGCCACGGTGCGCACGGTCCCGACGACGGCGTTGAAGCCGCCGAGGTTGAAGAAGAACGGGTCGTTGCGCACGCCGGCGAACACCCGCAGGTTGCCCGCGGCGTTGGTGAGGCCGGCCGAGTCGCTCGGGTCACCCTCGACGTAGGCCGCGACCGTTCCGTCGGCGTCGATGACCCAGCACTCGATGTTGGTGTCCGAGTAGAACTGGCAGCGGACGTCGGTGTTGGTCTGCGCCATGCCGTAGCCGGCGGAGCTGTTGACGTGGAACGCGTAGGTGGTGGCGTCCGAGAACGCCGAGTCGCCGCTCGCGAACGGCACGACGGTGGCGACCAGGTTCAGGTCGTTTCCGTCGGACGTCATCCACGCGAACATGTCGTTGATGTCGGCCGTGGGCTCGGCGACGGCCGCCGGCGAGTCCACGTGGTCCGCTCCGAGCGCCATGTGCGGCGCTGCGATCGCGACCCCCCCGGCCAAGGCGCCCAGCGCGCCGAGGCGAAGCCACAGTCCCAATCTCTGTCTCATCATTCCTCCTGATGTTGTCGCGCCCGGGCGGTGCCCCGCCGCCGGCGCCCCAGCCTTACGAGCCACCCCGTGAGGTGGTTCGACGTGGAGGAAGAAGAAGCCCGAGGTTAGGATGAGCAGGCGGAATGCTGACCCTGGACACGCTGCGCAAGATGGCCGCGCGCATGCCGGACGAGCTCGGAGAGGCCGAGCCACGGCCACCGTATGGGCGGGCCGATGCCGGTCAGCCCCGGCGGGTCACCCTCCCCCCGGTCCAGGAGGAGACCCGCCGCGCGCTGGCGATGTTCGCCTTCTTCGTGGGCGCCGCCGTCTCCGTGCTGACCACCGCGGGGCTGCTCTGCACGTTCGGGGGCGCGCTGGCGGACGGCGTCATGCCGACGGGCGCGGCCATCGTGGCGACCGCGCTCTGGTACGCCGGCTGGAGCGCTGCGTTCGCGGGCCCCTTCGCCGCCTTCGGCCTCTGGCGCGAGATCCGCCGCTACCGCGCGGCGCGCGAGCTGCTGGGCCCGGTGGCCTGGCTCGACCCCGCGGGCTGGCTCTGGAGCGAGGACCGCACCCGCCGCTACGCGCTCACCTCAGCAGGTCGCGGCTGATCACGATCCGCTGGATCTCGCTGGTGCCCTCGTAGATGCGGGTCACGCGCACGTCGCGGAGGTAGCGCTCGACGGCGTACTCCTTGGTGTAGCCGTAGCCGCCGTGGATCTGGACCGCGCGATCGCAGACCTTCCACGCCGCCTCGCTGGCGTAGGCCTTCGCCATCGCCGCCTCGCGCGAGAAGCGCTGACCGTTCTCCTTCATCCAGGCGGCCCGCAGCGCGAGCAGCCGGGAGGCCTCGAGCTCGGTGCGGCTGTCGGCGATCATCCACTGGATGGCCTGCCGGTTCGCGATCGGCTCGCCGAAGGTGCGGCGATCCTTCGCGTAGGAGATCCCCTCGCGCAGCGCCGCGTCGCCGATGCCGATGGCCTGGCTCGCGATGCCGATGCGCCCGCCGTCGAGCGCCATCATCGCGATCTTGAAGCCGCCGTTCAGCTCGCCGAGGAGCGCCGACTTCGGCACCCGCACGCCCTCGAAGTGGAGCGCGGTGGTGGAGCTGCCCCGCAGCCCCATCTTCTCCTCGTGCTTGCCGACGCTGAGGCCCTCGGCGTCGGACTCGACGAGGAAGCAGCTGATGCCGCGCGTGCCCTCCTCGCCGGTGCGTGCCCAGACCACGAAGACGCCGGCGAAGTCGCCGCTCGTGATCCACTGCTTGCTGCCGTCGATGACCCAGTGATCGCCGTCGAGGGTCGCGGTGGTGCGCATCGCGCCCGGGTCGCTGCCCGCCTCCGGCTCGCTCAGCGCGAACGAGCCCGCCCGCCACTCGCCCGAGCAGAGCCGCGGGTTGCAGCGCTGCTTCTGCGCGTCGGTGCCGAACGCGGCGATGACCTCACCGACCATGTTGGTGACGGCCATCGTGACCGCGGTCGACGCGCAGGCGGCGGCGATCTCCTGCATCGCGAGGCTGTAGGCGACCACGCCCGCCTCCGCGCCGCCGAGGGCCTCCGGCACGTTGACCCCGAAGAGGCCGAGCTCGGCGAGCCCGCTCAGGATCTCGTCCGGGATCTTCTCCTCGCGGTCGATCTGGGCGGCCAGCGGCGCCAGGCGATCCTGGGCGAAGCCGCGGGCGGCCTGCTGGACGAGCTTCTGCTCCTCGCTGAGCTCGAGCTGCATGTCAGCGTACCTCGAAGGTGATCTTGGCCGCGTACGAGCCGGGGTCGGGCATCTCCCAGGCGCGCACCTGCTCGAGGATGCACTCCAGGGTCTGCTCGTCTTCGGCGCTCGGCATGGTGCCGCCCACCGCCTGCACGGCGCCGCCGGGGGCGATGTAGGCGGTGACCCGGTACGACGCGCGGGCGCCGCACTGGCGAGCGAGGCCCGAGACGTCCCCGCTGCGCTCGCCCAGGGCCTCGGCGCTCCAGTTGAGCGGCGGCCGGACGTCCTCGGCGGCGTCGAGCCCGAAGCCCCAGCTGAACTCCGCCTCGCCGCCGCGCGGGCGGGGGAAGCGCGCGGACCGCGCCACGTCGAGGATGCAGCGCTCGGCCTCGCGGTCGCCGATGTCCGAGTCGGTCGGGAACACCCACGCGACGCTGCCGTCGGTGTGGATGCGGAAGCTCATGCGGATCTCGCCGGCGAGGTACTCCACGTCGCCCATGCGCTGGGAGAAGCAGCGCATGAAGCGGCCCATGCGCGGGTTGAGGGTCGACTCGACCTGGCCGCGCTCGATGGTGCCCATCAGGCCCGTGATCGCCACCCCGTCGTCCCGCCCTCGCGCGCTCTCGCTGCCCGACGTGGCCCTCGACGTCTCGGCCTCGTCGACGCTCGCCTCACCGCCCCCGCACCCCACCAGCGCGAGGCCGGCGAGGAGGATCCCGATCATCCTCTTCATCTGAACTGCTCTCCCCTGCCCTCAGCCCTTGAGGGCGTGCGCCGCGATGACGATGCGCTGGATCTCGCTCGTCCCCTCGTAGATCTCGGTGATGCGCGCGTCGCGGTAGTGGCGCTCGGCGTCGTACTCGGTCGAGTAGCCGTAGCCGCCGTGCACCTGGATGTTCTGGTGGGCGACCCTGGTCGCGACCTCGGACGCCATCAGCTTCGCCATCGCCGACTCCTGGGAGTGGCGGACGCCCTTGTCCTTCAGGTAGGCGGCGCGCAGCGTCAGCAGGCGGGCCGCGTCGAGCTCCATCGCCATGTCGGCGATCTTGAACTGGATGGCCTGCTTGTTGGCGATCGGCTCGCCGAACGCCTTGCGCTCCTTGGCGTAGGCGACCGACTCCTCGAGCGCGGCCCGGGCGATGCCGAGGGCCTGCGCGGCGATGCCGACGCGGCCGCCGTCGAGGGTGCTCATCGCGATCTTGAAGCCCATGCCCTTGTCGCCGAGCTGGAGCGACTTGGGGACGCGGCAGTTCTCGAAGAAGACCGTGCAGGAGTGCGCCGCGTGGATGCCGAGCTTGTGGTCGCGCGGCTGCGGCTCGTAGCCGGGGGTGTCCTTCGGGATGATGAAGGCGGTGGTGCCCTTGTAGCCGGCGCCGCGCTCGTGGGCGGCGAAGAGGATCATCACGTCGGCGTGGGGGCCGTTGGTGATCCAGTTCTTGGCGCCGTTGATCACCCAGTGATCGCCGTCCTCCTCGGCGAAGGTGTCCATGTTCGACGCGTCCGAGCCGCTGGCGGGCTCGGTGAGGCCGAAGCAGCCGAGCTTCGCGCCGGAGGCGAGCGGCTCGAGGAACTCCTTCTTCTGGCCGTCGTTGGCGAACTTGGAGAGCGGGTCGCACACGAGCGAGTTGTTGACGCTCATGATGACCGAGGTGGAGGCGCACGCGCGGGCGATCTCCTCCATGGCGAGCGCGTAGCTCACGTTGTCGGCGCCGGCGCCGCCGTTCTCCTCGGGGATCGCGACGCCCATCAGGCCGAGCTCGCCCATGCGCTTCACGAGGTCCGCCGGCCAGCCCGCCTCGCGATCCAGCTCTCGGGCCCGGGGCTCGACTTCGTTCTTGGCGAAGTCGCGCGCCATCTGCTGGACCAGCTGCTGTTCTTCGGTGAGCTCGAAATTCATGGCGCGGACCATAGGTCGGGCGTAGACGGTCCGGCAACCCGATCCGATCGGGGATCCCGCTCGTAGGATCCAGCCCACAGCCCGTCTCGGGTGTATCGGGTCGAGCCACCCACTCTCGCTCCCCGAAATCCAGCACGCCACGAAGATGTCACTGGCACGGTTCTCGTAGTGGCCCCAGGCATGGACGCGCTGGCCAAGATGCACGCACTCACTCCCGGACAGATCATCGGTGATCGGTTTCGCCTCCGCCGCCTCCTGGCGGAGGGCGGGATGGGCGCGGTCTACGAGGCGGAGCACATCGAGCTCGGCCGCCGCGTGGCCTTGAAGGTCCTGCTCGGCTCGGCGAGCCACGACCCGACGGTCGTCGCCCGCTTCCAGCGCGAGGCCCGCACCGCCAGCTCCATCGGGCACCCGAACATCGTGAAGGTGCTCGATCTGGGGCGCATGCCCGACGGCTCTCCCTACCTCGTGATGGAGTTCCTCGAGGGCGAGGACCTCGAGGCGCCGCTCGAGCGCGGCGAGACTCTGGACCTCGAGGCGGTGTGCGACGCCCTCGAGCCGGTGGCCTCGGCCCTCGACGAGGCGCACGCCCGCGGCGTCTTCCACCGCGACATCAAGCCCGCCAACATCTTCAAGGCGCGGACCGCCGGCGGCGAGGTCATCAAGCTCGTCGACTTCGGCCTGGCCGCGCTCCGCGACGCCGACGAGAAGCTGACCAAGCTCAACATGGTCATGGGCACGCCGCACTACATGGCGCCCGAGGCGGCCGAGGGGGCGGGGGCGACCGCGGCGGCCGACGTCTACTCGCTCGCGGCGGTGGCCTTCGAGCTGCTGACCGGGAACATCCCGCACGACGCCGACAGCGTCATGGGCATCCTCACCGCGAAGGTGACCGAGACGGCGCCGCGGGTCTCCGACGTGACCGTGCGCCCGCTCCCCAAGGCCCTCGACGCGATCTTCGCCGACGCGCTCAGCCGCGACGTGGCGCGTCGCCCGAGGTCGGCCAGCGCCCTGATGAAGCGGCTCCGGGCGGTGGCGCTGCGCGAGAGCGCGCCGCCGTCGCTCGAGGTGGTGAAGGTGCGCCGGGCCCGCGAGGCGCGGAGCACCGAGCCGGCGCTCGCCGTGGCCGTCCCCGAGACCCCGCTCCCGGCGCCGCTCCCTCCCGCCACCTCCCCGCGGGCCATCCCCGCGCAGTCCACCTCCGCGCAGTCCACCTCCGGGCAGGCTCCGCGCCGCCGGACCGGGCTGATCGCGGCGATCGCGATCGGCCTCCTGCTCGCCGGCAGCGGCGTCGCCTGGGCCTGGACGACCCGCACCCCGGCCGCCCCCGCGGTCCCGCCGCGCGCGGACGCGGGCCCGGCCGCGCCGTCCGCCCAGGCCGCGCCCGAGGCGCCCGCGCGGGTGGAGCCCGAAGCGGTCGCGCCCGAGGCGGAGCCCGAGACGCCGGAGCCCGAGACGCAGGAGCTCGCCGCCCAGGCTCCGCGCCCGCGGGTCCGGCGTCCTCGACCGGCGGCTCGCCAGCCCGCCGCTGCTCCGGCCGAGGAGCCGGAGACCCCGGCCGCCGCGCCGAGGGTTGCGCCCGCGCCGAGCGCGCACGTCGAGGCCCTCCTCACCCAGGCGCAGCAGGCGCTGCTCCGCGGTCGGCTCGGCGCCGCCGAGCGGCTCTACCGCGAGGCCAGCTACGCCGACTCTCGCCGGGCCGAGGCCTGGCGCGGCCTCGGGCTCACCTACGAGCGGCTCGGTCGTCAGCCCGAGGCCGCGCGCGCCTACCGCCGCTTCCTCCGCGTCGCGCCCGGCGCGCCCGAAGCCGGCGCGGTGCGCGGCCGGCTGCAGCGCCTGGACGGCTGAGCGCCGTCAGGGCAGCTCGGCGGGGACGACCAGATCGGCGGCCGGCTCGTCGGTGACCGCGCAGCCGCGGATCAACGCGAGCGCCACCAGGGTGATGAGGATCACCTCCCTCGCCGTGATCTGAACTCGACTCGCCGCACCCATGCGTCCCCAACAGAGGCAATCCCCATGCCTCGCGCGACGGCGTGAGATCGAGCACGGCGAGGCGCAGAAACGGTGTGCGGCCCATGTGCAGGAGGCACACGAACGCCCCGCCCACCCCCGTGCCCGTGCCCCTGCCCGTGCCCCTGCCCGTGAATGGCGAAGACTTCTCGGGCACGGGCCGCTGGAATGGAACCATCTCCGCAGCGCGACGAGCTCTTCGCGAACGGGGCGCATTTCTGACGCGTCGCGCACTCGCTGCGCTCCTCGCGGGCACGGGCAAGGGCACGGGGCTTCGCCGCCTGCGGCGGCGAAGCTGGCTAACGAATCGCCCGACGAGCCCGGCTCGCGAACGCCCCCTCGGGCGCCAGCTCCAGATACCGCTCGTACGAAGCCCGCGACTCCGGGCTGTTCTCCCCCGCGAGCGCCTCGCCCAGGAAGAAGTGCGCCTCCGGCGGCGCCGCCTCCGTCTCGATCGCGCGGCGGAGCGACGCCCGCGCGGCCTCCGCGCCGGAGCGGCCCTGCAGGAGGTGCGCGCGGCCGACCAGCGTGTGGAGGCGCGCGTGCATCGAGGGCGGGCGGATGCGCTGCTCGAAGACCCGCGCGGCGCGCTCGAGCAGCTCCAGGGCGTCGTCCTCGCGCTCGCTGCGCACGGCCAGCTCGGCCTGACCGAGGAGCGCCTCGGGCAGCCCGGCGTCGGCCTCGAGCGCGGCCGCGTAGGCCTCGGCGGCCGGCTCGGCCTGCCCGACCGCGAGGAGCGCGTCGGCGTAGAGCGCGAGCACCGACGGCGCCGGCCCCTCGCCGCGCGCGAGCGGCTGCAGCGCCCGCACCGCCTCCCCGTTCCGCCCCTGCGCGAGGGCCAGCCGGGCGGCGGTGATCCGGGCCGACGCGGTCTCGCGGACCTCGTCGGTCAGCGCCTCGAGCTGCACCTGCGCGTCGTCGAGGCGACCGAGGCCGACCAGCGCCTCGACCCGGCCGAGCCGCCCGGCCACCGTGACCGCGCGGCCGCTGGTGGTGCGACCGGAGCGGGCGAGGCTGGTGTAGAGCTCGTCGGCGGCCTCGAAGCTGCCCATGTCGAGCAGCAGCCCCCCGAGCGCGAGCTTGGCCTCGGTGTGCTCGGGGGTCAGCTCGAGCGCGCGCCGGAGCGCGGTCTCGGCGCCCTCCGCGTCGCCGGCCATGCGGCGCGCCCGGCCGAGCAGGTAGTGCCCCTCGGCGTGCTCCGGATCGGCCCGGACCACCTGGTCGAGCGCCTCGACGGCGGTCTCCGGGTCGTAGAGCGCCAGCGCCGCCTCCCCGAGGGCGAGCGCCGCCGAGGGATCGCCCGGGGCCTCGCGGACCAGGGCCCGCGCCTCGGAGAGCATCTCGCGCGCCTGACCGAGGCCGACGTGGGTGCGGATGCGGAGCGCCTGCACGGTGACGCCGGGCTCCTCGTTCGCCTCCACGTACGCGTCGAGGCCCTCCGCGGCCGCCGTGAGCACCTCCTCGGTGCCGACCCGCAGCGCCGCCTCCGCGCGCATCTCGAGCACGTCCGGATCGGAGGCGTCGAGGTCGGCGAGGGTCGCGAGCGCGGCCCGGCCGTTGCGGCGGGCGAGCTGGATCTCGGCGAGCAGCTTGCGGAACTCCGGGTTCTCGGGCGCGCGCTCGACCGCCTGCCGCGCCGCCATCTCGGACGCGATCAGCCGCCCGGCGCGGCGCCCCTCGGTGGCGACCAGCGACAGGAGCCGCGGCTCCGAGCCGCCGGCCATCAGCGCCGCGTCGACCGCCTCGGCCGCCGCCTCGGTGTTGCCCTGCCGGCGCGAGAGGCGCGCCTTCGTGAGCTGGAACAGCACCATGTCGGTGGGCGCGCCGTGATCGGCCAGGCCCTCCTCGAGCGCCTCGAGGGAGGCGAGCGCCTCCGCCGGCTCGTCGGTGTCGGAGGTCATGAAGCGGCGCCAGAGGCCGGCGCGGATGTGCTCGGCGTCGCGCTCCAGCACCTCGTCCAGCAGCGCGAGCGCGTCCTCGGCGCGGCCCTCGTCGTAGCGGGCCTCGGCCAGCGCGATGCGCGGCGCGTTGAGGCTCGCCTCGCCCTCGGCCGCGGCCTCGAGGTGCGCCAGGGCCTCCTCCTCGCCGAGGCGCTGCTCGAGCCGCCCGGCGAGGTAGAGGAGCGCGGGATCGTCGGGCCGCGCCTCGACCGCCTGGCCGATGCGCTCGCGGGCCTGCTCGAAGCCGCCCTCCGCCGCGCTCAGCACCGCGCGCGCCGCGTGCAGGTAGGCCTCGATCTCGTCGCCCTCGAGCTGCTCGGCGCGGGTGATCGAGGGCCGCAGGTAGCCGGCCTCGAAGGCGCCGTCCTCGAGCGCGCGCTGGCTGTGCACGAAGAGCAGCAGCGTGGGCCCGGCGGTGTCCTGCGGGTGGAGATCGCGGGCCTCGCGGAGGTGGCGCTCGGCGTCGACCAGGTCGGCGTGATCGCCAGCGTAGGCCTCCTCGGTGGCCATCTGGACGAAACGCGCGGCCTCGGCGTGGCGGTGTTTCAGCCACTCCTGCCAGCCGAACCAGCCGCCGGCGGCCAGGCCGATCGCGAGCACCCAGAAGACGCCCAGCCAGACGCCGATCCGGGTGCCGCCGCGCTCGGTCTTCTTCACCTCGGCGCGGCTGGCCCACCCGGCCGCCTCGCCCGAGGGAGGCTCGAAGAGCCCCTCGTTCTTCAGCATGCGCAGGATCTCGTCGACGTTCTCCTGCGCGTCCCCACCGAGCGGCGCGTCCTCGACCGGCGCGGGTGGCCCGGTCTCGGTGTCCGCGAACGCGTCGGGGATCGGCGGCTCGGGCTCCGGCGCCGGGCCCCGCGGGCGCTCCTCCACCACCGGCTCGGGCTCGGTCTCCGCGAACGGATCCGCGGTCACCTCGAAGGGCGGCGGCGCGCGCTTCGGCTCGTCGGGCTCGGGCTCGGGCTGCGCGGGCGGCATCGCGCGGGCCCGAGGGAGAGCCGCGGGGGGCGGGAGCGGCGGCGGCGGCCCG
This sequence comes from Myxococcota bacterium, assembly GCA_036149055.1. Classification (GTDB taxonomy): domain Bacteria; phylum Myxococcota_A; class Polyangia; order Polyangiales; family Sandaracinaceae; genus JAVJQK01. The sequence goes on along the minus strand of JAYZQJ010000105.1, from coordinate 10,383 downwards.
CTCGGCGCGGCGAAGGGATCGCCGGCCTGTGCCCAGGGCGACTTCTTCGCGGCGGGCTTCTTCTTGCTCCCGCCGAGGGCGCCGAGCGCCGAGTCGATCTCGTCGTCCGACGCGCCGAACGGCGAGTCCGCGGGCTTGGGCGGACGGGGCGGCTTGGGGCGGAGATCGCGCTTGGGCGGCGGCGGGATGGGCGCGGCGGCGGCCCCGGGCGAGGTGCTCGTCTTGGAGCGGATCGGCTCCATCAGGGTGGCCGGCTCGTGCTCGCCGCTCACCGGCTCCGAGGCGACGCGGCCGCGGAGCTGCGCCATCGCGTCCCTCACCGCGTCGTCGCCGACGACGTTGGTGGGCTGATCGTCGAAGTCCGCGCTGAACGCGTCGGGGGCGGGCGCGGAGAGCGCGGCCTCCTCCTCCTCGAGGCGGGTGATGTTCCGGAGGTGCTCGGTCAGGTCCGAGCGGATCGCGGTGCGCTCCTCGGGCACGTCCGAGTCGTTCTTCTCGAACACCTGCGCCGCCTGACGCGCCGCCTCCTCGCTGCCCGCGCGGGCCGCGACCTCGCCGAGCCGCCGGGCCCGCTCCTCGAGCAGGTGGATGGCGCGGTCGTTCGGATCGATCGCGCGGGCGCGCTGCAGCACCTTCACCGCGCGCCCGGGGTCGCCGCGCTTGAGCAGCACCTCGCCCAGCCAGCGGAAGGGCTCCTTGTCCCGGGGCAGCGCGCGAGCCGCCTTGAGCAGCGCCGCCTGCGCGCCGAGCAGATCTCCGCCCGCGAAGCGCGCGCGCCCGTCGAGCAAGAGGAGCTGACCGTCCTCCGGGGACTGCTTCAGCGCCTTGTCGACCACGTCGCTGGCGTCCGCGTGCCGGCTCGCGTCGAGGAGGTCGCGCGCGAGCGACGCGGCGTCCTCCTGACCGGCGCGGGTGCGGAACCGGAGGAGACGTTTGTCGAGATTCGGAGAGCCCACGCCGCCAGTGCTCACGGCGTCGGATGGTACCAGATCACGAGCGCCACACCGCGGGAATGGCCGTCAGTCCGGGTCCTCGATCCGCCAGACTCCGTCCTCACGGACGAATTGCACCCGGAAGCGATCTCCGTAGGTCATGGTCGCCCGGTCGCCGACCTCTTCGATGGGGTTGTCGAGCGCGGCCCGGAGGTTCGCGAGCAGGCGCTCGACCTCCTCGCGGCCCTCCCCCTCCCAGGCCTCCCGCATGCGCTCGGGCGTCATGCCCTCGCGATCGGCCTCGGGGATGAGCGCGAGCACGACGTCGTAGCGGCGCCGCTCCATCGCGCGCACGAACGAGCGGAGCGCGGCCCGGGGGGTGGACTGGTCGTAGAAGTCGACGACGTCGGTGGCGACGCGCCAGTCGCCGCTCTCGCGCACGAGCCGGAGCGCCTCGCCCTCGCCGTACTCGACCACCGCCTCCTCCTCGGCCCGGCCGCGGCGCTGGCTGAGCGCGCGCGCGGTCTGCTGGACCTCGGCCGGGTAGTCGGTGAGGTAGCGGCGGAACTCCTCGAGGCTGACGCGCCGACGGTAGTTGTCGCTCATCAGCCCGTAGGCGTCGTCGGTGCGCCCCTCCCGCAGGGCGGCCGCGAAGGCGCTGACGGTCGACTCCGGCGTCCGGCCTGGATCGACCGCGGGGCAGCCGGTCAGGCCGAGGGCAAGCGCGAGGAGGAGCGCAGCACGCATGGGAGCCGCTCTACCATGAATGGCCGCACCGGGAGTGGCGATCAACGGCGCCGCCCGCCGCCCGCCGACTCTCCGCGCTGGAGGATCGTGAACTCGACGCGGCGGTTGAGGGCGCGGCCCTCGGGCGAGTCGTTGGGCGCGACCGGGTTGTCCGGGCCGTACCCGCGGTACTCGAGGCGGTCGCGGTCGACGCCGCGGCCGGCGAGGTACTCCACCACCGCGCGCGCGCGGCGGTAGGAGAGGTCCACGTTGTAGGCGCGCACGCCCTGATCGTCGGAGTAGCCGTCGACGCGGACCCGCAGCCCGGCGGGCAATTCCTGGACGACCTGCGCGACCTGGTCGAGGAGCGGCATCGAGACGTCGCGGATCGTGTCGCGGTCGTAGTCGAAGTAGATGCGCTCCGAGATGAGGATGCGGGTGTCGGTCACCGTGACGCTCGCCGCCTCGGGGCCGGGCTCCGGGCACCCGTCCTCGTCCTGGTAGCGGTCGCGATCCTCGGGCTCCATCGGGCACTGGTCGAGCCCGTCGGCCACGCCGTCCTCGTCGTTGTCCGGCTCGGGGCAGCCGTCCTCGTCCTGGAAGCCGTCGCGGTCCTCCGACTGGGTCGGGCAGCTGTCCTCGTCGTCCACCACGCCGTCGGCGTCGTTGTCGGTGTCGGGGCAGCCGTCCTCGTCGAGGAAGCGGTCCATGTCCTCGGCGTCGTTGACGCACTCGTCGGCCGCGTCCTCGATGCCGTCCTGGTCGTTGTCCGGGTCGGCGCAGAAGTCGCCGTCCTCGAAGCCGTCGAAGTCCTCCGGGCCGGCGGCGCAGCTGTCGCCCTGCTCGGTGGCGAAGCGGAGGGCGGTGAAGACCCGGATCGGCGGCGCGCCGTAGCCGGCGAGGATGCCGGTGCCGGCCCCGATCTCGATCGAGAAGCCCCGCACCGGCCAGATGCGCACGCCGCCGTCGACCTCCCAGGGCACCTCGTTGGAGCGCAGCTCGCGCCCGCCGACGCCCACCCGGAGCTGCGACTCGGCGATGAGCTCGAGCTCCTCGACCACCGGGACCACCACGCCGGCCGCGACGTGGATCTCGTCGTCCTGCTCGAAGCCCGGCATCGCGCGGCGCTGGCGGAGGCGGTAGCCGAGCTCGCCCGAGATCGTGAGCGGCCCGGCGTCCCAGGCGAGCACCGCGCTCGGGGTGGCGATCCAGTACTCGTTGCCGGAGTAGTTGTTCCAGTCGCCGCTCGGGAGCTGGGCCACGAAGCGGGCCGCGAGCGCGAAGTCGCCGCGCAGGATCGGGATCTTGGCGCTCAGGCGCACGTCGCCCATGCCGGCCTGCGTCGCGTAGGTGTAGTCCGCGGCCAGCGGGTCGGTCGCGCCGTCGACCAGGGTCACCGGGACGACCACGCCGAGCTCCAGGAACTCGAAGAGGCCGAGCGCGGCCATCGCCTCGAACTGCGCGTAGTGACGGATCACCGGCGCGGCCGGGAAGAGCACCGTGCCCCCGTCGACCGTCTCCGAGCGCACGAAGGGGTCGAGCGCGTAGTTGCCGGCGATGCCGAAGACGGCGTTGAGGTGCCGCGGGGTCGAGGGGCGCGCGATCGTGAAGGTGCTCCCGCCCGCCGCCGGCGGCAGGAACAGCTGCATGTCGTAGTAGCGCGGGCCCTGCGCGTGCGCGGGCGCGGCGATCAGCGAGCCACAGGTCGCCAGCACGAGCGCCAGCGCCAGCCTCTCCACCCCAAGCCAAGTCACTGCGCCCATCGTAGCGGACGCGATAGCCCGAGCGATAGTCCTCGATGATCCCCCCTGTGAGATCGTCTCGGGTTTCTGTACCCTGCGCCGCATGTTCGTGGTGGCGTGCTCCGGCTTCCCGATCGCGGTCAGCCGGTATCTGCAAGAGCTCGAGGCGGTCGAGATCTCCGACACGGAGATCGGCATCCCCGGCACCGGTACGCTCCGGCGCTGGCAGCGCGAGGCGCCGGACGGGTTCGTGTTCACGGCGCTGGCGCCGGCCGAGATCGGCGCGAGCGGCTTCGGGGCGAGCGAGACCGACGGGGCGCTCAAGAACATCCTGTCGTTCTGCAAGAAGCTCGAGGCGCGCGCGCTCGTCTTCCGCATCCCGGAGGAGGTCGCGCACAACCGCTCGGTCACGACGCGCATGAAGAAGGCGCTCTCGAGCCTCCCGGCCGGCGCGCCCCAGGCGGTGATCGACGCGCCGCACTGGAAGAAGGCGCAGATCGACAAGCTCTGCGAGGCGACCGGCGCGATCGGCGCCTTCGACCCGCTGGCGCTCGCCGAGGCGCCCGGGCCCGGCAAGACCGCCTACCTCACCCTCCCCGGCCCGGCCGGTCACCGCTCCCGCTACGACGACGACGCGCTCGACCAGATCGCCGACGTCTGCAAGCGCTCGCAGGCCGAGGACACCTACTGCGTGTTCCGGAACATCGACATGGAGTCGAACGCCAAGGGGCTCATGGAGCGCCTGGGCCTCTGAGCGCGTCGAGCGCCGCCTGGAAGTCGGGCGGCGGCGCGGCCTCGAAGCGGATCGTCTCGCCGGTCTCCGGGTGCTCGAACCCGAGCACCGCGGCGTGGAGCGCCTGCCTCGCCAGCGCGTCGTGGGCCCTCCGGAGCCGCGCGTCCTTGGGGCGGCGCCCGTAGACCGGATCGCCGAGCAGGGGGTGCCCCGCCTCGGCGAGGTGCACGCGGATCTGGTGGGTGCGGCCGGTCTCGAGGGTGCAGCGCACGAGGGTCGCGCCGTGCAGCGGCTCGAGCGGCTCGACGTGGGTCACGGCGCGCTTGCCTCGCTTGACCTGCCCGCTGAAGCGCTTGCGGTCCCGAGGGTGGCGGCCGTGCAGGGTCTCGAAGGTCTGCCCCGCCACCGCGCCGAGGGCGATCGCGAGGTAGGCGCGCTCGACGTCGTGGGCGCTCAGCTGCGCCTGGAGCCGCGCCTTCGCGAGATCGCTGCGGGCGACGACCATCACCCCGCTGGTCAGCGCGTCGAGGCGGTGCACGATGCCGGGCCGCTCGGGGTCGTCGCCGGGCAGGGCCCCGAAGTGGTGCAGGAGCGCGTTGACGAGGGTGCCGTCGGGGTGCCCGGCGCCCGGGTGCACCACCATGCCGGCGGCCTTGTTCACCACGATGACCTGGGCGTCCTCGTAGAGGACCTCGAGCGGGAGGTCCTGCGGGATCGCGTCGGTGGTCTGGGGCGGCGCGGGCCGCACCTCGATGCGCTGGCCGGCGCTCGGCTTGTCCTTCGGCTTCGCGACCGCGCCGTCGACGGTGACGCGCCCCTCGTCGATCCACCGCTTGAGGGTGGAGCGGGAGCGGTCCGGATCGCGCGCGGCGAGGATGCGGTCGAGGCGCTCGCCCTCCTCGTCGGGGCGGACGACGTAGGCCTCGACCAACTACCAGAGCTTCGACTGAACGTGGCCCTTGGAGCGGACCAGGATGTCGATGATGGCGCGGTCGTAGAAGTTCTTCGAGTAGAGCTCGGGGGCGACGCGGCTCTTGAAGAGCGCCCTGCCCTCCTCGATCTCCTCGGCGAGCGCGTCGAAGAGGTTGTCGCCCTGGATGCCCTGCACGATCTTCTCCTCGTTGTAGAGGGAGAGGTCGCTGGCGATGGCCCGGGCGAGACGCCGGGCGGCTTCTTCGGTCTCGATGAGCGCCACGATGCTGGTGTACCCGAGCTCGATCTCGGCTGTCAAAAGAGAAGGTCAACCCCGCTCGTAGACGATCTCCACGTCCCGACCGGCGGCGTGCTGGATGGCGGGCTCGATGACGCCGCGCTTCACGTAGGCGGCGCTCGGGTCGCCGGAGAGGGTGCCGCCCAGCTTCAGGGTCAGGACGGAGCCCTCGAAGCCCACGATCTCGATCGTGGCCCCGTCCTTCTCGAGGAGGGGCACGAGGATGGTCGAGACGACCTCGTCGATGCGGTCACGGCGGCTCACGGCGCCGGAGGATACATCAAGCATCGCCACGCGCCTGCCATCCGATGTCACGACGGTGCTGCGCGCCCTCGAACCGGATCGCGTCGACCCCCGCGTAGGCCCTCGCGGCGGCCTCGCGCACATCGGCGCCGGTGGCGGTCACGCAGAGGACCCGGCCGCCGCTGGTCACCGTCGCGTCGCCGTCACGCGTCGTCCCGGCCTCGAACACCACCACGCCCTCGAGGCCGTTCGCGGCGTCGAGCCCCTCGATCACCCGGCCCTTCGGGTAGCGGCCCGGGTAGCCCTCCGACGCCATCACCACCGAGAGCGCGGCCGGCGCGCCCCAGCGCGGCTGCACGCCCGAGAGATCGCCGCGGGCCGATCCGAGCAGGAGCGGGAGCACGTCGCCGTCCCACCGCGCCATGAGCACCTCGGTCTCCGGGTCGCCGAAGCGCACGTTGTACTCGAGCACCTTCGGCGCGCCGTCCACGATCATCAGCCCGACGAAGAGCGCGCCCCGGAAGGGGCAGCCGAGCTCCTTCATGCCGGCGAGCGTGGGCGCGACGACCTGCTCGCGAATCGCGGCCTCGATCTCGGGGGTGACCATCGGCGGCGGCGAGTAGGCGCCCATGCCGCCGGTGTTCGGGCCCTCGTCGCCGTCGCCGAGCCGCTTGTGATCCTGGGCCGCGGCGAGGGCCACGTAGCGCTCGCCGTCGCAGATCGCGTGGAAGCTGACCTCCGGGCCGACCAGGCGCTCCTCCACCACCACCGTGGCGCCCGCCGCGCCGAAGCGCGCGTCGACCAGCATCTCGTCGATGGCCGCGCAGGTCTCCTCGACCGTCTCGGCGACCACGACGCCCTTGCCGGCCGCGAGCCCGTCCGCCTTCACGACCATCGGCTCGCCCCGCTCGCGCACGAACGCCTTGGCCGCCTCGGCGTCGTCGAAGGTGCCGTAGGCCGCGGTGGGGATCGCGAAGCGCTTCATGAAGTCCTTCGCGAAGCCCTTCGAGGCCTCGAGACGCGCGGCGGCCTTCGTCGGCCCGAACGTCGGAACATTCGCGTCCGCGAGGGCGTCTACCAGCCCGGCCGCGAGGGGGGCCTCGGGCCCGACGACCACGAGGCCCACCGCCTCCGCCTTCGCCGCCGCCACCACCGCATGGACATCGGTCGCCCCCACCTCGGGCAGGTTCCTGCCCACCCTCGCCGTGCCGGCGTTCCCCGGCGCGCAGAGCACCGCCTCCACCTGCGGCGAGCGGGCCAGCTTCCAAGCGAGCGCGTGCTCCCGCGCGCCGCTGCCGATGACCATGACCTTCATGGCCCGTCGAGTAGCGGATCGGGGCGAGCGGCGCCATGCGAGCCGCGTAGAGTCGCTTTCCCCGGGCGCGCGGGGGCCGCCGCGTGCCTGCTCTTCGCCTCGAGCGCGCTGCTCGCCCTCCTCTGATCGCTCGCAACGTTCATTGCTGCTACCTTGATGGGGATGGACGAAGCGCACGACGTCCCGGGCGTGTGGGAGGTGCTCCGAGCGCGGCGCGTGCCGGTGGTCCTCTCGACCCTCTTCATCGGCGTGGGCGTCGCGCTGCTCCCGGCGCTCGGCGCCGGCCTGATCCCGATCGTCTTCGGCTCCGGCGCGCTGCTGGGCGAGCTGGCCGCGGCGGCCGGCGCCCCGGTGCGGGCGTACCTCGGCCCGGGGCTGCTGGCGCTCGGGCTCGCCACCCTGCTCGGCCTCGCCGCCTCCCTCGGCGTCTTCGTCGCCCCCGAAGACCTCTGGCGGTCGGCGGTGGCGTTCACCGTCGGCGCCGCGCTGATGGGCGCCGCGCTCGCGCCGCTCGCCTACGCGCCGATCGCGGCCGCCCAGTCCGAGCGCCCGCTGCGCGAGGGCCTCACTCGGGCCATCGACGTGGCCGGAGGCGACGCGCTGAGCCGGCTGGCCCCGCTCTGCGCGCTGATCGCCGTCCTCCTGCTCGTGCCCGTGCCGCTCCTGCCGGCGGCCCTCGCCCGCGGCGTCTTCGGGGGGTCGGCGGCGTGGCTCCTGGTGAGCGGCGCCTCGTTCGTGGTCTGGATGGTCGCGGTGCCGGTGAGCGGGGCCGTGCTCACTACGCGCTACCTCCGGCTCGTCCGGCGACACGACGCTCCCACCCGGCTGGGCGGCGCCGTGACCCCGGTGATCGGCGCGGCCCTGGTCGGCGGCCTCTGCCTGGCGGTCGCGGGAGCGGTCTCGCTGAGCGCGCCCCGGTACGCGCGGTCGATGGATCGGGACGGACCGCTGGCCGGCGCGCCGCTGCGCGGCTCGATCGAATGGGAGGGCCCGCACGTGGTGCGTGCGGACTGGAACGCGCTCTACGTCGGCGGCGAGCGCCTCGCTCTCTCGCGCGATCGCCTGACCGCCTGCGCGTACGAGGCGGCCGGCGCCGAGGCCACCGTCCGCTGCGACGCGGGCGACCGGCGGTTCGAGGTGCGGATCGACCGGCGCGGCGCGATCCCGCTCGACCCGGTCGCGGCGGTGAGCGAGGTCGCCACCGCGCCGGTGATCGTCGCGCTCACCCTCGCGCTCCTGTCGCTGGCGCTGGCGCTCTACCGCCTCGGCCGCCTCGGCGTGAAGCTGAGGCTCCTGCTCCGCCCGCCGCACACGCTCGAGGGATGGGTCGAGGCGCCGGACGACGACGGCCCGCTCCGCTTCGAGGCGGCCGACGGGGCGCGCCGCGTTCACGTGCCGTGGGCCCGGCTCGCGAGCGCGGACGACGCTCACCCCGGCCCGCGCTCTCCGGCGACGCTGGTGTCGGTCGAGCCGATCGCCGCGATGGGTTACCGAGGCGCGCACGCGCCCTGCCCGCCGCACGCGCTCCTCGTCCTCGGCGGGCGCGAAGAGGCGCTCGCGCGACAGATGCAGCGAGCGCGCCGCATCGGCTTCCGGCTCGCGGTGGTCACCCTCGGCTCGCTCGCCTGCGCGGCCACGCTGCTCCTGCTGGACGTCGTGATGGCCTCATGAGCGAACCGCGTCCGGTCCCGACGGTCCGGGAGCTGCTGCGCGCGCGGAACGTGCCGCTGGCGACCTTCCAGATCGCCCTCGGCGTGGTGCTGCTCCCCGCGTGCGGCGCGGGCGCGCTGATCATGACCGTGGGCTCCGCCTGGCTCCTCGAGCAGCTCGCCGAGCGCGCCGGGGCACCACGCGGCATCCGGGTGAGCGCGGGCGTCTTCTCGGTGGCGCTGGCCATGCTGCTCGGCGGCGTCGTCGTGGGCGCGGCCGCCCTCGCCGAGCGCTGGCCGCTCGTGGCCGTGACCCCGCTGGCCGGCGCCGCGCTCTCGCCGCTCGTCTTCGTCCCGATCGCAGCCGCGCGAGAGAAGCGGCCATGGACCGGCGGCGTCGTGCGGGCGGTGGACGCCGCCGGCGCGGACTTCGGGAGGCTCGCCCCGCTGAGCGCGATCGTCGCGACGGCGCTGCTCGCCCCCGTGATGCTGGCGGTGCGGGGGGCCGCCGCGCTGCTCCGCGAGCCGTCGACGGCATGGGCCCTCGCGACCGCCGGCGCGGTGCTGTTCTGGGCGCTCGCGGTGCCGGTGAGCGCCGCGGTCCTCACCGCCCGCTACGCGCGGCTGACCCGGCGGCTCGACACCGGCACCCACCTCGCCCCGCTGAGGCCGGTGCTGACCGCGGCGGGGATCGGCGTCGTGTGCCTGCTCGTCGCGGTCGGCGCGGTGACGGCGAAGCCGAGGCACTTCGCGCGGACGCACCGACGCGGCCCCCTCCCCGGGGAGCCGGTCGAGATCACTCGCGAGAGGTTCGGGGCTCAGCAGGCGCGCACGCCGCTCGCCCCGGTCACCGTCGCGGAGGCGGACGAGCTCGCCCCCCCGCGGGGGGTCGACGCCTGCGCGAGCGAGGCGACCGCGCCCGACCGCCTCACGCTCCGCTGCGACGGCGAGGATCGGCGCTTCGAAGCCCACGTGGGGCCCGACGGCGCGATCCCCCTCGACCCGGTCACCAAGCTCCGCCTCGCCGCGACCCCGCCGGTGCTCGCGGCCCTCGGGCTGGCGCTGCTCTCGCTCTGCCTCGCGCTCCTCCGGGTCGGCCACGTCCGCGCGAAGCTGCGGCTCCTGCGGCGCTGGACGCACGCGCTCGAGGGCTGGGTCGAGCCGGACGACGACGGCGCGCGGCTGCGCTTCGAGGCCAGCGACGGGGAGCGACGGGTGCGGGTGCCGCTCGAACGCCTGACGAGCGCGGGCCTGTCCGGGGTCGAGGCGCGACAGCCCGCGAGGCTGCTCTCGAGCGCGCCGCTCGGGGTGATGGGCTACCGCGACGCCGCCGCCCCCTGCCCCGCGGACGCGCTCCTGGTCGTCGGCGACCCCGAGCGCGTGCTCGCGCACCACCTGACCCGCGCCCGCAAGGTCGGTTTCCGGCTCGCGGTCGTGGCGCTGGGAGCGCTCGTCACCGCCTCGGCGCTGCTCCTCCACGCCTCCTGACGCCCTCGCCGCGTCGCGACCGCGTCCGCTGCGCTGGCGCGAGGCGGGCGTGACCTCGACGCGACGCCGCATTTGAGGCATGACCGGCGCTCCTGAAAGAGCACGGGAGCTTCCGCCATGGCCTCTCCGAAGAAGAAGACGAGCAAGAAGAGCACCTCGAAGGCCGCCGCCGAGAAGACGGCGAAGAAGAAGGCCACCGCCAAGAAGGCGGCGAAGAAGACCACCGCAAAGAAGGCGGCGAAGAAGACCACCGCAAAGAAGGCGGCGAAGAAGACCACCGCCAAGAAGGCGGCGAAGACGACCACCGCAAAGAAGCCGGCGAAGAACACCACCGCCAAGAAGGCG
>JAYZQJ010000104.1:0-26195 GCA_036149055.1 Myxococcota bacterium | reverse complement strand
GGCTCCGGCGCCCGCCCCGGCGGCCGAGCCCGCGCCCCCCGCGGCCCGCCAGCCCGACCCCGCGCCGCCGCGGAGCGCGCCCGCCCCCGCCTCTGGGGAGCTCCACGCGCTGCCGACCCGCGCCGAGATCCAGACCGCGATGGACCGCGTCCGCCCCGAGATCGAGCAGTGCGGCGCCGACGCCCGAGGCTACGTCGCGCGGGTCCGCTTCACCTTCGTGAGCAGCGGCCGCCCGACCCACGCCGTCGTCAGCGGCGTCTCCGGCCAGACCGCGAGCTGCATCGCCCGCGTCGCCCGCGGCGTCCGCGTCCCGCCCTTCGCCAACGACCGCATGAGCGTCGAGTTCCCCTTCACCCTGTAGCCGCCCGCTTCGTCGCTCGCCGCAATTAAGTTCGCGCAAAGACGCAAAGCCGCCAAGGGGTGGGGTGGCAGCGGGATGGCGGGTGGCCGGCGGGTGCGGTGCTGTGGGCGGCTCGGTCGCCGCGATTTTGCTCTCGCAAAGGCGCGAAGCCGCCAAGGGGTGGGGTGGCAGCGGGATGGTGGGTGGCCGGCGTGGGGCGTGCTGTGGGCGACGCGGGCGGGGCGTGGCCGAGGTGGAGGCGAGTTCGTGGCCGAGGTCGAACGCGAAGCGTCGGTGGTCCTGCCCCCCGACCCATCTCTGCGCCTCTGCGCCTCTGCGTGAGATCGAGAAGCCGACGGATATCTCTCGAACCCTCCAAGAAACTCAGAACGCGACGTGGTCGACGTCGAGCTCGGGGAGGTGCAGGTCGACGGTGGCGAGGCGCTCGCCGCGCTGGGCCTTGTAGGCCTCGTAGTGCGTCATCACCCGCCGCACGTAGCGGTGGGTCTGGGCGAACGGGATGCGCTCGAGGAAGGCGTCGAGCGGCATGTCGGGGGAGTGGTCCTGCATCCAGCGGCGCACGTTGTGGGGGCCGCCGTTGTAGCTCGCGATGGCGAGGGGGAGGCGCCCGTCGAAGCGCTCGATCAGCGACGCGAGGTACCAGGCCGCCATGTCGATGTTGACCTCGGGCTCGAGGAGGCGGTCGACGGTGAAGTCGTCCTGTCGGCGGGCCCGGGCGATCAGGGTGCCGGTGCGCGGCATGATCTGCATGAGGCCGACCGCGCCGGCGTAGCTGATGATGCGCGGGTTGTAGACGCTCTCGACCCGCATGACCGCGAACAGGAGCTCGGGCTCGACGCCGTGACGACGGGCCGCCGCCTCGACGATGTCCTCGTAGGCCCGGGGCCGGGGGCCGCTCACGTCGAAGCCGCCGAAGCGGATGGCGAGGCCGTGGTCGCCGAGGGCCGCGCTGACCCGGGCCAGGGTCTGACGAGGCGCCGCCGGGAAGCGTCGCCGCGCGCGCCAGGTGTCCATCGCGACCCGGTGCCGGGGCGGCGCGCCGCCGCGCATGACGCCGGCGAGGGCCGCCCGGAGGCTCCCGCCGCCGGTGGCCTCGCGCCACGCGATGTAGGTCTCGTGCAGCTCGTCCGCCGCCGCGTCGGTCTCGCCAAGGCGCACCAGGTCCACCGCGCGGGCCAGCCATGGGAAGGTCTCCCCGTGCGCCTCGGCGATCGGCGTGAGCCGCTCGAGGATCGCCTCGTCCGAGAGCGCGAAGTCGACCGGCTCCGCCGCGTCGCGCAGCTCGAGCTCGGTGGCCGCGGCGTCGGCCTCCGCGAGGGGATCCGGCGGCTCGGGGCGCGCCTCTTCTTCGGGCGGCTCCGGGCGCTCGGTGTAGGGGTTGGCGGGCATCGGGAGCGTGCAGCTCACGTCCCGCGAGCCGTTCATCGGGCCGGTCTTGCCGAACGCCGGCGTGTAGGGGCCCGACGTGCAGCTCACCCCGACGGAGGGGAGGCTCGCCAGCTCGCGCGGCGTCTCGGTGTCGACGTGCCCGGTCGCGCGGAGGCGCTGACGCGACCACATCGCGTAGTAGGGCAGGCGCTCCGAGTCCTCGCGCACGATGGCCGCGTAGAGGGCCCGCGCCTCGTCCACCTGGCCGAGGCGCTCGAGCGCGCGGGCGCGGTGGTAGCGGGCGGCCATGCCGTAGATGGGGTGGCGCTCCGCGCTCTCGAAGAGCTGCGCCACGAGCGCGTCGTCGCCGGTGCCCGCGCCGAGGATGGCCGCGTCGAAGCGCAGGCCGGGCGGGATGGTGCGCCGCTCGACGATGACGCGGAGCAGGTCGGTCACCTCGTCGCGCAGCTGCGCGCGGCTGGCGATGCGGAGCACGGCGAAGAGCCGCGCGGTGCCCTGTCGGTCGAGGGCGCGCCCGCGGGTGATGCCCCGGATGCGGCGCCGCACGTCCTCGGCGACCCGGGACTCGGCGGCCCGCTCGAGATCGGCCACGCGCTCTTCGAGCGCCGCCTCCTCGTCCGGCTCGAGGTCGGGCAGGCCGAGCGCCTCGCGCAGGAGCGCGTGCGCGTCCTCCCAGCGGCCCTCCACCCGGGCCACCCGCGCGGCCGAGCGGGCCACGGACTGGGCGAGATGTCGGGGCAGGGTCTCGGCGCGGAGGGCGGCGATCTCCTCGCGCGCGAGGTCCATCGGCCCGCTGCGGACGAGCCGCTCGGCGCGCTCGACCCGCTGGGTGTCGGTGAGCGGTCGGACCTCGACGCCTCCGGCGGCGACGCGATCGAGCGCCTCGCGGCTGCGCGCGGCCCACGGGCTGCCGGGCGTCAGCAGGTCGAGGCGACGGTGCAGCGCGATGGCCTCGTCGGTGTCGCCCCAGGCGAGGTGCGCCTCGGCGAGCAGATAGCTGAGCTCCTCGCGCTGCGGCAGGTCGGGCCAGAACCGGAGCAGCTCCTCGAAGCGCTCTCTCCCGTCGCGGTCGTGGATGGACAGCAGGCAGCGGGTCCGCCCGATCTCCGCCCGGAGCTGCACGGTGCGGTGCGGGCTCTCCTCGGCGCGGGCGTAGGCGGCGCAGGCGGCCTCGTCGGCGCCCCGCGCCATGCGCCAGCCCGCCTCCTCGAGCGCGAGCCGGTCGGCGATCGCCGGGTAGGCCTCGGCGGTGATCCGCAGCCTGAGGATCGCCTCGGCGGTGCGGCCGTCGGCGGCCAGCTGGCGGGCGAGGGCGAGCGCCTCGCGCGCGTCCGGGGCCTCGATGATCTCCTCGGCCGCGACCGGCGGCGCGGTCGGCGCGCACATCGGCGCGCTCTCGGGCGGGGGCGCCCACTCCGGCCCGACGATGTCCGTCGCGGCCGGGTACGCGCACAGCGGCGCCTCGTCCCACGCGGAGGCCGGAGCCGCGAGCAGCAGCGACGCGATCGTCGCGGCCCACACGAGCCCGTTGCTGCCCCTCGAGCGGATCATCCTCGATCAGGATGAGTGATGATCCCCACCTGTGCAAAAAACGAGCGTTTTCGATGCGATACGGGCCGCGGCTGTCGCCGTACGAGGACGTTCATGCCCTCATGGACGGGACTCGGGCGCCTCGGATTCGATCTCTTCGGTCTCTTCGTCGCCGTCGTCTTCGATCTCCGGGAGCACGACGGTGAAGACGCCGACGGCGGCGACGAGCAGGAACAGGGCGAGCAGGATGCCCTGCACGAGCCACGGCGAGCGACGGGTCTCGCTCGAGGGCTCGCTCACGCCAGGGCCTCCTTCACCCGGGCCGCGATCGCCTCGGCCGCGCCCTCGAGCGGGATCATTTCGTTGTCTTGCGCGTCGCGCGCCTTGAGCTCGAGCTGGCCCTCCTTCAGGCCGCGCGCGCCGAGGGTGACCCGGAGCGGGATGCCGAGCAGGTCGGCGTCCTTGAACTTCACGCCCGGGCGCTCGTTGCGATCGTCGAGCAGCACCTCGACGCCCAGGGCCTCGAGCGCGTCGTGCAGCTGCTCGGCGACCTCGAAGGGCTCGCCGCCCTTGCCGATCGGCGTGAGCATCACCTGGTAGGGCGCGATCGCCATCGGCCAGCGGATGCCGTCGTCGTCGTGGTTCTGCTCGACCGCGGTGGCCACCAGGCGCGAGACGCCGATGCCGTAGCAGCCCATCACGACCGGGAGCGACGCGCCCTGCTCGTCGAGGAAGGTCGCGCTCATCTTCTCGCTGTAGTGGGTGCCGAGGATGAAGATGTGGCCGCCCTCGATGCCCCGGTAGAGCTTCAGCGCGGAGGCGCACTTGGGGCACTCGTCGCCCTCGGTGACCTGGCGGATGGGCGCGACCTCGGCCTCGAAGTCGCGGCCGAAGACGATGTTCTTCAGGTGCTGGTCGGTCTCGTTCGCGCCCGCCACCGCGCCGCGCAGGTGGGTGACGTCGGGGTCGACGATCACGCGGCCCTCGAAGCCGACCGGGCCGGCGAAGCCGGGCTTGGCCTTGGTCGCCTTCACGACGTCGGCGTCGCTGGCGAGGAAGACCTCGTCGACGCCGAGCTTCCGCGCGAGCTTGACCTCGTTGACGTCGTGGTCGCCGCGCACGCACGCCATCACCGTCTCGTCGCCGGCGGTGTAGAGGAGGCTCTTGATGGTGCCGTCGGGGCGGAGGCCGCCGCCGAGGAAGCTGACCACCTCGTCGATGGTCTTGGCCTTCGGCGTGTGGACCTTCTCCATCGCCGGCACGTCGCCGTGGTCCTTCGCCGCGTCGGCGACCACCGTCTCGGCGACCTCCACGTTGGCCGCGTAGTCGCAGCTGGTGCAGGCGACGATCGCGTCCTCGCCGTTCTGGGCGAGCACCTGGAACTCGGCGCTCGTGCTGCCGCCCATCGCGCCGGAGTCCGCGCTCACCACGCGGTACTCGAGGCCCAGCCGCGTGAAGATGCGGTGGTAGGCGTCCCGCATGATCTCGTAGCTCTTCTGCGCGCCGGCCTCGTCCGCGTCGAACGAGTAGGCGTCCTTCATGAGGAACTCGCGGCAGCGCAGGAGCCCGGCGCGGGGGCGGGGCTCGTCGCGGAACTTCATCTGCACCTGGTAGAGGTTCAGGGGCATCTGCTTGTAGGAGCGGATCTCGCGGCGCACGAGGTCGGTGATGATCTCCTCGTGCGTCGGCCCGAGGTGGTAGTCACCACCCTTGCGATCCTTCAGGCGCAGCAGGGTCGAGCCGAAGCCGTCCCAGCGGCCGCTCTCCTCGAAGTACTCCTTGGGCAGGAGCGTCGGCATCAGCAGCTCCTGGGCCCCGGCGCGATCCATCTCGTGGCGCACGATGGTCGCGATCTTGTTCATCACGCGCAGGCCGAGCGGGAGCAGCTCGTAGATCCCGGCGCCGACCATGCGGATGTAGCCACCGCGCAGCAGCAGGACGTGCGACGGCATGGTCGCGTCCTTGGGCGCCTCTTTGACGGTGGGGATGAAGGCTCGGGAGTAGCGCATGCCGCCGCTCATAGCAGAGCGCCGCGCGCCCGGCCACGGGTCAGAACGCGCCGCAGAGCCGCTCCGAGAGGTGGGCCTGGACGAGCTCGCTGGCCGGGCCCGGGTCGTGGTACGCGACGGTGAAGCCCCGGGTCACCCCCGAGGTGGGCCAGCTCGCGGCGAGCGCCGCGGTGATCGGCGCCGACACGTCGATCGGCAGCGCGCCGGTGACCGGCTGACCGTCGTCGTCGAAGAGCCGCGCCGACACCGTCGCCTCCGTCGCCCAGGCCACGCCCCAGCCGCCGCCCTCGGCGCGGGCCGCGAGCGCCACCCGGCCGATCGCGCCGGCCTCGGTCACCTCGAGCGGCGACGCGTCGAGCGCCTCCCAGGTCTCCGGGTCCCAGCGGCGCAGCCGGACCGCGGCGTCGCCGCAGCCCCCGGTCCGGTAGGCGAGGCCGACCCGCGATCCGTCCCGGCTCACCCAGCGCGCGAGCGAGAGGTCCACGCAGGCCTCGCCCTCGCACGGCTCGCTGGCGACGAGCGCGACGTCGACGATCCCCAATCGGATGTCGATCGTCACCAGGTGGAGCTCGATCGCGCCGTCCGTGGGCAGCGCCGCGAGGCCCCGGCTCTCGTCGAGGCCGATCACGACCGGCGGGCCGACCGACTCGCCGAGCCCGGTCGGGGCCCCCTGGACGCCGTCGCGGAGCAGGAGCGCGCCCACCGGCGAGCGGGTGGACGGGCAGGTCGGCGGCCCGGCGTCGACCTCGCGCCAGAGGAGCAGCGCCGCGTCCCGCACGGACGCGACCGCGAGGTCTCCGACCGGGCTGGTGTCGCCCGGGCAGCTGCCGCCGAGCTTGGGCAGGCCGACGTCGGTGTCCACGCGGTGCTGGTCGATGAGCGCGAGGGGATCGCCCGCCCGCCAGCGGCCGGCCAGCGCGCGCGGGCACGAGCCGCCGCGCGGCACGAAGGCCACCTCGAGGACGCCGCTGTCGTCGTCCTCGGCGGCCAGCGCCGTGTCGCGCGCGACGATCGGGGCCGCGTAGTCCTCCGCGATCGTCTCGATGTGCTCGACCGGGTCGTCGGTCCGGAAGCGGCGGAGCACCCGCAGGCCGTCCTCGGCCGAGCGCCGGGCGAAGATCGCCGAGAGCCCGCTATCGTGGGGCGCCAACGACAGCGCTTCGACGTCCGGCAGCTCGGCGTAGACCTCCCGCCGGAAGAGGCTCTCGTCCACGCGCTCGTCGCAGTCGTTGTCCTTGCCGTCGCACGCCTCGTCGAACGACTCGCCGATCTCGGGGTCGGCCTCGTCGCAGTCGCTGGGCACGTCGTCCGGCACGCACATCGCGGAGGGGACGCCGTCCTCGTCGAGGTCCTCGACGTCGAGGGCGCAGAAGCCGTCGATGCACTGCCAGCTCATGCAGGCGGGCGGCGGATCGATGGCGTTGAGATCGGCGCAGGAGGTGCAGCCCTCCTGGTCGAGGCCGTCGGTGAGCCCGAGGGCGCTGCAGCCGGTGGTGAGGAGCGCCAGGAGGAGCGCGCGCTTCACCACTGGACCTCGACGCCGGCGTAGGCGGGCCCGAGGAGCGGGCGCACCCGGGTCTCCTCGGCCGCGTCGGGCTCGGGCTCACCGCCGAAGTCGGTGAGGAAGGCGAGCACGACGGTGGCGGCGCCGACGATGGCGGCGCTGATGAAGAAGACGTCGGCGATGACGGCGGACTCCTCGATGGCGTCGGTGTTGGCGGGGAGGCGCGGGTCGCGGGCGAGCTCGGTCTCGCGGATCTGGAGCGCCTGGACGCCGAAGAAGGCGCCGACGCCGGCGGTGACGAAGGTGAGGGCGACGCCGCCCCAGAAGACGGGCGCGGGGATGGGCGGCCGCTCGATGGTGGTGTTGATGGTGACGTTCTCCTCGGCGGTGGTGAGGGTGACGTCGACGTTCACGGTGCGCTGCGCGGCGACCTCGACCTCGCGGCGCTCGGGGAGGTGACCCTCGGCGCGCAGCTCGAGGACGTGGCTGCCGCCGGGCACGAGCACGTCACCCGGGGCCTCGCCGACGACGCGGTCGTCGAGCCAGACCTCGGCGGGCACGTTGCTCTCGACGTGCACGGTGCCGAGGAGGTTGCGGAGGGTGCGCATGGTCGCCTCGACGGCCGGGCGATCGGCGTCGTCCTCGGGCGCCATCTCGAGGTAGCGGCCGTAGGCCTCGACCGCGAGGTCGTAGCGATGCAGCTGCTCCTGACACTGGGCGATGTTGTAGAGGGTGTTCGGGCGCGGCAGCAGCTCGAACGAGGCGGAGAGCTCGGCGAGCGCGCCGCGGCAGTTGCCGGCCCGGGCGAGGCCCACGCCCTGCCGGAAGCGATCGCGCGC
Organism: Myxococcota bacterium; assembly: GCA_036149055.1. GTDB lineage: Bacteria > Myxococcota_A > Polyangia > Polyangiales > Sandaracinaceae > JAVJQK01. Next base: position 18,563 of record JAYZQJ010000104.1, on the reverse strand, counting down.
CTCGGCGAAGCGCGCCTCCTCCTCGGGAGAGATCTCTGCCTCCGCCTCGACCTCGACGTCCTGCGCCGCCGCGCCCATCGGCGCCAGCAGCGTGAGGCAGGCCAGGAGCGACCATCGAGAGGCTCTCGCCTCGCTCAATCGGATCTTCATCGGTCTCCTTCTCCGAACCACTCGCAGATGCCTTCGTCGTCCTCGCCGCGGCGCACCCTCGCGCCCACGAGCGCGGTGTCGGGGCCGGGATCCCGGAACGCGAGCTGGGGATCGTCGTGGCTCCAGTAGAGCCCGATCGGCTCGGTCACCGGCGCGCTCGTCGGCACCGTGAGCGGCCCGACCCCGAGCCCGTCCTCGCGGATCGTCTGGACGTGCACGTCGTCGCTCGTCGACCACGCCACGCCCCAGAGATCCTCGCGGCGCGCGACGACCGCGAGCGGCCCGATCGCGCCGCTCGCGGCGAGCTCGATCGGGGCGTCGTCGACGGGGGTGAGGCCCTCCGCGGTCGCGTCCCAGCGCCGGAACCGCACCGCGCCGTCGCCGCAGGCGCCCTCCCGCCACGCGAGGCCCAGCCGATGGGCGCCGAGGAGCGGGTCGGAGCTTCGAGCGAGGGCCACGCTGTGGCAGCCGTCGCCGGCGCAGGGCTCGGTGGAGAGCAGCCGCGCGGTCAGCTCGCCGCCGGTGTCGAGCACCTCGTGCAGCTCGACGCCGCCTCGCCCGGCGAAAGCGACGACGTAGCGATCGCCCAGCCGGACGGCCGCCGGCGCGCCGACGCTCCGGCCGATCTCGAGGGCGGCGGGGGAGAAGCCGAAGGTCGCGCCCACCGACGCCTCCGGGGCCGGGCACGCGTCGCGCGGGGCGTCCGAGGCGCGGAACACGACGAGCGTCCGGCCGCCGGTCGAGGCCATCGCGATCGAGCCGACCGGCGAGGTGTCGTCGGGGCAGCTCCCGCCGAGCTTGGGCAGGCCGCGCATCGCGTCGCCGCTCAGCGACATCGGGCTGCCGAACCGCCACGTGCCGGCCACCACGCGCGGGCAGCCGCCCGACGGGACGAAGGCGATGTCGACCTCGATGCCGCCGCCGCTGCCGCTGCACGCGGTCTCGATCGGGTTGGCGCCCGCGGCGGCGTCCTGGTCGACCACGGTGGGCTCCGAGGTGCCTCCCCGCGAGAGCCGGAGGCCGCTCCCCGCCGGGCCCTGCCGGAACACGGTGTAGAAGCCCGAGTCGGTCGCGCAGTGGCTCAGGGCCTCGATCCGCTCGGTCTCGGCCCGGCGCGCCGCGACGAGCACGTCCTCGTCGACCCGCTCGTCGCAGTCGTTGTCCTGGCCGTCACACGCCTCCTCGAAGCCCTCGCCGTTGGTCGGATCGGCCTCGTCGCAGTCGCTGGGCACGTCCTCGGGCACGCACATGGCGGAGGGGACGCCGTCCTCGTCGAGGTCCTCGACGTCGAGGGCGCAGAGGCCGTCGATGCACTGCCAGCTCATGCAGGCGGGCGGCGGATCGATGGCGTTGAGGTCGGCGCAGGAGGTGCAGCCCTCCTGGTCGAGGCCGTCGGTGAGCCCGAGGGCGCTGCACCCGGTGCCGAGCAGGGCGACGAGGAAGAGAGCGCGGCTCATCACTGGACCTCCACGCGGGCGCAGGTCTCCTCGGGCTCGACGTCCTGCGCCGCCGCGGTGGGCGGGGCGAGGCGCGTGAGGCTGACGAGGCGGGGGGATCTAGAAGTCGTCGCGAAGGTTGCCACGGCGCCCCTGGTAGATCCCATCGTCCGTCGTCGTCTGTCCGGGCCGCGTCTCGGTGCGGGTCTCGGCCTGGGCCGGCGGCCGGGTCGCGGGGGCCTCGCGCGGCGGCGGGCTCTCGCGCGGGGGCGGCGTCGCCTCGGCGGCGGCCGGCCGGCTGCGCCCTTCGCCGCGTCGCTCGCTGGGGCGCGCGCGCGGGCTCGTCGGCGCGGCCTCCTCCGGCGCGGCCTCCTCCATCGTGGCAGTGCCTGCCTCCTCGGCGAGCTCGAAGTCGTAGCTGCGATCCTGATCGAGCACGACGACCCGCTCGAGGGTCCGGTAGCCCTCGCGCTCGATGCGGAGCGGCTGCGGGTCGAGCGTGCGCGGGCGCTGGGCGTCCATCGGGTTCGGGTACTCGACGTCGCCGAGGAAGATGTGGGCGTCGCTCGGGGTGACCCGGATCCGCACCCGGACCTCGGCCGCGCTCGGCTCCGGCGTGGGCGCCTCGATCTCGGGCGTCTCCGGCTCCGGCGCGCTCGAGACCTGCCACGCCACCAGGCCTCCGATCGCGCCGACCACGAGCAGCCCGACGGCGACGAGCAGCGGCGCGCGCCCTGCGCTGGAGGGCGAGGCGGCGGCCGAGGGCTCCTCCACCGCGAGCTCCGGCTCGAGCTCGGGCGCCGGGGGGCGCTCGGTGGGCGCCATCGCGACGTCGCCCGGGTCGTGCGCGCCCTGCGGCTCGGTCTCCTTCTCGCGTCGCTTCACCGCCGGCGACGCGGCCATCGTCTCCTGCACCCCGCTGACGAACTCGCCCGCCCCGCCGCTCGCGCCGTCGAGCAGCACCGGGTCGAGGTCGAGCTCGGCGTACGGCGCGAGCGCCTCGGCGAGCTCGCGCATCGTCGCGGGCCGGTCCTCCGGCTTCTTCGCCATCGTGCGCTGCACGAGCTCGGCGAGGCCGGGCGGCACGTCGCCGCGCTTCTCGGTCAGCGGCGGCGCGTCCTCGGTCATCATCTTGAGCAGCAGCGCCGGATACGTCTCGGCCAGGAACGGCAGATCGCCGGCCAGCATCTCGTAGAGGATCACGCCGAGCGCGTAGACGTCGGTGCGGTGATCGAGGGTCTTGAGGCCCTGCGCCTGCTCCGGCGACATGTAGGTCGGCGTGCCCATCGCCATGCCGGTCCGGGTGAGGTTGCCCTCCTCGGCCGGCGACTTCTGCATCTTCGAGATGCCGAAGTCGAGCACCTTCACGAAGTCGGCATCCTTGCGACGCTCGACGAGGAAGATGTTCTCGGGCTTGAGGTCGCGGTGCACGATGCCCTTCTCGTGCGCGGCCGCCAGCGCGTCGCAGATCTGCATCGCGACGTGCACCGTGCGGGCGACCGGGAAGGCGCCGTCCTCCTCGATGGCGTCGGCGAGCGGCCGGCCCTCGAGCAGCTCCATCACGATGAACGGGGAGCCGTCGTCGAGCTCGCCCATGTCCGTGACGTCGACGATGTGCTCGTTGCCGATCGCGGTGGCCGCCTTCGCCTCGCGGCGGAAGCGCTCCACGACGTCCTGGTCACGGGCCATGTCCTCGTGCAGGACCTTGATGACCACGCCCTTGTCGATCAGCTCGTGACGCGCGAGGTACACGGCGCCCATGCCGCCCTCGCCCAGGACGCGCTCGACCCGGTAGCGACCGAGCAGGACGCGGCCCTCGAGCTTGCTGTCCGACGCCTCTGATTCTGCCGGCGACACTGTGCTCATACGGTACCATCAGAACGGCCGGGGACGGTCGTTCTTGGGTTCGGGGGGAAGGGATCCAGCGTGCGCGTGAGTCTCAGGGTATTCGTTTTCATCGTGTTCTCGGCCGCTTGCGGGGGCCCCGCCGAGCCCGAGGACGCGGGCTCCGACGCGGGCGCGATCGAGGTGGACGCCGGGCCGAGCTGCGCCGACGACGCGGCCTGCGACGACGGGCTCTTCTGCAACGGGGCCGAGGCGTGCGTCATGGGGCGATGTGTACCCGGAGACGCGCCGGACTGCGACGACGAGATCGAGTGCACGGTCGATCGCTGTGACGAGACGCGCGACGCGTGCGAGAGCGAGGCGCCGGACGAAGACGACGACGGCTTCGCCGACGCGGCCTGCGTGGACGGCGCGGGCTTCCCGCTCGGCAACGACTGCGACGACACCAACCCCGATCGTTTCCCCGGCAACTTCGAGCGCTGCGACGCCATGAACGTCGACGAGGACTGCGACCCGACGACGTTCGGCGCGGTGGACGGCGACGGCGACGGCCGCTTCGCCGCGCGCTGCTGCAACGCGATGGACGACGGGACCCTGGTCTGCGGCACCGACTGCGACGACACCCGCGCCGGCATCAACCCGACGGTGCCCGAGGTCTGCAACGGCTTCGACGACGACTGCGACGGCAGCGTGGACGAGGGCGTGGCGCTGGCCGGCTTCGTGGACGGCGACTTCGACGGGGCGGGCGACTCCGCGATGCCGATGACCGCCTGCGCCGACGAGCCGGGCTTCGCGACGATCGGCGGAGACTGCGACGACGCCGACCCCGCGGTCCGGCCCGGACAGGCGGAGCTCTGCGACGGCGACGACAACGACTGCGACGGCGTCACCGACGAGAGCCCGACCGAGGTCGACTGGTACGGCGACCGCGACGGCGACGGCTTCGGCTCGAGCGGCAGCGGCGTCACCCGCACGTGCATGCGCCTCGGGGCGGGCTTCAGCATCCTGGGCACCGACTGCGACGACGACGAGGCGGGCATCAACCCGGCGGCGACCGAGCTGTGCAACGGCCTCGACGACGACTGCAACGGCGCCGCCGACTTCGAGCTCGGCGTGAACGACCTCGAGGACGACGATCAGGACGGGGTGGTCGACATCGCCTGCGGCGCCCCCTTCGGCGAGGACTGCGACGACTCGGATCCGGCCACCGGGGGCGGGGCCGTCGAGATCTGCGACGGGCGCGACAACGACTGCGACAGCAACGTCGACGAGGGCGCCACCGACGCCGTCTGGTTCCGCGATCTCGACGGGGACTCCTACGGCTCGCCCTCGAGCGGGGCGATGGTCTCGTGCGCGGCCATCGCGGGCTACGTGGCCCGCGGCGGGGACTGCAACGACGGGGACCCGGAGATCTCCCCGGCCGCGCGCGAGGTGTGTGACGGGCGCGACCAGGACTGCGACTCCGCCGTCGACGAGGTCCCCGCCCAGAGCACCTGCGCGCTCGCCAACGCCACCTCGGCGTGCTTCGGCGGGCGCTGCCGCGTCGACGAGTGCCTCCCGGGCTTCGAGGACTGCGACGGCACGGACACCAACGGGTGCGAGACCCGGATCGACGAGCCCGCGAGCTGCGGGAGCTGCGGCAACGACTGCGGCCGCCTCTTCGAGGTGAGCAGCGCGAGCTGCGCCATGTCCGGCGCCTCCTTCGAGTGCCGGATCGACGCGTGCCGCGCCGGCTACGCGGACTGCAACGGCTTCGCCGGCGACGGCTGCGAGGTCGACACCCGCTTCGACATGGGCAACTGCGGCGGCTGCGGCGTCTCGTGCAGCGGCGGGCCGGGCGGCCGGGCCGAGTGCAACGCGGGCGTGTGCAGCCTGATCTGCGACCCCGGGTTCGGCGACTGCGACGGCGTGGCCGCGAACGGCTGTGAGGCGCGCCTCGACACGACGAGCGCGTGCGGGGCGTGCGGCGCGTCCTGCACGCCGGGGCCCGGGGTGGCCAGCGCGCGCTGCGGCCCGGACCCGTTCGGCGGCTTCCGCTGCGAGGTCGACGCGTGCGTCGCCGGCCGCGAGGACTGCGACGGCGACCCGACCAACGGGTGCGAGGTGGACACCGACGGCGACGCCTTCAACTGCGGCGGCTGCGGCTTCGGCTGCGGCCCGGACAACGTCTGCAGCGGCGGGGTGTGCGCGCTCGGCGCCTGCCCGCCGGGGCGCGACGACTGCAACGCGTTCGCCGGGGACGGCTGCGAGACGGAGCTGACGACCGACCCCGGCAACTGCGGCGCCTGCGGCAACTTCTGCGGGCCGAGCAGCAACTGCGTCTCCGGGGCGTGCGCGTGCGTGTCCGGCGCGTCGGACTGCAACATGGCGCCCTCGGACGGCTGCGAGGTGTTCACCGCCAGCGACCCGTCGAACTGCGGCGCCTGCGGCAACGTCTGCCCGCCCGACAACTTCTGCTCCGCGGGCAGCTGCGTGCTCGGGACCTGCCCGCCGGACCACGCCGACTGCAACATGGATCCGATGGACGGCTGCGAGGTGTTCACCGACACCGACTCGTCGAACTGCGGCGCCTGCGGCAACGCGTGCGGGCCGAGCTCCTTCTGCGACTTCGGCGGCTGCGTCTGCGACCTGGACTTCGAGGATTGCGACATGGCGCCGGGGAACGGCTGCGAGGTGAACGTCCGGTCCGATCCGATGAACTGCGGCGGCTGCGGCTTCGCCTGCGGGATGGGCGCCGCCTGCGTCGATCGGGCGTGCGTCACGATGTGCACCGGCTCGGCGGGTGACTGCGACGGCATGCCGGGGTGCGAGACGGACCTCGACACCGATCCGTCCAACTGCGGCGGCTGCGGCGTCTCGTGCGGGGCGGCGGGCGCGTGCATCGCCGGGCGGTGCGACGACGTGACCGACATCGTCACCGGCGCGGACTTCACCTGCGCGAGCCGGGCCAGCGGTGGGAGCGCGTGCTGGGGCGACGGGGGCTCGGGGCAGCTCGGCGACGGCACCACGATGAGCCACGGGGTGCCCAACCCGACCGCCGCGCCGCCGCTCACCGACGTCGCGGCCGGAGAGAGCTTCGCGTGTGGGCTCGACGAGTTCGGCACCCCCTGGTGCTGGGGCGGCAACAGCTATGGGCAGATGGGCGACGGCTCGGTGTCCGGCTCCCGCCCGATGCCCAACCCCGTGATGCTGGCCACGCCGGACCCGGCCGTGCTGCTCGCGGCCGGTGGCAACCACGCCTGCATCGTCAACACGGTGGGCGAGGTCTGGTGCTGGGGTCGGGGCGACGTCGGCCAGATGGGGGACTCGACCAGCGCGACGAACAACCCGCTTCCGGTCCAGGCGTCGCTGCCGTCCATGCGCACCGCGGTGGGGATCGCCGCCGGCGAGTTCCACACCTGCGCGCTCCTCGACGACGACACGATCTGGTGCTGGGGCAACGACGTCGACGGTCAGCTCGGCACGAGCGGCGCGCCGAGCAACAGCCTGGTGCCGGTGCAGACCACGGCGGCGGTGCCGGGCCCGACCGCGATCGCCGCCGGCGAGCGACACACCTGCGCGGTGACCGCCTCGCGTCGACTCTACTGCTGGGGCCACAACACCTCCGGGCAGTCGTCGGGCAGCACCAGCCCCCCGTCGATCACCGCGCCCACGATCGTGAGCGGCGCGATCAACGTGACCGCGGTGGGCACCGGCCGGGTGCACACCTGCTATCTCGGCTCGCTCAGCCGCGTCTGGTGCTTCGGCGACAACACGCGCGGGCAGCTCGGGGAGGGCACCACGTCGCCGCCGGGCGCCATGCCGGTGCAGGTGCAGCCGCCGCTGACCGCGACTCGGCTCTCGGTCGGCGCGGCCGCGGAGCATACGTGCGCCGTCGACCCCGGCGGGCGCGCGTGGTGCTGGGGCGACGACTTCAACGGGCAGATCGGCGACGGGATGGCGAGCGGGACCGAGAACAACCCGCGACCGGTCGCCTTCTGACGGAAAGCGAGCGGCCGCCCCGATCCCTCGAGGCGGCCGCTCTGGGTTCCCACACCCACCCGGTTCGTGCGGTCAGGCGATGCCCGGGGTCGAGCTGGTCACGCCGAGCGCCGGCAGCTGACCCTTCGTCGCCCGGGCGCCGAGGGCGTCGACCACCGCGCTGTCGAGGTGCAGGTCCATCTGCGGGAACGGAATCCCGATGGACGCGCCGTCGAGCGCGATCTTGGCCTCGCGGACGGTGGCCTCCCACACGGTCCAGTAATCTTCCGGCTTGCACCACACGCGGAGCTGCCAGTCCACCGACGACGCGCCGAGCGAGGACAGGAAGACCTGCGGCTCGAGCTCCGGCGTGGTCCCCGGCACCTTGCGCGCGGCCATCTCGAGGATCTTGCGGGTTTCGTCGATGTCGGCGCCGTAGTCGGTCCCCACCGCGACGTCGACGCGGCGGTGCTCGTGGTGCGTGAAGTTCGTGATCGTCGCGCCGAACACGCTGCTGTTCGGCAGGATGATGCGCTTGGCGTCGGGCGTCTTCAGCTCGGTGGTGAAGAGGTCGATCTCCTCGACCGAGCCGGTCACGCCGGAGACGTTGACCACCTCGCCCACCTTGAAGGGGCGGAAGATCAGGAGCATCACGCCGGCGGAGAAGTTGCTGAGCGTGCCCTGGAAGGCCAGGCCGATGGCGAGGCCGGCGGCCGCGATCACCGCGGCGAAGCTCGAGGTCTCGATGCCGAACACGCCCAGGCAGCCGAGCACCGCGAAGGTCAGGAGCGCGTAGCGCGCCATGTTCGAGAAGAACTTCGACAAGGTCGGGTCGAAGTTGCTCTTCTGGAAACCGCGCATCATCAGGCGGCGCACCCAGCCGGCGACGACCCAGGCGACGAAGAGCGCCGCGAGGACGCCCACGACGCGCACGCCGTACGTGGTGATGAGCTCCATGGTGCCAGAGCCGAGGTTCAGAGAATCCATTCGTCTATCCGCCTTTCCAAGTCAGGTCCGAAGGAGCGACTCACTTGCCGCCGAGCATGCCGCCGAGGCCGCCGAGCGCCTTGCCCGCTCCGGCGATGCCTCCGAGCTTCTCGCCCGCCTTCTCCTGGACGATCTCCATGACGATCTGGGAGGCCTTCAGGGCCTGCTCCTCGCTGAGGCCGAGGCGCTTCTGGAGCTGCTCCTTGATGGTGTCCTGCATGTCTCTCTTCACCTTTCCGGGCGTCGATGGGTCGCGCCCCTCGATCCCCCCATGAGCACCTGGCGTGCCAGCCCTCGAGCGCCTGCGTTCCGTCGACGGCGCGCCGCGGGTCGTGGGGGGGAGCCGACGCCTCGTAGGGAGGGACCGATGACGCGGACCGCCAGCGTCGGGTACGCTCCCGACATCGCCATGGACATTCGAAGCGTGCTGCTGATCGACGACGAGGCGGACATCCGCACCATCGGGGAGCTCGCGCTCTCCGAGGTGGGCGGCCTCGAGGTGTTCCTCGCCGACTCCGGCGAGAAGGGGCTCGTGATCGCCAAGGAGAAGAAGCCGGACGTCGTGCTGCTCGACGTGATGATGCCGGGGCTCGACGGGCCCTCGACGTTCAAGCGCCTGCGGAGCGATCCGGAGACCCAGAGCGTGCCGGTCATCTTCATGACGGCGAAGATCCAGAAGCACGAGGTCGACCGCTACCGGGACCTCGGGGCCACGGGCATCATCGCCAAGCCCTTCGATCCGATGACGCTCGCCGACGAGGTCAAGCGGATCGCGAAGGGCTGATCACGGGCCGCTGATCACGGGGCGCTGACTACGGAGCGCAGCGGCCGTCCACGCAGCGCTCGCCGCTGGAGCACCCGCTGCCGCAGCTCCCGCAGTTGACGGGGTCGGTCGCGGTCTGGACCTCGCACCCGTTGCCGGGGCTCTCGTCGCAGTCGTCCCAGCCCGGCTCGCAGGTGAAGGCGCACTCCTCGTCGTCGCAGAACGCGCCCGCGACCCGGGGGCCGGAGGCGGCGCAGACGACGCCGCAGCCGCCGCAGTTCATCGCGTCGCGCCGGACGTCGACCTCGCAGCCGTCGTCGAGCTCCCCGTTGCAGTCCCGCCGGGCCTCGCCGTTGCAACGGCGGATGCCGCAGGTCCCTCCAGCGCACTCCGGGGTCGCGCTCGGGAAGCTGCACCTGTTGCCGCACGCGCCGCAGTGGCCGGTGTCGGTCTGGAGCTGGACCTCGCAGCCGTCGCCGACGAGGCCGTTGCAGTCGGTGTAGAGGTCGCTCTCGCACCGGACGATCGTGCACTCGCCGGCCACGCACTCGCCGATGGCGTTCGTGGGGGCGCAGGCGGCGTCGCAGGCGCCGCAGTGGGCCTCGTCGGTGGCGAGCTCGACCTCGCAGCCGTTCTCGGCGCGGCCGTCACAGTCGGCCCACCCGTCCTCGCAGCGGCTCGGGCCGCCGTCGCCGGGGCCCGCGTCGCCGGGGCCGCCGTCGCCGGGAAGGGGCGCGACGCAGCGGCCGTCCACGCAGCGCTCGTCGGCGCCGCACGAGACCCCGAGGCACGCGCCCTCGAGCCGGAGGGTGACCGCGACGCGCTCGCCCGGCACGTACGACACGGTCTCGGTCACCTCGACGAGCCGGGCTCCGGCCTCGGCGCCCACCCCGCGAAGCGTGATCGGTCCGAGCGCGCCGCGGTCGCGGTAGACGAGCAGCAGGGGCGCCGGGAAGGGGGCCGCGGCGCCGAGGTCCACGTCGGCGCGGGTCTCCGATCCGCCGGCGGCGCGCGCGTCGATCTCGATCCAGGCGGCGTCGATCCGCGCGAGGGCGGCCTCGTCGGCCTCCAGGGTGACCAGGATCTCCGTCGGGCCGCCAGCGCAGCCGAGCAGGAGCAGGCAGAGGAGCGCGCGGCTCACGGGACCTCCATCACGCAAGGAAAAATGCCGGTGCACGTCGGCGGAGGCTGTCCCCCGTCGTCGCTGGCGACCACCGCGACCGGGATGACGACGGCGAGGACCACCGCCACCCCGACCAGGGTCCAGAACCACCACTGCTCGACGAGCTCGAAGTCCCCGTCGGGCTCCGGCGCAGGCTGGGGGGCCGGCGCGACGGTGCGCGCGGCCTCGTCCGGCGTGGCGACCGCGATCGCCTCCGGAGGGACGGTGAGCGCGAGCGTGCGGGCCTCGCCCTCCTCGAGGTGCACGTCGGCCCGGGCGACCGTCTCCCCGTCGCGCGTCGCGAGCGCCTCGTGGGGCCCGGGGTCGACGGGCAGCGCCACGCCCCAGGTCGCGGGCGGCCGGGGCGCGCCGTCGAGGCTGACCTCCACCCCGTGTCGAGGGCCCTCGACGGCCAGCGTCAGGTGACCGAGCCGCGGCTCCAGCCCGGACAGCTCGCTCCGGGCGCGCGCCTCGACCTCGGGCGCGACCTCCGGGTCGCGCAGGACCTCGCGCAGCGCCTCGCTCGCCTCCACCAGCGCGCCGACGTGGCGGGCGGCCAGCGCGAGGTTGAAGAGGATCGGGGTGGCGCGTCGCAACGTCGCCGCCCGGCGGAAGCGATCGAGCGCCTCCTCCCAGCGCTCGGCGTCGGCGTGCTCCAGCCCCTCGGTGAAGAGGGCCCGCGCCTGCGCGGTGGTGGCCGCGTCCGTCGGGGCCTGCGCCGAGGCGGCGGCGGGGGCGATCAGCAGGAGGAGGGAGGCGCAGAGGGGCGCGAGGCGGCGCATGGGACGCCGGCTTCGCAAGCGTCGTGCCCGAGGTCTCCCGGGGTGGGGCTGAGGGGTTGCGCCTCGGATGTGTCGGGCCGACCCAACGACTTCCGGTGAGGCTGTCGGAGTCGCCCCACGGTGCGACCATGGCGCGCGTCTTGCCACGAACGGGGAGCGATGACCCACCACGCCGACGACCGGGAGCTCGCCGCCACCCTCGACCCGACGTCGATCTCCGCCGACGAGAAGAACACCGACCGGGCCGGCGCGGTGCTCGACGGTCGCTACCGGATCCTGTCGCGCCTCGGGGCGGGCGGCTTCGGCGTGGTGTACCTGGCCGAGCACGTGGCGCTGAGGCGCCGGGTGGCGGTGAAGCTGCTCGAGATCCAGGGCGGCCGCCGGCCGGAGGTGCGCGATCGCTTCCTGCGCGAGGCGCGCCTCGGGGCGGCGATCCGGCACCCCAACGTGGTCGCCATCCACGACTTCGGCTTCCTCGAGGACGAGGGCGGCGTGCCCTTCATGGTCATGGACTACCTCGAGGGCGAGGACATGGCGGCGTCGATCGACCGCGATCTGTGGGCGCCCGCGGAGGCGGCGCGGGTCCTCTCGGACGTGCTCGGCGGGCTCGCCGCGCTGCACGACCTCGGCATCGTGCACCGGGACCTCAAGCCCGAGAACGTCTTCATGGTCGAGGAGGACGGCCGCGCGTTCCCGGTCCTGCTGGACTTCGGCATCTCGCGCAGCCTCGGCAAGGTGGAGGGGCTCGAGTCGGCGGTGCCCACCCGCGACGACATCGTCCAGGGCACGCCGTACTACATGTCGCCGGAGCAGGCGCAGGGGCGGCCGGTCGACGCGCGCAGCGACGTGTACAGCGCCGGCGTCCTCCTCTACGAGGCGCTGAGCGGCGCGCTGCCCTTCGAGGGCGAGACGCCCTTCGACGTGGTGCTCGAGGTCGTCACCGGCGCGCCCCGGCCGCTGGAGCTGGCCGCGCCCCACGTGCCGGACCCGCTCCTCCGGGTGGTCGAGCGGGCGATGGCGAAGGATCCGGCCGAGCGCTTCGCGGACGCCCGCGCGATGCGAGCCGCCCTCGACCGGGCGGTCGACGAGGCGGGGCTCTCGGTGCTGAGCAGCCTCGACGGTTGGCGCCTCGAGGTGTCGGGGGTGCGGCCGGTGCACCGCCTCGAGGAGGCGCCGCCGGCGCCGGAGAAGTGGGACGAGGACCTGCCGACCGAGCCGCGGACCCGGCCGCTCCTGGTGGAGACCGCGAGCTCGCCAGACGCGCTCCCCGCCGGTCTCCGCCCCCGGCCGGCGCCGTGGCTCGCGGGCGGGCTCGCCGCGCTGGTGCTGCTCGCGGGGGGCCTCTGGCTGGCGGCGAGCACCGGCGCGACCTCGCGGGCCGCGGTCGCTCCACCGGTCGCGGCGGGAGGCCAGGCTGCGGGAGGCCAGGCGGCGGGAGGAGAGGCGGCGGGAAGAGAGGCGGCGCTCGAGGATCGTGGCGTCGGAGACCCGGCGCCAACTCCCGTGGAGGCGGCCCTCGTCGAGGCGCCGCCGGCCGAGCCTCCGGTCTCCGAGGAGGCGGTCGCGCCGGTGGCCCAGCCTCGGCCGGCTCCGCGTCCGCGACCCGCCGCGCCTCGCCGCGCCGCCCGGGCGGAGCCTCCGGTCGCTGCTCTGGCTGCTCCTCGGGAGCAGACCGTCGTCGCCGACGAGCCGCCGGCCGCGTCCGGGGTCGGTCTGATCCGCGACCCCGGCTTCTGACGCCGACCACCTCAAGAATTCGTCCGCCCGGCCGCTAGTTCTGCGGACGAGAGGTGGACGAGTGCAGCACGTGGTGAAGAAGGCGCGGGACCTTTCCCTCCCGCTGTTGAGCGGCGTCGTGGCCGCGCTGGCCTGGGCGAACCTGGACCCTCACTCCTACGAGGCGGTGGTGCACGCGTCGCCCTTCGGGGAGCACGGGCCGCTGTCGCTCCATTTCATCGTCAACGACCTGTTCATGGTCCTCTTCTTCGGCATCGCCACCGGCGAGATCGTGGAGGCGGTGCTGCCGGGCGGCTCGCTCAACCCGCCGAAGAAGGCGGTCAACCCGCTGCTCGGCACGATCGGCGGCGTCGCGGGCCCGGTGCTGGCCTTCCTCGCCTACCTCTACTTCATCGGGCGAATGGATCTCGCCGGCGGCTGGGGCATCCCCACCGCGACCGACATCGCCCTCGCGTGGCTCGTGGCCCGGCTCGCCTTCGGGCCGCAGCACCCGGCGGTGAGCTTCCTGCTCCTGCTCGCGGTGGCCGACGACGCGATCGGCCTCGTGATCATCGGCGTCTTCTATCCGGACCCGCATCACCCGGTCGAGCCGGCGTTCCTCGCCCTGGTCGGCGTCGCGCTGGCCGCGGCGTGGGGCATGCGCAAGGCCGGCGTGAAGAGCTTCTGGGCGTACCTCGCGGTGCCGGGCCTGCTCAGCTGGGCGGGGCTCTTCTTCGCCCACGTGCACCCGGCGCTGGCGCTCGTCCCGGTCGTGCCGTTCATGCCGACCGCGGGTCACGACGACGGCATGTTCGCCGCGGCGGAGGAGCAGCACGGCGACACCCTCAACCGCTTCCAGCACTTCTTCCACGCCCCGGTGGATTTCGGCCTCTTCGCCTTCGGCCTCGCCAACGCGGGCGTCGTCTTCGGCGTGGTCGGCGACGCGAGCTGGGCGGTGCTCTTCGCGCTCATGGTGGGCAAGACGGTGGGCATCTACGTCTGCTCGATGGGCGCGCACCTCGCGGGCTTCCCGCTGCCCGAGGGCATGGACGGCCGCAGCCTCTTCGTGGCCGGGCTCACCGCCGCGATCGGGCTGACCGTCGCCCTCTTCGTCGCCGGCGTGGCCTACACCGACGCGACGGCGGTGGGCGCGGCCAAGATGGGCGCCCTCCTCAGCGCGGGCGCCGCCCCGCTGGTGCTCTTCGCCGCCCGGGTGCTCCGCGTCCGCGGTGAGGCGCCGCAGCCCGCTGCCGCGCCGGCCCCCGCGCCGGTGGTCGCCACCTACTCGACCCTGCCGCCGCCCGCCGAGTGAGGCTGTAGGGAGGCCCCTACGTTCGTGGGGCGCCCCCGACGCTCGACGCGCGCGGCGGTCCTCGAACGGCGCCCGCTCGCGATGGCCCGCCGCGTGCTCTTCACCGAGGCGTGCGGACGGGTCACGCGGTCGAGACGGATTCAGCGGAGCAGTCGGGGGTGCGCGCCCGCGAGAGGGGCGCCCGGGTGAAGATCGCCGGCGCCCTCGACGCGCTCGTCCGCGCGAGCCGGAGCGGCGCGCCTACCGCGCGCCTGGCCGCGAACCTGCGCGGCGCCTGGCTGGAGCACGGCGACCTCGCGATCGAGATCCGGCCGAGCGGCCTGATCGTCGACGGCCGGCTCGCGGTCCCCGCCGACGCCCAGGCCGCGCGCTGGGCGCTGCCCGCCTTCATGGTCGGCGCGCGCACCCTCGCGCTCGCGCCGCCCCTCGAGGCGCCGGACCTCGAGCGCTTCGCCGAGGCCCTCGCGCGGCTCGAGGTCGAAGAGGAGAGCCTGCGGGCGTTCGGCGACTGGCTGTTCGAGGATGGCGCCGAGGGGCTCGCGGTCGAGCTGCACGCCAGCTTCGTCGAGGTGCTCGAGCACGCGGAGGCCGCCTTCGACGCCGCCCGCGGGGTGAGGGCCGCCCGGGGCGCCGCGGCGCTGCCCACCGGGGTGACCCAGCCCATCGCCGCGGTCGAGCTCGATCGGGCCGCGCTCCTGCCCGAGCTCGGCGTGGACATCGCGCGCTACGCCGACGACGCGCGCGCGCGCCGCTTCGAGCTGACCGGCGCCGACCTGCGCGAGCTCGAGGACGGCGCCTCCGACCCCGCCGCCTGGTCCCGCGCGGAGCTCCGCGCGGTGCTCGAGCTGCCCGCGCTGCGCTCGCTCGCCGATCCGCACGACGTCTCCCGGCGCCTGCTCGCCTGGCTCCGGGAGCGGGTCGAGGCGCCCGCGCTCGCGATGGTGACCGGGCTGCTCGGCGCGGACGACGCGGCGGGGCGCCGGGTCGCGGCCGCGCTCGATCCGCGGGCGCTCGCGGGCGCCATCCTGGAGGGCCTCCGCTTCGAGATGCCGACCGAGGAGCTCGGCGACCTGCTCGCCGTCGCGCCCGCTCCGCTGGCCCGCGCGCTCCTCCACGGCCTGCTCGCCGAGGCGTCGCGGCGGGCCGACGCGCGCTACTTCCTGACCCAGCTCGCCTACAGCTGGCCGCCGCAGCGCTGGGTCGAGGTCTGGGCGCCCGACGCGATCGAGCCCGAGCAGGCGCGCGCGCTGACCCGGGTGCTCCTCGGCCTCGGGCTCGACGCGCTCCTCGGCGACGCGCTCGAGGCGCTCCCGGCGGAGTCGGCGGCGGCCGCGCTCGAGGCGATGGATCCCGAGCAGCTCCCGGCCCACGAGCGGGCCATCGAGCGGCTCGCCAGCCAGGGGGACGCGGGCGTCTCGACGCTGGTCGGCAAGATGACCGGCTCGACCGCGCCGCAGGTGCGCTCCTTCGTGGGCGAGCTGCTCCGACGGCACGACACCTTGCCCTGGGAGCCCCGCGAGTTCTCCCGCGCCTGCCGCCACCTCGCCCTCGACGAGAGCGGGCGCGACGTGCTCGTCGAGCTGAGCCGCTCGACCCGCCTCGACACCCGGCTGCGGGTCAGCGCGCTCAACGCGCTCCGCGGCGATCCGGAGCGGCAGCGGCGGGCGAGCGCCTGGCGGCTCCGCGAGCTGATGGAGCCGCCGGAGCTGCGGGCGGCGCTGAAGCGCATCCGCCAGACCTCGGCCTCGGCCGCCCTGGAGGAAGCGTGAGCCGCGCCGCCGTCGTGCACGAGCTCTACGTCGCGATGCGGGCGGCGACGCGCTACGGCCGCGCGCACCCGTCGACCGAGGCGGCGGCGACGCGCCTCGCGGAGGCCATCGAGGCGGCCTCGCCGCCGTTCGCGCTCCAGCTGGTCGGGGAGGCGGTCTTCGCCGATCGCCAGCTGCTCCCGCTCGACCTCGACGCGCACCGGCGCGCGATGGAGGTGGCCCGGGCCGCCCACGCTCTCCAGGTGCACGAGCTGAGCTTCTCGGTCACGCCGTCTCGCTCCGAGGCGGCCGCGCTCGCCGGGGCGCTCGCCGACGGAGC
Source organism: Myxococcota bacterium (assembly GCA_036149055.1). Taxonomy (GTDB): domain Bacteria; phylum Myxococcota_A; class Polyangia; order Polyangiales; family Sandaracinaceae; genus JAVJQK01. Next base: position 2,362 of record JAYZQJ010000104.1, on the reverse strand, counting down.
GCGAGGGCGAGAGGGGGCGCTCGAGGAGCTGCTGCTGCGCTCGATCGGGTGGCGGGAGATCCCGCAGGCGGACTGGGGCGAGGAGTCGCAGGAGGTCGACCCCGAGATCTTCGCGGTCACCCAGGTGTCCCTCGCGGTCGCCGACGCCGCGGGCCTCGGCAGCCACGGCGAGTGGCGGTGGAGCAAGGGCCTCGCGATCGTGCGGCGGCTCGAGCGCGCGCTCGCCTCGCATCGGGTCGCGGCCGAGCGGACCCTGGAGGCGAACGACCTCCCGTGGACGCTCGCCCGGCGATCGGTCTCGGCGGCGCGCCTGGCGGAGAACGCCCTCAGCCTCCTGCGCCTGCCCAGCTCGGCGCGCCGGGCCACCGTGCACGCGGCGCTGATGATCGCGGCGAGCGGGCTGCGGGAGCGCGGGGGCCTGCCGCTCGAGGAGGCCGCGGCCGCGGCGCTCGATCGGGCGCTGGCCGCGGCGCCGCCTCGGGGGCGGATCTCTCCCCACCGCGTCCGCGCGGTCGCGCTGCTTCGCGCGCTCGCCGCCGACGGCGCCGGCGACCTCCCGGCGGCGAAGCTGGTCGCGCTCACCTACCGGGTGGAGCGGGACCGGCGCCCGGAGGGGGCGAGCTTCGACCTGACGAAGGTCGATCTCCTGAGCGCGGCGGCGGCGGACGAGACGGTGGACGGCGCGTGGCTCCGGCTCGTGATCAACGCCGAGGGCGTCCTGCCTCCGGGGGCGCGGGTGGTGCTCTCCGACGGCAGCCCCGGCCTCGTGATGGGCCCGGGCGATCCGATGGACGCGTGGCGGCCGAGCGTGCTCGTGGCCGGGCGCGTGGTGATCCCCGACGCGCCGGTCCGGCTCGGAGGCGAGCGATGATCGCGGCCGGCGACGTGATCCTGGACCGCTACCGGGTCGAGGGGCTCCTCGGCGAGGGCGGCATGGGGCAGGTGTACCGCGGGGTGCACGAGATGCTCGACATGCCGGTCGCCATCAAGGTGCTGCACGACGACACCGATCCCGGGCTGGCGCAGCGCTTCCTCCGCGAGGCCCAGACCATGGCCCGCGTCCGGCACCCGAGCGTCGTCCAGATCTTCGACTGCGCGATGCTCGACGGCTGGCAGCCCTGCATCGTGATGGAGCTGCTCGACGGCGAGGCGCTCGACGCGGTCCTGGAGCGCGAGCGCGCGATGAGCTGGCTCGAGGTGCTCGACGTCGCCAGCGACGTCTGCGCCGGGCTCGAGGCGATCCACGACGCCGGCATCCTCCACCGCGATCTCAAGCCGGCCAACCTCATGATCACCGGGCGTGGCCTCTCGTTCGGCGCCAAGATCGTCGACTTCGGCATCGCCAAGCCCACGACCCCCGGCCACCCCAAGCTCACCGCGACCGGCGTCGCGATCGGCACGCCCGCCTACATGGCCCCCGAGCAGATCGTCGGCGCCGAGGTCACGCCGGCCGCCGACCTCTACGCGCTCGGCGCGACCCTCTACGAGATGCTGACCGGAGAGCTGCCGTTCGAGGGCGCCGGCATGGCGGCGCTGCTCCGCAAGGTGCAGCAGCCGGCGCCCCCGGTGAAGGCGCCGGACGGTCGCCCGCCGATCCCGCACCAGCTCCAGTCGCTCGTCGCGTCGCTGCTGGAGACCGAGGCGGCCGGGAGGCCGGCGAGCGTGCTCGAGGTGCGCGCGGTCCTGCGCGGCGTCAGCCGATCCACGCCGCGCTCGCTCGGGGTCCGGGTGGCCGGGGTGCCGGCGTCGCGGCCGATCGAGCGGTGGCGACCGGCGCCGCCGACGCGCCGGGTCGCTGCCGACGCGCCCACCCAGCCGACGATGCCCGCGCTGCGCCAGAGCGGCGTGTTCCCGCCGGTGCTGCTCGCCGCCCGGCTGCCTCCCTCGCGGCTGGCCCGGCGCGACGAGCGCGAGTGGCTGGCCGGGCTGCTCGGCGGGACCGGCCGCGGCTACGTGCTCGGCGCGGGCATCTGGTTCGCGCGTATCACCCGGCCCGACGGGCCCGACCACGCGCAGGCGGTGCAGGAGGCGCTGCGGTCCCGCTACGGCGCCGCGGTGCGCGTCGCCTACACCGAGGTGGACGCCGGCTTCGAGCTCAGCCCCGCCGCGCTCACCGGCGCCACCGATCTCCCCCGCGAGCTCCAGCTTCTGGTCGCCTCGATCTGAGTTTCTTGGAGGGTTTGGTGCAAACCCTCCCCCCCTGGGGCAAAGCGCCAATGGGGCCCCCCTCCCGACTGTAACCGTTCAGGCCGGTACTTTGAGAGGTGGTCTGGTCGTGAGATTCGGCGTCCATGGCGACGACGACAGACTCCCTGGAGCAGAAACTCGCGAGGGTGGTGGAGGACGTGTTGCGCGAGCACCT
>JAYZQJ010000103.1:0-4010 GCA_036149055.1 Myxococcota bacterium | reverse complement strand
GCCCGCTCACGGTGGGGTAATTGCCGCGCCTTTCCCGCGGCCGCGGGGGAGCTGGGGGGGGAGCCCGAGCCGGGTTTGCGGGTCGGGGGGGAGGGGGCGCATGCCCCCTCCGGAAACGGAGCTGGTGGATGCACACGCTTCGCGGCGTGTTGTACGGTCCGCGCATGCGGAAGCTGTGGTCGCTCCTGATCGCTCTCGGTCTCTTGGCCTGCGAGTCGGCGCCGCTCGCGTCGAGCTGCGCGGGCGAGGCGGTCGATCTCTGCGGGCCGCGCGAGTACGCGGAGGTCAGCGAGGCGTCGCTCGAGCCGAACATGCTGCCGGTCGCCGACTTCGCGGTGAACGCGAGGGTGCGGGTCGAGCTCGAGCGCTGCGAGGACGCGCCGGCGCCGCACGAGATCGAGCTCTCGGTGCTCGTCCCCGACGAAGATCCGAGCCCCGACGGCGGCGTGCCCGTCCGCGTGATGAGCCTGGTGACCCTCGTCGACGGAGAGGACGGCGACGTCGCCGGCGACGGCCGCTTCGAGGCGGAGATCCCCAACCCCTTCATCGCCACGGTGCCCGAGAACACCGACGTGACGCTGCGCTTCACCGCCCGGTCGACGGCGCCCGCCGGCTGCACCAGCGGGTTCGTGGAGATCCCGTACCGGACCGGCCCGCGGCGCGCGATGATGTAGCTACGGCTCGACGCGCTGCTCGCGGAGGCGTCGCGCCGCGTGTCGCGGGTTCTCGTAGACGCTGATGATCGGCACGCCGTCGTAGGTGAGCACGTGGACCGGGGCGACCGAGCCCCAGGCCGCCCAGATCTGGTAGTCGACCTCCACGAAGTGGTGCTCGTGGTGCACGATCGCGTAGTCGGCCGAGATCATGTCGCCGGACGCGCGGATGTCCTCGTGAAGACGCCCGTCCTCCTGCAGCATGCGCCACGCGGTCCAGGTGGTGTCGCAGATCCAGACGCGGCCGCCGTCGGGCATTCGGTCGTTGAACCAATCGACGAGGCTGCCGGTGGTGAAGCCCCAGAACTGCCGGTTCATCCCGTGGTCGGCCGCCCCCGGCACGCCGCCGGCGAGCGCGGTGTAGTGCGAGAGGCCGAAGGGGTGCGAGTGCACCGTCTCCACGACGGCGGGCGAAAGCAAGACCACGAAGGCGAGGACGCGCGCGCCGAGCTTGGCGCCCTTGCCGGGCCAGCGTCGACGGACCTCGCGGGCCACCCGCACGAAGGCGACGCCCGCGAAGATGGCGAGGAACGGGTAGCCGGAGAACCAGTGCTTCGTGCCGCCGAAGATCGGCGTCCACGGCATGCTGATCACCACCAGCGGGGCGATCATGACGCCGAAGAAGAGGACGTCGGTGCGCGAGACGTCCGGCACCGCGCGGCCGTCGGGCCAGAGGCGCTCCATCAGCCCCGGCGGCAGCAGCGCGCGCAGCCGGGTGCCGAGCCCCGTGAGCGCGAGCGCGAGCGTGGCCGCCGGCACGGTGAACGCGACCATGACCCACGGGTACCCCATCGGCAGCGGCGGCCGGAAGTAGTTCACCCCGAAGTAGGCCATGTTGTAGTGCTCGTGGTTCAGGTGGAACGCCGCGTACTCGTTGAAGCGAGCGAGCGTGTCGAACCACATCCACGGCCAGAGCGCGACGAAGATCGGCGGGCCGAGCAGCACCATCCCGAGCAGCCACCACGGCACGTAGCTGGTGGCCGCGCCCTCCCCCGCCCGGCGCGCGCGGCGCTCGGTGAGCACCACGAAGATCCAGTGGATGAGGAAGATCGCCGGGAGCGTCCACGCGTTGTGCTTGGTCTCGAGGGCGAGCCCGTAGGCCAGGCCGGTCCAGATCGCCCAGCGTGGGTCGGTGAGCGAGCGCCAGTAGCAGTACGTGACGAGCGTCATCATCAGGACGATCGGCACGTCGAAGGCGTCGAGCTGCGAGTGGTAGAAGACCCGAGGCAGCAGCGCGAAGGCCACCGCGGCGAACACGCCGACCTGTCGGCCGAAGGAGCGCGCGCCGAAGATGTAGATCAGCCAGAGCAGCAGCCCGCCGCACAGCATGCCGGTGAAGCGGAAGGCCATCGACGGCTGCTCGAAGAGCGCGTGGTCCTCCTGGGCCAGGTGGAAGAACGCGAACATCGACTTCACGAGCGACGGGTGCTCGTGGTTGTGCGTCCAGTGACGGTCGACCACCGCCTGCTCGGTCGCCGCCGACGGGTCCTCGGCGAGCGCGGTGAACCAGGCGCCGTAGTGGCGCGCGGCGTCGACGTAGAAGCCCTCGTCGCGGCTCATGCCGACCGCGCTCGAGCTCACCAGGAGCAGCGCGACGTAGCTCGTGCACAGCGCGAGCCCGATGAGGTGATCGCGCCAGCCGATGATCCGGTGGCGGCTGATGACCGCGCTCATCGCGGCGCGCTCCGGGTGGTGGCCGCCCAGCAGAGGGTGCGCAGGTGCGGGTTCTCGGCGGTGACCTCCACCCGGACCTCGCCGGTCTCGCGCTCGCCGCGCCGCGGGACGTGGGTCGAGGCCACCATGCGCTTCCAGCCGTCGCCGTCGCGATGGGTCATGCGGCCGACCTCCTCGCCGTCGACGAACACCACGACGTCGATGGGCCCGTTCTCCTGGTGGCGCTCGTGCTCGTAGTAGAGGTCGGCGTAGAGCACGAGCTCGTCGCCCAGCGGCACGTTCGAGAACCGGGCGCGGATCGGCTCGGCGCCCTGCGGGTGCTGCCAGACGCAGCGCCGCGGCTGGAGGTCGAGGTCGTCGAGCACCGTCTCGCCGACCCAGAGCCAGGGGCGCGCAGGGTCACAGAGGTGACGCCGCGCGGGGGTGACCGGGCCGGCGCCCAGCCCGCCCCCCTGCGGCCGCCCGCCCGGCACGAAGCGACAAGGCAGCTCGCGGTCGCCTTCGACCCGGGTGACCCGCGCCTCGGCGACGTGATCGACGAGGTCGTAGAGCACCTCCTGGGTCTGCGGCAGCGTCCATCTCAGCACCCGCACGCGCCCGACCTGCTGGCTGAGCTCGGGCGGCGTCTCGGGCGCCTGCGCCGGCCGGTGCCCGCGGATCGACAGCGCCCAGAGGCGGCGATGCTGCGCGAGGTCGGCGGGCGCCGCGTCCTCGAGCGACATCAGCTCCCCCAGCTCGCGCCGCAGCAGCGGGTCGGCCCAGCTCGGGGCGACCACGACCAAGTCCCCCGGCTCGTGCCCCTCGCGCACCACCTCGGCCGCGCGCGCCCAGTCGTCATCCGGCACGACCCGCGCCTGGATGACGGCGTGCCCGACGAGCTCGACGATGGCCAGCGCCAGGAGCGCCAGCCACCCTGCCCCGCGCCACCCGCGCGCGCCCGCTCCTCTCTCGTCGTCCTTCGCCACGCCGAGCCGGTGGCTGGGATATCACGCCCAGCCCGCCCAAGCCGCCCAAAAGCGGGCCTCCCCCCGTGCCCCTGCCCGTGCCCGTGCCCCTGCCCGACGGCCGTCCGCCCGCGGCGGGACGACCGCCCCTCGTCAGCCGTTCCTCGGCTTCAACTGTGCTCTCGCAAAGGCGCGAAGCCGCAAAGATGGAGGTGGGGCGGCGGGCTGGCGGCGGGCCGCCGGGTCCTGGCTTGCTGGTTGGTCGGGAAGGCTTGGGGGACGACCAATTTCGCGCAGAGGCGCAGAGGCGCAGAGGCGCAGAGACGGGGCGTGGCCTCGGGACGGCGCCTCGCCGGCGCGTGCCGGGACGACCGCCGCTCGGGCGCGGCCGTCCGGCGTCGGACTTCCTCTCGCGAAGGCGCCAAGCCGCCAAGATGGAGGTGGGGCGGCGGGCTGGCGGCTGGCCGCCGGGTCCTGGCTCGCTGGTTGGTCGGGAAGGCTTGGGGGACGACCGATTTCGCGCAGAGGCGCAGAGGCGCAGAGACGGGGCGTGGCCTCGGGACGGCGCCTCGCCGGCGCGTGCCGGCACGACCGCCGCTCGTCAGCCGTTTCTCGGCGTCAATTGTGCTCTCGCAAAGGCGCGAAGCCGCGAAGATGGAGGTGGGGCGGCGGGCTGGCG
>JAYZQJ010000102.1:0-2979 GCA_036149055.1 Myxococcota bacterium | reverse complement strand
CGCGTGAGCCACGCGGCTCGCGCTCGCGCTTCGCGCTCGCTGGCCGCCCGCTGCCGCGGGATCGAACCTTGGGGATGGTTCGTGCGGCGACCTCGCTTCGCTCGTCGCCTCCCGGGTTCTTTGGCGGGGGGCGACCTCGCGTCGCTCGTCGCCTTCCGGGTTCTTTGGCGGGGGGCGACCTCGCTTCGCTCGTCGCCCTTCGGGACGTTCGTTGGCGACCTCGCTTCGCTCGTCGCCTTCCGGGTTCGTTGGCGACTTCGCTTCGCTCGTCGCCTTTCGGGTTCGTTGGCGACTTCGCTTCGCTCGTCGCCTTTCGGGTTCGTTGGCGACTTCGCTTCGCTCGTCGCCTGCCCCGGGGGGCGGCGACGTTCGGGGACGATCCTATTCAAATCATCGAACGCTGCGTGCGCACGGCGGGCTCGCGAGCGGGCTCGGGGACGGGGCTCGGGGACGCTCGGGGACGACCTTCCCCATCCCCACCTCGGTCGTCTCGGCGCTCCCCGGCCGGGGGCGCCGCCGTTGGGGGGCGATCCGATTCGAATCATCGAGCTCTGCGTGCGCACGGCGGGCTCGCGAGCGGGCTCGGGGGCGGGCTCGGGGACGATCTTCCCCGTTCCCACCTCGGTGGTCTCGGCGCTCCCTGGCGCGGGCGCCGCGGCTATCGCTTGCGGAGGAGCACGGTGCCGGCGGAGTAGCCGGCGCCGAAGCTGCAGAGGAGGCCGATGTCGCCGGGGGACAGGTCTTCGTGGTGGAGGTGGAAGGCGATGACGGAGCCGGCGGAGGAGGTGTTGGCGTAGCGGTCGAGGATGACGGGGGCTTCGGTGGCGTCGGGCTCGCGGCCGAGGACCTTGGTCGCGATCAGGCGGTTCATGTTGAGGTTGGCCTGGTGGAGCCAGAGGCGGCGGAGCTGCTCGGGCGGGAGGTCGAGCTCGGAGAGCTGGTCGACGATCATGCGCGCGACCATCGGCACGACCTCCTTGAAGACCTTGCGGCCCTCCTGCACGAAGAGAAGGTCGGTGTCGGGCGCGGTCATGCGGGCCAGGTGGGCTTCGGTGTCGTCGGCCTCGGCGCGGTTCAGGAAGCCGAGGTTGTTGCGGATGTTGTTCGACATCTTCGTCGAGAGGCGCGCGTCGAGGATGTCCCAGGAGCCGCGGCCGGCGGGGGCGCGGTCGCCGCGCTCGAGCAGCATCGCCGTGGCGACGTCGCCGAAGATGAAGTGGCTGTCGCGGTCGCGGAAGTTGAGGTGCCCGCTGCAGATCTCGGGGTTCACCACGAGGATGGCGTCGGCGCTGCCCGCGGTGATCATGTCCATCGCCGTCTGCAGGCCGAAGGTCGCGGAGGAGCAGGCGACGTTCATGTCGAAGCCCCAGCCCTCGACGCCGAGCGCGTCCTGCACCTCGACCGCGATCGCCGGGTAGGCGCGCTGGAGGTTCGAGCAGGCGACGATGACGGCGTCGACGTCGGCCGCCGTTCGTCCGGCGCGGTGCAGGGCGTCCTCGCAGGCCCGGGTGGCCATCTCGGCGAGGATCGAGAGCTCCTCGTTCGAGCGATGCGGCAGCCGCGGCACCATGCGCTCGATGTCGAGGATCCCCTCCTTGTCCATCACGAACCGGGAGCGGATCCCGCTCGCCTTCTCGATGAACGCGCTCGACGAGTGCGCCTTCGGCTCGAGGGTGCCCGCCTCGATCTCGGCCGCGTGCGAGGCGTTCCAGGCGTCCACCCACGCGTTGAAGCTCTCCACGAGCTCGTCGTTCGAGATTGCGTTCGGAGGCGTGAAGAGGCCCGTGGCGGCGAGCACGGGGCGGCGAGGGCTCTGTTCCATCATTCACGCACATAGCAGCTGCGCCGCGCATGCCTCGTGACGGATCTCCTGCCGCAGCGCGTCATTCTCGCGCGCTCGCCGCGCCTCGGGCAGGCCCGAGACGCGGCGGCGGAGGGGTCAGCGGCTGCGCATCTCGGCGACCGAGTGCGCGACGAGCTCGGCCAGCACGGGCAGCTCGACGTCCGCGAGGCGGTTCACGTAGAGGCAGCTCTTGCCGGTCTTGTGCTTGCCGAGCTTGCCGAGCAGCTCGTCGTACCGCTCGAAGCCCGGCATGATGTAGAGCACGAGGTTCGCCTTGCGGGGCGAGAAGCCGACCAGCATCCAGTCGACCTCTTTGCCGCTCGCGTACTTCAGCGGCTGACTGCCGAAGCCGACGATGCTGGCGCCCCACATCTGCGGCGCCTCCCCGACGATCTCCTCCATCATCCGGCTGATCGTCCACGCGTCGGCGCGGCGCTGCTCGTCGGGCACCGCGTCGATGAAGTCGGCCACCGACGAGTCGGTCGGTCGCGTCTTCAGGTCGGAGGCGTCCGGCATCGGCGCGGCCTTCGCGGCCGGCTTCTTCGAGGCCTTCTTCGCCGGTGCGGTCTTCGCGGGCGCCTTCTTCGGGGCCTTCTTGGCCGGCTTCTCGGCGACCGCGGTCTCCGGGGCCGTCTCCTCGGCGGTGGTCTTCTTCGCCGTCTTCTTCGGAGCCTTCTTGGCGGCGGTCTTCGCAGGGGCCTTCTTCGCGGTCTTCTTGGAAGCGGTCTTCGCGGTGGCCTTCTTGGCGGTCTTCGCGGTGGCCTTCTTCGCGACGGTCTTCGCGGTGGCCTTCTTGGCGGTGGCCTTCTTCGAGGTGGCCTTCTTCGAGGTGGCCTTCTTCGAGGTGGCCTTCTTGGCGGTGCCCTTCTTGGCGGTGCCCTTCTTGGCGGTGGCCTTCTTGGCGGTGCCCTTCTTGGCGGTGGCCTTCTTGGCGGTGGCCTTCTTGGCGGTGGCCTTCTTGGCGGTGGGCTTCTTGGCGGTGGCCTTCTTCGAGGTGGCCTTCTTCGAGGTGGTCTTCTTCGCCGCCTTCTTTGCGGTGGTCTTCTTCGCCGCCTTCTTTGCGGTGGTCTTCTTCGCCGCCTTCTTTGCGGTGGTCTTCTTCGCCGCCTTCTTTGCGGTGGTCTTCTTCGCCGCCT
>JAYZQJ010000101.1:0-6954 GCA_036149055.1 Myxococcota bacterium | reverse complement strand
CCCCGGGCCGTCCGGAACGCGATCGCCTACGTGCTCGGCAACGCCCGCCGTCACGGGGTCGCCCCCGACGACCCCACCTGGGTGGACCCGCTCAGCTCCGGCTACTTCTTCGACGGCTGGACGCGCGCGGTACGCACGACCTCGACGATACTGCCCTCCCGTGCCTCGCCCGCCGAGCGCGCGGAGACCTGGCTGCTCTCCGTCGGCTGGCGTCGGGCGGGAGGTCGGATCGACCCGGGTCGTCGCCCCGGTCCCGCCGCCCGCCCGCACAGCTCGCTGCCACGCGCTCAGAGCTCGTTCCACTCCGCGTCGCGGCAGCTGACCTGGTCGGGGTAGATCGCCCGGTAGGCGAGGCAGCTCTGGGCCGAGACCGGGTCACCGTGCTCGGGGAACGTGCCGCCCGGCCCGCGGGTCAGCCTCATGCAGGCGCAGGGCTCGAGCGTCGTGCCGCCGCTCCGGGCCGCGACCTCGATCGAGCAGTCCCGCAGGCGCTCCGCCGCTCCCGAGGGGTCGCAGTGCGGGTTCGGCGAGAGCGAGCACACCCCGAACGCGCGGTGCTCGCTCAGCCCGAAGCAGCTCGGCCCGAGGACCGGGCTCGCGATCACCGACGGGCAGGTGTCGCCGCACCGCCCACCGCAGAAACCCGCCGCGGGGTGCGCGCCCTCTCCGCACGGCGCGTCCGGCGGCCCGTCCACGAACACCGTGCCGTCCGAGTACACGCACTCCGCCGTCGCCCACGGCTCCCCCTCACGCTCCCTTATCCAGCGGCAGTACTCCGGGTCCACGCAGAGTGAGCTCTCCTCCGCGTCGCGCACGCATACTCGCTCCCCGAGACAGTAGGTGACGGCGGATCCGTCGTCGGCGCGTCTGCAGCGGTCGGGCCCGCGCTCGTCGTCCATCACGCAGGCGTCCCAGCGCGCCGCACACGGCCGTCCCCCGCCCGGGAACGCGGGACACGGTCGAGCGCAGAGATCGTCACACAGGACCGTCGAGCCGATCCGCGGACACGTCGCCCCGGAGGCGCCGGAGTCCCCCTCGACGCTCCCGTCGCCCGGGCGGCCACGACCGTGCTGATCGAAGCACCCCGCGCCGAGCGTCAGCGCGAGCGCGGCGATGGAGCATGGCAGGGCGCCGCTCGACGCGACAAACACCCTGCCACTCTATCAGCGCGCGGCGAGTATCGGATCGGCGAGCGCGCCAGTCGCTCCTCCGAAGTGCTGAAGCATTTCCTCGTCACTCCTGTCTGTCAGCCCTGGCAGGCGAGGGTGGTGGCCACGCTCGGGCGCCCACGTCGGCGCTTGGCACGAGAACTGGAGAGACGGCCCTCGAAAGGAGTCACCATGTACAAGCACCTCACGATCGCACTCGCTCTCAGCCTCCCTCTCGCCGCCTGCGGCGCGGAGGAGGAGACCCCCGAGCCCACTCCGGCCGCCGAGGCCGAGCCCTCCACGCCCACGCCGGAGCCGGCCGCCGAGGAGGCGCCCGCCGAGCCCGAGGTCAGCCTCGACCCGCCCGTCGAAGGGGAGACGACCACCCTGCTCTCGCTCCGCGAGGGCTTCGCCGCCAACGCCGACGCGTGGACCGGGCAGCGGGTCACCGTGCGCGCGCAGTTCATGAGCGCCACCCGGGTGGGCGGCACGCTGAACAACGTCAGCCTCGTCGTGAACCGGGAGGACTACGCCGAGGACCGCCTCCGCCACTCGATGATGTGCGCGTTCGGTGAGAACGCGCCCGAGGAGGTGGACCTGATGCAGTACGCCGAGGTGACGGTGCGCGGCACCGTGGTCGAGCGCTTCGGGCGCGCCGGCCTCGACGACTGCGAGATCGTCACCGAGTGACGAACGGGCGCCCTGCTGCGTCGCCCGAATCCGGAAATGGTCGTCGCTCCCGCCGGTTGAATCGGCATGGGGCACTACACGACGCTCGCGCGGTTCGCGAAGATGACGCCGCGCGGGCAGCGTGGCTCGAGCCGGCCGGGGACGTCCGTGTCGCGCGAGCAGCCGCCGGCCCGGGTGGCGGCCTTCACCTGCCCGACATGCGGGGACGGCTCCGAGCTCCGCGCGGACTGCCCGCGCTGTGAGGTGGAGATGATGCCCGCTGGCGCGATCCGCTTCGGCGAGGTGGAGACGCGCGCCGAGCGAGCGCCCGAGTCGATGGCGCCGGCGACCTGGGCGGTGGGCATGGCGCTCGTGCTCCCGGCCGTCGCCGTCGCCCTCTTCGCCGGCTGGCTCAGCGCCTGGGACGGGTGGCGATACGAGGTCGGCTCGCTCCCGCTGCTCGGCCTCCTCGGCGCGGCGAGCGCGCTCTGGGTCACCGCCTTCGCCATCACCCGGGGGCGCCACCTCTTCGGTCGACTCCGTCGCCTGGCGCGTCTCCGCAGCGCGCGACGCCGCCTTCGTGGGGCCGGCGGAGAGCAGACGATTCGCGGCCGCGTACGAGTGCTGGACGACGCAGCCTACGTCGAGCACGAGGGCGGCTCGCTTCGCCTCCCGGACGGCGCGCGCCTGTTCGAGGGCTCGGCCGAGGGCGGCTTCCTCGCCGACGGCGACGAGGTCGAGGTCGTCGCGCGCGCGCTCGCCACGAACGGCCGAGGCGCGTACCGCGCTTCACCGACGAGCGTGGCTGCGGACGAGCCCGTCGACGTGTGGATGCGGCGCCGGCTCACTCCTCGTGGATGATCCGCGCGTCGGGCACGTCGCGCTCGCGGAGCAGCTCGCCGAGCGCCTCCTCCATCGGCGGCGGACCGCAGACGTAGAAGATCTGCGACCAGTCCGAGACGTGGGCGTCGAGCAGCGCTCCGTCGATGTGACCATGCGGGTGCCCGTCGGCCTCCTCCTCGCTCAGCGGGAAGACCGTCTTCAGCCCCTCCATCGCCTCGAGCTCCTCGCGCAGGATGATGTCGGCGCGGGTCTTGTTCGCGAAGATGAGGGTGCAGCCCTCGAGCCCCGGACGGCCGACGCCTTCGCCGCGCCCTCGCGCCCGCAGAAGCCCGAGCATCGGCGTGATGCCCGCGCCGCCGGCCAGGAACACGCCCGGCCCCTCGTCGTGGATCGCGCCCCAGGGCTCCTCGAGCAGCAGCGCGTCGCCCTCCTGGAGCTCGGCGATCCGCTTCGTCACGCCGTCGTGATCCGGGTAGCTCTTGATCACCAGCTCGATGGTGTCCGCCTTCGGATCGTTGACGAACGTGAAGGGGCGCTTCTCGTCGCGCCATCCCTCTCGGTCGAGCGCGATCTCCGTCGCCTGCCCGGGCTTCCATGCGTAGCCGTCGGGCTTGGGGAGGATCAGGCGATAGGTGTCGTGCGTCACCGGGGCGATCGAGCGCACGGTCAGTCGGTGGGTCATACCCCGGCCTTTGGTCACCGGGCTCGCGCGTCAAGCGAGTCGGCTCAGCAGCGCGCGGAGACGCGGGAGCGTCGTCCCCGGGTGCAGACCGGGCTCTCCCTCGAGCGCGCCGCGATGCCAGCTCCCGACCATCGCCAGCTCGTGCACGCGCACCGCGTCGGGCGTGACCCACTCGGCGCCGCCGGCCTCGAGGTACACCTCCACCAGCCTCTCCAGCCCGCCCTCGACCTTCAGGGGGTGGCGCACGCCGCGCGTCACGACCGCGAGGTCGTGCGCGGGGTCACCCACGACCGCGCACTCCCAGTCGAGCAGCGCCGGCGCATCTCCCTCGAGCGGGAGCAGGATGTTTTGCGGGAGAAGGTCTCCGTGGAGCGTCCGCGCGGCCACCTCCGGCGCGGGCAGATGCGCGCGACCCCAGGCGAGCGCTTCGCGCAGGTGAGGGTCGTCCGCGCCTTCGAGCAGGGATAGCATCGCCTCCGCGTGCGCGCGCGCGGACCCGTACGAGCACGGCACGATCCCGTCGGTCTCCGTGGTCGGATGGCGTGGACCCGGGCGGCGACCTGTCCGACGACGTCGAGCGTGCCCTCGGACATGCGGAGCGGGAAACCGTCGATCGCGCGCTGCACCATCGCCGGCCCGTGCGGGTCCGGCACCACCGCGAGCGTGACCGGGATCTCGAAGGGCAGCTCGAGTGAGGCGAGGCGCCAGAGGAGGCGCGCCTCCGCGTAGGACCGGCGCTGCAGCTCCTCACCCGTGCCCGGGCGCGGCAGCCGGACGACGTAGCCGCCGGCGAGCCCGTCCGGGTCGGGTTGCGGCTCCGCGAACGCGCCATACGTCTCGCGCGACATCCCCGAGGCCACCGCACGGACCCGTCCGAGCTCGAGCTGCGCGCCGGGCGCCAGCTTCGCGAACGCGGTGCGCAGCACCTCCTGCGCCCGGGCCCAGCCGGGCCGGTTCGCGTTCCCCCGGGGGCTCGCCCACGCCTCCTCCGCGACGCCGGTCGGCGCGCCACGCTCCGTCAGCCCCTCGACCCAGACCAGCCGCGGATCGTTCCAGACCTCGGGCTCGGGGTAGCTGCGCCGTCGCCGTGCCATCTCAGTCCGACCTCCTTGGCCTGGCCTTCCGAACGGACGCGACGTCGTCGAGGTTCTCGCCGCCGGACACCACGGTCTACGATAGCAGGAGACGCGTGGATCGACTTCGGAGACGCGCACCGCGTTGACGACGCTCGACGGGTCGTGAGGGCGTGGGACCCGAGATCAGGGCGCTTCGATGACCACGTGATCGTCGCTCGTGCCGCGACGCCATCCGTCGAAGACCTCTTCCAACGACCGACCCTCGATGCGCGTCGCGCGGGCGCCTCCGAAGCGGTCGGTCGTCACGATGACGTGGTCGCGAGCCCTCGGCGCGAAGGCGCCGTCGGCGTACTCGCGGAGGCGCTCACGCACGCCGCGCCCGAAGGCGTCGACCGCCTCCGGGTCTCCGCCGAACCCGAGCCGCTCGATCTCGACGGGGTCGAGCTGGTCGCTCGCGAAGAACGTCGGGGTCGCGAGGTGACCTTCCGCGAGCAGGCGCGCGGCGTCGAGGCAACGCCAGCCGTCGGTGGGGTGGGCCGCGAGACACGAGTCGTCGAGGGCGGCGTCCCAGGTCGTGAAGGCCGAGCGTCGCTCTTCGTCCTCGGTCGCTTCGGCCGCCGGGGGAAGCTCACCGAAGAGCCCCGCGTCACTCAGCCCGACGACGGCCGCCCCATGGTCGCCCAGGGCGGCGCCGACCCGGTCGAGGTTGGCGCGGAGCCCGTGCGCGCCCCCCGAGGAACCGGTGAGGACCACCTCGGACGCCTCGGAGAGCGTGGGCCGACCGGGCGCAGGCTCGAGCAGCGTCGATACGATCGCGTCGACGATGAAGCGGCCGTGGAAGGAGAACGGTTGGCTCGGGTCGCTCGGGAAGAGCTCCGCGAAGCCGGGATCCGTGCGCTGGCCCGTCCATCGGTCCGAGCTGCAGTAGTGGAGCCGGACGTGCGTCCACGAGGCGAACGTGGGGTTCACGGCCGGATCGGCGCTCAGGATTCCCTCGGCGCCCGTGGTCTCCGGCAACCCGATGGAGCTGACCTTGCTTCCCTCCATCGCGCGCGCCCGGCAGCGGTCTTCGGCCGAACAGTAGCCGCCGCCCTGGAACCAGATCACCCAGCGGTCTGCGTCCTCGCCGACGCCCGGCTGGACGTAGAAGGCGCCCGGCGATCCGTCGCTGCACGTCGCGTCGGGGAAGCGATCGAGGTCGACGAAGGCGAGCTGTAGCCGCGCGCGAGTGCCGCCGCCGTCTGCGCCGGAGGAGTCGGC
This sequence comes from Myxococcota bacterium, assembly GCA_036149055.1. Classification (GTDB taxonomy): domain Bacteria; phylum Myxococcota_A; class Polyangia; order Polyangiales; family Sandaracinaceae; genus JAVJQK01. The sequence continues at coordinate 1,276 of JAYZQJ010000101.1, read as the reverse complement.
CGGTGCGCCGTCGGTCGAGCCCGGCGACCCAGAGGGGGCGCAGGCGCCGAGGGCCAGCAGCGCGACGACGGAGAGAGACCTCGCGTGACCGAACATCCGGTGATTCTCGACGATCGCGCCTCCGGGGGCCAGCGGCAGCGAATCTCGACAGCGCCGAACACTCGCAACCACCGGCGCTGCCGGACGACGCCGGGAGACGCGCAGGGCGTTGACGATGCTCGACGGGTCATGAAGCATGGCGCCCGTGCGCATGACGATGGCCGAGCTGTTCGAGCGCTTGCATGCGCTCCCTCGATCGCTGAGCGGGGTCTCGCTCGATTCCCGGCCGCTCACCGGTCAGAGCGTCGTGATGGTGTACGACCTCGATGCCCTCGAGCCCGATGAAGATCGACCGGCCGACGCCACTCGGCTCGGCCTGACGCGGGACCTGTCGGTCGCGACCGTCGTGGACGTGGTGAGGAACGCCCAACAGCAAGGGCTTGCGCCGACGCTTCAGGAGTTCGTCGAGGGCGTCGCCTACTACGCGGAGCGCGACGCGTTCAAGGAGTGGCGCGCCCGGCGCAGCGAAGAAGGGTAGGTTCGGGCGATGAGGCGTTGGCTCGCTCCGGTCGGTCTGTCGTTCGCGCTCGCCTGCAGCGCGCCGGCGCGGGAGCCGAGCGCGACGCCGGATCCGGAGCCGGAGACCCGGAGGGCGGTCGAGGCGCCGCCGCCGCCGGTGCTCCCGGCAGTGGAGGAGGCGACCGCGTCGACGTTCGTGGTCGTCAACCGACGCGCGGCGCCGATCACGCTGGTGACGAGCGTGGACACGTTCCGGCTGGAGCGTCGCGCCGGCGAGCCGGAGTCGATGCGGATCGGTGGCTTCGGGCCGCTGGTCGCCGGGCCGAGCTGCGAGTGTCGCTGCGGCTTCGAGTGCCTCCAGTGCGAGCCGCCGCGATACGAGGAGCGGGCCATCCCGCCGGGGGAGAGGGTCGAGATGATCTACAGCGGCCGGGTCCGGGTCTGGGCGGACGGCTGCTTCGAGCCGTACGCGCTCCCGCCCGGGCCGCGTCGCTTCACCGCGTGCCTCGAGGGCGCGCACCTCCCGGACGCCGACTGCGTCTCGGTCGAGGTCGAGCACCCGACCGCGCGGGTGGAGTACGTGTTCGTCGACTAGCAGTGCGCGGCGAATATGCGCGTGATGGATCGGCGAGCGCGACGTCGCGTCCAGCGCGGCGGGCCGACGACGAAATGCTTCAGCATTTCGGAGGAGCGACTGGCGCGCTGGGCGCGGCGTCCC
>JAYZQJ010000100.1:0-49785 GCA_036149055.1 Myxococcota bacterium | reverse complement strand
GGGCGACGAGGCGGGCGCCTGCGAGGCGGCGACGCGCGCCGCGGGGAAGGCCGAGGGCGCCGGCTGGGAGGCGCGGCTGCGGGCCCAGCTCGCCCTCGCCGACGCGCTCGAGCGCGCCGGACGCGGCGAGGAGGCGGCGGCCGCGTCCACCCGGGCGCGCGCGGTGCTCGACGCCGCGGCCGCGACGCTGTCGCCCGCCGGGCGCGCTCGCCTCCGCGCGGTGCCCGCCTACCGTCGAGCGCTCGCCGTGGCGCCGGCCAGCGTGCCGGTCGCCGGGCCGAACGTGGAGCCTCCGCGCTGGCGCGCGCTCGCCCGCCACGCGAAGCGGATCGTGCGCGAGCCTCGCCTCGGCCGGCTGCGGGAGGCGGTGATCGACGCGGCGATCGAGCTCGCCGACGCCGAGCGCGGGTTCTGGGTGGAGCGGGCGGTCGACGGTCGCCTGAAGGTGCGGGCCGCGCGCGCGTTCGGGGCCGACCTGCGCGGCGAGCGCCCGAGCGCCTCGGTGGCCGCGCGCGCGCTCGACGGAGGCCGGCCGCTCGTCTCGGTCGACGCGCTCGAGGACGAGCGCCTCGACGCCGCCCGCAGCGTGCACGCGATGGCGCTCCGCTCGGTGCTCGCGGTCCCGCTGCCCGCGACTCCGCGGCCCGGGGCGCGCGAGTCGGCGCTGGTGCTCGACGATCGCCTCCGCCCCGGCGCCTTCGACGACGCGATCCTGCGGCTGGTGCAGGACCTCGCCGAGATCGCGGCCGGCGCCCTCGAGCGGGCGGAGGCGGTGCGCGCCCAGCGTCGCGAGGCCCGCCGCCTGGCCCGCGAGACCCGCCGGCTCACCGCGCGGGTGGAGTCGGCCGAGGAGGAGCTGTCGGCGCTCCGCGGCGAGCGGCCGGGGCCCGCGTTCGGCGGCATCGTCGCCGAGAGCGAGCCGATGCGGCGGGCCCTCCGCCTCGTCGAGCGGGTGGCGGGCAGCGACGCGCCGGTGCTCGTCCGCGGCGAGAGCGGGACCGGCAAGGAGCTGGTCGCGCGCGCGGTGCACCAGGCCAGCCCCCGCCGCGACGGGCCCTACGTGAGCGAGAACGTCAGCGCCATCCCGGACAGCCTGCTCGAGAGCGCGCTCTTCGGGCACGTGCGGGGCGCCTTCACCGGCGCCGACCGCGCCAAGCGCGGGCTCTTCGCGCTCGCCGACGGCGGCTCGCTCTTCCTCGACGAGATCGGGGAGATGAGCGAGTCGATGCAGGCAAAGCTGCTGCGGGTGCTGCAGGACGGCTCGCTGCGGCCGGTGGGAGGGGAGGCGACGACCGAGGTCGACGTGCGCGTCATCGCCGCCACCCACCGCGATCTGGAGCGCATGGTCGACGAGGGCCGCTTCCGGCGGGACCTCTTCTATCGCATCGCGGTGGTGCAAGTGGAGCTGCCGCCGCTCCGGGACCGGCCCGACGACGTGACCCCGCTGGTCGCCGCGTTCCTGGAGCGACACGCCGCCGAACGGCGGGTGCGCGTCGACCGCGCGGCGATGAGCGCGCTGCGCGCCTTCGCCTGGCCCGGCAACGTGCGAGAGCTCGAGAACGAGATCCGGCGCGCGCTGGTCCTCGCCGACGAGGTCATCGGCCTCGAGCACCTCTCGCCGAAGGTCCGCGGGGTGGCGGAGCAGGCTCCCGCCGACGCGATGGACCTCAAGGGGCAGGTCGACGCGCTCGAGCGGCGGCTCATCGTGCAGGCGCTCGAGCAGACCGGCGGCAACCAGACCCGCGCCGCCGAGGTGCTCGGGCTGTCTCGCTACGGCCTGCAGAAGATGATGAAGCGCCTCGCGGTGCCCAAGCCCTCGCGCTGACGCCGGCGCTCAGAGCCGCTCGGCGAGCGCCCTGAGCGCGTCGATGGTGGTGAAGATGCCGACGACCTTGCGGCCGTCCATCACCACCGCCGCGCCGTACTTGTGCTCGGCCATGTGCACCACGACCTCTCGCAGATCCGCGTCGGGCGGCACCGAGTAGGGCTCGGCGCTCATCGCCTCCTCGACGGTCACGCGGCCCTCCTCGACGTCCTTCAGGGTCTCGAGCAGGTACACGTCCCGGTTGGAGAGGATGCCGATCACGTGGCCCCCGTCGAGGACAGGCAGGTGTCGCACCCCGTGCTCGCGCATGACCTTGCTGGCCATGGCGAGCGACATGTCTTTTCCGATGGTGTGCGGGCTCCGACTCATGTAGTCGGCCACCGAGGTCTCGCTCATGCGCTCCAGCTACGCACGTCCCATGATGGCGCCACCATGACCGACGCCATCGACGAGGCGCTCGAGACGTTGCGAGCGCTCTGGGACCGCGAGCGCGCGGCGCACCGCCGTCGCCACGCGGAGGAGCGAGCCCAGCTCTCTCTGGCCGAGCGGGTGCGTCGCGGCCTCGCCCTCAAGGACCTCGAGGTGGTGGACACCGACGCGGCGCCGGGCGGGAGGGCGACCCTCTGGATCCAGCCCCGCGGGGACGTCGACCTCGAGATGTCGCGCATCGGGCCCGGCGAGCCGGTCCTGCTCTGGTGGGACGACCCGGCGGACGAAAACGCGGTGCGCGGCGTCGTCTCGCGCCGGCTGCGCGACCGGCTCGCGGTGATGGTCGACGAGGTGCCCGAGCGGGCGGACGAGCCCTTCCGGCTCGACGCGGAGGCGCCGGAGGCGACCTTCGATCGCGGCGCCCGGGCCCTCGCGCGGTGGGCCGGCCTCGAGAAGCGCGACCCGCGGCTCCCGCTCCGGGAGGCGCTGCTGGCGTCCGCGCCGCCCGCGTTCGGGCCGGCCCCGGACGTCCGCTTCTTCGACGACGCGCTGAACGAGCCTCAGCGCGAGGCGGTGCGAAGGGCCCTGGCGGCAGAGACGGTGTCGCTGATCCACGGCCCGCCGGGCACGGGAAAGACGCGTTGCTTGACGGAGGTCGTGCGCCAGGCGGTCGCGCGAGGAGAGCGAGTGCTGGTCACCGCGGCGAGCAACCTGGCGGTGGACAACCTCGCCGAGCGGCTCGCGGAGCACGGCGCGCCGGTGCTGCGCCTCGGCCACCCGGCGCGCGTGTCTCCGGCCGTCGAGGCTCACACCCTCGACGCGATGCTCGAGAAGACCCCCGAGCACAAGCTGGCCCGGCAGTGGACCCGCGACGCGGCCGCGCTGCGGCGGAAGGCGAGGGCGCGCTTCGGGCGAGGACAGATCGGCTACCGGGAGCGGCGCGAGGCCTTCGCCGAGGCCGGTCGGCTGATGCGCGACGCGCGCGCGCAGCTGCGGAGCGCGGAGGACCTGCTCCTGGCCCGCCACGCCATCGTCTGCGCCACCGCGGCCGGCGCGGACGCGGCGCTGCTCCGCAAGACGTCCTTCGATCGGGTGGTGCTCGACGAGGCCACGCAGGCGACCGATCCGATCGCGCTCGTCGCGCTCTCGCGGGCCCCGAAGGTGACGATGGCCGGCGACCCGAGGCAGCTGCCGCCGACCGTGATCGACCCCGACGCCGAGCGCGCGGGCCTGGGCACGACGTTCTTCGAGCGGCTCGCGGAGGCCGGCGCCACGACGCTGCTCGAGGTGCAGCACCGCATGCACGAGGCGCTGATGCGCTTCCCCTCCGAGCGCCTCTACGGCGGGCGCCTCCGCGCCCACCCGTCGGTGGCCGCGCACCGGCTCGCCGACCTCGGCGTGACCGACGACCCGCTGCGCCCGGGCCCGCTCGTCTTCATCGACACCGCGGGCAAGGGCTGGACCGAGCGGCGCACCGAGGACGACCCGTCGACCGACAACCCCGGCCAGGCCGAGCGCGTGATCGCCGAGGCGCGCCGGCTGCTGTCGCGCGGGCTGCCGGACGCGGACCTCGCGATCATCACGCCCTACCTCGCGCAGGCCCGACGGCTCCGCGAGGAGCTCGCCGACCGCCTCGCCGCCGGCCTCGAGATCGGCACGGTGGACGGCTTCCAGGGCCGGGAGAAGGAGGCGGTGATCGTCGACCTGGTCCGCAGCAACGAGGACGGCGAGATCGGCTTCCTCGCCGACGTGCGCCGCATGAACGTCGCGCTCACCCGCGCCAAGCGGCTGCTGCTGGTCGTCGGCGACAGCGCCACCCTCGCGCGGCACCCGTTCTACGAGGCCTTCATGGCGCACGTGGAGGCGCACGGGAGCTGGATCAGCGCCTGGGCCGATGAAGGGGAGCCTCTGGTCTGACCAGTTGACAAGCAGTCCAGTGGGCGACAAGGTCGAGGGGTGCTCAAGCCCGTCGCCAAACGCTCGCTCGCGGCCGAGGTCTTCGCTCAGCTCCGGGATCACATCGTCGATGGCACCCTCGAGGCCGGCGAGGCGCTCCCCGCCGAGCGCACGCTCGCCGAGCAGCTCCAGGTCAACCGAGGCGCCGTCCGGGAGGGCCTGAAGCGGCTCGAGCAGGCGGGGCTGGTGTCGATCCAGCAGGGCGGGGCGACCCGCGTGCTCGACTACAAGCGCACGGCCGGGCTCGAGATCCTCGCGTCGATGATGGTCCGGCCGGACGGCACGGTGGACACCCAGCTCGTGCGGGGCGTGCTCGAGCTCCGCACCCAGCTCGCGCCGATCGTGGCCCGGCTCTGCACCCAGCGCGCCTCCGCCGATGCGCACGCGGAGCTGTCGGCGGTGGTCGGCCGCATGGAGGCCGCCCGCGGGGATCTGCCCACGCTGCAGCGGCTCGCCCTCGACTTCTGGGCGGTGATGGTCGACGGGACCGGCAACGTGGCGCTGGAGCTGGCGTTCAACTCCCTCGCCAACACGTACTCGGGCGTGCTCGAGCAGTTCACGCAGATCCTGGCGGTGGAGCTCGGCGCGGTCGACGACTACGCGGCCCTCGTCCAGGCGGTGATCGGCGCGCAGCCGAAGAGGGCCGGGAACCTAGCCACCAAGATCGTCGCGCGCGGCGCCGAGGCGATCGAGGGCCTGCTCGCGGCGGTCGACGCGGTGCAGGGGTCGCGATGAGCGCCGCGGTCGAGGCGGGGGAGGGGGCCGAGGCGCCGGCGCTCGACACGCTCGGCGGGTGCGGGCGCCACTTCTTCTCGTTCCTGGGGCCGAAGCTGCTCCTCGCGCAGGTCGTCCTGGCGCTCGCGCTGCGTCCGCTCTTCGGGCCGCCGACGGTGTGGGACGCGGCGGTGGTCCTCGGCGTGCTCGTCTACTGGCCGCTGCAGGAGTGGTTCTTCCACTGGACGCTGCTGCACATGAAGCCACGCCGGATCGGGGGGCTGACCCTCGATCCTTACTTCGCGCAGACGCACCGGCACCATCACCGCAATCCGTGGAAGATCGAGACGGCGCTCCTGCCGCTCCGGGTGCTCGTGACCCTCGAGCCGCTGCACCTGCTCTTCTGGTGGCTCATCACCCCGAGCGTCGGCGCGATGCTGACCGGCGTCGCCGCGTTCACCGCAGCCACCCTAATCTACGAGTGGACGCACTACCTGACGCACACACCCTACAAGCCGAGGGGGCGCTACTACCGGTGGATCCGCCGCAACCACCGCATGCATCACTTCCGCAACGAGCGTTACTGGCACTCGTTCACCGCGCCGTTCCTCGACAGCGCCCTCGGCACCGGGCCCGATCCCGCCGACGTGCCGCGCTCGGAGACCTGCCACACCCTCGGCGTCGACTGACCCTTCGCATCGCGCGCGGCGCTCGGTTTGGTGGCGGATGTGAGGGCAGACTGTCTCTCGCAGAGACGCAGAGGGGCTCGGTGGCCGCGGGATGGTGGGGGGCCGGCGGTTGCTGGGTGGCTCTCGGGGTGGTGGCAGATTTCGGGACAAATTGTCTCTCGCAAAGACGCAGAGACGCAAAGAGGCGGGGTGGCGGCGGGATGGGGGCTGGCCGGCGCTGGCAACGCGACGCCAATGGCCGGGGGCGACGGCTCGCGCTGGGCTGCCGACTGCGGCGCTACCGCCCCGCGCGCCGAGGTCATCGCCTCCGATCTCTCGGACCCGGCAGAACGAGATGCTCGCCGGGTCGGTCCGCTTCCCGCCCCGGAGCACCGTCACCAATCTGGTACGAAACACACAGGAGCGCGTCTGACGCCGCGCGTCGGCATTGCGCTGATGGGGCGGAGCCCCGATCCTGTCACGGAATGGACACGTTCTTCGAGGTCAACGGCGTGTCGGTCGACTCGTCTCAGCGGCCGATCGTCCTGGTTCGTTATCCCCCCTCGTTCGACGCGACCTCCTACAGGAAGCTGTTCGAGCACTACGCCGAGCTGGCCGCCGAGGGACGGCCGATCGCGTGGCTGGTCGACTTCACGGCCTTCAACCCGGTCACCGCCTCGGCGTCGCTCCGGAAGGAGGCGGCGGTCGTCTTCGAGGAGTACCTCGACGTGCTCGAGCCGGTGAGCATCTGCGAGGCTCGGGTCGTCGCCTCCGGCGTCGCGCGAGGGATCCTCACCGCGTTCGACTGGCTCACCGGGAGCAAGTGGCCGACGGTCAATGTGAGTTCCTTCGAAGAGGCGCACGCGTTCATCGATGATCACCTGAAGTCGCGCTGAGACTCGGCGGTCGCCTCGGTTTTCACGCAGAGGCGCAGAGCTGGTGTCGGCCGCGCGATGGAGCTGCGCCGGGGCTGGGTCGCTGGGCGGGGTGGTGACTCCTTTTTTTGCTCTCGCGGAGGCGCGAAGACGCAAAGGGGGAGCGGGCGGCGGGATGGAGGCTCGCCGGCAGGGACTGGGTCGCGGGGCGGGTTGGCGGCTGATTCTTGCTCTCGCAGAGACGCGGAGACGCAGAGCGGCGGCGGGATGGAGGCTCGCCGGCAGGGACTGAAGATGCGGCGACCGGAGGGCGTCAGCGGAAGTGGCGGTGGCCGGCTGCGGGAGGGGACCAGGGGGTTCCGTCGGGGGCGGTGAAGCGGACGCCGGCGCCTTCGATGATCGTGCCGACTCGGGTCACGTCGGCCGATGAGGGGGCGGGCGGGGCGGGGGCGGTGAAGATCAGCTCGTAGTCCTCGCCGCCGGTCGCCGCGAGGAGGTGGGGATCGTGGCCGCTCGCGGCGGCGACGGTGGCGTGATCGGGGGCGACGGGGAGCGCGGCCAGGTCGATCTCGGCGCCGACCTCGCTCGCCTCGCAGACGTGCCCGAGGTCCTGGGCGAAGCCGTCGGAGACGTCGACGCACGCGGTGGCGGCGGCGAGCCAGGGGAGGGCGTCGAAGCGGGCGCGGGGGCGGCGCCAGCGGCGCACGAAGGGGCCCTGCGCTTCGGCGTCTTTGGCGAGGAGCCTCCAGCCGAGGGCGGCCGCGCCGAGGGTGCCGGTCACGAAGACGCCGTCGCCGGGGCGGGCGCCGCCGCGGCCGAGGGGGGAGGGCGCCTCGCCCATCACCGTCGTGTGCAGCGAGACGACGGGGCCGCGGGCGAGGTTGCCGCCGACGATGGACGCGCCGTGGGCCCGGGCCGCCTCCGCGGCGCCGTCGACGATGGCGAGGGCGTCGTCGCCCGCGAGGTCTTCGGGCAGGACCATCGAGAGCAGCGCGCAGACGGGAGCCGCCCGCATGGCCGCGAGGTCGCTCAGCGCGCCGGCCACGCCGCGCCAGCCGACGTCCGGCCAGGAGAGCCAGCGGCGGTCGAAGTGCGCGCCCTCGACGACCGCGTCGACCGAGAGCACCGCGCAGCCCGCGCTCGGCGCGAGGACCGCCGCGTCGTCCCCGACGCCGACCCGCACCCGGGGGTCGGCGGTCTGGAGCCGCTCGCGGATCCGCGCGATGAGCGCGAACTCGTCCACGGCCTACTCGTCGCCTTCGGGGATCGTGAAGGAGAAGGTCGTCCCTTCGCCGACCACGCTGTCGACCCAGACCTGGCCGCCGTGCGCTTCGACCAGGCGCTTGACGATCGAGAGGCCGAGGCCGGTGCCGCCGTGCTCGCGGGTGGAGCTGCCGTCGACCTGATAGAAGGCGTCGAAGATCTTCTGCTGCTCGCCGCTCGGGATGCCGGGGCCCTGGTCGCTGACCGAGATCTCGAGCGCGGTCTTGGGCGCGGCCATGAGCACGAAGCCCATTCCGTCGCCGTCGCCGTCGCTCTCGAGCTCGACCGAGCGCACGCCGAGGGTCACGTCGCCTCCGCGCGGCGAGAACTTCACCGCGTTCTCGCAGAGGTTGAAGAGGACCTGCTTGATGCGGACCGGGTCGGCGGCGATCGGCGGCAGCGCGCCCTCCACCTGGACCTTCATCTGGACCCCCTTCTTCTCGGCCGCCGGGGTCATCGTCTTGGCGACCTCCTCGAGGAGGTCGCGCGGGCCGATGAGCTCGCGCCGGAGCGGGAGGTTGCCCTGCTCGAGCTTGCCGAGGTCGAGGAGGCTGCTGATCAGCGCGAGCAGGTGGTCGCCCTTGCCGCGAATGGTCTCGACGAACTCGGCCTGCTCCTCGTTGAGGTCGCCGGCGATGCCCGTGGCGAGCATGTCGCTGTAGCCGATGATCGAGGTCAGCGGCGTGCGCAGCTCGTGGCTCACGGTGGCCAGGAAGTTCGACTTCAGGCGGTCGAGCTCCTTCAGGCGATCGAACGCGGTCTGGAGCTCGGCGTTCTTGTCGCTGAGCACCTTGTAGCTCTCGCGCACGCTCGCGACGTGCATCTGGCTGGTGAGGAACGCGCGGTGACCGCTGAAGATGATGAGGTCGAGGATGTGCGTCAGGTGGTCCGAGAGGCGCTCGGCCGTCTCCTCGCGCACCCGGGGCATCTCGGTGAGCGCGGCGCGCGCCTTCTCGGCCTCGAGCCGCTCGTCGATCACGAGCAGCGAGCGCGGCACCTCCCGCACCTCGGCCGGCAGGTAGGGGCCGATCACGAAGCGGCCGAGGCGACGGCCCTGATAGTCGATCGGCACGATCCGGTAGACGGCGCCGGTGAAGCACGGGTGCACGACCACCCCGTCCTGGGGGTCGATGCCCTTCACCTCGCTCACGAGCCCGCTGCACGCGGCGCGGCCCTTGGGCAGGGTGTTCACGTAGCGGCAGATCTCGCGGGTCTCGTGCACGTCGGCGAGCAGCGTGCCGTCGTGGGAGAAGACCCGGATCGGCAGCGAGAAGAGATCGAAGAACGAGCGGCACACCTCGCCGAGGGCGCCGCGGTCGACGATCTCCTCGAGGCGGGTGATGTCCGCGAGGGTGAGGTCGATCTGCGGCTCGCTCATCGGCTCACCCGCTGGATGGCCTCGGCCACCCCGAGGTGCCGCTCGAACTCGGCCAGCAGGGGCCCGGGCGTCAGGCCGAACTTCTCGCTCAGCCGGTGCTCGTCCTCGAGGCGGTTCCAGGTGATCTCCATGAGGCCCATCAGGGTCTCGAGCACCCCCACCCCCCGGAGGGCGACCGCCTTGAACACCGGCTCCTTGCCGCGGCTCGCCAGCGCGTCGATCTCGTCGTCGGTCCGGATGTCCGGCAGGTCGCGCTTGTTGAACTGGATCACCAGCGGCATCGACGCGGGCTCGATGCCCTGGTCGGTGAGGTTCTGGCGGAGGTTCACGAAGCTCGCCGCGTTGGACTTGGTCTCCGTCCGCTGGCTGTCGGCGATGAAGGCGACGCCGTCGGCCCCCTGCAGCACCAGCCGCCGGGTGGCGTTGTGGATGACCTGCCCGGGGACGGTGAAGAGCTTCACCCGCACCTGCAGCCCCTTGCCCGCGTTGAGCGAGAGGGGGAGCAGGTCGAAGAAGAGCGTCCGATCGTCCTGGGTCTCGAGCGTCATCAGCCGCCCGGCGACCTCGGCGCTCACCAGGCGATGGATCGCCTGCAGGTTGGTCGTCTTTCCGCTGAGCGCGGGCCCGTAGTAGACGAGCTTGATCGTCAGCTCACGCGCCTTGAAGTCGAGCTGCATGCGAGGCCGGGAGCTTACTCAGGCGCTCACATCATCCGCAACATCGCCATGAGCGCGGTGACGACGAGGGCGCCGCTGATGCCGAGGGCGATCAGGAAGAGCACCTGTTTTCCGCTGCGGGTGCGGGGCTCGGACTTCAGCACCTGCAGGTTCTGCATGGCCAGCCCGAGCAGCCGGTCGATCTGCGCGGTGGCCACCTCGGCCCGCTCGGGGTCCGACTCCTTCACCGCCCGGTAGCGCTTGCCGGCCTCGGCGAGGCGGTCGAGCGAGGCGCAGAGGGTCAGGAACTTCTTGTGGGCCGCCTCGGACGACCAGTCCGCCTCCACCTCGGCCCAGGCGGTGTCGATGGGGTCGTCCACCGGCCCAGCTTAGCAGCCGCGCGCCGCCGGGAGGGCGCCCCGGATGTAGCACGAACGATCGTGCCGGAATCGCGACCTAGGTCCAGAGACCCCGCCTACCTGAACACTCGAAGTGGTGCCATCAGGCCCCGGCGGATCACGGGCGATCCACCCCTTACCACCCTCCGCCCCACCACCACTTCATCCCTATGAACACAGGGTCGAAGCCCCGATTCGAATGAAGTTGACACCCCCCCGGACCCCCCGTAGGGTCCGGACCGGTGGTAAGGAGTGGTAAGGAGTGGCATCCGTCTCTCGGATGACTCCGAGCCGCTCACCGGAGCAGGTGTCCGCGGGTGTTCCGAGGTCAGTACGAGCACGCGATCGACGGTAAGGGGCGCACGTCCGTTCCGTCGCGTTTTCGGGAGGTCCTCTCCACGGAGGAGACGTCCCGGCTCGTCGTGACCACCGGCCTCGAGCCCTGCCTGGTCGCCTACCCGATGGCCGAGTGGGAGGCCTTCGAGGCCCGCCTCGCCAAGCTCCCGAGCTTCGATCCCAGCGTCGCCATGATCCGCCGCATCTACGTCTCCGGGGCCGTCGAGGTCGAGATGGACAAGCTCGGGCGCGTCCTGATCCCCGCGGCCCTGCGCAACTACGCGGGGCTCGAGCGCAACGCGCTCTGGGCGGGCATGGGCCGCCACCTCGAGCTCTGGGCGAAGGAGCGCTTCGACGCCCTCCGCAGCAGCGTGCTCGAGGACATGAACCAGCGCGCTCAGATGGCGCAGCGTCTCGCGGAGCTCGGCCTGTGACGGAAGCCCGCACCACCCCCGCTCCGTTCCACCACCGAACGGTCATGCTCGAAGAGACGCTCTCCGCCCTCGATCCGCGCTCGGGCGCCGTCTACGCGGACGCCACCCTCGGGGGCGGCGGTCACACCGAGGGCGTGCTCCGCCGGAGCGCGCCCGAGGGTCGCGTGATCGGCGTCGACCGGGACCCGAAGGCCCTCGCGGCGGCCCGGGAGCGGCTCTCGGAATTCGCCCCCCGGGTCACCTTCGTGCACGGCGCGTTCGGCGACGTGGCCCAGCTGCTCGCCGAGGTCGGTCAACCCCAGGTGAACGGCCTGATCGCCGATCTCGGGGTCAGCTCCCCCCAGCTGGACGAGGCGGAGCGGGGCTTCTCCTTCCGCGCCGACGGCCCGCTCGACATGCGCATGGACCCCACCCGCGGGCAGACGGCGGCCGAGCTCATCGCCTCGCTGAGCGAGTCGGAGCTCGCCGACGTGATCTACCAGCTCGGCGAGGAGCGGAAGTCGCGGCGCATCGCCCGGGTGGTGAAGGAGGCGTCCGACGCGGGCGCGCTCGAGACCACCGGGGACCTCCAGCGGGCGGTGCACCGCGCGGTCGGCGGCCGCCGCGGCAAGATCGACCCGGCGACGCGGACCTTCCAGGCCCTGCGCATCGCGGTGAACGACGAGCTCGGGCAGCTCGACCGGCTGCTCGCCGCGCTCCCGGCGGTCCTCGCCGACGACGGAGTGGCGGTGCTCATCTCCTTCCACTCCCTCGAAGACCGGAAGGTGAAGCGCTTCTTCAAGGCGCACGAGGCGCTCGCGCCGCTGACCAAGAAGCCGGTGGTCGCCACCGACGAGGAGCGGGCCGACAACCCGCGCGCCCGGAGCGCGAAGCTGCGCGCGGCGCGGCGGATCCCGCGGGAGGTGGCGGCGTGAAGGCGCGCTTCCTCATCCTCTGGAGCGTCGCGGTGGTCGCGGCGGCGGCCGCGTTCGTGTCCCACCTCGCGCTGCGGCAGCAGACCGTGCAGCTCGGCTACGAGGTCGGCCAGGCCCGCCGGGCGCAGCGTCGGCTGATCGAGCAGCGGCGCCTCCTCGCGATCGAGGCGGCGACGCTGCGGCAGGCCGAGCGCATCGAGACCATCGCCCGCGGGCGGCTCGAGATGGACGTGCCGGAGCCGGCGCGGGTGATCCCGGTCGGCAACGAGCGGCGGCAGCGCCGCATGGCGGGGAGGGTGCGATGAGCGATCCCCTCACCGAGGCGCAGCTCGACCGCCGGCGTCGCCGCTGGGTGCGGGTGCGCATGGTCGTGCTCGCGCTCTGCGTGGGCGCCGGGGCGCTGCTCGTCTCCGCGCGCGCGTGGGAGCTGACGATGCAGCACGGGCCGGCGCTCCGCGCGATGGCCGAGTCGCAGCAGCTCCGCGACATCCGCCTCGCCCCCAAGCGCGGCACCATCTACGACCGCCACGGCGCGGAGCTCGCGGTGAGCGTCGACGTCGAGAGCGTCTTCGCGAACCCGCGGCTGATGCGCGCCGAGGGCGTCGACACCGAGGCGGCCGCCACCCGCTTGGCCGCCCTCCTCGACGTCGACCGCGACCGGATCGCGGCGCGGCTCCGCTCCGACCGCTACTTCGTCTGGATCGAGCGTCAGGTCACGCCGACCGAGGCGGCGGCGGTGCGCGCCCTGGGCATCGAGGGCGTGCAGATGACCGACGAGGCGCGCCGCTTCTACCCGAACCGCGAGCTCGCCGCGCACATGCTCGGCTTCGCCAACATCGACGGGGTCGGCATCGAGGGGCTCGAGCTCGCCCTCGAGGACCAGCTCCGCGGCTCGGTGCAGCCGGTCCCCGCGGTCCGGGATCGACGCGGCCGGGTGGTCTTCAGCGATCAGCTCCTCGACGACCGCGCCGCCCAGGGCGACGACGTCTTCCTCACCATCGACAAGACCATCCAGCACATCGCCGAGCGAGAGCTCGCGCTCGGGGTCCGCACCGCCGAGGCGGCGGCCGGGAGCGTGGTGGTCATGGATCCCCGCACCGGTGAGATCCTCGCGATGGCGAACTACCCGACGTTCAACCCGAACGAGCCGGGCAGCGCCGAGGCCGCCCACCGCCGCAACCGCGCGGTCACCGACCGCTTCGAGCCGGGCTCGACCATCAAGCCCTTCACCCTCGCGGCCGCGTTCGCGGCCAACGTCGTGCACCCCGAGGAGGCCATCGACTGCGAGGAGGACGGCCAGCTCGAGATCGGCGAGGACACCATCGGCGACGGCGGCCACCGCTTCGGCGTGATGACCCCCGCGCAGATCCTCGCGCGCTCCAGCAACATCGGCACCGCGAAGATCGGCATGCGCCTCGGGCGCCGCGGCCTCTTCCGCGCCCTGCGACGCTTCGGCTTCGGGGAGCCGACCGGGGTGGAGCTGCCGGGCGAGACCGGCGGCATCCTGCGCCACCACACCCGCTGGTACGACCTCGACCTGGCGACCATCAGCTTCGGGCAGGGCATGAGCACCACGACCCTGCAGCTCGCCACCGCGATGAGCACCATCGCGAACGGCGGGCGGCTCATGCACCCCCACGTCATCCGCCGCACCGTCGACAGCCGCGGCGCGACGACGAGCGAGAGCCTGCCCCGGGTGCGCCGGCAGGTGATCCCGCGCCGCACCGCGCGGCTGCTCGCGGACATGCTCACCGCGGTCACCGGCCAGGGCGGCACCGGGCCCGAGGCGGCGATCGACGGCTACCTCGTCGCCGGCAAGACGGGCACCGCGCAGAAGGCCGACTACCGCCACGGCGGCTACCAGGAGGACGTCTACATCGCGTCCTTCGCCGGCTTCGTGCCCGCGCAGGATCCGGCGCTCGTCATCGCGGTCGTCATCGACGAGCCGGTGGTCGACCACTACGGCGGCACCGTCGCCGGCCCCATCTTCCGCCGCATCGGCGAGGCCTCGCTGCGTCACCTCGGCGTGCCCGCGGACACCGGCGGGGAGGCCCTCGCCGAGCTCGAGCGTCGTCACCGCCGCCGGGAGCGAGAGCGCCGCCGTCAGGCCCGCGGAGAGGTGGAGGCGCCGAGCGCGGAGATCGCCGTGGCCGTCGTGCCCGAGCGCGACCCCGGCGAGGGCGAGGTGATGGTCCCCGACCTCACCGGCCTGACCGCTCGCGGGTCGCTCGGCGCGCTGCGCCGCATCGGCCTCGGCTTCGAGCTCGAGGGGAGCGGCCTCGTCGTCGCCCAGAGCCCGCAGCCGGGCGCGGTGGTCGACCGCGGCAGCGCGGTGCGCGTGATCCTCGAGCGCCCGGAGCTCCGCCCGGAGCCCGAGGTGCCGGTGACGCCGGCCCCGGACGGAACCCTCGCGCAGGCGGTGACGCGATGATCACCCTGCGCGAGCTGAAGGAGCGCGGGCTCGGGGCCGAGGTGTCCGGCGACGCCGAGATCCGCGGCGTGCGTCACGACTCCCGCGCGGTCGAGGCGGGCGACCTCTTCGTGGCCATCGCCGGCGCGCAGGCGGACGGCGCGCGCTTCGCCGAGAGCGCGGTCGAGCGGGGCGCGGTCGCGGTCGCCACCGAGCGCCGCCTCGATCTCGAGGTGCCGCAGCTGATCGTCGCCGACGCCCGCCGGGCCCTCGGCGCGCTGGCCGCGGCCGTGTACGCGGATCCGACCAAGGAGCTGGCGGTCGTCGGCCTGACCGGGACCAACGGCAAGACCACCACCGCGTGGCTGATCGACGAGGCGCTGCGCGCGCTCGGTCAGCAGCCGGCGCTGCTGGGCACCGTCGAGAGCCGCGGCCCCGGCGTGCGCGAGCCGGCCCCGTTCACCACGCCGGAGGGGGACGCCCTGGCGCGCTTCGCCCGGAGGGTCGTCGACCACGGCGCGAGCCACCTGGTGATGGAGGTGTCGAGCCACGCGCTGGCGATGCACCGCGCCGACGCCGTCGACTTCGCGGTCGCCGCGTTCACCAACCTCACCCAGGATCACCTCGACTACCACGGCACCCTCGAGGCGTACTTCGAGGCCAAGGCGCGCCTCTTCCTCGAGCTGTCGCCGGGCGCGTCGGTGATCAACGTCGACGACGCCCACGGCGCGACGCTCGCCGACCGCGTCCCGGGCTGCCTGCGCGTCTCGCGCGAGGGCGATGCCGACGTCTCGGTGCGTACCTGGACCATGGACCGGGACGGCATGCGGGCGACGGCGACGGTGCTGGGCGAGGAGATCGAGCTGCGCTCGCCGCTCATCGGCGCCCACAACCTCGACAACCTCCTGCTCGCGCTCGGGGTGCTCGCCGCGCTCGGCTTCGAGGCCGAGGAGGCGGCGGCGGCGCTCGGCGCGGCGAAGGGCGCGCCCGGTCGGCTCGAGCGGGTCGACGGCCTCGACGACGTGCGCGTCCTGGTGGACTACGCCCACACCCCGGACGCGCTGGCGCGCGCCCTCGCGGCGCTGCGGCCCATCACCCCCGGGCGCCTCTTCGCGGTCTTCGGCTGCGGCGGCGACCGCGACCAGGCCAAGCGCCCGCAGATGGGCCAGGCCGTCGGGCGCGGCGCGGACCTCGCGGTGATCACGAGCGACAACCCGCGCACCGAGGACCCGTTCGCGATCCTCGGGGCGATCGAGCCCGGGCTCGCCGGCGAGGGCTGGACCCGGACCGACGACCTCGTCGCCTTCGCGCGCAGCGACCGCGGCCTGTACCGGGTCGAGGAGGACCGCCGGGCCGCCATCCGCGAGGTGATCGCCGCGGCCCGCCCCGGCGACACCGTGCTCATCGCGGGCAAGGGCCACGAGGATTACCAGATCCGCGGCACGACGAAGATCCACTTCGACGACCGCGAAGAGGCCCGCGCCGCCATCGAGGGGAGGGACGCGTGAGCGCCACCCCGATCCCGGACAACGCCGCGCGCTTCACGCCGGAGGAGCTGCTCGAGGCCACGGGCGGGCGATGGCTCGCGCGCCCGACCCGCGCGGTCGAGGGCGTCTGCCTCGACACCCGCCGGGTGGCGCCGGGCAACCTCTTCGTCGCGCTCCGCGGCGAGACCCACGACGCCCACGACTACGTCGATCAGGCCATCGCGGCCGGGGCGCACGCGGTGGTGGTGGACCGCGAGATCGACGCGCCGGAGAGCGTCGGGGTGCTCGTGGTCGACGACACCCTCACCGCGCTGGGCGACCTCGCGGCGCTGCACCGCCGCCGCTTCGACGTGCCGGTGGTCTGCATCACCGGCTCGGTCGGCAAGACCACCACCAAGGAGCTGGTCGCGGCCGCGCTCACCGGGCTCGGGCACCAGACCGTCTTCACCCGCGGCAACCTCAACAACCGGGTGGGCGTGCCGATGACGCTGTTCACCCTCGACGAGCGCCACGACGCGGCCGTGATCGAGATCGGCATGAACGTCCCCGGCGAGATCGCCGACCTCGCCGCGATGGCGCGCCCGACGGTGGGCGTGGTGACCGCGGTCGCCCCCGTGCACACCGAGGGCGTCGGCGGGCTCGAGGGCGTGGCCCGCGAGAAGGGCGCCCTGCTCGAGGCGCTCGCGCCGGAGGGGGCCGCGGTCTGGTTCGTCGACGACGCCCCGCTCGCCGCCTACGCCGAGCGCTCGCCCGCCGGCACCAAGATCGGCTACGGCACGGTCGAGGGCGCGGACGTGCGGCTCTCCCGCTGGGAGCTCGAGGCCGACGGCCGCACCCAGGCGCACGTGACCTGGGAGGGCGGGCAGGTCGACCTGAGCCTCTCGCTCCTCGGTCAGGCGGCGGCGATCAACGCGACCGGCGCGATCGCGGTCGTGCGGGCCCTCGCGCCCGAGAAGGTCGAGGCCGGGGCCGCGGCCCTGACCCACGTGCCCCAGCCTCCCCACCGCATGGCCACCGTGCCGATGGCCGACGGCCTGCTGGTGATCGACGACGCCTACAACGCGAGCCCGCGCTCGATGGAGGCGGCGCTCGACACGGCGGCCGCGCTCGCCGGCGCGCGCGGCGGCAAGCTCATCGCGGTGCTCGGCGACATGCTGGAGCTCGGCCGCTACGAGGAGCCGGCCCACGCCGAGGTCGGCCGCGAGGCGGTGCGGGTCGGCGCGGCGCACCTCATCGCGTGCGGCGAGCGCATGGCCCACGCGGGACGGGCCGCGCTCACCGCGACGATGGAGCGCCCGGCCGCGAGCCGCACGAAGATCGTGCTCCTGAAGGACGCCGCCGACGCCGCCGCCTGCGTGCGCGAGGTCGCGCGCCCCGAGGACGTCGTCCTGGTGAAGGGCTCGCGCGGGATGCGCATGGAGCGCGTGGTCTCGGCGCTCGGAGGAGAGGGCTGATGCTCTACTACTTCCTCTACCCCCTGCACGACGCGCCGGGCCTCGGCTTCCTGAACGTGCTCCGGTACGTGCCGTTCCGCGCGATCGCGGCGGCGCTCACCGCGCTCGGGGTGACCTTCTCCCTCTACCCCTGGTTCATCCGGCGGCTGCAGTCCCGGCAGATCGGGCAGGTCGTGCGCAAGGAGGGCCCCGAGGGGCACCTGAGCAAGGCGGGCACGCCGACGATGGGCGGGGCGCTGATCCTGCTCGCGCTGATCATCTCGACCGTGCTCTGGGCGGACCCGTCCAACTTCATGGTCTGGGTCGTGACCGCGGTCACCAGCGCCTACGGCGTGGTCGGCTACATCGACGACGCGGCGAAGATCCGGAAGAAGGACACCGGCGGGCTCGCCGGCCGCTGGAAGCTCGTCATCCAGTTCGCGGTCGCCTTCGGCCTCGGCGCCTACCTCTGGTACGGGGACGCCGGCCTCCCGGCCGACTGGATCGAGATCCGCAACCGACTGTCGATCCCCTTCGTCGCCTTCGAGCGGCTGCCGGTCGAGCTGGCCCCGTGGGCCTACGTCGTGTTCGCCGCCTTCGTCATCGTCGGCACCTCGAACGCCGTCAACCTGACCGACGGTCTCGATGGCCTCGCGATCGGCCCGGTGATGATCAACTCGGGCACCTACATGATCCTCGCCTACCTGACGGGCGTGACCTTCTTCGGGCAGGATCTGGCGGCCTACCTGCGCATTCCGTCGCTCCCGAGCGCCATCGAGCTCAGCGTCTACTGCGGCGCGCTCATCGGCGCCGGCTTCGGCTTCCTCTGGTACAACACCTACCCCGCGCAGGTCTTCATGGGCGACGTCGGATCGCTCGCGCTCGGCGGCGGCATCGGCTCGCTCGCCGTGATGACGAAGAACGAGCTCCTGTCGCTCCTGCTCGGCGGCATCTTCGTCGTGGAGGCCATCAGCGTCATCACGCAGGTGGCGTCCTTCAAGCTCTTCAAGAAGCGCATCTTCCTGATGGCGCCCATCCACCACCACTTCGAGAAGAAGGGCTGGCCGGAGCCGCGCGTCATCGTCCGTTTCTGGATCATCAGCGTCATGCTCGCGCTCGCGAGCCTGGCCACGCTCAAGCTGAGGTGACGTGATGGAGGTCCAGGGTCGAAAGATGGCGGTGATCGGCGCGGGCGCGAGCGGGCTCGCGGCGGCGGCGCTGCTCCACGCCCGCGGCGCCGAGGTGATCCTCAACGATCGCCGGCCCCGCGAGGAGCTCGACGCGCGCGCCGCGGAGCTCGAGCAGAGCGGCGTGAAGCTCGCGCTCGGCTCGCACGACCCGGCGTTCTTCGCCGGCGTCGAGCTGGTCGTCCTGTCGCCCGGCGTGCCCCCGATCCCGGAGCTGGCCGCGCTCTTCTCGAAGGTCGAGGTCATCGGCGAGGTCGAGCTCGCGAGCCGCCTCCTCACCGCGCCGCTGATCGGCATCACCGGCACCAACGGCAAGAGCACCGTGACCACCCTGGTCGGCGAGATGCTCCAGCGCAGCGGGCTGAAGACCTTCGTCGGCGGCAACCTCGGCCGCGCGGCCTGCGAGGCGGTCGGCGGAGAGGCCGACACCGAGGACGGCCGCGTGGTGCTCGAGCTGTCGAGCTTCCAGCTGGAGAAGGTCCGCAAGCTCCGGCCGAAGGTCGCGGCGCTGCTCAACCTCAGCCCCGACCACCTCGACCGCTACCGGAGCGCCGACGACTACGCGAAGGCGAAGTCGAACATCTTCGCGGCGCAGCGCCGCGGCGACCACGCGGTGCTCCCGGCGAACGACGACGCGGTGAAGCAGCTCGGGCCGATGACCGCGAACGTCGGCCGGCACGGCTTCGGCGGCGAGGACGGCATCGTGCGCGTGCAGGGCGACGCGCTCGTCGATCTCAAGACCGGCTGGTCGATCCCGCTCTCCGAGATCCGCCTCCAGGGCCGCCACAACCACGAGAACGCGGCGGCCGCGGTGCTGATCGCGCGGCTCGCCGGCGCCAGCGCCGAGGCGATGACCGCCACCCTCCGCGAGGTCGGCGGGCTGCCGCACCGGGCGGAGAAGGTGCGGGAGCTCGACGGGGTCACCTACGTCGACGACTCGAAGGCGACCAACGTCGGCGCCACCGTCGCCGCGCTCGACGGTCTCGCCTCCAGGACCCGCAAGGCGGTGCTGATCGCCGGCGGCGTGGACAAGGGCGGGAGCTACGCGCCGCTCGTCGAGCGGCTGACCGAGGTCGGCCGCGGGGTGGTGCTCATCGGCAAGAGCGCCCAGCTGATCGCCCGGGAGATGGCGTCGCTCCGGCTCCCCATCCGGTTCGCGGACTCGATGGAGGCGGCGGTCGCGGAGGCGCGTGGCCTGGCCCGGCCGGGCGACATCGTCCTGCTCGCGCCCGCCTGCTCCAGCTTCGACATGTTCCGCTCGTACGCGCACCGCGGCGACGCCTACCAGGAGGCGACGCGAGCCCTGGAAGGAGGTGACGCGTGAGCCTGCTCCGCGCCATCCTGCGCCGCGGCCCGAAGGAGGCCGCCGACAAGCCCCGCAAGAAGACGGTGGCCGCCGCCGACGAGCGCCCGAAGAAGCCCGGGCTGCCCAAGGTGGTCGGCCCGGCCGACGCGGTCCTCTACGGCACGATCATCGCGTTGATCGCCTTCGGCGTGGTCATGGTCTACAGCGCGAGCGCGGTCTTCGCGGCCCAGCGCTACGACAACGGCTACTTCTTCCTGATCCGTCAGGGGATCTTCGCGCTCGTCGCGCTCCCGCTGATCGTCGCCATCGCGCGCATCGACTACCACCGCTACCGCCCCTTCACCTACCCGCTGCTCGCCGGCGTCGTGGGCCTGATGGCCTTCGTCGCGCTCGGCTTCGGGCACAGCGCGGGCGGCGCGGCCCGGTGGATCGCCATCGGCCCGATCCACGTGCAGCCGGCCGAGGTCGCCAAGGTCTCGATCATCTTCTACCTGGCCTACTCGCTCTCCAAGAAGCGCGAGAAGATCAAGACGTTCAGCGTCGGCTTCCTGCCGCACGTGCTCGTCGCCGGCTTCGTCATGGTGCTGTGCCTGAAGCAGCCCGACTTCGGCAGCGCGGTGATGATCGGCCTGCTGACCTTCGTGCTGCTGTTCACGGCCGGCGCGAAGCTCGGCTACATCCTTGGCGCCGGGCTGCTCACCGCGCCGATCGTCTACGCGCTGATCGCGAGCTCCCCCTACCGCGTGCGTCGCTTCGAGGCGTTCCTCGATCCGTTCGGCACGCGACAGGGCGCGGGCTACCAGGTGGCGGAGTCGCTCTTGAGCTACGGCTCGGGCGGGTTCTGGGGCGTCGGCATCGGCGACAGCCTGCAGAAGCTCTTCTACCTGCCCGAGGCGCACACCGACTTCATCAGCGCCATCGTCGCCGAGGAGCTCGGCTTCGTCGGGCTGTTGCTGCTGATCGGCGCGTTCGCGCTGGTCTTCGTGCGCGGGGTCCGCGTCGCGTTCGGCGCGGCCGACGAGTACGGCACCTACCTCGCGATGGGGATCACGATGTTCCTGGGCATGCAGGCCTTCACCAACCTCGCGGTGGCGATGGGCATGCTCCCCACGAAGGGCCTGGTGCTGCCCTTCATCAGCTACGGCGGCTCCTCCCTGCTGGTCAACAGCGCGGCGGTCGGGGTGCTGCTCAACATTTCGCGTCCGAGGGAGCAGCGCGCTCCCGACGGCGCCGAGGATCGCGCCACGCGGAAGAAGGGCAGGGCGAAGCCCCCGCGTGTCGCGCTGGGAGGTACGGCATGATTCGACGACTCATCGTGGCCGGTGGGGGGACCGGCGGACATCTTTTCCCCGGCATCGCCGTGGTGGAGGAGCTCCGCCGGCGGCAGCCCGAGGTCGAGGTCACCTTCGTGGGCACCGAGAAGGGCATCGAGGCGCGCGTGCTGCCCGAGCGCGGCGAGCGGCTCGAGCTCCTCGAGGTCGCGCCGCTGAAGGGGCGGACCGTCGCCGAGCTCACCCGCAGCCTGATGATGCTGCCGGGCGCGTTCGGGCGGGCCTCGGGGCTCATCTCGGAGCTCAAGCCGGACCTGGTGCTCGGCGTCGGCGGGTACGCCAGCGGGCCGATGCTGCTCGCGGCGGCCGCGCGCGGCGTGCCCACCGCCATCCTCGAGCAGAACGCGCACGTCGGCTTGACGAACCGCGTGCTCGCGCCGATCACCGGTCGCGCCTACGTCGCCTTCGACGAGGCCCGGACGCAGATCGGGCGGCGGGCCAAGCTGCTGGGCAACCCGGTGCGGCGCACCTTCGTCGACGCCGCGCGGGCCGCGCTCGCCGATCCCGACGGGTTCGAGGCGCGCTCCCGCAAGATCTTCGTGCTCGGCGGCAGCCAGGGCGCGAAGGTGCTCAACGAGACCGTGCCCGCGGCGCTCGCCCAGCTCGGGCTCGCCGAGCGAGGCCTCGAGGTCGTGCATCAGACCGGCGCGGCCATGCGCGACGAGGTCGAGGCGCGCTACCGCGAGCTCGGCGTGCCCGCCCAGGTCGTGAGCTTCGTGGACGACATGGCGAAGGCCTACGCCTCCGCCGCGCTGGTCATCGCCCGGGCCGGCGCCACCACCCTCGCCGAGGTCTGCGCCATCGGCCGGCCGGCCATCCTCGTGCCGTACCCCTTCGCGGCCGACGACCACCAGGCGCGCAACGCCGAGGCCCTCCAGACGGCGGGCGCGGCCGTCGCGATCCGGGAGAGCGCGCTGAGCGTCGACGGCCTCGTGCGGGAGGCGACGCGGCTCCTCGACGACGAGGCGGTCCGCAAGGCGATGGCCGAGGCGGCGCGCCAGCACGGCAAGCCGGAGGCGGCGGCGGCCATCGTCGACGACCTCTTCGGCTGGCTCGGCGGCCCGGCGCCCCGGCGCAGCGAGCCCCCCCGCTCGCGCGGCAACGGCGACGGCGGCGGGCACCGGATGGCGGCGATCGACTTCGGCGCCGGCCGGGACATCGCCTACCTCAGCCGCCGCCGCGGCCCCCGCCCGGTGGCCTACCTCCAGGTCCTCGGCCCTGCGCCCGCGATGGCGGAGGGCTGACGGCCCCCAACGAGGACCTTTGGGGCACATCGCGACGGACCTAGAGATGGGGCGTGGACATGCCGCGCACTCACAACCCGGGCGGTGAGCCGCCCACCGCGTCGCGTTTCGAGGACTTCGCCGAGCTCGCCCGCCGCCGGGCGTCCGGCGAGTTCGTCATGCTGCCCCGCCACCTCCCCGAAGAGGACCGGCGGCTCTACGTGCGGCAGACCCTGCGCGAGGATCACGCCCAGCGCATCCATCAGCGACCGGAGGGCGCCGCGACCAAGTTCGACAAGCTCGCGGCCTCCGTCTACTCCTACTTCCGCGGCACCTGCCTCCTCTTCTACCGCGACATGGCGGGCGAGGACTCGTGGATGCCGACGGTGCTGACCCTCGGCGACGTGCACCCGGAGAACTTCGGCGTGATGCCGTCGGTCGACAACACGCCCATCTTCGGCGTGAACGACTTCGACGAGGCGTACTTCGCGCCCTTCACCTGGGATCTCAAGCGCGGCGCGGTCGGCTTCATGATCGCGGCCCGAGAGCAGGGGGTCGCCGACAAGCACCTGCGCAAGATCGCGAAGAAGCTCATCCAGGGCTACCTCGAGGGCCTCCGGGGCTTCGCGCGCGACGACAGCGAGATGCACTACCAGCTGCGGATCGACAACAGCCCGAAGCTGATCCGCAAGCTGCTGCAGCGCGCTCAGCGGGATCGGGAGCCGTGGCTCTCGAAGTACCTCGGCGAGAAGCGCGAGCGCTTCGTGGCGAGCGAGAAGATCGTGCCGCTCCCGAGCCGGGTCGAGGAGTTCCAGGAGATCATCGACGAGTACGCCGACAAGAACGAGCTGTCGGAGCTGCCCGCCCGGGCCGGCAACCTGAAGGTGAAGGACGTGGCCGAGCGCAAGGGCTCGGGCACCGCGTCGCTCGGGCTGGCGCGCTTCTGGGTGCTGATCGAGGGGCTGAGCGAGGACGGCACCGACGACGTGATCCTCGAGCTGAAGCGCGCCCGCCGCTCGGCGCTCGCGGGGCTCGCGCCGCCCTCCCAGAAGCAGATGGACGGCGAGGCGGATCGGGTGGTCAACGCGCAGGCGGTGCACCTCGTGGGCGGCGACCCGTTCTACGGCAAGGCCGAGATCGCGGGCGAGAGCTTCCTGGTGCGCGAGCGCAGCCCCTACAAGGAAGAGATCGACATCGACGATCTCTCCAAGAAGCAGTGGAAGAAGTACGCGCGGATCTGTGGCACCTCGCTGGCGCAGGCCCACGCGCTCGCCGACGGCGACACCGGGGTGATGCAGGGCAACGCCGAGAAGCGCATCCTCGAGGCGATCGGCGAGGACGGGCTCCTGATCGACGACATCCTCCGCTTCGCCGAGGGGACGATGGAGCGCATCTACCGCGACCACCGCGCGTTCGTCGACGACAGGAACCTCGGCGCGCTCCAGTTCGTCGACAAGATCTACGACTGACTTTGCTGGGCAGGGGCGGGTCCGCCCCCGCCCCCCCCCGCTGCGCCGGCACAACGATGTTCGCTCCGGCTACGCCTCCGCAAACATCGCTGCACCTGCTCCGCGGGGCCCCCCACCCACTCCGGGACCTCGCTCCGCTCGGCCCCGACCCCGGCGCGGGGCGCCGGGGGCCCTGCGGCTCGCGCTCGCGCTGCGCGCGAGCTGGCCGCCCGCTGCCGCGGGATCGAACGACTCGGGCGGCGCGTGCGGCGACCTCGCTGCGCTCGTCGCCTGCCGTCGTATGGGGTCAGTCATCGCGGAAGCGAGCTTGGGCTGCCCGCGCGCCATTGTTTGCCACCTCTCGAGTTCTTGGGCAGGGGCGGGTCCGCCCCCGCCCCCCCGCTGCGCCGGCACAACGGGCCCCACTCCGGCTGCTCCGCAGCCTTCGCGGTGACCGTTGCACCGGCATCCCCGCGAAGCGTCCTCGGTGAGCGTGTGCCTGGAGCTGGCTCCGCCGGGCTTCGAAGAAGCCTCGCTGGGCGGGCTGCTAGGTGGGGGTCGGGGTAGAGGCCGCGCGCTGGGCGAGGGCGCGGCGGAAGCGGAAGGCCGGGTCGCTGACCCAGAAGCGCGCGAGGTCGGTGGCGTAGTTGTCGGGGCCGAGCTCTTCGCCGATGGTGCCGAGGACCGCGACGAGGTCGTCGGCGACCAGGAGCGCGGCGCGGGTGGCGAGGCGGCGGATCTCCCGCGACCACATGAAGATGTCGGGGGTCGGCTGGGCGGCGTAGGCGAGGGCGGCGTCCTGGAGGCGGCCGCGCGAGAAGAAGCCGATGGCCTTGGCGACCCGGCGCGACTCGGCCTCGATGTCCTCCTCCTCGAGCAGCGGGTGGAGCACGAAGCCCGGCTCGAACTGGCGCACGGTCGCGCAGATGATGTGGCCGAGGGTGCGGTCGTCGACGTGGTCGAGGGCGTGCAGCTGGCGGGAGAGGAGCGCGAGCGGGCGGGCGAGGTGGAAGGCGAGGACGGCGTCGCGCTCGCCTTCGATCGCGCTCGGGACGACCAGCGCGGGCGGGCTCCCCGAGACCAGGAAGGTGCGCGAGAGCTGGGCCGGCGAGACGAAGAGATCGAACTCCGGCGCGCCGAAGATCCGCGCGACCCGGTCCGCGAAGCTCCGGAGCGCGTGGGGCTCGCCGGTGCGGATGCGGTCGCGCTTGCTGACCCGCCACCGCTCGTACTCGACGCCCTCGAGCTTGGTGAGGATCTCGCCGATGGCCGGCAGGAACGTGGCGGCGGCGTCGTGGAGCGCGGGCGAGTCCATCAGCTGCTCCAGGCCGCCGTGGCCGAGCAGGCCGGCCGGCGCCTTGCCCGCGCGCACCCGCCGCGCCCCGACCGCCTGCGTCTCCTCGGGCGTGGCCTGGCCGAGCGTCACGAGCGGAGAGAGCACCGCGGCGCGCCCCTCCGGCTCGCTGGTGCCGGCGATCACCTCGGCGAGCGTGCGCCACGCGCCGACCTCGAGCACGTCCTCGTCGAGCAGGCGCCGCAGCTCGTCGATCGCCTGGCCGTCCTCGCGGCCGTTCCGTAGGGCTCGGACGAGGGCGAGTGAGATGGACGCGTCGTAGGGGCAGGCCCGGACGCCTTCGCGCAGCACGCCGATCGCGCGCTCGGGGCGGTCGTGCTTCTCGCCGAAGACGCGCGCGAGCTCCCGGTAGGTCGCGGCGAGGTCTCCGCGCTGGGTCTTGGCGCGCTCGAGGTAGACCATCAGCGCCTGGCTGTAGCGCTCCCAGCTGGCCTGCTCGGGGGCCTGGGCGATCAGGCCGCGGTAGAGCTTGGCCGCCGGCGCGCGGGGACCTTGGATCGCGATGGCGCTCTCGGCGGCGGCGGCGGCGGCGGCGAGGTCTCCGCGCTGCTTCTCGAGCTGCGCCATCTCCGCCAGCGCGGCCGCGCGGGGCACGGGCTCCTGCACGACCTCGATCAACCGGCGCGCCAGCGCGAGGGCCTCGTCGGCGTGCCCGGTCAGGCGCTCCAGCCGCACCAGGGAGGTGAGGGCGCCCGGGTGGTCCGCCTCGAGCTCGAGGACCCGGCGCAGGTGCGCCTTGGCGTCCTCGGGGCGGTCGAGGTGACGCTCGTGGAGCTGCGCCAGCGAGAGGTGCGCGTCGACCCGCGGCTTCCCGGTGGCGTCCTCGAGGGCGCTCTCGAGGACCTTGGCCGCGTCGGCGTGCTGCGCGTTCTCCTCGAGGTAGCGGGCGAGCGTCGCCATGGCGCGCTGAGAGCGCGGGACCACCGCCAGGGCGCGCCGGGTCGCGGCGATCGCCGCCGGGAGGTCGCCTCGCACGTCCGACCAGAGCAGGGCGACGGATAGGTGCAGGATGCAGGCGCGGCTCGGGTCGTCGGCGCGGCTCGCCGCCAGGGTCAGCAGCTCGATCAGGCGCGGCACGTGGGTCGCGCTCATCATCGTGGCCATCAGGCCGGTGGCCGCCTCCGGGCTGTCCGGGTCGAGGTGCAGGGCCTCCTCGTAGGTCGAGGCGGCGGTCTCCTCGTCGCCCGCGTCGAAGAAGAGCCGGGCCGCCTCGAGCAGCACCTGCACGGCCACCACCTCGTCGCGGGTGGCGTCGCGCTCCATGCGGGCCGCCTGCACCATCGCGCCGCCGTCGGGCACCGCCCGGGCGGCGAGGGTCAGGCCGCGCACGGCGTCCAGGCTCGAGGGGTCGAGCGCGACCGCGGCCCGGTACGCGGCGAGCGCGGCGGAGGCGTCCCCGCGGGCCAGCAGCAGGGCGCCCACCCGGGCCTGGTGATGCGCGCCGACCTTGGCGGTCTGCGCGAGCGCGGCGAGGCGGCTGTGGGCGTGGAGCAGCGCGGTCGCGTCGCCGCGTCGCTCCGCGTCTTCGGCGAGCCGCTCGAGCGCGCCCCGATCCTCCGGGCGCGCCTCCAGCATGCGGCCGAGGAGGTCGGCCACGTCTTCGCCGCGCTCGGTCCGGGCCTCCGCCAGCGCCTCGAGCGCCGCGTGCACCGCGGGCTCCGCGCCGAGCACGTCGGCCATGCGCGCGTAGGTCGCGTCGAGCCCGGCCGGATCGCTCGCCTTGCCGTAGATCCCCTCGACCGCGACCAGCGCGCCGGCGTGGCCGGACTTGGCGGCGAACACCGGCCGGAACGACTCCAGCGCGGAGTGGATCGGCGCCCCGCGGTGCGCGAGGACGAGCGCCTTGCGCAGCGACGCCTGGGTCCGCTCGAAGCCGTCGGAGCTCGCGTCCGCCTCCGCCGCGATCGCCTCGGCGAGTCGCTCCCACGCCTGGGCGTCGGTGAGCAGCCGCTCGCGCGCGTCGAGCGCGGGGCGGAACAGCGGATCGGCGCGCAGCGCCAGCTCGTGCGCCTCGAGCGCGCGGGCGGGGTCGCTCAGCTTCTCCTCGAGGAGCACGCCGAGGGCGTGGGCCGCGGCGGCGCGCTCCGCGGGCTCCTCGAGCCGATCGAGCTGCTCGCGTCGGCACGCGGCCAGCTCCTCCCAGCGGCCGGTCCGCTCGAGCGCGCGGGCGAGGGCGTCGCGCACCGTCGCCCGGTCCTCGAGCGCGAGGGCCTGACGGTAGGCGGCGATGGCGCCGGCGTCGTCGGCCAGGGCTCGCTCGCGGGTCTCGGCGATGCGCGTGTGGAGGCGCGCGCGCTCGTCGGGCGCGGCGATCGGCAGCAGGCGCTCGTAGACCTTCACGAGGGCGGCGTGGTGGCCGCTCGCGTCGCGCAGGCGGGCCAGGGTCTCGAGGCTCGGCCGGTGGGCCGGGGTCCGGGTCAGGATCCCCTCGAGGGCCCGGCAGGCGGCGTCGGGATCGGCCTCCGCTTCGTGCTCGGCGGCCCGGTGGAGGAGCGCGTCCCGGCGCTCGCCGTCGCGGGTCAGGGCGGCCTCGCTCCGCAGGGCCGCCGACAGACGGTCGATGCGTCCGGCGCGCTCGGCCGCGCGCTGCACCGCGTGCCAGGCCCCGAGGTGGGCGGCGTCGCGCTCCAGCACGCGCTCGTAGACGGAGAGGGCGGCCGCGGGATCGTCGAGCCGATCCTCGAGGATGGCCCCCATGCGGAACAGCCACGCGATCGCCTCGTCGTCGTGCGGCGCGTGGTCGATCGCGCGCTCGTACAGCTCGACCAGCTCGTGCCAGCGGCCGGCGTGGGTGAGGAGGCGGGTGAGGCTGACGAACGCGCCGTGGTGCGACCGGTCCAGCGAGAGCGCGCGCGCGTGCTGCCGCGTGGCCTCGTCCGGGTCGTGCAGCCGGCGCTCGTGCAGCTGCCCGAGCCGGTGGTGGAGCTGCGCCTGCTCGATCGGGTCGGTCAGCGCCGCGGCCCGCGTCGCCATCACCCGGCGCACCTCGGACCACGCCTCGCGCTCGGTCAGGAGGCGCTCGAGCGCGGCGGCGGCGCCACGGTGGCGGGGGTCGGCGGCGAGCGCGCGCTCGTACCAGCCGAGCGCCGGCTCCACCGCCTCGAGCGGGCCCTCGTGGAGCTGCCCGAGCTCCATCGCGAGGCCCACGACCACCTCGGGCGCGGTCTCGAGCTCGATCCGGCGGGCGAGCGCGTCGGCGCGGAGCGGGTGGCGTCCGGTGGCGGCGGCCAGCCGGGCCAGCTCGCGCAGGAGCGACGTGTCCTCCGGCCGCGCGCGCAGCGCCTCCTCGAGCGTCTGGATCGCGGCCGCGGCGTCGCCGAGCGCCCGCTCCTGCACGCGCGCGATCGCGCGCAAGATGGACTGACGCGCGTCGACGTCGCGGCAGAGCTCGTGCTCCGTCCGCAGCGCCGCGACGAGCTGAGGCCAGCGGCGCTGCGAGGCGCCGAGCCGCTTCACGTGGGCGAGCGCGTCGCTGGCGTGCGGGTCGGTGGCCAGCGCGCTCTCGTAGAGGGTGGCCGCCTGCACCGGGTCGCCGAGCTTCGCCTCGGTGAGGTGCGCCCGGAGCGCGGTCCACGCGGCGCGGAGTGGCGGGTCGTCGACCGCGTCGGCGAGGCGCGCGTAGGTGTCGGCGAGCTCGGCCCAGCTCTCGTCGCGCCGGTAGCCGCGCTCGAGCGCCTTGAGCAGGACGAGGTCCCCCGGCGCGAGCGCGAGGCCCTCGCGGTAGACCTCGATGGCGTCCGCCGGCCGGCCCAGCCTGGCCTCGAGCACGCGCCCCTTCGCGTGCAGCAGGCGCGCCTTGGCGGCCGGGTCGCGGGTCACCGCGAGCTCCGCGTCGAAGAGCGCGGGCAGCTCCGCGTGGCGGCCCAGCTGGGCGGCCACCCGCCGCGCGCCGCGGAGGGCGGGCACGTGATCGGGCGCGCGCCCGATGACCTCGCCGTAGTGTCGCGCCGCGCCTTCGGGATCCGACAAGGGCCCCTCCGAGAGGCGCCCGAGCGCGTGATGGAGCTGCGCCTCTCGCTCGACGTCGCTCTCGACCGAGAGCTGAGCCTCGCAGAGATCGCGCAGCTGCGCCGCGGCCATGCCGAGGTGGGGGCGGGTCCCGGGGTCGCCCAGCAGGAGGCCGGGGCGCGCCATCTCGTCGGTGTGCGACTCGCCGACGACCACGCTCGCGGCGACCGCGACCTGGGTCTTCTCTTCGGCCGCGGTCGGCGCGGCCTGCTGGTCCGTGTCCTGCTCCCGGCGGGGCGGCGGGGGAGGCGGCGGCTTCGGGGGGAGCTTCCGCCGAGGGGGCGGCGGCGGCACCGCGATCACGAGGGGCTTCGCGTCCGGCAGCTCGTGCTCGGCGGTGTCGTCGGGGCGGGTGGTGGGACGCTGCTCGTCCATCGGGGATCCGCAGCGTACCCCGAACCGGGGCGTCTTTGCGTCGCCGTGTTAGGCCTCGCCTCTTGCAGGGTTTTTCGCGTCCGGGGCCCGGCGGCAGTACACCGGGGCGCGGGACCAGACGGAGGCAGCGTGTTTCGCGGGCGAATCAGAGCCATTCACTTCGTGGGGATCGGCGGCATCGGCATGAGCGGCATCGCGGAGGTGCTCCTCGCCGAGGGCTTCACCGTCAGCGGCTCCGACCTGCGCGAGAGCGAGACCACGCGCCGGCTCGCCGAGCAGGGCGCGCGGATCTGCGTCGGGCACGCGGCGGAGAACATCGCCGGCGCCGACGTCGTGGTCTTCTCGAGCGCGGTCCCGCGGGACAACCCCGAGCTGACCGAGGCCAAGCGGACCGCCATCCCGGTGATCCCGCGGGCGGAGATGCTGGCCGAGCTGATGCGGCTCAAGGACGGCGTCGCCATCGCCGGCTCGCACGGCAAGACCACCACGACCTCGCTCGTGGCCACCGTGCTGCGCGAGGCCGAGCTGGATCCGACGGTGGTGATCGGCGGCAAGCTCAACGCGCTCGGCACCAGCGCCGCCAGCGGCAAGGGCGACCTCCTGGTCGCGGAGGCGGACGAGTCCGACGGATCGTTCCTGCACCTCTCGCCGGTGATCGCGATCGTCACCAACATCGATCCCGAGCACCTCGACCACTACGGCGACTTCGAGCGCGTGAAGCAGGCGTTCGTGGAGTTCGCCAACCGGGTGCCCTTCTACGGCCTCGTGATCGCGTGCCTCGACCACCCGCACGTGCAGGCCCTGCTGCCCCGCATCGAGAAGCGGCTGGCGACCTACGGGCTGAGCGCGCAGGCGGACTACCGCGCCAAGGACCCGACGGTGGAGGGGCTCAGCACGCGCTTCCGGCTCATCCGCCGCGGCGAGGACCTCGGCGAGGTCTCGGTGCGCATGCCCGGGATCCACAACGTGCTCAACACCCTCGCGGTCATCGCGCTGGCGGACGAGCTGGGCGTGCCGCTCGAGGTCACCAAGAAGGCGCTCGCCGGCTTCGGCGGGGTGCACCGCCGCTTCACCATCGTGGGTGAGCAGGGCGGCGTCACCGTCATCGACGACTACGGTCACCACCCCGCCGAGGTGCAGGTGACGCTCGAGGCGGCGCAGCGCGCCTACGGGCAGCGGCTGGTGGTCGCGTTCCAGCCGCACCGGTACTCGCGCACCCACCACCTCTTCGAGGACCTCACCCGCGCCTTCAACCGCGCGGACGTGCTCCTGCTCGCCGACGTCTACGCGGCGGGCGAGGCGCCGATCGAGGGCGCGGACAGCGAGCGGCTCGCCAGCGCCATCCGCGAGCACGGCCACCGCGACGTGACCCACGTGGGCCCGCGCACCGCGCTCGTGGACGCGCTGCTCGACCGGCTGAAGCCGGGGGACGTCGTCATCACCCTCGGCGCGGGGGACATCACCCGCACCGGGCCCGAGCTGCTCGCCGCGCTCGCCCAGCGAGGGGACGCGTGACGGAGAAGCGCGCGCGCCGCAAGAAGGCGCCCGAGCAGCCGAAGCCGGTGCGAAACCGGCGCGTGCGCCCGAAGAAGGGGCCCGCGCCCGAGGCGCCGCCCGAGCCGAAGAGGAGCCTGCGCGAGCGCCTCCGAGGCGGCGCGGCGAAGGCGAAGGGCTGGACGAAGCGCCTGCGCGGGCCGGCCGAGGTCGCGCTGCGCGGCCTGGTCGTCGTCGCGGTCGGCGTCGGCGCGGTCGCCCTCGGGCGCCTGGTCGAGCGCCACGTGCGCACCTCGCCGGCGTTCGCGGTGACCGAGATCGGGCTCGAGGGGCACGTCCGCCTCCAGCGCGCCGAGGTGCTCGCGGTGGCCGGCCTGGCCGAGGGCCGGAACGTCTTCGACGTCTCGCCCGAGGAGGCGCAGGCCGCCCTCGAGGCGCATCCCTGGATCGCGGAGGCCGAGGTTCGGCGCCGCCTGCCGGGCACCTACACCCTCGAGATCCGAGAGCGCCAGGCGGTGGCCCTGCTCGCGGTGGGCGAGGTGTTCCTGGTCAGCGAGGACGGCGCGGTGTTCAAGCGCGTCGGCCCCGAGGATCCCGTCGACCTCCCGGTCATCACCGGCGTCGATCGCGAGCGCTTCACGCGCGACCGCGCCTTCCGCACCTCGGTGCTGCTCGAGGCGGTGGCGCTGCTCGGCGACTATCGGGGCGCCGGCCTCTGGCGCCGCGAGCCGATCGAGGAGCTGCACGTCGAGCGCGACGACGGCCTCAGCCTCTACGTGGGCCAGGGTCCGACCTACGTGCGCCTCGGCCACGGCCCGTTCCGGCAGAAGCTCCGGCGGCTCCGCACCGTGCTCGACGAGCTCGGCGAGCGAGGCGCCCGCGCGGCCTACGTCTACCTCGACAACGAGCGCCGCCCCGACCGCGTCACGGTGCGGATCCGGGAAGAGGAGGGCGCCTCCAGCCTGGAGCCGTCCCCGGAGCCCGAGTCGCCCGCCCCGCCGACCGCGGGGTGAGCCCGTCGGGCAGGCCCGCCCGCGCCGTCAATCATCTCCCCAGCGGATGGTGAACGCGTCGCAGGTCCAGGGGCCGGAGAAGCGCTCGACGCGCACGTAGGCGGTCCCGGTCTCGCTGCCGCCGACGCACTCGGGGCTGAGGCGGACCTCGTCCGACGCCGACGCGCCGCGGAAGCTGCAGCACCCGGAGAGCCCGCCGAAGCTGCTCGGTGAGCCCTCGCGACAGGTCACGCCGAGGTCCGCGCCGTCGCAGTCCCAGTAGACGCAGAGGTCGTAGTCGTTGGCCGGGGGCACCGCGCTCAGCTCCACCCGCGGCTCGACCGTGCCGCCCACGTCGTCGGTGACCCGGAAGCGGAACCAGTCCTCGTCCCCCGTGGGGTAGAGGCTCGCCTGGAAGGTGCCGGCCGGCCAGGCGGCGCGATCCGAGACGGTGCCGAGCGGCGCGGCGGCGGTGCGGGTGTCGTTGCGCTCGAAGGAGTCGGTCCGCGGCGTCCCCACGCACGCGCCCGAGCCGTCGCAGGCGTCCGCGTCGGTGCACGCGTCCCCGTCGCTGCACGAGAGGCCGACCTCGCTCGACCAGGCGTCGGTGGCGGCGTCGGTGTCGCACAGCTCGCACTGGCTGCCCGGGCGCCGCTCGCGGTCGCTCCAGCACATGCCGTCGATCAGGCAGGTCCCCGGGGCCGGCGCGGCCAGGCACTCGAAGGCGCCCGGCCCGGTGGAGACGCAGGTGTCGGCGCTGCACGAGACGCCGTCGTCGCAGCGCACCGGCGCGCCCGCGCGGCACACGCCGCCCTGACAGCTGTCGCCCATCGTGCAGCCGTCGTCGTCGGCGTTGCAGGGGGCGCCCTCCGGTCGCGGCGCGCCGGTGGTGCATTCTCCGGTGGCCGGATCGCAGGCGCTCCCGTCGAGACAGGGATCACCGCTGCTGCACTCGAGTGGGTCGCCCACGCACTCGGCGCCGTTGCAGCGATCGAAGCGGGTGCAGAGGTCGTCGTCGTCGCAGGGCATGCCCTCGCGCTCGGGGTTGGGCACCCGGGCGCACGCGCCGTCCGCGCACATCACCAGGCCGCAGGGGCCCGGGGTGACCACGCCCGCGCAGTCCGCGGCGCTCTCGCAGCGCATGCACTCGGGATCCTGGAGGTGGCCGCAGCCTCCCTCCACGCACCGGTCGAGGGTGCATCCGTCGGCGTCGTCGCAGTCCTCGTCGGTCCGGCAGTCCGGCTCGGGCCCGGCGTCCTCGGCCGCGTCCATCGAGGGGCCGGCGTCGGGCGCGGAGGGCGCCGAGCAGGCGGCGACGGTCGCGGCGAGGAGGAGGAGGAGGCCGTGCAGGCTGACGGGGCGCACGGGCCGGCTCACATGCAGTACGCCGGCGAGGCCTCGTCCGGGCGGCCGCAGGTGCCGTCGCACTCGACCACGTGCAGGGTGCCCGCGCGGCAGTAGCGGAGGCTCGAGCCGTGGCAGGCCCCGCCGCCGTCGACGTCTCCGCAGCCCTCGACGCAGTCGAAGCGGTCGGCGCCGTGCACGAAGCCGCAGCCGAGGCCCTCGGCCGCGCAGTCACGGACGCTGACCTCGCCGCCGTCGCAGGCGGTGAGCGCGCCGGCCTCGCACCGGCCCTGCGGGGGCACCTCGCCGCAGCTCGACGGCGGGGGCGGAGGCTCGGGCGGCGTCATCAGCGCGTCGGAGGTCTCCGACTCGTGGAAGACGAGCGCGACGTCGAAGAGCTGGCGATCCCAGACCCCGAGCGAGCGCCCGATGATCGGCACCTGCGCGTCGACCCCGACCTCGGCGTAGACGCCGGCCGTCCCGAGGTGCCAGCCGTCTTCGCGGACCATGCGCACGTTGGGTCGGACCTCGACGTACGGGCCGGCGACGTCGTAGAGCATCACCCGGAGCTTCGCGTAGACGAACATCTGCACCGCGGCGAGCGTGCCGCTGCCGGAGACCGACGCCCGCGGGTCGGTGATCTCGAAGGTGCGCTCGCCGAGGTCGCTCCACTCGCCGTTCTCGAGGAGCGTGCCGAGCACGACGTCGCTGTTCAGCCCGCCGCCCACGTCGACGACGAGGTTGCCGTCGACCTCGAGCCCGACGCCGACGCCGATCTCGAGCGTGACCACCTCGACCACCGGCACCGGGCCGATGAAGTGCACGAAGGGTCGCTCCCAGGTCCAGAGCTCGTGGCCGTAGTTGAGGGACTGGTTGTCCGAGCGCACGTCCACGTGGACGTGGAGGTCGGCCTGCAGCTCGCCGGCCGCGCGGAGGAGCAGGCGCTCCACCTGGCGATCCTCGACCGAGAGCTCGAAGTCGAGGGTGGGGTCGAAGTCGAGCTGACCGGAGACGTCGACGTCCATGCCCAGGCCCTCGTGCACCCGCTGGGGCCCGAAGACGGTGCGGAACTCGGCGACCTCGAGGGCCTCGCGGGCCGCGCCGACCGAGCCCTCGGCGCTGTCGGCCAGCTCGCCGCCCGGTCGGATCAGGCGCTCGGCGAGCTCCATCTCGACGACCGCGTCGCCCAGCTCGGCCGGGTCGGTGGTGATCACCAGCGTGTCCCCGGCGGTCTCGACCGAGCGCACCCGGCGGAGGAAGCCGCCCCGGATCGCGCTGGTCACGACCTGCTCGTCGGTCAGGGACAGCAGGTCCTCGTGGCCGGCGAGCGGGAGCCGCACGGTGTCGGCGTCGAAGACGACGTCGGGATCGTCGATGACGACGACCCCCTCCGACGCCACGCCGGTCACGCCGCCGGGCGACTCGGAGGCGCACGCGCTCGTGAGGAGCGCGGCGAAGAGAGCGAGGGTTCGAAGCGGTGTCACGATCGGCCACGCTACCCCGAACCGCGTCACATGGCTACGCGGGCGCGTCGATCCGTCTGGGGTATGCTCTCCCTTCGTGGCCGCTCCGGACACCGATCGCCGCAACACGATCCGCATGGACGGGCCGCCGGTCAGCGTGTGCCCGGCGTGCAACGAGCCCTACTGGGACCCGGAGATGAGCCACTGCCCGCACGACGGCACGCGGCTCGAGGCGGGCGGCGAGGCCGGCCCGGCGACGCGCGTCGACCTGGTGGTCGGCCAGCGCTACCGGCTGCTGGGCAAGATCGGCGAGGGCGGCATGGGCTCGGTGTTCGTGGCCGAGCACGCGCTCTCGCTCCGGCGCGTGGCGATGAAGATCATCAAGCCCGAGCTGGAGAGCAGCAAGATCGCCCGGCAGCGCTTCCTGCGCGAGTGCCACACCCTCGAGCGGATCGACAGCCCGCACGTGGTGGAGGTGCTCGAGGCGGGCGAGTCGCCGGCGAACGAGATCTACCTCGTGATGGAGCTGCTCGAGGGGCGCACGCTCGGCGAGCGCATCCAGGCCGAGGGCCCGCTGCCGATGTGGGAGGCGTGCGAGATCGCGGCTCAGGTGGCCTCCGCGCTCCAGGCGGCGCACGAGGTCGGCATCGTCCACCGCGACATGAAGCCCGACAACGTCTTCCTCTGCGACGACGGCACCGTGCGCGTGATCGACTTCGGCATCGCGCGCCTGCTCGACGGTCAGACGGTCGAGGGCGCCGGTCGCAAGCTCACCGCCGACGGGACCATCGTGGGCACGCCGGCGTACATCAGCCCGGAGCAGGCGGCGGGCAAGCAGGTCGATCCTCGCTCGGATCTCTACTCGCTCGGCGTGGTGCTCTTCGAGGCGCTGACCGGGGAGCCGCCCTTCTGGGACGATCACCCGGTCATGCTGATGGGGCTCCACCTCAAGGCGACGCCGCCCGCGCTCCGGGATCGCCGCTCCGACCTGCCGTATCCGCCCGCGCTCGAGGCGCTCGTGGCCGGCCTCCTGCGGAAGAGGCCCGAGGAGCGGCCCAGCGCCGCCCGCGACGTCGAGGCCGCGCTCCGGGCCCTGAACCTCGGCGAGCACGCCCGACCCTCCCAGCACGGCCCGACCACGGTGATGAGCCGCCCGCCGGTCGGCATGCGCGGGCCGATGCTGGTCTGGATCGCGCTCGCGATCGGCGTCTTCCTCTTCTTCGGCATCCTCGCCATCGGGCTGATCTGGCTGCTCGGTTGAGCTCGCCCGACGCGACCCGTCAGCGCGCGGTCAGGGACTCGAGGCGAGCGCGCATGGCGGCGATCGCGCCGTCGACCGCCGCGAGCGGGGCCACGCGGCCCGCGTCGGTGGCCTCCGCGAGCGCGGCCTCGAGCCGCTCGTAGCGCTCGTCGAGCGCGCGCCGCTCGGCGTCGAGGGCGCCTTCGACCGCGCGCAGCTGGGTGAGGCGTCGCTCGACCTCCTCGCCCGGGTGCTCGAGGATGCGGGCCAGCGCGCGCTCGGCGCTGATGAGCTCGCGCAGCGCGTCGTCCTGGGTGGTCTCTTCGCGCACGAACTCTTCCTCCGGGAGGGCGTCGCGGCGGGCCGCCAGGTCGAGGGAGGCGGCGAGGAGGCGCTGCCGCACCGCGGTCTCTTCCGCCCGCACCGCCGCCTCCGCCTCGGCCAGCTGGGCCCGCACGAGCGCGAGGTCCTCGGCCGTCCGCTGGGCCGCGTCCTCGGCCAGCTCGATCGCCTCGACCTGCGCCCGGAGGAGCGGGGGCGGCGCCCCGCCGAAGAGCTCCGGCACCAGCTCCGCCAGGCGATGACGCCGGAGATCGAGGAGCCGGTCGATCTCGGCCCGGAGGTCCTGCGGGGTGAGGCTGCGCACGTCGCCGAGCGCCATCTCGGTCGCGTGCGTCGGCAGGGCGGGCGGAGGCGCGGTGGGCGCCACGATCTCCTCCAGCGCCGCCGCGACCGCCTGCATGTCGTCCCATCGCTCCGACGGCTTCTTCTGCATGCAGCGCGTCACCAGGCGGGAGACGCCGGGCGGCAGCCCGGGCAGCCCGAGCACGTCGAGGGTCGGCGGCTCGGTGTAGAGGTGCCCCTGCATCGCCTCCGCCACCGTGTCGCACGGGAAGGGCAGCTGGCCCGAGAAGAGCTCGTAGGCGATGACCCCGAAGGCGTAGACGTCCGCCCGCGCGTCCGCCGACGCGCCCAGCCACTGCTCGGGCGGCATGTAGTCGGGCGTGCCGAAGACGTCGCCCTCGTGCGTCAGGTGCACGCCGCTCCACTCGGTGACCGTCTTGGAGAGGCCGAAGTCGAGCAAGGTGACGTGCTCGCCTCGCTTCGGGTCCACCATGATGTTCTCGGGCTTGAGGTCGCGGTGGACGACCCCGAGCGCGTGGGCGCGGGCCATGCCGGCGGCGATCTGCCGGAGCATCGCGAGGGCGCGCTCGGGCGCGAGGCGGCCCTCGTCGTCGATCACGTCGGCGAGCGCGCGCCCGTCGAGCAGCTCCATGACCATGTAGTAGAAGCCCTCGGCCGCGAAGCCGAACTCGTAGACGCGCACCACGTTCGGGTGGTCGAGCACGCTCGCGGCGCGCGCCTCCCGGGCGAAGCGCGCCACGGTCAGGTCGCGGTCGGCGGCGTCCTTCTTGAGCACCTTGAGCGCGACGTCGCGCCCGAGGTTCTTCGCCTCCGCCAGGTAGACGACGCCGATGCCGCCGCGGCCGAGCTCGGCCACGACCTCGTAGCGGCCCTCGACGAGGTCCCCCGGGCCCAGCTCGCGCATCCCGAGCGGCTGGTCGAGGTGCGCCAGGGGCGTGCCGTCGTAGGGGCAGAAGCGGACGTCGCCGACCTGACGTCGGCAGTGCGGGCAGACCTTCACGCCTGGCTCCCCCGGCGGCGCTCGTGGTGGGCGAGCAGCTCGAGCCGCGCGCGGTAGGTGGCGAGGGCGCCGTCGAGCTGCGCCAGCTCCGCGAGCCGCGTCGCGTCGGCGCCCGGGGTCTCCCGGAGCGCGCGCTCGAGCGCGTCGTGGTCGGCCTCGAGCGGCGCCTCGGCCGCCCGCGCTCGCTCCAGCGCCCGATCCAGCGCCGCCTCGGCGGCGAGCGCGGCCTCGTCGGGCGCGTGCACGAAGGCGGCGAGCCGCGCCTCGGCGTCGCGCAGCGGCCGGAGGGCGTCGTCCTCCCCGGACGCCTCGACCGGCTCCGGCGCGTCCATCGCGATGGTGTCGGCGGCGCCCAGCTCGACGATCTCGGAGGGGAGGGCGCGGCGGCTCACCGCGCGGGCGAGGTTGGCCGCCACCAGCTGCGCGCGGAGCTCCGCCTCCTTCGCCCGGTGCGCGCGCTGCGCCTCCTTCAGGCTCGCCTCGGCGAGCGCGAGGTCCTCCTCCGCCTGGGCCAGCTCGCGCTCTCCCTCGGCAATCCGTCCGAGCAGCGCCTCGACCGCGGGCGGCGTCGCCGAGAAGACCGACGGCACCAGCGCGACCAGCCGGGCCTGCCGCACCCGGGTCAGCCGACGGATCTCGCCGAGCAGCCCGAGCCGGTCGAGCCCAACGTCGTCCGGCGCCTGCATCACGGTGGCGGCGGCCGGCTCTCCGACGCCGAGCTTGGTGCGCTCGGCCGTCTCGGCCCGCGCCCGCTCCTCGAGCGCGAGCAGCGCCTTCACCACCCGGCCCATGTGCGGCGGTCGATCGGCCGGATCCTTGGCCATGCAGCGCATCACCAGGTCCGAGAGCCCGTCGGGCAGCGCGGGGACGCGCGGGTGATCGGCGAGCGGGAGCGCGACGGTGTAGAGGTGCTGCTGGAGCTTCTGGATCAGGGTGTCGCCGCCGAACGGGAGCTCCCCCGAGATCAGCTCGTAGGCCATCACCCCGAACGCGTAGACGTCGGCGCGCGCGTCGACGAGCTGCCCCTGCCACTGCTCGGGCGCCATGAAGTCGGGGGTGCCGATCACGTCGCCCTCGCCGGTCAGCGGCGCGTTCTCGCCCTCGGTGATCTTGGAGAGCCCGAAGTCGACGATGGTCAGCCGCTCGCGGCCGCCCTCCTGGCGCACCATCACGTTCTCGGGCTTGAGGTCGCGGTGCACCACGCCGAGCTCGTGAGCGCGAGCCACGCCGTCGGCGATCTCGATCAAGTAGTGGAGCGCGCGCCCGGGCCGGAGCCCACGCCCCGGCGAGACCACGCCCGCCAGGGGCCGCCCCTCGAGCTTCTCCATCGCCATGAAGTAGAAGCCCTCCGGCGCGTAGCCGAAGTCGTAGACCTTCACGACGTTGGGGTGGTCGATCTGCGACGCCGCCCGGGCCTCGCGGGCGAAGCGAGCCACCGTCTTCCGGTGGTCTCCCCAGCGCGGGTAGAGGACCTTGAGCGCGACCTCCTGGCCGAGCGCCCGGGCCTCGGCCGCGAAGACCACCGCCATGCCGCCCTTGCCGAGCTCGGCGAGGAGCGCGTAGCGCCCGTCGACCACGTCGCCGACCGACGGCATCGCGGCGGGCCCGCGGCCGAGGTGAGCGAGGGGCGTGCCGTCGTGCGGGCAGTACGAGATCGCGCCCACGTCGCGGCCGCAGGTGGGACAGACGGCCATCTCGGGTCCGGAGGGTAGCCCGCCGCGCGCGTTTGTCGTTGCACGAAATTTGGTGTCCCCGATCTGCGTCCTGTAGTGCTGCTCGTGGGGCCGAAACGAGCCCCGAGGAGAGATCGACGGATGTCCGATAACGAAATCATCGCAGGCCTCGACCTCGGCACGACGAAGGTCTGTGCGATCGTCGCCGAGGTGACCGATGACGGCCTGGACATCATCGGGATCGGCTCGGTGCCGTCCAAGGGCCTCCGCAAGGGTGTGGTCGTCAACATCGAGTCGACCGTGCAGGCCATCCGGGCCGCCATCGAGCAGGCGGAGACCATGGCCGGCGTGGAGATCGCGAGCGTCTACGCCGGCATCGCCGGCAGCCACGTGCGCGGCATGAACCAGGAGGGCGTCGCCGCCATCAGCACCCGGGAGGTCTCCGAGGAGGACGTCCGCCGCGTGCTGGAGCAGGCGAAGGCCATCCCGCTCCCCGGTGATCGACACGTCATCCACGTGCTCCCGCAGGAGTACATCGTCGACGACCAGGACGGGATCCGCGAGCCGGTCGGCATGAGCGGGGTGCGCCTCGAGGCGCGCGTCCACCTGGTGACCGCGGCGAGCTCGGCGGCGCAGAACATCACGAAGTGCTGCGAGCGCTGCGACCTCCACGTCGCCGAGATGGTGCTCGAGCCGCTCGCGAGCGCGCACGCCGTGCTCAGCGAGGACGAGAAGGAGATCGGCGTCGCGCTGATCGACGTCGGCGGCGGCACGACCGACCTCATCATCTACGTGGACGGCGCGGTCGTGCACACGAGCGTGATCCCGATCGGCGGGATCAACCTCACCAACGACATCGCGACCGGGCTGCGCACCCCGATGGCCGAGGCCGAGCGCATCAAGATCAAGTACGGCTGCGCCGCGACGGCGATGGTCGACGAGGAGGAGACCATCGAGGTCCCCAGCGTCGGCGGCCGCCCCCCGCGGGTGCTCCCCCGTCACGTGCTCTGCCAGATCATCGAGCCTCGCGTGGAGGAGATCTTCCAGGCGGTGGCCCACGTGATCGCCGAGACCGGCTTCGCCGACATGCTGGCGAGCGGCGCGGTGATCACGGGCGGTACCACGCAGCTCGACGGGATGCCCGAGCTGGCCGAGCAGATCCTCGGCCTCCCGGTTCGCCGGGGCGCGCCCCAGGGCGTCGGCGGGCTGATGGACGTGGTCAAGAGCCCCTCCTACTCGACGGGGGTGGGGCTGGTGAAGTACGGCGCCGAACGCATCCGGGAGGCGCCCCCCATCGACGACACCGCGTCGGTGGCTCACATCGCGGCGCAGGACGGCTGGGGCCAGAAGCTCGGCCAGTGGTTCCGCGAAGTCTTCTGAATCTGATTTGAACGCTTTTTCTGCGCGGCCCCTGGGAGGGCGAACCCAGGGCGCGCTTCAGGGAGGAACACGAAATGGGAATCTCGATCGAGTTCGCGGATGACGCGGAGATGCAGGCGCGCATCAAGGTCGTTGGCGTCGGCGGGGGCGGCGGCAACGCGCTCAACACCATGATCCACAGCGGGCTCGAGGGCGTGGAGTTCATCGCCGGCAACACCGACATGCAGGCGCTCGAGGCCAACCTCGCGCCGACGAAGATCCAGCTCGGCCCGGCCCTCACCAAGGGCCTCGGCGCCGGCGCGAACCCCGACGTCGGCCGCAAGGCGGCGCTCGAGGACGTGCAGCGGGTCAGCGAGGCGCTCGAGGGCGCCGACATGGTCTTCATCACCGCCGGCATGGGCGGTGGCACGGGCACCGGCGCGGCCCCGATCATCGCGCAGGTCGCGCGGGACATGGGCGCGCTGACCGTCGGCGTGGTGACCAAGCCGTTCCTCTTCGAGGGCAAGCGCCGCTCGCGCAACGCCGAGAACGGGATCGACGACCTCGCGTCGAGCGTCGACACGATCATCACCATCCCGAACCAGAAGCTCCTCAACCTCGAGGAAGAGGACATGAGCCTGCTGGAGGCCTTCCGCCGCGCCGACGACGTGCTGGTGCAGGCGGTCCGGGGCATCAGCGACCTCATCACCCACAGCGGGATGATCAACGTCGACTTCGCCGACGTGAAGACCATCATGAGCGGCATGGGCCGCGCGCTGATGGGCACCGGCTACGGCAAGGGTGACAAGCGCGCCCTCGACGCGGCGAGCATGGCCATCAACAGCCCGCTCCTCGACGAGGTCAGCGTGGAGGGCGCGACCGGCATCCTCATCAACTTCACCGCCGGCCCGGACGTGCGGCTGAAGGAGATCAACGAGGCGGCCAGCCTGGTCCAGCAGGAGGCGCACGAGGACGCGAACATCATCTTCGGCCTCGTCACCGACATGGACATGGGCGACGTGGTGAAGGTCACCGTGATCGCCACCGGCTTCGACGCCGAGGCCCGCCCGATGGTGGAGGAGGCGCCGCAGGCCGCGGTCCGCAGCAGCCGCCCCTCGATCCCGGTGCAGGTCCCCTCGCGCCGCAGCGTCGCGCCCCGCGCGGCTCGCCGCAGCGTGGCCCCCGAGCAGGTCTCGATCCCCGAGGCGCGCGTCGGCGGCCGGGCCTTCGGCGCCACCGCCCTCCACGACGAGGCGGTCCTCGACATCCCGGCCTACCTCCGCCGCGGCTCCGCTCACGATTGACCGGTCGGGCAGGGGCGGGTCCGCGCGGGTCCGCCTCCGTCCCCCCTGACGCCCCTGCCGAAGCCTCGGCGGGGGCGTCTCGCGTTTTTCGGGCGTTCGTTTTTTTTCGCGCAACCGGTCGGGCGGCGGGCCGAGGAGGCGGCATGTCTCTTCGTCACGTCCACCACACCCTCCTCGCGTTGGCGCTCGTCTCCGGTTGCGAGATGGCGCCCGAACCCTCCGACGCGTCCCGTGCGTCGCCAGACGCGGCGCCGGCCGACGCCGCTCGGCCCGACGACGCAGGAGATGCTGGACCGGTGGGCGTCGACGCCCGCGTGTCTCTGCCGGACGCCGCGCCGTGCGAGTCTCCGCCGACCTGGTACCGGGATCGGGACCGCGACGGCTTCGGCGACCCCGCCGCCGCGCTCACGCAGTGCGCGAGGCCCGACGGATACGTCGCCGACGGGAGCGACTGCGACGACGACTGCGCCTCGTGCGCGCCCACCGGCGTGGAGCGCTGCGACGGGGTCGACCAGGACTGCGACGGCATGACCGACGAGGGCGTGCAGCGCAGCTTCTACGCCGACCGAGACGGCGACGGCCACGGTGACCGCGACGCGCCGATGCTCGCCTGCACCGCGCCCGCCGGCTTCGTCGACGACTCGAGCGACTGCGACGACGCCTGCGCCGCCTGTCACCCGGGGGCCGCGGAGGCGTGCGACGGGGTCGACCAGGACTGCGACCTCGCGGTGGACGAGGGCGTGCAGTCCACGTTCCACCGCGACGCGGACGGCGACGGCTGGGGAGCGGGCGCCACGACCCTGGCCTGCGCCGCGCCGGCGGGCTTCGCCGCGATGGCCGGCGACTGCGACGACGCCGCGGCGCGGCGACACCCCGGCGCGGCGGAGGTCTGCGACGGGGCCGACGACGACTGCGACGGCGCCCCTGACCAGACCTTCGCCTGCGTGCAGGGCGCGACGACGAGCTGCACGACGACCTGCGGATCCACCGGGACCGGGCGCTGCACCGCCGCGTGCGGAGTCCCCGGGCCGTCCGCGTGCGCCCCGCCGGTGGAGACGTGCAACTTCCGCGACGACGACTGCGATGGTCTCCGCGACGAGGGCGTCTGGGAGTGGAACGCGCCGACGATCGAAGCGGCCGGGCGCGCCTACGACCGCCCGGTGGTCGTGGAGTGGGGCTCCGCTCGCCGCTCGTTCTGGTACGCCGACGGCCAGGTCTGGGGCTTCGAGCACTCGGCGACCGGCGCCGTGACCGGCGGGGCGCCGACGGCCGTCACCGGGACCCGCATCTTTCACGCGGCGAGCTTCGGGACGCACTCGCTCGTCTTCGCCTCCGTCTTCTCGAGCTACGTGATCCTGCAGCGGCTCTCCTCCGACCTCCGGGTCCGCTGGTCCACCACGATCCCGATCAGCGCCTCGCAGGTCCGCGTCACCGTCGACCGCGACTCGGTCTACCTCTACACGGTCGAGTCCGCGGGCCGCGTGCGGCGCCGCGTCTACCGGCTGACCGA
Source organism: Myxococcota bacterium (assembly GCA_036149055.1). Classification (GTDB taxonomy): domain Bacteria; phylum Myxococcota_A; class Polyangia; order Polyangiales; family Sandaracinaceae; genus JAVJQK01. Next base: position 6,353 of record JAYZQJ010000100.1, on the reverse strand, counting down.
TCACGCGTACCAGGCGGGGCCGCTCGAGCTCGGCCGGACCGCGCGCCCCATCGCCGTGGCCCAGGCGAGCCCCGGCTCCGACGTGGTCGCGTTCTCGCGCCTCGATCTGGGCGAGGTGGAGCTCCGCTGGGTGCAGGGGGCGGGGGCCAGCCCGACCGTCACCTCGCGCACCCTCCCGTCGGCCAACCCGGTGATGGAGGTCGCGGTCGAGACGCGAGGCGGCGGCACGCCCGACGCGATGGTCGCGTGGTCCACCCGCGGCGGGGCCGCCTCGGACTCGGAGATCCGCTACGGGTACCTGTCGTCGCCGAGCGCGGTCGCGGTGGCCGGGCGCGTCACCACGGGGACCACGCCGAACGACCCGCCGGACGCCACCCAGCGACTCGGCATCGACGTGCAGGGCGACAGGTTCTTCCTCGGCGTCGTGCACACCTCGGCGTTCCCCGTCGGCGACACGGGCACGCCGCGCGCCTTCCAGCTCTTCCTGGACGGAGGCGTGAGGGTCTTCGAGGTCACCCGCGTGGACGCGGGCGGCGCCTTCCACACCGCCGCCTTCGAGGGGCTCGCGGTGACCTACGCGCAGGCGCGGCTCTGGTACGCCCCGCCGGGCGGCGGGGTCGCGAGCCGCTGGGCCAACTGCTTCAGCCTCCCCTGAGGCCGTCGGTCGAGGCGGGTGGGTGGTCTCGCGCCCGGGCGTCAGAACTCGACCGGCGCCACGTCCACGGCGGCGCTCTGCCTCGCGGTGATCCGGCGGACCACCATCACCGCGAGCGGGGCCGAGACCAGGGTGATCAGCTCCGAGACCATGCTCGCGATGGTCGAGGTCGAGAAGTCGGAGGGGGAGTCGGCGCGCATGCTGACGCGGAAGCTGACCTGCCCGGCGATGTTCCCTGCGATCCACGCGGCCCACCAGAGCCCGAGCACGGTCGGGGTCTCGCCGGGCAGGGAGCCCTCCTCGTCGCCGCCGTCGCTCGCGTTCCAGATCTCTCGGGCGATCTGGAAGGGGCGGAAGAGGTTGAGGATCGGGACGAACCAGGCGCCGATCGCCCAGCCGGTGCCATGCGCCGGCGTGTGGCCGAACGCGCGCACGTTGTCGTAGGCCCGCTTGAACCACATGAGGAACACCACGGCCGTCGCGAGGTACAGCGCCGCCGCGGCCAGCCCGAAGAGCATCTCGCGCGTGTCGTTGGCGTCGAGCTCCGCCTGCGTGTAGTCGCCGAGCTCGATGCGACCGAGCAGCTCGAGCTGCGCCGCGAGCGAGCCCAGGCTCGCCAGCGCAGCCACCGCGTTGAGGATGAGCAGCACGCTGACGATCTGCGCCAGCCGGTCCAGGGGACGATGGGTTTCCACCCATCCAGTCTGCCAGAGCGCCGCCCCGACGAGAACGCGTGGCGTCAGTCGATGTCGGCGACCGTGCGGGCGTCGGTCTTCGCGAGCCTCAGCAGCCGCTGGCGCTCGCTCATCACGCGGTCGGCGTAGCTCGTCGGTCCACAGACGCCGCGGTTGTAGGCGCCGAGACCCTCGCGCACGCCGCCGCAACGATCGATGCTTCGAGAGAGGAGGCTCGCGCCGGCCTCGAGCACCTCGGCCTGGCAGGCGTCCGGGCGGCGAGAGCAGCTGCGCCGGTAGGCCTCGCTGCGGACGTATCGCACGCGCGCGCCGCTGCCGCGAGGATGGAGCTGCACGATGCCGCGCTCCCCCACGCCGCCTTGCGCCGTCGGGTCCATGCCGCTCTCGCGCACCGCGACGGCGGCGAGCAGGAACGGGTCGAGGTGATGTCGCTGCGCGGCCTCGCCGATCAGGCGGGCGAAGCTGGCGACGCGCTCCGGGCAACCCCCGCGCGCGTGACGACAGTGACTCACATAGACCACACGTCGGTCGGTCGCCCACACCGTCATGCGGCGATCGAGCGCGCGGCCGAGCGCAACGACCGCGGGGTCGGCCGGCCCGGGCTCCGCGGCCTCGCTCTGGCCGCCCTGCGCGATCACCGCCTCCGGCGCCACCATCGCGCCCATCACGAGCGCGCTCGCGACCGTGCCGAGCCAGCGGGAACGTCGAATCCGCCTGCGTCTGCGCGCAGCGGAAGCACGAGTGACGTCATTCACGGCATGACACGCGCCCATGCTCTCCTCCTTCGGGTTGGAAGGCTCACCGCGGTCGACATCTGCGCGGATGGTTTGCGGCCAGCCTCGCTGCGCCCGTAGACCCGCTCGGGGTGAGCGCCAGCGTTCTACTGCGCCGCCGGACGTCGCGCCAGTGACGCTCGTCACGTCATATCGGACGCGATACTGGCTAGACGTGTTGCGTGTCTCGAGGAGGCGCGGCCGTCGTCAGCAGCCGATGTCGTCCACGCCGCCCTGGTCCAACACGATCTCGGCGACGTCGCAGCTTCCGACGCCCGTCTTCTCGATCACGATCGCGGTCACTCTCGCGTCGACAACCGGGTTGTCGAAGGACAGGCCCAGCGCGAGCTCGCTCCAGTCCCCGCTGGGCACCTCGAACGTCGTCCGGGTCGGGATCCCGGCGCGGTCGACGACCAGCACCGTGACTTGCAATCGAGAGCCCGGATCGCAGCGGGAGGCGACGTGGCCGATGGCGCCCGTCGACTGGAGCACGTCGGTGGCGTCGGGGCCCGCGCCCGGGCCGCGCACCGTCACGTCGCCGGTCAGCCGGAGGGCGTGCTCTCCCGGATGCAGGGACGTGATCCACGTCGCCTGCCCCGGCTCGCCGCGCGAGATCTCCCAGCCGCACGGCGTGCCTTCGCAGAGGGTCTCGAACTCCTCGTGGTAGGCGCGGTCGGGGAAGGTGCGCGGGTCGCACGCGATCATCGCCAGCAAAACCGCCACCCCGAGCCAGACCGCTCGTCGCGAGCTCATTCGCGTCCCTCCAGCGCCAACCCGAGCGAGAAGCCCCCGACGTCCACGCCGTGCCCGTAGGCGTTCACGCCGGACCACTCGAAGAAGTCGTAGCCGACGCGCGGACCGAAGGCGAAGTGCGGGCCGGTCTTGAAGGCGAGGATCGCCTCGAGCGAGAAGCGGCCGACGGCCTGGTCGGTCGCCGCATCCCGCACGGCGACCTGCATCCAGCCGAGCCCACCCGCCACCAGGACCCCGAGCTCGACGACGCGCCCGAGCCACACTCGGGCCTGGGCGGTGGCGAGGAGCTCCCCCGCGGCGAGCGTGGCCGGGTCCCGGTCGGGGTGCGCCCAGCCGCGGCCCCTGGCCCCGAGCCGTCCCCCGAGCCAGAGCCAGTCCAGCACGGGGACCTGCACGCCGACCACCACGCTCGGCGCGGCGCGCACCCCGTCGTAGCGCAGCGCGGCCAGCGCCTGGTCGAAGCTGAAGTCGCCGGGGAAGCTCACCCCGAGCCGCAGCTCGAGGGAGTAGCGAGGGAGCGGGATCGGCTCGGGCGGCGGCTCCGGCTCGGGCGCCTGCACCGGCCGCGGCTCCCGCACCCCGGGGATCGGCGGCACCCCGCCCGGCGGCACCAGCGCCGGCGTCCCACCCGCCGACTCGGCTTCGGCTTCGGCTTCGGCTTCGGACTCGGACTCGGACTCGGACTCGGACTCGGCTTCGGACTCGGCCGCGGTTTCGGCTTCAGCTTCGGACTCGGACTCGGACTCGGTCGCGGACTCGCCCGAGCCCGCGGCCACCCCGTCCGAGGGGTCCTCGTCCTGTGCCACCCCGATCGCCGGCGTCAGCCCGATCATCACCACCAGAAGACGCGCCGCCCACGACACGGCGCGAGCATAGCAAACCCCCCGGATGCTAGACTCGGCTTCCCATGGACCCGGGGGGACAGCGCACCAGCCCGTTTCGGATCTGGCTCCTGCCGTTCTCGATCCTCGTCGGCGTGTCGCTGGCGGTGTTCGCGATCACGTTCGCCATCGACTCGGCCGACGAGCCGAGCCCGGCGGCGGTGTGGCAGCTGCTGGTCCATCCCAACCCGAGCTCGGCGCTCGGCGCGATCAGCAACGCCGCCGAGGTGGTCGCCGCGGTGCTCGGCATCGCGATCACCGTCGTCGCCATCGTCGTCGAGCTGGCCAGCAACCGCTACACGCACCGCATCACGGAGCTGTTCGTCTCGGAGCCCATCAACTTCGCGGTGATGGGCTTCTTCGTGGTGACCGCGGTCCAGTGTCTCGCGGTCAGCATCGTCTTCGACATGGGGGAGGGCGCGAGCCTCGGGTTCGTGCCCTTCGTCGGCGGGGCGGTGAGCATGATCATGCTCGGGCTCAGCCTCGTGATCCTGCTCCCGTACTTCGCCTTCGTCTTCAAGTTCCTCAACCCGGTCGAGATCGTCGAGCGCATCCGGCGCCACACCCTCGACACCATCGACTCCCGCCGGGCGAGCTGGACGATCGAGCGCAAGCAGACCGAGGCGGTGCGCGGCATCGAGCAGCTCGCCGACGTCGCGCTCAACGCGATGGAGCACAAGGACAAGGGCGTCTCGATGGCGAGCGCCGACGCGCTCCGGCAGCTGGTCCTCGACTACCAGAAGGTGCGGTCCCGTCTGCCCGCGCCGTGGTTCGCGGTGGTCGGCGACCTCGCGGTGAACCCGGACTTCGTGTCGATGTCGCGCGCGGTGCTGGAGTCGGTGAGCGAGCGGCGCATCTGGCTCGAGATGAAGGTCCTGCGCCAGTACCAGACGCTCTACAACGAGGCGCTCAACCGCATGCGCGACATGAACTACCTGATCGCGATCAACACGCGGCTGGTGGCCGAGGCCGCGCTCGCGAGCGGGCACCGAGAGCTCTTCGACCTCGCGGTGAAGTTCTTCAACACGTACCTGCGCTCCACCGTCAACGCGAAGGACGTGCGCACCGCCTACAACGTGCTCAACCAGTACCGGCTCCTCGCCGAGAGCGCGCTCGGTCACGCCGACGGCAAGCACGCCGTCGAGATCGCCCGCTACTTCAAGTACTACGGCGGCGTCTCGTTCACCGCGAAGCTGCCCTTCATCCTCGAGACGGTCGCCTACGACCTCTGCACGCTGAACGAGCTGGCCTACGACCGCGACAGCGCGGCCGCGCGGGAGCTGCTGCGCATCTTCCTCCAGGTCGATCGCGAGTCCGAGTCCGAGGTCCAGGAGACGAGCCTGCGCGGCGTGCGTAAGGCCCAGGTCAAGCTCGCGACCTTCTACCTGCTCAAGGGCGACGAGGAGCTGGCGCGCGAGGTCTTCCGGGACATGCACGGCGAGAGCCCCGAGCGCCTCGCGTCGATCCGCAACGAGCTGCTCGCGGTGCGCTCCAGCGAGTTCTGGGAGATCAGCGACCGCGGCGTGAACTTCGACTACCTCCCGCCCAAGCGGAAGCGCCGCATGCTCGAGTTCTTCGGCTGGTTCGGCGACCGCCTCCCGCCGGTGCCCGAGCGCATCAGCGGCGAGGTCGTGCCCGACGCCGCGCTCCCCGCCAGCAGCAGCGCCGGCAGCGAGCGCGCCGGCGAGTCGAACGAGATGCTCGCCGGCATCGGCCTCGGCACCGAGACCATCCCGCCTCCGGAACCCAACTAGCTTGCTGGGCAGGGGCGGTTGCGCGGGCTTCGGTGGCTCTGGATCTCACGCAAAGACGCCAAGGGGGCGGGGTGGCCGGTCCCGGCGTCGCGGTCGGTCGAGCGCGGCTCGGCGGCTGAGTATTTCTCTCGCAGAGGCGCAGAGTCGCAGAGGGCTGCGGGCTGGCGACTCGCCGGCGGCGCCCGACCCGTCGACGCCGAACGTCGCCCGTCCACGTTCCGCGACCGCCCCACTTTGCGTCTACGCGTCCCGAGGCCTCGGAGCAGCTCCCTCGAGAGGTCGGCGGTCGACTATTTGTCTCTCGCAAAGGCGCAAAGCCGCCAAGGGCGGACGATGGCCGCGGGATGGGCGTTCGCCGGCTGCCGCTCACGGGCGGTGCCGGACTCGGGCTCGGCCGGGGAGGGGGGGCTGCGTCAGCTCAGCGGAACGCGTTGTTCGGTGATCTCGGCGGCCTCGAGGATCAGGGTGTCGCCGGTCTGCATCTCCACCTCGAAGCGCCACCCGGAGCCTTTCGGCAGCGCGGTCGGCCCGGTGACCTCGTTGACGGAGACGCTCTCTCCCCATGGCAGCCGCCTCGTCCAGTCCAGACGGGTCGCGCGGACCCCACGGATGGTGAGCTCTGCCGTGGCCGTTCGGAATCGCAGCGCGACGTCTCCCGCCGCCCAGTCGGCGCGGAGGTCGAGGAAGGTGGCGTCGTGGAGAGGCTCCGAGGGGCTCACCGGCCGAGCTCGCGCTCGAAGTCGCCGAGGCCCTGCAGGCCGGGGCCCGGGCGGCGCGGCTGGGGCGCCGGCTGCGGCTCGGGCTCCACCTCCGGGCGAGGCTGGGGCCGCGGGCGCGGGCGG
>JAYZQJ010000099.1:0-10940 GCA_036149055.1 Myxococcota bacterium | reverse complement strand
AAGTCGCGCGCGGCGACAGGGCAGGCGACGAGCGAAGCGAAGTCGCCGCACGCGGCGAGACGGCAGGCGACGAGCGAAGCGAAGTCGCCGCACGCGCCACCCAAGTCGTTCGATCCCGCGGCAGCGGGCGGCCAGCTCGCGCGCAGCGCGAGCGCGAGCCGCAGGGGACCCAGCGCCCCGCGCTGGGGTCGCGCGCGAGCGGAGCGACGCGCGCGGAGTGGGTTGGGGGGGCCCCGCGGAGCCGGCGGACCCGTCACTGCGGAGGGTGCGGAGCACCCGCAGCGGGGACGGGTCCGACGGCGCAGCGGGGGGGAGGGGTCGGACCCGACCCCGCCCAGGAAACTCAGAAGGGCTCGTCCTGGACGCTGCGGATCACCTCGCGCACGAAGCTGGTGCGGAGATCGAGAACCTCGTAGCCGAGGTTGCTGCGGTTCAGGATGTAGAAGGCGTTGGGCTTCTGCACGCGGCCTTCGATCCGGATCTCGTCCAGCTGGATGACCTGAGGCTGGCGGCCGCGCGAGCTCTGGGCCTCGGCGTCGCTCGGGGCGAGGAGCCACGCGCAGGCGGCGCAGGCGCTGGCGAGGAGGAGTGCGTGGATGGTCTTCATGGTGCTTCCCTCTGGAACGTCGGCGCGAGCCAGCTCTTCACTCGCCGCCGCCCTCCTGCGCTTCCTCGGCCTGACGCGCGGCGCGCGCGGCCTCCCGCTCCGCCCTCGCCCGGTCGCGCTCGATCGCGCGCTGCTCACGCTCGATCAAGCGCCCCAGCTCTTCGAGGTAGGTGCTCGACGGGTCGTCGCGCGGCAGGCTCGGGCCCATCAGCTCGCGGTAGCGGTTCAGCTCGCTGACCGCGCGCTGGTACGCCTCCAGGTTGTTCATGCCCGGGAACTGCTCGCCCGCCTCGCGGTACATCATCGCGAGGTTGAAGTGGACCTCGGCGTTGCGGGGCTCCATCTCCTGGACGCGGTCGAACTCGGCCTGCGCCTGCTGCCACTGCTTGGTGGCGCGGAGCGCGTCGCCGAGCGCGAGCCGCACCGCGGGCACGCCGGGCGCCAGCCGCGACGCGGTCTGGAACTGCTGCAGCGCCTCCTGGTAGTTGCCGGCCGCGAGCTGCTGGAGGCCGAGCGCCATGCGGGCCTCGGTGTAGCTGGGCTCGAGCTCGATCGCGCGCCGGTAGCTGGCGAGCGCGGGCTGGAGCTGCCCCTCCTCCTGGTGCATGCGGCCGCGCAGGTAGTGCAGCTCGGCGTAGGTGTCGCTGGTCTGGAGGGCCTGCTCGAGGATGGACAGCGCCAGCTCGGTGCGGCCCAGCCGGAGGTTCGCCTTCACCAGCACGGCCATCGCCGGCACGAAGCGCTCGTCGCGACGCAGCGCGCTGCGGGCGGCCTGGATCGCCTCCTCCGGGCGGTTGGCCTGGCTGAGCACGTCGCCGTAGATCGCCTGCACGGCGAGGTTGCGCACCCACTGCTCGGCGAGCGGCCGCACGAAGCTCACCGCCTCGTTCGGGTTGCCGCGGCGGAGGTGGATGCGCGCGATGCCTTCGATCGCCCGCTCGTAGTCGGGCTGGATGCGCAGCGCCTGCTGGTAGAGCTGCAGCGCCCGAGCCTCCTGCCCGGCGCGATCGGCGAGCACGCCGAGGTTGTAGGCCGCCTTGTAGGCGTTGCCGTCCGCGCGGAGCGCCTCCTGGAAGGCCTGCTGCGCCTGCTCCAGGTTCCCGGACGACGCCGCCTGCAGGCCGCGCCGGTAGGAGCTCTGGGCGGAGCCGTTCATCGGGCGCCGCGGGGGGAGCGGGCGGCCGGTGTCGGCCTCCGGGCGGCCCCAGGGCGACTCCTGATCGCCTTCGGGGCTCTGGCTCCCGCCGCCGCCTTCGCCGCCGGAGGGCGGGTTGCCGGGCTGGTTCTCGAGATCTCCGGGCGGGAGCTCGTCGTCGTCGTCGGGCTCGACGCTCCCGGGGGGCGCCTCGAGCTCGGAGCGCCCTCCCCCGCCCGGGTCCTCACCGCCGGAGGTGGTGTCGCCGGGCGTGGCGTCGTCGTCCTGGGTGCCCTCGTCGCAGCCGGCGCCGAAGACGCCGAGCCCGAGGATCACGCCGCTGAAGAGGAGCGCGCGCAGCGCAGACCACGGCAGGGCTCGCATCAGTCGTCCTCCCGGGCGAGCGGCGGCGCGGTGACCCCGCTGTCCATGTCGATGTGCTGGCCCCGTCGAGCGCGCCGGAACTCACCGGTGCGGTAGGCCTCGAGGCTCGCGTCCTGGCCGCGCTGCTGCTCGATGCACTCCGCGATGCGCTCCTCGCCGTAGGCCTGGAGGCGGTCGATGGCCTCCTGCGAGTACTCGTTGTCGATGTTGCCGCGGACGGCGGCGCGCGCCGCGAGCGCGTAGCGGACGACCGCGTAGCACTCGATGGGGCGGACCTGCCCGTCCAGGATCTGCCGGACGCGATCCTCGAACGTGAACCGGACCTCGTCCTGCACCTCGGGCGAGGCGCGACGGATCTGGCTCTGGAGGTCGCTGGGCATGGTGATGGTCGCGTTGAGCACCGCGCGCGCCAGGATCTCGTAGGCCCGGCCCTGACGGGTGAGCGCCGCGATGGTCCAGGTGGGGCGGCGGTAGGCGAGGATCGGCTCGTAGCCTTCGGCCGTCGTCTGGGTGCGGGTCGAGCCCTGCTGGATCTGGCTGTTGAGCTCGTTGACGAACGCCTCGGTGGTGCGCTGCCGGCCCGGGTTGACCTCGAGCCCCTCGAGCTGCTGCATCGACGGGTCGACGATCTGGAAGCGGCTCTCGGCGGCGTACTCGGCCGCGATGCTGCCGGGCTCGCCGTTCATGCGCTGGAACGCGTTGACGACGTCCTGCAGCGCGTCGCGCTGGGTGCTCTCTCGCGCCCGCTGCTCGCGCCGGGCCGCCGCGATGCGGTGGTAGGCCTGCACGACCAGCTCGGTCGCCGCGCGATCGTTGCGGTAGCGGTCGATGAACGACTGCATCTCGCGGGCGGCGTTGCTCCACTGCTCCGACTTGAAGGCCATCTCGGCCACGCGGTAGCGGGCGTTGCGCTGGTCGGCCGGGTCGGTGAGGCGGCCGGCGGCGCGCTCGTAGTACTCGGCCGCGCGGCGGTAGTTCTGCTGGAACTCGAGGATGCGGGCCGCGTTGATGAGCGCGTCGGTGATGCGCTCGGGCATGTCGGTGTCGCGGCTGTCCTGGAAGCGCCGCGAGTCCGCGATCTGCAGGTAGTTCTGCACCGCGCGGTCGTAGTCGAAGAAGCGGTTCGCGGTGTAGGCGAGGCGGAAGTAGGCGGTGGCGAGGATGCCCTCGAGCTCCGTCTCCCGCTCGCCGTCCGCGTCGCCCAGCATCGGCGTCACCTGGTCGATGACGCGCTGGTAGATCTGGCCCGCCGAGTCGAAGCGCTGGGTCCGCTCGAGCGCGAGCGCCGCCTGCAGGAGCGCGACCGGCGCCTGCGGGTGGTTGGGCTCGTCGTTGACCGCGTTGACCAGCATCGTCGCGCTCTGCTCGTAGAGCCGGCGCTGCTCGTCGCCCTGGGCGCCCTCCGCCTGGGTGAAGATCTCGAGCGCGCGCTGGTAACGCACGTTCGTGAGCACGGTGCCGGCGGTGCAGAGCGGGGAGTCGGCGTTCTCCGCCTGCTCACACCAGTCCTCCCGCTGCTCGTCGCTCTCGAAGGTCGGGCCGTCGGGGGTGAAGGTGCAGCCCCGGCGCTGGACGTCACGGCTGAGCCGCTCGGCCTCCGGCGTGTCGCCCATCGCGACCGCCATGTTGTAGAGGCTGTCCCAGGCGACCTGGCCGGTCGGGTTGGCGTTCGGGCCGCTGCAGCGCTCCTCGTAGATCCGGAGGAAGCGCTGACGCGCCTGCGGCCAGTAGCCGTAGTAGTAGAGGAGGAGCGCGTTGTTGTAGTCGTACGCGGCCCGGACCTGCTCGCGGTCCTGCTCCTCGGGCACGCGGGCCAGGTAGACCTCGCGGGCCTGCGCCAGGCGCTGGACCATCAGCGGCATCTCCATCGGCGTCACGCGCGGCGGGGTGCCGGTGGGCTCGGGGATGTCCTCCTCGCCCATGCGGATGTCCAGGCTGCCGTCCTGCTCGGCCTGCTCCACGAGGCGGTGCAGCGACTCGACCACGCGACGCGCCGACTCGCTGAGGAAGCGGTCGTCGAGGTTGCTGTCGCGCACCGCGGCGTAGACGCGGGCCGCCTCCTCGTACTGCTCCGACCAGAAGAGCGCGTCGGCCAGGTTGTACTGGAGCTCGTACGCGTTCGGGCTGTTCGGGTAGTTGTTCAGGTAGGCCTGGTAGGCCTGCGCCGCGAGGTTGTACTCCTGGAGCGCCTCCTGGAGGCGCTGCTCGGAGCGCTCACGGACGGCCTCCTGGCGGAGAATCTGGGCCTGGCGGTGGTGGCGGGTGGCGTCGTTGATCAGCGCGCCCTCGGCGAGCTGCTCGGCCCGGCGCTGCTCCACCGGGTTGTCCATGTTCTCGTTCCACCACTCGGAGCCCTCGCGGTAGTCGCCGAGGCGCGCCTGCGCCTCGAGGGCGCGCTCCATCTCCTGGTGGCGCTGCCACGCCCGCGCGATCTGCGCCGTGATCTCGGGCGCGCGCGAGGAGTTCGGCCAGCGCGAGAGCGCCAGCTCCCACACCTCGACCGCCTCCGGGTACTTGGCCTCCTCGAAGTAGACCTGACCCAGCTCGAAGTAGATCTCGCTCGTCCACCCGCGGTCCTGCGGGAGCACGTTCGGGTTCTGGATGCGCTGGATCCCGCGCGGCATCCCCTCCTCTTGGTCGGGGATCTGGTTCTCGTTCCAGTCGTCGTACGCGAACGTGATGCCGAGGTACTGGACCGCCTCGCGGCGCAGCTCGGTGCCGGCCCGGCCGGTGCGGCGGAGCTGCTCGTCCGACCAGTCGATCAGGCGGGCGAAGTGCTCGATCGCCTCCGGGTAGCGGCTGGCCCGGTAGTAGGCCCAGGCCACCTTGTAGAGGGCGAGGTTGTAGTTGCGGTCCTCGGGGTCCGCGAGGACCTTGCCGTAGGCGCTGATCGCCCGGTCGAGCGCGTGCGGCTCGAAGTCGAAGTCGAAGTGGTACTCGCCGATCCGGAGCCAGACCTCCATCACGAAGCGCGCGTCCGGGGTGACCGGCGTGCAGCCCGCGTAGGGGTCGTCGAAGGCGGTGGTCTCGTTCCCCAGCGACCCGCCGAGCCCGAGCGCCGGGTGCTCCTCCTCCGAGAAGCCCTCCTCGCCCTCGGCCGGGGTCTCCGCCTGCGGCGGCTCGCCGGTGTACTCGAAGCGGTTCGCGCACACGAGGTTGAGCCACGCGAGGCGCGCCTCCTCGTTGCGCGCCATCTCGTTGAGGCAGTAGCCGATGAGGTAGTAGACGCCGTCGATCCGGCGGTAGTCGGGGAAGCGCTGGATCAGCGCGCGGTAGAGCTCGACCGTCTCGCTGAAGTCCGGGACGCCGGGTGCCTCGCCGGCCGCGGCGGCCTCCTGGTACGCGATGGCCGCGCGCTCGTAGTAGAGCTCGCCCAGCCGGAACATCGCGTCCGGGGTGTAGGTCGGGTCGTCCGGGTAGCGGCGGATGAACGCCTCGAAGAGGCGGATCGCGCGCTCCATCGCCTCGTTCTGGAGGCGCTCTTCTTCGCGGATCTGACGCGCGTAGCCGGCCTGCCGCTCGCGGCGACGGCGGTGGTACTCGCGGACGAGGATCGAGTTGACGGAGCCGCGGTAGGCGCCGCCCGCCTGCATGAAGGCGCGGACCTCGGCCTCCATCTCGCGCAGCGCCTGGACCTGCTCCGGGCTCGGCGGCGGCCGGTCGTCGTCGATGCGGCGATCGGTCGTGTCGAGGAAGGCCGGGTTGGGCACGTCCGCCGTGTTCGCCCAGGGCGGCGGCGGCATGTCCGAGAGGCTCTCGCCGGGGCCGGGCATCGGCAGCGGCTCGGTGCTCACCGGGCCCGTGGGCTGACCCTGCGGGCCGTCGCCCTCCTGCGCGCGCGCGGTCGGCGCGCTGAGGAGCGCGGCGCGCGCGAGGGCCGCCGGCACGCTTCGGTTCGACAATCGGACGCGCACTACTCGAGCTCCTCGGTCTCCGAGCCGTCGTCGGTGGTCTCGTCCATGATCTCCCGGAACTCGTCGTCGAGCGCGCGCATCTCGCGGGCGCGCTCGCGGGTCAGGATCTCGACGCGGGTGCGGTGCTCTTCGCGCCGCGCCCAGGCCACGTCGATGCGCCCGACGTCCGCCCGGAGGACCAGGTCGTAGAAGCGGTGCTGGACCTGACGGAAGTTGTGGTACGTGACCGCGCCGACGACCTCCTCGGTCTCGGTCTCGAGGCCCTCGAGCGCCGCGCGGTAGCCGACGATGCGCTCCGACTCGGTGCGGAGCTGGGTCTGGATCTCGGTCACGCGCTCCTGGACGATCCCCTGGATCTCCTGGTCGCGCTGGTCGAGCTGCGACTCGATCCGGGTCAGCCGGGTGAAGAGCCCCGAGATCTGCGAGTCGCTGAGCCGCTCCTGGACCTGGGCGGTGAGGCGGGCGTGCTCGCGGCGGAGGCGGTCGTGCCGCTCGTAGCGGGCGTCGCCCGGGCCGACCTGGAGCCGCGAGGCCTCGAGCGCGATCCGGAGCTGCCGGATGTTCTCGCGGTACTCGTCGACCGCGGCGCGGTGACCCGCGAGCTCGTTCCGGATGGCGGCCACGCCCTCGGCGTCGCGCTGCTCTTCGGTGTCCTGGAGGTAGCGCTCCATCGCCACGATGCGCGCCTCCATGCCCTGGAGCTCGACCTCGAGGCGGCCGAGCTCGCGGCCGAGGCGGCGGTAGCGCCCGAGCACCTCGTCGTCGAAGTCGGTCATGCCGCCCTCGTCGACCGGCATGCCGTTGAAGAAGCGCTCCAGGCGACGGATCTGCGAGAGCGTGTCGGCGAGATCCTGGGCCTGGCCGGGGTGACGGCGCTCGTACACGCGCAGCAGGTCGCGGCGGGCGTGGGCGACGCGGTTGCGGAGCGCGGTGCTCCGCTCGGCCTGGAGCCGCAGGTCCGCGAAGATCGCCACCCGGTTGGGCTGCGCCAGCGCGGCCTCGAGCCGCTCCACCAGCTCGCTGGTCTCGCGCACGAGGCGCCGCGCCTGCGAGAGGTCGGAGAGCACGCTCAGCGCGCGGTCCATGTCGCCCTCGAGCGACGCCCAGCGCTGCGCCAGCGGCGGCAGGAACGCGTTGGCGTCGAAGCTCTCCATGTTCTCGCGGACCAGCGAGCGGAAGTACGCCTGCGGGTCGTCGTGCGAGCTCATCATCTCGTCGAGCTCGCGCCGGACCGGCCCGAACTCGCGCGCCACCTCGCGGAAGATGCGGTTGGCGTCGTCGAAGCGGCCGTTGCGGAGCAGGAGGTTGCCGCGCAGGAGCTTGCCGTCCGGGATGTAGCGGCTCTCGGGCGCGGCCACGCTCAGCACCTCGAGCGCGCGCTCGGCGCGGGTGCTGTCACCCATGCGGATGTAGACCCACGCGATCTCGTAGAGCGCGACGTCGAAGTTCGTCGAGGTGCGGGGCACGGCCTGGTAGGCCTCGACCGCCTGATCGAGCTGGTCGGTCTCGTAGTAGAGCCGGCCGAGCGCGAGCTGGGTCAGCTCGATGACCTGGCGCTGCTCCTCGGTCTCGGCGGGCGCGCGGAGCACCCGACGGAACGCCTCGATCGCCTGCGGGTACTGCTCCCGCACGGTGTAGATGACGCCGATGAAGTAGCGCGCCTGCGGGTAGTAGGGGCTGCCGGCCTGCACGCCCTCGAAGGCCTGCCGCGCCTGGTCGAGCATCGACTGGTCGATCTGCACGACCGGCCCGGCCTGCTCGCCGCCCTCCCCGATCTCGTTCTGCTCGATCGCGCGGAGCACGTCCTCGGTGGGCACCGCGCGGTTGTAGAGGTACTTCGCGCGGTAGTAGTTCGTCGTCGCCTCGATCTCGCTCGGCGGGATCCGGCTGAGCTGCGCGAAGTAGCCCTCCACCCCGTCGAAGTCGCGGGTGTGGATGGCGATCTCGATCAGCCGTCCGAGCGCGCGCTGCACGTGATCCCGGTACGCCCGCTCGCCGGTGTGCTGAATCAGCTCCCGGAAGCGGGTGCGGGCGCCGAGGTAGTCGCCGGCGCGGAAGAGGCTGTCGCCGAGCAGGAAGAGCGCGTCCGGGTAGGCCCGGTGCGTCGGGTAGTTCTCGACGATGTCGGTGAAGATGATCGAGGCCCGGATGTAGTCCTGCAGCCGATAGAACAGCTCGCCGTCGGCCAGCCGCTCCTCGATGAAGGTCTCGCTCCGGAGCCGGGATCGCCGCAGCGGCTGCCCGGTGAGGCGCCGCGCGTCGCCCTCGAGGTCGACGATCTCCGCCGTGACCTGCTCGACGGACTGCGCGGACGCGCCCGACCCGAAGGGCAGGCCCCCGAGGAGGAGGAGCGCCGCCGCCGCGATCCGCACCGGCGAGGTACGCGCGCGGGGGGCGGGCGGTTCGGGCCGCCTCTGCATCACTCCTCCCCCGACTCTCCGCCGCCCTCGTCCTCGGCGCCGCGGCGCGAAGCCTGCACCCGCTCCTGGTACCGGATCGCGGGGCGCTCCTCGAGCGGAGCGGTGGGGCCGCCCTTCTCGTAGCCGACGACGCGGATGGTGATGGCCTTGCCCTCCGGCGCGGTGAACGAGTAGTTCGACCGGACGCGGAAGCGGTAGCCCTTCAGGTAGGAGAAGATGCCGTAGCCGTGGCCGCGGTACTCGAGGTTGACGGTCAGGGTGTGCTCGCCCGGCACGATGCTGCCGTCGTAGATGTCGAGGTCGCGGCGCTCGCCCAGCGAGCCCTCCTCGTCCGCCTTGCTGAAGATGCGGGCGCCGTCGAGCGCGTAGACCGCCTTCACGAGCCGGTAGCTCGAGCTCATGCGGTTCTCGTGCACGATCACGGCCTGCGCGCCGGCGACCACGCCCTGGAGCACGGTCTCGGCGAGGAGCGACAGGCGGGCCTTGGAGCGGAAGATCTGCTCCTTGAGCTCGTTGATGCGCTGCTCGAGGTCACGGAGGCGCACGGCGTAGGTGCCGGCGTCCATGCCTTCGTCGCGCTCGGCGCTCGTGGCGGTGTCGGTCGAGTCGGTCCCGGCCGGCGGCGCCGCGTCGGTGCCGTCGTCCGCGCCGGTCTCAGCGCCAGTCTCCGCGCCGAGCTCGGCGTCGGTCGTCTCGGGGGCAGCCTCCTCCTCCTGAGCGATGGCCCCGCCCCCCGCGAAGAGGACAGTGCCGGCGACGAAGGTGGCAACCGTGACGGTCGCCGAGAGCGCAATCACCCTGCGCATCGCATCTCCCCCTGCTGAAACAGCAGCATATCTGACAAGCGCATTCCGGAGCCAGCGACGCCGCGCGTCGGGGGCTCCCGCCGGAGCATACGGGAACTCCGATTCCTTCGGAATCTCAAGCGCGTATAGCAACCGCCATTTTTTCGGTCAACGAGCATCTGAGCGCGTACCCCGGGCTGCAACGAACTCGGGACGCGGGCGCGCTCCCGGTTAGAATCCGCCACCGGTCGATGCCCCTTAGTCTCCATCTGCCTCATCACGAGAGCCGTAGATCCTTCCGCGACCTCGTCCGTCTCGACGAGGGAACGCACCGGACCGGCTCATCCGAGGAGCTCGGACGGTGATGGAGGACCCCGACGACCTCTCCGACGAGGAGCTGCTGAGACGATTCAACGAGGGCGACGCGGACGCGTTCGAGCGGCTCGTGCGGCGCTACGAGCGCCCTCTCTACAACTTCATCCTTCGCTCGGTGCGGCGCCGAGAGCGCGCCGACGAGCTGCTGCAGGACGTCTTCATGAAGGTCGTGCAGCGGTCTCGGGACTTCAAGGGCAACTCCAAGCTGTCCACCTGGCTCTACACGATCGCGAGGAACCTGTGCATCGACCACAGCCGAAAGATGGTGTTCCGGCGACACAAATCGCTGGACGCCCCCTCGCGCTCCGGGGACGACGAGGGCCCCACCCTGCTGGAGCGGCAGGCGGCGGGCGGCCCGGAGGCCGACCGGGCGGCCATCGCGAAGGACCTCCAGGCGCGGATCGCCGAAGCGGTCGAGGAGCTGCCGGAAGAGCAGCGGGAGGTGTTCCTGCTGCGCCAGGTCGAGGGCATGGCGTTCAAGGAGATCGCCTCCGTGGTGGGGGTCCCCGAGAACACCGTGAAGAGCCGGATGCGCTACGCGCTGGAGCGTCTCCAGCGAGCGCTGGATGAGTATAAGGACTACGTTCGAGAGCTGAAGTGATGGGCTGAGCCGTGGATTGCGAGACCTGCACCGACCGGATGATCGAGCTGCTCTACGAGGAGCTCGACGAGAGCGAGGCGAACGCCACGCGCGCGCACCTGGAGGGGTGCGAGGCGTGCGGCGACGCCTGGGATCGGCTCTCCCTCGGGCACGCGTTCGGGTCCCGCCTCGCCCTCGAGGAGCCCCCCACCGACTTCCGGGCCGCGGTGATGCGCGCCGCCCGCGAGAAGGCGGCCGAGCGGGCCCCGGCCGCGGACCCGGACCCGGTCGAGCGCGCCGCCCCGGTCAGCGCGCCCCGCGAGGACGCCGACGAGGCCGGGCTCTGGGCCTCCTTCGTGCGCTGGGTGGGCGGCTCCGCCATGCGCCCGCAGTTCGCGATGGCGATGACCCTCGTGCTCATGGTCGGCATCGGGCTCTGGTACCTCCCGGAGCTGCGCCGCCACGACCCGGCCGACACCCACGCGATCGTGGATCCGGCGCCCGGCGACGAGGTCGGGCCGTCGGCCTCGCTCGAGCCGGCCGAGCCGCTGGAGCTCCGCACCGATCCGCACACCGGCCGCATCGTGACCGGCGACGACGGCGAGGAGGAGCGGCCGCGCCGGGTCGCCACCACCGAGGCGACCAGCGCGCAGGCGCCTCGACCGGGGGCCGAGGCGCCCGGCGCCACCCACGACGCCCGCGCCGTGGGCGCGGCGGCGACGCCGACCGGAATGGCGCAG
>JAYZQJ010000098.1:0-18331 GCA_036149055.1 Myxococcota bacterium | reverse complement strand
GCCGGCGGAGTCGGGAGGGGGGCCCCATTGGCGCTTTGCCCAATGGGGGGAGGGTTTGCACCAAACCCTCCAGCAAGAAGCAGCGCGAGCCGCAGGGCCCCCAGCGCCCCGTCGCTGGGGTCGCGGCGCGAGCGCGAAGCGCGATGCGCCGACGGAGTCGGGAGGGGGGCCCCATTGGCGCTTTGCCCAATGGGGGGAGGGTTTGCACCAAACCCTCCAAGAAACTCAGTCCGCGAGCCCGATGACGTGGCGCAGCCGGACGTGCGCTCCGCTGGACCAGAAGGCGATGAGGTCGTCGAGCGCGTCTTCGGGCGGGATGCGGCGCCGCTCGCGGTTCCAGCGGAGCATCCACGCCGCGCCGTCGAGATCCTGGGAGAGCAGGAGGCCGGCCCGCGCGCAGCTGAGCTCCACCGCGCGGCGCCAGGTGCCGAGGTCGGGCGCCCGGGCCGCGTCGCCGAGCCGCGCGCACACCGCGCGCAGACGGTCCCGCTTCGCGTCGCCGAGCTGCGCCGCGAGCAGCTCCATCAGCCGGGTCTGCTCCGGGCGCTCGCCCGCCCAGCCGCGCCCGAGCCGCACCGCCGCGTCGAAGGTCGCCTCGAGCGCCTCCGGCTCGTGGAGCACGGTGCAGACGCGGTGCGCCGGCCGGTAGCAGGCGACGTGGCGGCCCACCGCGAACACCAGCGCGCCGTGCGGCAGCGGCTCCTCGAAGCCGCGAGGGAAGATCGACGCGGGCGGGTGCGCCGGCAGATGACGCGGCGTCTGCCCCGGGGGCCCGGCGTAGAGCCGCGGGAGCACGCCCGGGCGCACCGCGCCGACCGCGCGCGCGAAGGCCTTGGGCAGGTCGCTCGTCGGTCGCCCGAGGTCGAGCTTCTTCGCCTCGGGCAGGCCGAGCGCCGCGTCGTCCCGCCGGTGCAGCGCGAGCACCGCGTCGGCGACCTCGGCCCAGACCGCGTCGAGCCGCGGATCCTGATCGGGGTGGAGCAGCGCGGCCCAGCCCGCCGCGTCGAGGCCGCGGTCGAGGCCCTGCTCGAGCACCGCGGTGGGCGGCCGGCGGTGATGATGCACGATCTGGGTCTCGGCCCGGGTCGCCGCCCCGAGGTAGTCGAGCGCGGTCGCGGTCAGCCAGACGCCGTCGGTGATGTCCTCGCTCCGGTAGTGATCGAAGAGGACGCGGTGCGCGCGCGGATCGCGGGGCCCGCGCACCAGCCCGAGCTCCAGCTCCTCCGGCGGGGGCGCCGGGGCCGCGCCGCTCTGGTCGATGACCGTCGTCAACATCCCGTCCTCGCGGTCGCCGCGCGCCGCGCCGTGGATGCCGCTCCGGAGCGGCTTCATCAGGCGCATCAGCGCGCGGCCGTCCGGCGGGCGGCGCCCGGGCGCCTTCTCGAGGCAGAGATCGACGAGCTGAGCCATCGACCGATCCACGCCCGGGTGGATCTCCGCCGGGGGAGGGTGGGGCAGCCGGCCGACGTGATGCGCGAGGGCGTCGAGGTGGTCGTAGGCGAACGGCGCCGCGCCGGTGATCGCCTCGTACAGCATCACGCCGAAGGCCCACACGTCGCTGGCCTTGCCGAGGCGCCCGCCGCCGAGCCGCTCGGGGCTCGCGAAGCGGAGCGCGCCGAGGGGGACCTGCTCCGCGGTCAGGCGCGCGGCGCGGAGGAGCGGGACCAGCCCCACGTCGAGCAGGACCACCCGCTCGGCCCCGCTGCGGCGCCGGGCGAGGAAGACGTTGCTGGGGGTCAGGTCGCCGTGCAGCACGCCGGCCTGGTGCGCGGCGGCGAGCGGATCGAGGCACGCCTCGAGCGCGTCGATCCGCGCCTCGTCACCGGGCTCGGTGCGCGCGAAGAGATCCCGGAGGGTCTCGCCGTGCAGGAGCTCGCTCACCAGGAAGAGCGCGTCCTGATCGAGCCCCGCGTCGAGCACCCGGGCGAGGCCGAGGTGCTCGGGGCCGGGCCCGGTGATCTCGGCCGCGAAGCGCTGCGCCTCGTCGGGGCGGACCCCGCTCCGCGCGGGGATCAGCTTCACCGCGACCTCGCGCCGGGTCTCGCGATCCTTGGCCACGTACACCATGGCCGCCGTGCCCCGCCCGATGGGGCGCACGAGGTCGTATCGATCGGCCACGACGCGTCGGCTCGACACCGCGCGCGAGGATAGCAGCGAACCGGAAACTCGACGGGGCGTCGGTGATGCGCTGTATTCCGCCCTGGAGGTCACCGTGATCCGTATCCGTTCGGCTTGGCCGATTGCTTCCCTGCTCTTCGCCCTCGCGTGCAGCAGCAGCCCCGCGATGATGGGCGAGAGCTGCGTCGACACCGCGGACTGCGAGGTCGGGCTCAGCTGCTTCGAGCACGAGGGCGCCGAGACCAGCCCGGTCTGCATGCCCGACTGCGATCTCGCCACCACCCGGCTGTGCGCCGGCGGCGAGGTCTGCACGCCGCCCGACCCGTCGGGCCCGGCCCGCGACCCCAACCTGGGCGTCTGCTACCTGGGCGGCACCACGGAGGTCGGCGGCGACTGCACGCCCGATCCGGACCGCCCCGGGGTCGCCAGCCTGACCTGCGTGCGGGGCGCGATCTGCGTCGAGGTGAGCGACGCCTTCAACTGCTACCGCGCGTGTGACACCGCCGACGGCTCGGCCTGCGACGCCAGCGAGACCTGCACCGCGCTCGAGGCGATGGGCACGAACGGCTTCTGCCTCCCGACGCCGTGAGGCCCCTGCTCGTCGCCCTGCTCACGCTCGGCTGCGCGGGGGCGCCGACGCCTCGCCCGGAGACGTCGGCGAGCGCGCCGGCCGATCCGTCGGCGCCCACCGCCCGCGCCGAGGCGCCCGCCGAGCCCGAGACCGCCGACCGCGCGGAGTCGGCGCCGCCGAGCCCGGCCGCGCGCGCCCTCGCCCGCGCGTTCGAGGCCCGGATGACGGTCTGGCGTCGTCCGGACGGAAGCCGGGTGCTCACCCGCCGCTGCCGGGAGGGCCCGGTCGACTGCGCCGCGCGGCTCCGGCGCTTCGCCGAGATGATCGTCCGGGCGGCGCGGCGCCACGACCTCGACCCCTTCCTGCTCGGCGCGCTCGCCTGGCGCGAGTCCGGGCTCGATCCCGCCGCCCTCGGCCGCCGGGGGGAGGCCGGCCTGGTGCAGCTCCACCCGCGCGGCGCCGGGCGCGACATGCGCTACGTGCGCGACGCGGCGTACCGGGCCGCCTGCCAGGCCGAGCTCGACGCCTGTCAAGGACCGGTGCTCGAGCGCGGGGCCTCGACGCTGTCCCGGGCGATCGCGGAGTGCGGCTCGCTCGAGAGCGGTCTCGGCGCCTACGCGACCGGCCACTGCACCGATCGGGCGAGCCACGCGACGCACGTGCTCGAGGAGCGGGAGACCCTCCGGCGCCTCGCGCGCGAGCAGTAGCATCTCGTATTGCCATCGCGGGGCGATCTCGGGTAAGCCTCGGAGTCGAGTCGCGGGGGGACGCGCCGAGGGGCGCGTGAATGGGGACGTCCATCGGCCTCCCGCCGTCCGTTGTTCCTTGGGGCGAGGGCCCCGCTGATCGGGAGAGAATCGATGACCAAGATCCTGCGAGCCGTGTCGACGAGCGCGGCCATCGGCGCGCTCGCGCTCGCGACCGCCTGCGGCGGTGGCCAGGCGAACGCCGGCGCCAGCGTCAACAGCGACGGCACCGTGAGCGCCGACGCCAACGCCAGCGTGGACACCCCCGTGGGGACCGCGGGCGCCGGCGCGAGCGCGACCGCGGGTGGCGCCGTCGCGCCCACCCCCGTGCCCACCGCGCAGGGCGGCTACGCGGCCACGACCGTGCCCGCCAACTGCGTCGAGGAGTGGGTGCACATGCCGCTCATCATCAACTTCCCGAGCGGCGGCGCGATCATCGACGCCCAGAACCGGGCGGTCCTGCAGGAGATGGTCATCAGCGCCCAGCAGCGCACCGACATCTCCGCCGTCCGGGTCGAGGGCCACACCGATCACTGCGGCAACGAGGCCAACAACATGGCGCTCAGCCAGCAGCGCGCGGTCGCGGTCGCCAACGAGCTCGTCGTGATGGGCGTGCCGCGCGAGCGGATCACCACCGTCGGCTTCGGCTCCCAGATCCCCCGCGCCAACGAGCAGTGCAACCGCCAGCAGCGCGAGGAGCTCAGCCGCAACATGAACCGCCGCGTCGAGTTCAGCCTCCTCGTTTGTCGTTGAGCTGATCTCACGTTCCCCGAGAGCCGTCCGGCGTTGATGCCGGGCGGCTCTCTTCGTTTCCGTCGATTCTCGTTGCGCGGCGCGCTCGAGTGTCTACTGTATGCGTACAGCGTACAGTTGATGGAGAAGAGATGAGCGCGGGACCCTATCGAGGGCCCGGCCGATCTCCCGCGGCGCCGTCGATCGCGATCGATCTCGACAGCGCGGTGCCGCTCTACCGCCAGATCGCGGACGGGGTCCGCGCGCTGATCGCCCGGGGTGCGCTCGCCGACGGCGACGCGCTGCCGAGCGTGCGGAAGCTGGGAGGGATGCTGGGCGTGAACCTGAACACGGTGGCCAAGGCCTACCGCGTGCTCGCGGACGAGCGCGTGGTGGAGCTGAAGCAGGGGGCGCCGGCGCGCGTGACCGCGCCGCCGGAGCACGAGGATCCCGATCCGACGCTCGAGCGGAGGCTCCACGATCTGGTGGGCCGCTTGAGGCTGGGTGGCGTCGCCCCGGACGACGCCCGGCGCATGTTCGAGCGCGCCCTGGCGCGCTTCTACGGGGAGGAGGAGGGAGGAGAGTCATGAGCCAGTGGACCACCATCGTATCGGTCGCCGCCTCGATCGCGGTGACCGGCGCCATCGTCGAGGCCCTCGCGCGGGTGAAGCACCCGCGGCGGCTCTTCTACGTGCACCTCGGCCGGCCCCGGACCGCGGCCGACGATCGCCGGGCCACGCGCCTGCGCCTCGTCAACGCCGTGGTCACCCTCGGCGGCGTGGTCCTCGCCGTGGCGGGCGCGTCGGGCTGGGTCCTCGGGAACGTCGGGGTCTTCTGCCCGCTGATCTCGGTCGGCTGGCTGCTGGGGGAGATGCTCGGCGCCGTCCGCTCGCGTCGCGACGCGCCGGTGCCGGGACGCTACCGGGTCTCGCTCGAGGAGCCCCCGCGCACGCGTGACTACGTCTCGGTCCCGCTGCAGCTGCTGAACCTGCTGCTGGTGGTCGTGCCGAGCGCCGTCTTCGTCTGGCTCCTCGCGCGCCTGCCCGCGTCGGTCCCGGTCCACTGGGATCTGGCGGGGGAGCCGAACCGCTTCGGCTCGCCGTCGGAGCTCTGGATGATGCCCGCCTTCGTCCTCTTCGACGTGCTGCTCCTCTGGGGCATCGCGTTCGGGGTCGCGAAGGAGCGCTGGGCGCTGCCGGAGGAGAACGCGGACGCCTACGCGGCGCTGCAGCTCGAGCGCCGCACCCTGATGGTGCGCATGACGGAGTGGATCCTCACCTCGGTGAACCTCTCGATCGTCGGGATCTGGATGGGCGTCGCCCTCTCCGGTCTGCCGGGCTGGGAGGGCGTCGTCGGGCCGATCACCGCGGCGTCGCTCGTCGTCATGGCGGTCGGCAGCGTGGCCCCGCTGGTCGTCTACCTCCGCCGCCTCGTGGCGGTGAAGGACCAGATCGGCGAGCTGGCCGGGACGGAGGTGCTCGGCACCCGGCCGGACGGCTGGCGGCTGGGCGGCGCGGTCTACTACGCGCCCGAGGACCCGGCGATCTTCGTGCCGAAGCGGATCGGGATCGGGCAGACCCTCAACTTCGCCCGGCCGACCTCCTGGGTCGTGCTCGGCGCCATCCTGGTGGTGCCGATCCTGATCAGCGTGGTGGCGCTGATCAACGGGTGAGCCGGGTCGCGTGCGCCGCCAGCGCCGCGACCTCCCGGAGGGCCCCTCGCGTGCGTGCGCGCGTGGGGCCCTCGCTGCCCGCCGACGCGACCGTCTCGAAGTGCCGGCGGAAGATCCGTCTCGCTCGGAAGCAATGGTAGCTGTCGGATACCACGAGCACCCTGCGCGCGTCGACGCCCTCGCTCTCCAGCAGGGCCCGCGCCTCGCGCGCGTTCTCCCGGGTGGTGGTCGAGCGCTCCTCGAGCAGGATCGCCGACGGGTCGACCCCCCGCGCGATCGCCACGTCGGCCGCCGCGCGGGCCTCGCTCGGAGGGTGGTCGCCGACGCCCCCGGTGGTCACGACGCGGGGCGCCCGGCCCTCGAGCCACAGCGCGGCCGCCCGCTCGGCCCGGCGCGCGAGCGAGACGCTGGGGCGGCCGCCCGGGGCCACGCGACAGCCGAGCACCACGATGGCGTCGAAGTCCCCCGCCGGCGGCTCCTTCAGCCCGTGGCGGTCGAGCCACGCCGCCGCCCCGAGCCAGGCGAGCGAGATCCCCGAGAGCGTGATCAGCACGCCGCTCCTCTATCGGCGCCGGTCGTCGACGTCCAGCCCGATCACCACGCCGACGTGCGCGGCCAGCGCGCGGGCCCGTCGCGGGCTGAGCCCGTCGAAGAGGACCACGGCGCCGGCGTCGCTCCGGGCCCAGACCGCGCAGTCGCCGCCGCGGCCGGCCCACCACACCTCGCGCACGCTCTGCGCTCGCAAGGTCCGGGGGCGCCGCGTCCAGCCGCGCCGGAGGATGCGGATGTGCGTCGAGTCGACCTCGAGGGCGACGCTCCGGGTGCCGGACGAGACCACCACGCCGGCGAGGCTCGCCCAGACGGCGGCGAAGAGCGGGGCGTCGAAGGGGAGGGCGATGAGCCCGGGCGCGGCGAGGGCCCCCCACGCGGCCAGGCGCTGCTTCGGCGAGCGTGGCGGCGCGTGGAGCGAGAGGCGGCTGGGGCGTCCGTCGCGGTAGGGGGCGCCGTCGAACCGGAGCTCCAGCCGGAGGTCTCCCCAGTCCACCACGCCGCCGGGCTTCGCGTAGGGCGCGACGACCGGGCCGGCCTCGAGCGCGAGGGGCGCCTCGCAGCCCGCGCACCGCGGGGCGTCGACGCCGGTCAGCGCCTCGCTCCCCGGCCGCAGCCCGCAGGCGGCGCAGCGCGGCTCGAACCCGGTGCCGCACTTCACGCAGCGCGCGCAGACCTCGTCGTCGACGAGGAGGAAGCGCGAGGCGTGGCCGCACGAGGGGCAGCGGACGAGGACCCTCACCCCCTCAACATGAGGTCTGCCGCGGCCGGCGTCCCGCCGGAGGCCTTCACTCGATCTCGGGGAGCTCCTCGTCCGGGTCGAGGCCGGCGAGCACGCGCGCGCGCTGGACCTTCGCGTCCCAGTCCAGGGTGCGCTCGAGCACGATGCGCTGGGCCTGCGGGGAGCCGGCGCCGTGCATGCACTCGATCCGGAAGGGCACCGCGCCGGCGCCATAGGTCATGTACTCGACGAGCCGCAGCGCCTTGGCCCGGGCCTCGCTCCCGTAGGCGGGGGCGAGCAGCGCGGCGAGCTCGGGGCGCTCCCGGTCGGCGAGCGAGGGCAAGGTGGCCATCGCGCCGCCGGCGAGGTCCTCGGCCAGCCGCCCGATCTCGTAGGGGAGGCGGGTGACGTTGTGCTTGCAGACGTTGGCGAGGACCGGGTCGACCTCCCACACGCCGCTCGCGTGCGCGGTGCTCTTGGTGCTCGCCGCGAGCCCGACGCCGTGCACCGTCTCGGCGAGGTGCGCCATCTCGACCAGCTTGTCGCGCACGTGGCTCGCGCGGCGCACCCCGTGTTCCCGGGTCAGCAGGTCGGCGGCGCCGATGAGCACGTCGAAGTTGCCGGGCTTGCAGCCGCCGTAGCTCGCGCGGTGGAAGCCGGCGAAGCTGTGCACGAGCGTCTCGCAGGCGGCGAGGTCGCCGTCGAGGAACACGCGCTCCTCCGGCACGAAGACGTCGTCGAAGAGGACCACGCACTCCTGCCCGCCGAAGCGCGCGTTGCCCGCGTCCGGCCCGCCCTTGCGCCCGTCGGAGGGCTGCCGGCCGAGCACCATGCGCACCCCCTCCGTGCCCACCGGCATGGCGCAGGCGATCGCGAAGTCCTCCTCGCCCTCGCGCAGGCCCTGCCCCGGCATCAGCAAGATCTGGTGCGCGTTCGCGGCGCCCGTTTGGTGCACCTTCGCGCCGCGGATCACGACGCCACCGTCCCGCCGATCGACGACGCGCACGTAGGCGTCCGGCTGCTCGGGCGGGCGCTTGCTGCGGTCGCCCTTCGGGTCGGTCATCGCCCCGTCGAGCATCTCGTCCCGCTGCTGCACGCCCTCGAGCCAGCGCACGAAGCGCGCGTGCTTCGCCTCCCCCGCCTCCCAGGTCGCGATGAAGAGGGCGTTGAGCCCGTCCATGCCGACGCAGCGCTGGAAGCAGGTCCCCGTCAGGCGCCCGAGGACTCGCTGGAGCTCGACCTTCTTCACCAGGTCGTCCGGCGAGGTGAAGAGGTGCGTGAAGCGGTTCACCGGGCCGTCGACGAGCTCGGAGTGGGCCACGGCGAGCGCGGCGTGCGGGCCGTGCGCCACCGCGTAGGTCGCCGCGACCGCGTTGATCGCGGGGCGCACCTTGGGGTGATCCACCGGATCGGCGATGCGCTCGCCGTCGACCCAGAGCTCCAGATCTCGCGTCCGCAGGCTCTCGATGTACTCGGCCGCCGTCTTCATGCGACCAATGTCGCTCATGGATCGGGTCAGGGCGAGTACCAGATCGGCGAGGTCCAGGCGCGCTCCTGCAGCGTGTGCGCGATCGCGGGGTCGCAACACGCCGCGTACGGGGAGTCGGCGGGCAGGCTCGCGCAGTCGAGGTCGAGCGCGTTGCAGGCGTGGCGGCTCCAGCGGCAGGTCGGGTTCTCGACCACGCGCGCGTAGTAGAAGGCGGGCTGCGCGGGGTCGAAGTCGGGATCGGTCCAGACCTCGCAGAGCGCGTCGAAGCCGTCGCCCGAGAGCGCGCACGTCGCCTCGTCGACGCTCGCGCCGTTGTCGGCATCGCCGGCCACCTCGTAGACCCGCTCGAAGGTCTCTCCGCCCTCGAGCCAGCCCTTGACGATCTGGACGCGCTGGAGCGGCGCGCCCATCGCGTCTCGCAGCGCGCTGACGAACAGACGCGGCGCGGCGCCGGCCGGATCGGGCCCGAGGCTGCCGCCCATGGGCACGCCGTCCTCGTAGCCGCGCGCGATCGCGTCGGCCCGATCGCACAGATCGGCGGGCAGCCCGAAGCCCGCGAAGAGCCGGACGACGATGCGGGGCCCGCTGGTCGCGTAGGTCTCGCGCCGCCGCATTGCGTCGAAGAGCGCCTCGCGGCTGTTCTCCTCGGCCCACACGACGGCCAGGCCGCCGGGGCTCGCGGTCAGCCCGCGGACGAGCGCGCCGTCGGGCACCCGCAGCTGATCGGCGGGCTCGTCCTCGTTCTCGCCGGCGTGCCCGGGCCAGCCCTGCTCGCGCACCAGCCCGCTCGTGGCCACGTGGGTGTCGGTGCTGCCGATGAACCCGAAGCGGAACGGGTCGACGCCGATCCGCGCCTCCTCGCGGAGCCCGGTCCGCAGCGCGCCGCGCGCCATGTCGCTCGGTCCGACGCAGCTGCCGAGGAACCCGATGCCGCCGCCCGCGCACACGCCGACGCAGTCCGGCGGATCGTCGGCGCCGCCGGTGCAGAGGTTGGGGTGCATCATCTCGAAGCCGCAGAGCTCGTCCTCGCTCGCCAGCGGGTCGTCGAGCCCGGTCACGCACTCGCTCGCGCCCTTGTGCTGGTAGATCTCGAGCAGCGGCTCGAGGCGCGCGCGCCGGGCCGCCTGCGCGGCGTCGTAGGGCGTTCCGTCCTCGGTGGTCGGCACGAACATGCGGCCGCCGCCGAGGTTGCCGTTGTGCGGGATGCTCAGGAGATCGCAGGGCGTGCCGGTGTCGAGGCAGGTCGCCTCGAGCCGGCTCCAGAGCTCGTCGGGCGTCGGCGCGTCGAGGTAGCTCACCGGCACGCGCTGCACGCTGCGGCCGCGGAAGAGGATGTTCCGGTGCAGGTTCGTGCCGCCCGCCGACCCGGTCCACTCGTAGCCGACGAAGGTCGTGAAGGCGCAGGCCTCCGTGCGATCCTGAAAGTCCTCGGCCGCGTCCTGCACCTCCTGCCAGACCGCGAGGTCGCGCTCGCGGCAGAGCTCCGGGTGCACCCGGCAGACCCGGGCGACGGTGCGCGGCATGAGCAGGAGGTTGGTCAGCTCGCCGTAGTCGGGCGCGGCGCTGTCTCCCTCGCGGTAGGTGCGGCAGGTCGTCGAGTCGTAGCCGGGCGAGCTCGGGTCCGAGCAGATGTCGATCTCCCCGAAGAACTCCGCGTGGTCGGTGACGGCGGCGAAGTCGAGCGGCCGGTCGAGCTGGACGGTGCGGGTCGGGGCGCCGCTCGGATCGTGGGGCGGCAGGCCGATCGCCTCGCCGCGAGCGAACCGGTAAGCGTCGCGCGGCCGGGTGCGGGTGCCGTAGGCGTTGGCGTCGAAGCTGACCGCGGTGTGCACGTGCAGGTCGCCGAAGAACGGCCGCCGCAGCGGGTCCCGGTCGCGGCAGGGGGCGCGGTCGTCCGGCAGCACCACCACCGGCGGCCCCGCGTCGACGCCGGCGTCGCGCCCCGCGTCGATCCCGGCGTCGATCCCGGCGTCGGCGGGCGCGCCGCCCCCGTCGCAGCCGAGCGCGAGGAGCGCGAGGAGGAGCGCGCGCCTCACGCCTTCTTCTTGCGCGACAGGATCGCGGTGACCGCCTTCACGTTCTCCGGCGAGCCGTAGCGGGACGCGAGCGCGTCGTCCTCGGCGCGGCAGGCCTCGTCGAAGCTGGCCATCACCCCGACCTCGAGGAGCCGCTTCGCCTCCGCCACCGCGCCCGGCGGGTTGCCCGCCAGCTCGGTCGCGATCTTCATCGCCTCGTCCCGCAGCCGGTCGGCGGGGAACACCCGGGTGACCAGCCCCCACTCGGCCGCCGTCTTCGCGTCGAGCGGGCTGGCGCGCAGGAGCAGCTCCTTCGCCCGCTGGAGGCCGAGCAGGCGCGGCAGCGTGTGCGAGCTGCCGTACTCCTGCACCAGCCCGATCTTCACGAACGGCGTGGTGAACGTGATGTGGTCGGCGGCGTAGACGAGGTCGAAGCTCGGCAGCACCGTCACCCCCATGCCCACGCAGTGGCCCTGAAGGATCGCGACCGTCGGCTTGGCGCAGGCCCGCAGCGGCTCGTACAGCCCGGCGACCTTCTTCAGCGACGCGGGGTCGAGCGAAGCGAAGTCGCGGAAGAGGGTGATGTCCGCGCCGCCGGTGAAGTAGTCGCCCTCGCCGGTGACCGCGATCACCCGCACCGCGTCGTCCGCGTCCGCCGCCTCGATCGCCGCCCAGAGCTCCTCCGCCTGGGCTACGTCGAAGGCGTTCTTCTTCTGCGGCCGGCTCAGCGTCAGCAGCCGCACCCCGCCCAGGTCCTCGGTCTTCACACGGGTCATCGCCCGGACGATAGCAGCCCCACGGCGGGCAGAGCGCGCTCTCCTGGCCCCCGGGATTCGTCCTCCATCGGGGATGCGTAGTCCAATCGCCCATGAATCGCGTAGGCAAGGGTCGGGATGGACCGTGTGCCGAACTCGTGACACCGTCCTGGCTCTCACGAGTGTGCGTGGGGCGAAGCCTTGCTTCGATGGAGGACAGATGGATTGGATGAGATTGAACGGTGCGTCGCTGCTCATGGCGGTGCTGCTCACGGTGGGGTGTGACTCATCCCCCGACACGCCCGACAGCGGCCAGATGATGGATTCGGGTGAAGATCCGGACAGCGGAGTCGACCCGTGCGCGGACGTGGAGCAGTGCGCGGCCGCGGGGACGAGCTGCTCGGGAGACACGCTCGTCACCTGCGCGGCGAACGCCGACGGCTGCCTGGTGGAGACCGAGATGGACTGCGCCGCGACCGCGGGCGGCTCCTGTGACGACTCGGGTGCCGCCGCGATGTGCGTCGTCGACCCCTGCGAGGCGATCCCCGCGGCCGAGCGCTGCGACACCGAGGGTCGCGCCTGTGACGGCGACTCCCTCGAGGTGTGCGCTCCCAACGCCGACGGATGTCTGGTCCTCGACGTGACCGACTGCGCCGCCTCCCCGGGCGGCGTCTGCGACGACGGCGGCGCGATGCCGATGTGCGCGCTCCCGCCGGACCCGTGCGCCGGTGTCGCCGACGCGTGCGCCGCCGAGGGCACGAGCTGCGACGGCGACACGCTCGTGACCTGCGCGCCCAACGCGTTCGGCTGCCTCGTCGAGACGCGTGACGACTGCTCCTCGCGCGCCTCCGGCACCTGCGACGGCGCCGCGGCCCCCGCGGCCTGCACCTTCACGGGCGATCCCTGTGACGGCGTCGATCAGTGCGCCACGCTCGGCGCGACCTGCGACGGCCCGGAGCTCGTCGAGTGCGAGATGGACGCCTTCGGCTGCATGGTCGAGACGCGGACCACCTGCACCGACACGATGTTCGGGTTCTGCGACGCGGCCGGCTCGCCGGCGCCGACGTGCAGCACCGCCGCCGTCGACCCCTGCATGGGCGTGATGGAGTGCAGCCCGGTGGGACGCGCCTGCATGGGCGACAACCTCGTCGTCTGTCAGCCGAACGAGTTCGGCTGCGCGGTGGAGACCACGACGGACTGCGCCGCCACCGCGGTGTTCTGTGACGACGCCGGCGCGATGCCGGTCTGCCGGTCGGAGTTTAGCTACTTCGAGGACTTCGAGGCCGGCCCTGGGGGCTGGACCGCGGGCGGCACGAACAGCAGCTGGGCGCACGGCATGGCCGACGGGCCCGGCGGCACGCCGACGATGCTCATCGCGACCAACCCGGCGGGCTCGTACAACAACAGCGAGGACGAGTCGTACATGGAGTCGCCTCCGCTCGACATGAGCCGAGTGACGGGGGATCCCATGCTGACCTTCGACCACCGCTTCGAGACCGAGGGGTGCTGCGACGAGGGTTGGGTGGAGATCTCCCTCGATGGCGGCGCGACCTTCACCAAGCTCGGCGAGGCCGGCGGCGGCGTCAACTGGTACAACGACACCAGCAACGACTGGTGGGACGGCACCAGCTCCGGTTGGCGCAGGGCGGCCTACCCCCTGGTCGGCGCGGCCGGGAACGCCGACGTCCGCATCCGCTTCGTCTTCGACAGCGACGGCAGCGTGACCCGTGACGGGTTCTACGTGGACAACGTCCGCATCGAGCCGGTGACCGACGCGGCGGTCGCCTCGGTGTCGCTCGGTCTCGGCGAGTGTCCCACGAGCACCGATGCCCTCAACATCGAGGTCGCCAACGTGGGCTCCACGACGATCACCTCGTTCGACGTGGTCTTCTCGGTGGACGGCGGCGCGACGACCACGGAGACCGTCACGCTGACGATCGCGCCCGGCGCTCGCGAGACCTACCAGACCACCGCCACCTTCGACCTGACCGCCCCGGGGACCTACGTCATCGAGGCGAGCGTCGTGCTCGTCGGCGACGAGGACGCGACCAACGACATGTCGACGGGGGTCGTCAGCGGGCTCCTGCCGCTCGGCGCCGGCTACACCGAGGATTTCGAGGCGGACAACGGCGGCTGGACCGCCGGAGGCGCCAACTTCTCGTGGGCGCACGGCGCTCCGGCCGGGACCGTGATCGCGGCCGCGGGCGGCGGCACCAACGCCTGGGTCACCAACCTGAGCGGCAACTACCCGAGCAACGAGAGCTCGTGGGTCCGGTCGGGCTGCTTCGACTTCTCCGCCGTGGCGACCGACCCGACGCTCTCGTTCCAGCACATCTTCGAGACCGAGAGCTGCTGTGACGAGGGTTGGGTCGAGGTCTGGACCGCGTCGACCGGGACGTGGACCAAGCTCGGCGATGGGTCGATGGGCACCAACTGGTACAACGACACGACGAACGAGTGGTGGGACGGCGTGTCGGGCGCGGCCTGGCGCATGGCCTCGCACCCGCTGACCGGCACCGCCGGCGAGGCGGCGGTCCGGATCCGGCACCGCTTCGACAGCGACGGAAGCCTGACGGAAGAAGGGTTCGGGATCGACGACGTGTCGATCACGCCCTGACGTCGACCGGCGCTCGAGACGAGGCCCGGGGGCATCCGCCTCCGGGCCTCTCTCGTTCCGTCAGCGCTCTCCCTTCAGGAACTTCTCCAGGAGGTGCGCCGAGACGCGGATGAGGTCGCTCTGGGTGATGATCCCGACCAGCCGACCGTCCTCACAGACCGGGAGGCAGCCCACCCGCTCCTCCCGCATGAGCTGCATCGCCTCGAGGGTCGGCGTGTCGGGTGTCACCGTACGGGGCGACTCGATCATGATGTCCTGCACGATGATCGGCGCCTTGCCCTCGTGTCCGCCACGCGCCACCAGGCGGAGGAGCGAGCGGTGCGTGACCAGGCCGAGCAGGTGTCCGTCATCGTCCTCCACGAGGACGTGCTTGATGTGCTCCCACTCCATCACGCTCGCGGCGAGGTCGACCAGGTCGGTCGGCTGCACGGTGAAGAGATCGGTGCTCATGAACTGGCCGACGCGCTGCAGCCCGCGCCGCCACTCGTCCTCCTGATCGCTCATGGCGCCGAGCACCGGCGTGGCCCACTCGTGCACGGGGGTGCCGGTGCGCTGGTGCTCCAGCATCGTCTTCAGCAGCATGCGCTCGCGCATGTCCTCGGAGACGTCCTTGCCGATCGCGCTGACCGACTCGAGCGTCCAGGCGGCGCCGGTGCGGCCCGCGTCGACCCGGGCGGCGATGACGCCGAGGTAGCGATCGATGTCCTCGCCCGCGATCTTCACGTGCTCGAGCCCCTCGCGGGCGAGCGGGAGCAGGCGCTCCCGGATCAGCTCCCCGGCGGTCAGGGTCTCGCCGTCGAGCCAGGTGAACTGGGCCTTCAGCCCGTGCCGCGCCGCCGCGAAGAAGTTGTCCTTCGCGATGTCGAAGTCCAGCGCGTGCTGGGGGTCGCCGATGCGCTCGACCACGCCGCTCATCAGGCCGAAGAAGAAGGCGGCGTTGGCCACCTCGTCGAGGATCGTCGGGCCGCTCGGGAGCACGCGGTTCTCGATGCGGAGGTGCGCCACCCCGTCGTCGTTGATGCCGTAGCAAGCGCGGTTCCACCGGTAGACGGTGCCGTTGTGGAGCCGCAGCGCGCTCAGCTTGGGCGCCTCGCCGCGCTCCACCGCCTTCATCGGGTCGCCGTTCGCGGGCGCGCTCAGGACGACGCGGAAGCGGGCGATCTGCTCGCGGAAGATCTCGAGCACCGAGCTCTTCACCCAGCCGTCGCCGAAGGTGACGCGCGGGCGGAAGCCGCGGGCCGCGCGGGAGCTGGAGCGCTCGTCGATCGAGCTGGAGAAGAGCGCGATCCGCGTCTCGTGCCAGAGCCTCGAGCCGAAGAGCATCGGCGAGTTCACCGCGGCGGCGAGCACGGGCGCGGTGACGAGCTGGGCCACGTTGTAGAGCTTCGCGAACTCCTTCGGCGCCACCTGGAAGTGCACCTGGAAGCTCGTGTTACAGGCCTCGAACATGACGTTGTCGTGCCGGACGTTGAGCTCGTCGATGCCCTTGATCTCGATGTGGAAGTCGCCGCCACGCATCGTGAGGAGCGTGTCGTTGAGCGCCCGGTAGCGGGGGCTCGGCGTCATGTTCGAGAGGCCCAGATCGCTCCGTCGGAGCGTCGGCAGGATGCCGGTGAGCAGCACCCGCGCGCCGTGCGCGTGGGCGCGACCGTCGGCGATCCCGACCAGGGTGCGGATCTCGGCCTCGAGCTCACTGAGCGCGGTGCCCCCGAAGACCCGTGGGTCGACGTTCGCCTCGAGGTTGAAGCGAGCCAGCTCGGTCGTGAGCCGTCTCTCCTCGCATCCGTCGAGGATCTCGCACGCGACGGGCGCGGGCCGCATGTCGGCGTCGACCAGGAACATCTCCTGTTCGGCGCCGACGCGGCGTCGGCCTTCGTCGAACATGCCGCGCTCGAGCATGACCTCGAGCGCCCTCACGTCGGCGAGGAGCGCCTTCATGAAGGCGCGCGTTTCTTCCTGATCGAGCTTGCCCGAGACCGAGTGGTCACCCATCGCTGCCGAGATCATACCGGAAATCGGCGCCCAGGTGAGGTTCCTCACGAGAACGTCATCTTCTCCGGCTACGGTTGTCCGCATGGCACGCTTCGCCCTCGCCGGGATCCTCGCGCTCTCCCTCGCCGGCGCGCCCGCCGCCGCCCGGGCCCAGACCGACGAAGGCCCGACGTTCCAGGACTCCACCGGGCTCACCTGGGGCGTCGCCACCCTGGAGGCCGGGCTGCTCCTGACGGCCGCGCTGGTCGCCGCCGTCGACCGGGGGGACGGGATCGCGGTCGGCGCCGCGATGTCGCTCGCCGCGGTGGTCAGCAGCGCCGTGCTCTCCGGCGTCACCCAGGCCTACGGCGTCCCGGTCGAGCCGGCGATGGTCTTCCACCACGGCGTCGTCGGGGGCGCGCTGCTCGGCGGGCTGCTGTCCTTCTCGCTGCGCGCCGCCGGGGAGCGAGGCGACGCGCTCTCCATCGTCGGCGTCGCGGGCCTGATCGCCGGGGCGGGCGGCGCCGCCACCTACTCGGTGCTGCGCATGGAGCGGCTCGCCCACGACCCGCAGCTGGTCGAGGAGGCGCACTTCCTGAGCTGGGGCCCGATCCTCGCGGCGTCGCTCGTCGGCGTCGTGCTCACGGCGATCGGGCTCGACGAGCTCTCCGGGGTGATCGCGACCAGCGTCGGCCTGGCGGTCCTCGGCGTCGCCATCACCCTGGCCGAGGTCGCGATCGCCGAGCACCCGTGGCCGCGCGAGGCGCCCCCCGGAGAGATGACGATGCCCCTCTTCGGCTGGTCCGGGGTGTTCTGATCTCCTTCCTTCAGCGCGCCGCGCCGACGAGCGCGTCGTAGCGAGCGCGTTCTTCGTCGTCGCAGCCCTGCTCGAAGCCCAGCAGCGGGCAGACGATCTCGAGGGGCGGGAGGCCTCGGACGGCGTCGAGGGCGACCTCGCCGGCGTCGGGGGAGGGGCCGGTCACCCGCACGCGGTCGGGCGCGACCACCTCCACGGAGAGCGCGACGGCGCGCGCCTCCTCGGGGGTGGGCCGTCGCCGGGGGCCGGCGGGGCCGCGGCAGTCGTCGAGGCCGCCGGGGGCGAGCAGCGAGCGCGCGGTCACCAGGCTCCGGCACGTGAGGGCGCCGCCGGCGTCGCAGGTGCGGGCGGGGCAGCCTTCGCCGACGCAGCTGCGTCCGCAGGGCTCTCGCGCGTCCTCGCCCCCGGGGCGCGCGGAGCACAGGGTCTCGACGCGGTAGCGGAAGCGAGGGCCGCGCTCGACCTCCTCGCACTCCTCGAACGCGACCAGCCAGCTGCGCTGCTCGATCACCTCGAAGCTCACCCGCAGCACCCCGCCGTCGACCTCGAGGCGCGGCTCGGACGCGGCGTCGCGCGCGTCGATCACGTCTTGCTCCGAGCGGTGCGCCAGCGCGCCCACGGCGACCGAGGTGTGCCCTTCGATCGCCGCGGGGAACAGCTCGTGAGCCGCCCACACATCGTCCCGCTCCGCCTCCTCGGGCGCCGAGGCCGTCGGGACCACGAGCACCAGCTCCGTACCCGAGTCCGGGCCGCTGTTGGCCCAGCCCACCGACCAGAGCTGCGCCTCGCCGCCCGCGAAGGGCACGCTGGCGAGCCGACGAGGATCCGTCAAGAAGAGGCTCGTTCCCTCGGCGTCGGGGTCGCTCGCCGCGCACCGCGGGTCGCAGCCCGCGTGGGCGGCGAAGAAGGCGCGGACCGCCTCGGACGACGCAGGCGACGCCGGGCTCCGTTCAGGCGCGGTCTCCTCCGACCGAGCCGCGGCCTCGCGCCCCGTCTCGCCGCTCGGCGGCGAGCGCTCTTCGGGGCTCGCAGCGAGGCCGTGAGGCTCCGAGGCGCCGGCGCAGCCGGCCAGGCAGAGGGCGACGACGAGAGCGCGGCGCATGAGGCGAGCCTACCGCACCCCGGCCTGGAGTCCGTGAGACCGGCGTGAGACCGGGGACGCTCGTCGTCATATCGTCATTCAGCGCCGGCCCGAGGCCCTCGTCGTCAACGCAGATCACGGGGAGGAGGGAGGTGGGAGGCGAGGAGGAATAGCTAGGCCCGGCGCCGCGCCTGCTCTCCCGTCGCGAGGGCGGGGACGCTCGTCGTCATATCGTCATTCGGCACCGGCGACGGGCCAGCCGGGACCCGAGCCCGACGCCCTCATGGTCAACGCAGATCACGGGGAGGAGGAGAGGTGGGAGGCGAGGAGGAATAGCTAGGCCCGGCGCCGCGCCTGCTCTCCGGCCCTGCGCCCGCTGCCGTTCTCGCTGCCGCTGCCGTTCTCGCTGCCGCTGCCGTTCTCGCTGCCGCTGCCGTTCTCGCTGCCGCTGCCGTTCTCGCTGCCGCTGCCGTTCTC
>JAYZQJ010000097.1:0-81455 GCA_036149055.1 Myxococcota bacterium | reverse complement strand
GGCGGGGCGTACGTCGGGGGTCGCATGATCCTCGACGGCCTCGCGCGCGTCACCACCGGTGAGAAGCAGGAGCGCGTCACCACGCTTCGCCTCCGCATGCTCCCGCAGGGCACCAAGTTCGTGACCGCGGAGTACAGCGAGCTCTACACCACGAGCGACCACATCCTCCGCCGCGTCGAGGAGCTCGGCCTCGAGCCCGAGATCGAGGCCCTCATCGGCCCCGACTTCCTCCCCTTCGTGCGCGCGCAGCACGCGGCCTTCGGCGAGGCGCTCGGGGTCGGCGAGACCGCCGTCGACGTGCCCGACGGTCGCGCGGTCGCCGCCCAGATCACCGTCCTCGCCGAGGCGATCGCCGCCTACGGCCGCGCGATGGTCGGCTGGGTCGACCCCGACGACGAGGAGAGCCTCGCCGCCTTCCAGCGCGCGATGGCGCCCCTCGACCGCCACCGCCGCAGCTTCGCCAACGGCGGCCGCGAGGACGAGCCCGAGGAGCCGGTGGTCGAGGACGACCCGGACGCGCCGAGCCCCGAGGACCCCGTCCCCCCGATCCCGGTCGTCGACGAGCCGGTGACCGACGAGGCGTGAGCCTCTCCGGCCCTCCGCCTCACGCGAGGCGGAGGGGCTACAACGCTTCGACCAGCGCTATCGGTCGCTCTGGGAGTCGCCTCTGCCGCGGAACGGGAGCGTCAGGTTCGGGTCCGGAGCGCTCGCGTTCTTGTAGGCGTAGATGCGCATGAAGTCGCCTTGCTTGCTGGCGGGTACGACCTCGAAGCCGAGGCGCGCGAGGGCGCCGCAGAAGGCGGAGACGTCGTCGAAGTAGCTGGCCGGCTCCCAGATGTGGAGCTGGCCGTCGATCTCCAGGAGGCGGTGCGCCTCGCGGATGTAGTCGGTGGAGTTGGCGCCCATCAGCGCGAGGCAGAGGATCGCCACCTCGACGCTGGCGTCGTCGAGGGGGACGGCCGCGATGTCGCAGGCGAGGACGCGCTCGTCGATGGCCACGTGGTCGAAGCTGTGGATGCGGTGGCGCTCGCCCACCGCCTCCGCGATCTTGGCTTCGCCGCAGCCGAGGTCGGCGACCGTCAGGCCCTCGCGCTTCTCGAGCCAGCGGATCTCCTCCTGGAAGGGCACGACGCTCCAGCTCTTGCGGAGCTCCTGATACATCGTGTGGTAGTGGGCCCACTCCTCGGGGTTGGCCTCCAGCCGCGCGTGCGTCTTCTGGCTGTTCGACGCGTACCAGCGGTTGTTCAGCTTCGAGAAGTCGCCGTACTGGCGGGTGCGGCGCTGCACGTCGCCCGGCTCGCGCGAGAGCGGCACCTCGATCTGGTGGCGCGCGATCGTCTCGACGACGCCGGTCTCCAGCCGCTCGAGCCAGCCCATGATGTCCTGCTGGGCCTGGGCCGGCGTGCGCAGGTTGCCCTCCGGGACCACTCCGTCCACGGCGGCGTCGGCGATGCTCTTCTTGTACTCCAGCCGGTGGAGCTTCGACTCGCAGTAGGACCAGCGCTCGCCGTTCACGTAGGCGTAGGTGACGGGGATGATGACCTCGACCCGGTCGAAGCGGCTGCCCTGGCGCCAGAGGCGGGCGCGCAGCTGCTCGTACTCGGCGTTGGTCCACGGCAGCGAGTTGAGGATCAGCCGGTTGCAGACCCGCTGGAGGCCGTCGACGCCGGTGCTGACCCGACTGGACGCGATGAGCACGTCGACCGTGCCGCCCGGCTTCTTGAACTCGTCGAGGTCCGTGTCGTCGCTGCTGCCCGTGAAGAGGCCGGGCCGGAGCCCCGCCTCGATGACCGCCTCGCGCAGCTGCTCGACGATGCCGTCGACGTAGTGGGTGTAGATCAGGATCTTCTTGCCGGGCTCGAGGTGCTCGCGGATGACCTCCAGCCGGACCTGGGTCAGCACCTGCTCCATTTCGAGCACGGTGCCGCGGGCGACCGCGCGGATGGCCTCGAGGTGCTCGACGCAGTCGACCTCGACCTTCTGCTCGTCGAGCTGCGTCTTGTAGGCGGGGCGCCAGCGGGTGCCGAGGGTGACGAGGCGCTGGTACAGGCGCATGCAGTTCTGGACCGTGGCCTTGGTCTCCAGCTCGTCGTGCCGGTGGCCGGTGATCATCTCGACCAGGCTCTTGCCCTCCTGGAGCTCGTTGATGACGGGGGTGCCGGACATGCCGAGCACGCAGAGATCGGCGTTGCGCTTGCCCGCCTCCAGGATGAGGCCCTGAACGAGCCGCTTCCGCTTGGACATCTCGGTCGGGTTGCGCTGCTTGGCGAAGTGGATCTCGTCGACGACGACGAAGTCCACGACGTAGCGATCCAGGAAGCCGACGAGGCTCGCCTCCGAGTCCGGCTGCTGGAACTGCTCGAAGTTCATCACGAGGTAGCGCGGGCCCCGCTGAAGCTCGTCCCACTCCGGCGTCCAGGTCTTGCACTGCACCTGGGCGTCGGGGAAGGCGTTCTTCACCTCCTTCTCCCAGTTGCCCACCACCGCGTTCGGGCAGCAGATGACGCTGAGATCCGCCTCGACCAGCCGGGTGGCCACGATGGCGCTCAGCGTCTTGCCCGCGCCCATGCCCGACCAGTTACCGAAGCGGCGCTCCTTGGCCACGCTGACCGCGACGTGCCGCTGCATCAGGTTCGGCTCGGCGATGTCGCTCTCCGGCGTGGGCCGGAACGCGTAGCCGGCCGGGAGCTCCATCGACCTGGCCGCGTCGAACTCCTCGAGGAACCGATTCCGCACGAGCGAGGAGTAGGCGTCGCCCTCGAAGGCGCGGGCCTGGGCCTCGGCGTGCTCGGGGTCCTTGTAGGCGTGGCGCCAGAGCTTGGCCTTGGCGCTGTCGAGCAGGAAGCGCACGGTCTCGGCGTCGGCGCTGGCGATCAGCGGGCTGTCGAGCGCGGCGAGCGCGTCCCGGGTCTGCACGACCGGCAGCGCGTCCTCCGACGCCTCTTCGTCGTCCGCGCTCTCCTCCTGCTGGGCGGTCAGCGTCGCCGAGACGTCGATCTCGCCGTCGTCCGGCTCGTAGTCCGCATCCGGCGCCGCAGGCAGCGCGAACGGGTCGTCGGGCTTGTCGGCCGCCTCCTTGCGCTGCTTGACCTCGACCAGCTCCAGGGTCAGCTCGGGCGTCTCGGCGAAGTCGTCGACGAGCGAAGGCTGGTCGTTGGCGAACTTCTCCAGCTCCGACTCGGGGAAGCGGCCGGTGCAGAGCGCCATCACGAAGGCGCGCGAGGCGGCGCCCCGCAGCGCGCCCGCCTGCATCGCCAGCGCGAAGAGCTCGCTCTCGTTCAGCACGTCGACGTGGCCGAGGAGCGACTTCACGAAGCTCCGGATCGAGTCCATCGTCCACGCGCCGTAGCAGAGCGGGCAGCGGCCGTGGCTGCGGGTCCGCGAGCGCACCGTGGCCGAGAAGGCGTGTCCCTTCGCGCACAGCCAGCGCGCGGTCATCTTGTGGTCCGGCTCGATCTGGTCGGGGGTGAGCGCGCCGTTGTCGTGCGGGTGCCACTCGGCCGCGATCTCGGGGAAGCGCGCCGCGAGCGAGTCGCGGTGCAGGGCGCAGTGCGGGCAGCTCTGGTCGGCCGCCATCTGGAGCGGCGAGCGCTCGAAGGTGTGCCCCTCCTCGCACACCCACCACACGGCTCCGGTGTGCGCCGCAGAGACCGCGTTCGGCTTCACGCCGTTCTTGCTCGGGTGCCAGCGCTTGGCGAGCGCGGGGTGCTCATCG
This sequence comes from Myxococcota bacterium, assembly GCA_036149055.1. Lineage (GTDB taxonomy): Bacteria > Myxococcota_A > Polyangia > Polyangiales > Sandaracinaceae > JAVJQK01. The sequence continues at coordinate 77,740 of JAYZQJ010000097.1, read as the reverse complement.
GCGAAGCTCGAGCCGCTGACCGCGCAGGTCGGGCACTCGGTCTTGCGCGACAGCGCGCGCGGGCTGCGCTGGAAGGAGTGGCCCTTCTCGCACCTCCACCACGCGGAGCGGTGGCTGCGGGACAGCGCGCGCTCGGCTGGCTCGCCGTTCTTCTCGGCGTCCCAGAGCGCGGCGAGGGCGGGTACGTCGGCCACGGTCTCAGGCACGGGCGCGGCCCTTCTTCTTTCGCGTCAGCTCGTCCGGTGTCATGTCGAGCCAGGTGTCGTCGCGGGGGAAGTACACGCGGATGCATCCGCGCTCGAGGGGCTCCTCGTAGTCGGCTGGATCGACTACCTCTCCAACCCACTCTTCTCCTTCGAACTCAGCGGCCACCTGCTCCCCAAGCGCGAAGCCCTGCCAGACCTGTTCCCCGGCGTCCGGGAGGGGCGGCGGCTCGATGCAGTCGGTGGAGAACCAGCGCGGGTCCTTCGGGTCGAGGCCGGCTGGCAGCCCCGGGCCCTGGATGGTCTCGCCCGCCGCCTCGTCCTCGGCGAGGATCTGGTTCAGCTCGAGCAAGAACTCGGTCGCCTCCTGATCGGCCGGCTTGCCGTACGCCGCCTCGACCGCGGCGTCGAGCGCGGCCTGCGCCTCCTTGAGAGGGTGCGGCCCTTCGACCTCAGCCGAGCGGTGGAGGTCGCGTAGGGACCAACCGTTTTCTTCCATCAGTTGATGCCGGACGGCACGTAGCCGCTGAGCTGCCTGCCCAACGGCTTCTACTTCGTCCTCACCGGGTTGCTGAGGCCATGGAAACGTCTCCCAGACCTGCGCGGTGTGCCGAACGTCGGCCTTCAGCCGGGTGCCCTTTGCTCGTGTCCAGGCCCAGTGCAACCGAGACTGAAGTATGCCAAATGAGTAGTCGTCGTGCAGTGCGAACAGCTGAAGCGTCGAACTCGGTAGGAATGCCGCAGAGATAAACATGAAGATCGGGCGAGCCTGGGGTCTCCCGCATGCGATGTACCTGTCCAGACGATCTGCTTCGTCGAAGAACTTCCGATACGGTCTTCTCGGCTGCCACCACCGCTTCTTCCAGCCGTTGTCGCCGCTGCCCTTCGCCTGCACGACGGGGTAGACCCTCTCGCGGAGCAACTTCCAAACTGATTTCGGACCGAGAGCCCGGGCTTCCGCCTCGGTGGAGCTGGTGCTGAAGTCCAAGGCGAGATCAGCGATGCGGCCAGCCAAGAGCGAGTCGCCTGTGGCTACGACCTTGACGAAGGACGTGAGGTTCGGGCTGTCGTCCGCAAGCCTTCCGATGTCGTCGGTGCTCAGATAGAAGCTCTTGGTGCCGAAGTCGACTCCGGTCGAACATCCGCCGGAGTTGGCGGACAGTTTAACTGCACTGCCGGTATCAGTGTGTAGCTGTAGATGCGAAGGTATTGCCTGCAGAGATACAACCCGGTCGCCCACAATGAGGCGATGGGGGCCGCGGTGTGGGCCCTTGGTCCAGTTAACGATCGACACATGGACCACGGCATCGCCTGGCCACTCTCGCTCTGAAATGGCGTGGCAGATCGTACCGTCGGTGGCTGTGATGAAGGCCAAGCTAGCTTTGTGGGAGTTGCCCACCCGGATTCCGCTCGTTCCGATAAGTCCGGCCCGTCCGACGTCCGGCAGGCGAGTGTGAGCCCGCCGGAACCAGTAGACACAGAAGTCGGCGCCACCGTGCACCTCCGGATAGCGGTCGCGGAGACGTTTGCCGTACGCGGTCCCGAGCTCTCGTCGAACCTTCTTGCCACCCAAGAACGGCGGGTTTCCCACGATCGCGTCCACCTCCGGCCACTCGGTGAACAGCGCGTCCGCACACAGGATGTTCTCGTCGAGGTTGTCGAGCGGGAGCGACGGATCGGTGTCGAGCAGGTTCTGCTCGAACAGCTCGATCACGGTCGCCTTGCGCTCCTCGTGGGCGATCTTCTTCGCGATGTTCAGGGTGGTCTTCGCCAGCTCGACCGCGAAGGGGTTGATGTCGATGCCGTAGAAGTTAGTGGTGCGGATGCCGCTGGCCCAGCTGACCTTGCCGCCCTTCTTCACCGAGGCGAACTCGTAGGCGCGGCAGAGGATCTCCGTCTCCAGTTTGTAGAGCTCGCGGAAGGCCACGTAGAGGAAGTTGCCGCTGCCGCACGCGGGGTCGAGCACCCTGAACTGGCTCAGCTCCCTCAAGAGCTCCTGCAGGTCGGAGAGCGTCGACGCGGCGCCGATGCGCTCGCGCCACGGCTCGACGATGGTCGGCCCCACGACGCTCATGATGTCCTCGCGCGCGGTGTAGTGGGCCCCGCTCGCGTGGCGCTCGTCGTCGTCCATGATGCCCTGGAAGACGCTGCCGAAGATGTGCGGGTCGACGAAGGTCCAGTTCGCCTCGCTCGCTTTGGTCAGGGCTCTCAGCGGCGCCTCACCGATCTCGATGCTCACCGGGTCGGTGAACAGCCCGCCGTTGAAGTAGGGGACCCCCGAGTCGCTGCCCTCGGTGGCCATGTCGCGGAACAGCTCGGCCAGCCGCTCCGCCGCGTCGCCCTCCTCGGCCGCGCGGTAGAGCAGCGTGGTGAAGTACTCCTTGGGCAGCAGGCCGATGTCCTCGGAGAACATCGCCACGATGCACTGGAGCGTGAACCGGGTGACGTCCTCGGTGCGGCCGGGGTTCGACGCGGCGAGGGCGCGGTACACCTTGGCCACCAGGTCCGCGACCTCCTTGCTCACCTTGTCGACGTTGATGATCTTCGGCGTCGTGCCCGGCACCCAGTCGGGCTCGAAGAACGGGAACGCCTCGCTGTACTTCGGCAGCTCGTCCAGGGCGACGCTGAGCCGAGGCGCGCCGCGATCTCGCGCCAGGTCGTAGAGCCGCACGTCCCGCTGGTTGGTCAGCACCACGTACTGCGGCTCGCTGTCCATCTGGAGGCAGGCCCGGAGCAGCTCGCTCCAGGCGGCGTCCAGCACCGCGTCTCGGTCGGTCACGTCGACCACCACGCGCCGGGGCGCCCACCAGGCGCTCAAGGTTCGGGTGCCGCGCTTGCCCTGGTCGACCACCTCGAGCTGGTGCCCGAACGTCAGCCCTTCGGGCGCGCCGTCTTCGAGGGCGCCGAAGCAGCCGATCAGCCCGCGCGCGAACTGCTCGCCCGCGTCCTTGCCCCGGAAGCCGCCGGCCGCCTCCAGGGTGAACCTCCTCAACGCCATCTTCGCGCGCACGTCTCTTCCCTTCCGCCCGTACCGTGGGGGCACAAAGGGTACTGCGCGCCCGCGATCGAGGATAGGTCGACGTCGTCCGTGCTCCCGCCCCCGGACGGTCCTGCGACCGCGGTCCCGTGCCTCGCCAGCCCGACTCCGACCTCAGCCGTCGACGCCGCGGAGGCGCGCGGGCTCGCTGCGCTCGGCCTGGCAGCCGCGGCAGATGAGGGTCAGCTGGTCGCCCTCGCGGACCGCGTCGAACGCGTGGGCGAGGCAGTCGGCTTGACCGCAGCCCTCCGCGCCGCAGGCCTCGCACCGCAGCGCGCGGTGGTGACACCACTCGGACGGAGCGTTGCGGGCGCGCGCGGGACGACTCATGGACGCGTGTCTGCAAGAGTCGCTGGCGGATGTCAAGCTGCCGTCCCGGTCTTCTCACACCGTGGAGCCAGCGCCGATCCGAGGGGGTTCCCGAATGGGGACGCGCGGCTGGTGGGTCGGAGCGGCGTCGGTTTCGCTTGGGCGCGGGCCGGAACCGAACCTAGCTCTCGGCGCATGACCCGCATCGCCATCCTCGACGAGACGCTCCCCGCGCAGGTGGCCGAGAACCCTGGCGCCTTCGAAGGGATCGAGGTGGTCTGGGCGGGGACCGACGTCCACGACCTGCTCGGACGGGCGCCCGAGGTCGCCCCCCACGTCCTGGTCTGCTCGCTGTCGCTGCTGGAGCCTCATCCCACCGAGATGCTCCAGCGGCTCGAGCGCCTCGAGAGCCTGGAGCTCGTCATCTTGCTGTACGAGTTCGCGAGGCGAGAGGAGCTGTCGAGCTACGAGGGCGGGCGTCGCCGGGTCGTGAAGGCGCCGGTGTCTCCCGAGCGGCTGCGCTCCCAGATGATGAGCGTCGTCGTGAAGCAGCTGTTCGGCGGGGCGAGCGCCTCTCGGGCGACCCTGGCGGCGGCCGCCTCCGCGGCGCCGCCGGCGGCGCCTCGAGGGACGAACCCGCCGCGACGCTTCACCCCCGCGCAGCTCGGTCGCCTGATGGAGATCCAGAGCGCCGTCGACTGCGAGTGCCCGAACCACCTCTCGCAGCTCGTCAGCTCGCTGGCCGCCTTCGAGCGCTACTCGGCCCAGTGCGAGGACCGCGGCGACGCCGACGCCGAGGTCCACGGCATGCTGCACCGCGAGACCGGACGGGCGCGCGCGCTCATGGAGGAGGCGCTGGCCCGCCTCGTCGCGCACGAAGGGATCGAGCTCTGAGGGCACCGCCGGCGGCGTCCACCCCAGCGCCCACTCCGTGGCCGTTCACGAGGAGCATGTCGCCGCCCGCGCGCTCGTAGCCGTCCGCGCGACGGCGACGCTGCTGGGCCTCGTAGTCGTGCGTAGGCGCGAGCGGTAGCGGCCTGACGCGTCGCTGCTGCGCGGACGTGGGTCGCCCGGGGCTGCACGGCTCGACGCCGAGTGGCACCTTGGAGGCATGCCTTGCTTACGTGAACTGACCTGTCTTCTCTGTATCTCCCTCCTGGCCGGGTGCGCCCCACCGCGCTGCGGCGACGGGCGCCTCGACCCCGGAGAGTCGTGCGACGAAGGCGCGGCCAACGCCGACACCGGGAGCTGCACGACCGCCTGCGTGCCGAGCGCGTGCGGCGACGGCCTGCTCCAGCGCGCCTCCGACGAGACGTGCGACGACGGCAACGACGATCTCCTCGATGGTTGCGCGCTGTGCGTCAGCACGGGGAACGTCTTCACGGTTCGATACCCCGTCGAGGAATGCGGGACCTGGCTGGTCGGCGCGGCGGGAGGAGACCTCCTGACGGCCTGCACCGGCTTCATCGTGGCGACCCCCGAGGACGGCGCCGACGGGCGGGTGGTCGTCACCGCGGACGAGCTCTGGGAGGGCGGGCAGATCCTCGGGGTCAGCTCGCTCATCGAGCGAGGGTCCGAGCTCCTCGTGGGACTGGGCCAGGCGGGCGTGAGGGGCCCGACGGCCGGCCTGGCCGTCTCGGCGGTCACCGTGGAGGGGGAGGTCCGCTGGACCACCCGGGTGTCGGAGCTCGTGCAGGACGGGAGCTCGACCGCTTTCGCCGCGACGCTCCTCGGCGACGGCACCGTCGTCGCGCTGATCCGGGCGGGCGCGGACCGCGCGGTCCTGGTCCGACTCGATCTCGAGGATGGGAGGGTCGTCGCGGCGCGAGAGGAGGGCGCGGAGGTGCTGCGCGACATCGGCGCGGTCAGCGGTCGCGTGTACGGGCTGTCCGACGAGTCGGCCACCGGGGAGGCGCGCCTGTTCGGGGTGAACGCGAGCACCCTGGAGAGCTCGGACATCGGCGCGCTGAGGCCACGGGGCCCGTGGACTCGGCTGCGTTTCGAGGAGGCCGAGCGCACTCTCTGGGCCGTGGGGGGCAGCCAGCGTGGCACGGTGAGCGGGCTCCAGGTGGCCGAGGTGACGCCGGTCGGCGTCACGGAGGTCGGCTGGGTCCCGGGCGCGACGTGGCTGAGCCCCGTGCACGGCGGCTGGCTGGCCGGGGGTCCGAGCTCTCTGGCGCTCCACGCGCACACGCTCGACGTCCACTGGAACCGGAACGGGATCCCGCTCGACCTCCGCGGGCGGGGCGCGGTGACCGGTCAGGACGGATTCCACTACATGCTGGGCGAGGGCCTGCGCCATGACCCGCGCTTCTACGTCATCGTTCCCTGACGTCGACGCGCTCGGGGGCGGGCGTCGAGGTCCTCGTCGGCGAACCCCGCGCGCCTCGTCAGCGCCGCGCGTCGAGCGCGCGACGCAGCTCCGACCTCGCGGCGTCCGAGGCGCGGCTCCCGGTCGTGTTCGCGCGACGCAGCGCAGGGAAGCGTGCCATGGTGGAGAGGCCGGGATCCCCCACGGCGGTGAACGCCACCACCAGCTCTCGGAGCGCGGGGAGCTGGCTCAGCGCGCCGATCGAGGCGTCGTCGACGGCGGTGTGGGTCAGGTCGAGCGCGCGCAGCGAGTCGAGGCCCGCCAGGGCGTCCAGCTCCCGGATGCGCGTGCCGCCCACGTCGAGCTCCCGGAGCGCGGGGGTGCGGGCGACGATGGCGGCGAGCCCCTCCGAGTCGAGGGAGATGGAGTGGGCGTCGAGCGCGACGAGCCGCGTCAGGTCCAGGGCGGTGAGCCCGGTCGCGGTGACCCGGGTCTCCGACACGTCGAGCTGCTCGAGCGGCGCGCCCGCGAGCGTGGCGAGCCCCGCGTCGTCCAGGGGCGTGAGGCTCATCGACAGGTGCGTGAGCCCGTGCCCGCCGCCGAGCCGCCCGAGGCCTCGCCCTCGGACGCGGCTCCGGGAGAGATCGAGCTCGCGCAGCGCCTCCAGCCCCTCCAGGTGCGCCACCCCCTCGTCGCTGACGCTCGCGCCGGCGAGCTCGAGCGCACGCAGGCGCCTCAGCGCGCCGAGCGCGGCCAGCCCCTCGTCGGTCACCGCGGGGCGGTGAAGGCTCAGCCGCTCGAGCCGCTCGAGCCCGGCGATGACCGCCAGACCGGGGTCTCCGATGGTGCCGCCGAGCCGGAGCTCGCGCAGGGCACGGAGCGCGCCGAGCGCGGCGACGCCCCGGTCGGTGATCGAGGGGCCGAGCGCGTGGAGGACCTCGAGCCCGTCGAGCGCGCCGATCGCCTCGAGCGCGCCGTCGTCCAGCTCGCTCAGCCGCAGCTCTCGCAGCGCGGGGAGGCTCGCGAGGGCGCGCGCGTCGGTGATCGGGCCGGAGGCGACGACGCGCCGCAGCGCGGGGAGCGCGGGCAGCCCCGCGAGGGCTCCGCCGTCTCGGAGGTGCAGGGTGTGGAGCGACCGCAGCGGCGCCAGCGACGGCGCGTCGTGGAGGTGCTCGGCGTCGAGCATCCGGACGCCGGGCCACGCGACGTCCCGTGTGTCGCAGTCCCGATCGGTGGCGAGGCCGAGCGGCGCCCGCTCCGCCAGCGCGCGCAGCTCCCGCACGACGTCCGGGTCTCCCAGCGCGTCGGCGTCGACCGCGACGGTGACCGGGCCGTCGACCTGCGCCAGACGCTCGCGCCCACGTCCCGAGCGCAGGCTGACGAGCACGAGACGGCCGCGGAGCTGCGCGGACCCCGTGTTGCGGCCCTCGACGTAGATCCACTCGACCGCGTCCGCGTCCTCGGGGCGGACCGGCAACCAGGTCGAGAGCGCGCGCGTCCACGTGGCCCCGCTCGACGGATCGATCTCCGCGCGCGGACTCTCCCGCGGCGCGAGCGCCTCGCCGCGCGGAGGCTCGGGCGCCGAGGGGGCGCCTCCGCACCCCGCGCTCAGCGCCGTCAGCGCGAGGACCAGCTCTCCAACCCTGTGCATGCGGCGCATCCTACGCTCCTTCGGCGTGAGCCTGCCCCGAGGCGAGGAGCCAGACTCGGAGTCGCACGCGTCGCGTGTCGATGACCTGCCTGCCTCTTCGTGTGAGAGCCGTTCGCTTCGACGCGTCTATACGACGCCGCGCCGGGTCGCCGCCTCGAGCCGCGCGGCGAGCGCGGTCACCGCGTCGCGCAGCGCCTCCGGGCCCTCGACCGCGAGCGGGGCGCCGAGCACGGCGAGCCAGGCGGCCATCGACTCCCAGGAGGAGCCGGTGACCACCAGGCGGCTGGTGTCCGGGTCGATCGCCTCGACGGTCGCGTAGCGCTCGGGCACGCGGGCGCGCAGCGCCTCGGCGGGGACGGCGTAGACGACGCGACCCTCGAGCGGCCAGCGGTGCGCGGCGTGGCCGGCGACGACCCACTCGCCGAGATCGTCGGCCGGCGCCTGCCGCGGCACGAAGCCGCCGCCGAGCGTGATCGGGGAGGCGACGCGGTCGACGCGGAAGGTGCGCCAGTCGCCGCGGCCGCGGTCGTGGGCGACGAGGTACCAGCGCCCGCCCGACAGGGTGACGCCGTGGGGCTCCACCTCGCGGTCGGACTCCACGCCGTCGGCGCGCGCGTAGACGAAGCGCGCGACCCGCCGATCGGCGCAGGCCGCGGCGAGCTCCGCGACCGGGGCGAGGGCCGCGCGCGCGCCCGATCCGTGCACCGCGGCGCGCAGCCGGCGGAGGCGATCGCGCAGCCGGGTCGGCAGCACCTGCTCGACCTTCGAGACCGCGCTCTCCGCCGCCTCCCGCACCGAGCGCGTGCCCGCCTCGAGGCCGACCAGGCTCAGCCCGAGCGCCACCGCGACCACTTCGCCCGGCTCGAACGAGAGCGGCGGCACCGCGCGCCCGGCGGCCAGCGCGTAGCCGCCCGCCGGTCCGGACGTGCTCTCGATCGGGTAGCCCAGCCGCCGCAGCCGATCGACGTCGCGCCGGAGCGTGCGCGGGGTGACCTCGAGCCGCGCGACGAGCTCGGCGCCCGTCCACGCGCGGCGCTCGGGGAGCAGCGCCAGGAGCTGGAGCAGCCGGGCCGAGGTCTCGAGCATTCGGCGAGCATAGCGAAGGTCGAGGACCGAAACTGTCCGCGATGCCCGGCAGGGTCTCGGCATGACCCAGACCAAGAGCGAGCCCCGCACCTACCGCGGGGGCTGCCACTGCGGCGGCCTCCGGGTGGAGGCGGACCTGAACGTCCTCGAGCCGGCGTCCCCGTACCACGCGGCCTGCCGGTGCAACTGCACCTTCTGCCGGAGGCGGGGCGCGGTGACGATGCTGATCCCGCCCTCCGCGTTCCGCGTGATCGAGGCCCGGACCGAGGCGCGCTACGTGCCGAAGCCCGAGGTCGGCGCCTTCGTGTTCTGCGCCGTGTGCGGCGTGCACGTCTACGGGACCGGGCACATGGAGATGCTCGGCGGCGACTTCGTGACCGTGAACCTCGACGCCCTCGACGAGGTCCCGCGGGCCGAGGTCCAGGTCGGCATCCTCGACGGGCGCGACGAGACCTGGACGATCGTCGGCCAGGGACCGCTGATCGGGTGAGCCTCACCTTGACTGAGGGGCGGGCACGCCTACGTGTCACCCGCACGTGACGCGCCTGCCATCGACGATCGGGCTCGCGCTGGCCGTGGCCGTGGGGGTGGCCTCGGTGGCGCGCGCCCAGGGTCCGGAGACCGACCCGGAGCCGGCGTCCGCCGACGGGGAGACGGCCCCGGGCGCGGCCGCGGACGAGCCGGTCGAGGGCGAGGAGCCCGAGCCCGCGGAGAGCCCGGTCGCCCCGGTGACCGCCGACCCGACCGAGGACCCGCCGGTCGGGTGGGGCGTGATCTTCCAGGCCGGCCAGGGGGTGAGCGTCGCGAGCGACGACGAGCGCTTCCGGCTGGTCATCAGCGCGCGCGGTCAGTTCCGGGGGCAGGTGCGGGCGCCCGCCGACGCCGACGCGAGCGTCGACGTGCTCATCCGCCGAGCGCGCCTCGACCTCAGCGGCCACTTCTTCGGCGAGCACAACCGCTTCGAGCTCGAGCTCGCCTTCTCCCCCGACGACCTCGGCTGGACGCCCGAGACCGGCGTGCAGCGCTCTCCGCTGCTCGACTACGTCTTGATCTTCGACTACCTGCGCGACCTCACCCTGGTGGTCGGCCAGCGCAAGATGCCGTACGCGCGAGAGCGGCTCGTCTCGAGCGGCGCGCTGGCGATGGTCGAGCGCTCGGTGGTCGACAGCGCGCTCCGGCTCGACCGCGACCTCGGCGTCTGGCTGCGCTCGGACGACCTCTTCGGCGCGGGCTTCTTCCGCTACTTCGCCGGCGTGAGCGCGGGGGAGGGCCGCGACGGGCTGGTCGGCGACGACGCGAACCTCGCCTACTCGGCGCGCGTGGAGGTGCTGCCGCTCGGCCTCTTCGACAGCTACACGCAGGGCGACTTGCGACGGCGCGCCTCTCCGCGGCTCGCGATCGGCGCGAGCTACGTGTTCCTGCACGAGAGCCCGTGGATCGACGGGCTCGCCGGCACGCGCCCCGAGGACGGCGGGACCACCGACACCCACCAGGCGGCGCTCGACGTGATGTTCCTCTGGGCGGGCTTCAGCGCGGAGATCGACGCGCTCCTGCGCTGGGGCGAGCGCCACCCCGGGACCGACGGCCCGATCACCCCGGCCCAGAACGGCGCCGGCGGCCTCGCGCAGCTGAGCTACCTGCTGCCCGACACCTTCGTCGAGCTGAGCGCGCGCTACGCGATGGTGCTCGGCCTCGGCGACGCGACCAGCCTCGAGGACCGCGGCGAGCTCGGCGGCGCCATCAGCCTCTACTTCGAGGGCCACCCCTTCAAGCTCCAGCTCGACTACTTCCATCTCTGGGACGACTTCGACGCGATCGAGCGCGGCGAAGACCGCGTGCGTCTCCAGCTCCAAGCGACGCTGTGACTTGTCGGGCAGGGGCGGGTCCGCCCCCGCGGCTTGACCGGGGCGCACGCCGCTCGCATCGTCCCGCCTTCGCGGTTGGAGGGAGGACGACATGGTCCGGTGGATCTCGGTGATGATGACGCTGGCGTGCATCGGCGGCTGCTCGAACGGGGACACGCGCACGCGGCAGAGCGTGTGCGCGGAGACGGCGCCGGCCACGTGCATGTACGCGATCCGCTGCGACGACTGGGCGGGGACGCAGGAGGACTGCGAGAACGTCGCCAACTTCGAGTGCTGCGAGCGCGACGGCACGTGCGAGGAGGAGGTGATCGTCGACGCCGACCGCTTCGACACCTGCCTCGCGACCGTGCGCGGCGCGACCTGCGACACGCGCCCGCTCGAGAGCGAGGCCTGCCGGACCGCCATCGACGTGCCGCCGCCGCCGGCCGAGGACGCGGGGACCGTGGTCCCGCGTGACGCCGGGTCCGAGCCGGACGCCGCGCCGATCGACGCGGGCGATCCCTCCCGCCTCTACCAGTCGTGCGCGGCGGGCGCCGCCTGTGGCGTGGCCGAGGACTGCTACACGATCACCCTCGAGAGCACCGGCTCCGTCTGCTCGCGCGCCTGCGCCGGGCCGGACGACACGCGGAGCTGCGCCGGAGGCCACTGCGTGCGCATCCGGGCCGCCGTGAACGGCGGGCCGCAGATGAACGAGACCCCGACCTGCCTCGAGGCGTGCTCCACCGCCGCCGACTGCTCCATCCCGGGCTGGCGCTGCGTCTCCACCCGCACCGGCTTCGACGTCTGCGTTCCGTAGTCGACCCGCTCCGAGCGCGCGGACGGCGCGGTCGGCCATCGCGAGCTCCGCGTCACGCGGGGCGCGACTCGGCGAGGACGTGACGGCGGCGACCCGCCTTCGCGACCCAGCGGATGGCGCAGCGGATCTCGCTCTGGAACCGAGGGCGCAGCATCTGGCGCAGGAGCCGGGCGCGCTCCTCCCAGACCGACACGTACGGGCGCAGCCACGCGTGGTCGGCGTCCGGCAGCGCGCCGACCTCGCACACCAGCTCGAGCGCGCCGTCCTCGGCCGTGAAGACCGCGCCCCACGACTTCGCGCGGCCGAGGTCCGCCATGACGTAGCTCAGCTCGTGCGCGAGGCGCGGCCACAGCTCCGCCACCGGCGCCGTCAGCGCCGCGCGCGGAGTGGGCCCGTCGACGCGGGTGACCAGGCGCCGCTGTCTCCGCGCCGTCTTCCACGCGTGCTCGGCCAACCCGTCGCGAGTCCGATGCGCCGCGAGCCATTCGGCTTCGACCACGCCGTCCGTCCACCTCGCGTCGTCCCCGAGGCCCGCGACGAAGAGGGCGAACGCGGTGCGCCCGAAGGTCCCCGGGAGCACCTCGCCGGCGCCCAGCGCAGCGTGCGCGGCGTAGGCGACGTCGTCGTCGGTCGGCGTGGGATCGTCGCGGAGCGACCAGCGCACGATGTCCAGGCGCTCGGGCGCCCACCCGCGGTCCAGCTCCAGGTAGTCGCGCGCGTCGATGCCCTGGGGCCGCGCCCAGCCGCACCGCTCCGCCGCGAGGCGCGTGACGGGCAACCAGCCGAACGTCCCGTGAGGCGAGCGCTCGTAGGGCACCTCCACGTCGAGGAGCGGCGCCCAGGGGTTGTCCTCGCCGAGCACCCGCGCCGCCGCCGCGAGCTCGAAGATCTGCGGGTAGGCGCGAACGAGCTCGGTCCCCGAGGCGAGCTCCACGTCGAGCTGTCTCCGCAGCGCGTCGCGCAAGCCCTGGTCGTGGATCCAGCGCAGCCCGGGCGGCCGCGCGAAGACCCCCAGCCGGTGCGCCATGGCGACCGGGACGAGGAGGTCCCAGTCGTGACTGCCCGGCTCGGCGTCGAAGTCGGCCGGGATCTTCATCCTCGCCCCGGCGCCATGGGTGCGCGGACCGCGTGGTCGGCCATCGGGGCGATCATCGCGAGCGTCTCGTCGAGCTCGTTCTCTCCGGCCGCGTAGAGCTCCATCGCCATCATCCCGGCCACCATCACCTCCCGGTGGGCGAGCAGCCGGCCGAGGCTCGCGAGCGCCTCGGGCACGTCGGGCATGCGAGCCAGGCGGGGCGAGGGCGGCTGACCGCGCACGGCGTCTCGGATGGCGTCGCCGAGCTCCTCGCGGGACACCCCCGACGCCTCGACCGCGCACAGCACCCGGGCGATCGGCGCGAGCACCCCCTCGACCACGACGGGCGCCTTCTCGACCTCGCCGCGGCAGAGCTTCTCGAACCTCCGATCGCCCCGCAGCGAGGCGAAGTAGTCGTCGGTGGCGGCCGCCTCTGCCCAGCTCTCGTCCCCGCGGATCGCCTCCTCGAGATCGTCCAGCGCGGCGTCGTGGTCGCCGGTGATCGCGCGCTCGCACGCGCGGTTGAAGTAGCTGAGGGTGACCGGCGGCGCGTCCTCGAGGCGTGACTCGACGGCCTGCTCGATCACGCGCGAGTACGCCTCGATCGCGGCGTCGTGCCGCTCCAGCCCCGTGAGCGCGATCCCCAGCTCGGCGCCGAGGCTCAGCGACCGCGGCATGCGCTCGACCGCCTCCCGCGCGAACGCGACCTGATCCATTGCGTGGCCTTGCCGCTTCAGCGCGTGCAGGCGCAGCTCGGCGAGCCGCTCCTCGAGCCTCATCGGCCGCCGGTCGCCTTCGGCCAGGGCGTACAGCGCGAGGTCCACGTCGTCGATCGGTCCGTGCAGCAGGCGCCGCCACGCCTCCTCGAGCCGGTCGAGCGCCTCGGGCTCGCTCGCCGCGCGGTCGCGGCCCAGCGCGAGGGTCGCGATCACGTAGGTCGTCATCTCGTCGGGCCGCTCGGCCAGCGCGCGCTCGGCGGCCTCCCGCGCGACGGGGCGATCCGAGCTCCTCAGCGCGAGCAGCGCGAGCCGGCTGGCCACCGCGTGGGTCGCGTCGCCGGCGACCGGGAGCAGATCGCGGAGACACGGCAGGCCGACGAACGTGCGCCGCAGGAGCGGGTCGAGCGCGTCGACCGGGAGCGGGCCGGCCTCGCCGGACGCGAGCACGGGGTGCAGCGCGTCGAGGGCCGGGCCGACCCACGCCGGCTCGGGCGTGGGATCGATCTCCTGCGCCGCCTCGTGTCGCGCGAAGAGCAGATCGATCGCCGCGCGCCAGGTCTCGCCCGCGTGTCGGCGCGCCTCGCCGCGCATCGCCATCACCTCCGCCGTCATGTGGCCGTCGTCCACGAGCAGGGTGGCGAGCGCCTCGGTGAGGAGCCCGTCGCCGGCGTGGAACGCCTCGCGCAGCGCGCGCAGGCGCTCGAGGCCCGGCACGGCCGCGGCGCGGCGCCGCGCGATCACGACCGGATCGTCCGGCGCGACGTGGTCGAGCATCGCCCGCGCGTAGCGGCCGCGCTCGGTCTCCGCGTCGAAGCGGGCGGCGACGGCGCGGAGGAGCGGCTCCATGTACGCCACCGTCGAGACGGTCCGCAGCACCACCCCCGCGGCGCGCGGATCGTCCCCGCACGCCACCTCGATCAGCGGCGCGAGGCGCGCCTCGTCGAACCCGAGGTCCATCCTCGCGCGCAGCGCCTCGAGCTTCCAGCCGGCGCCGAGCGGCCCGCCGTCGGGCCCTACCGAATCGAGCGCGACGAGCCCGCCCCAGTCCGAGAGACAGTCGGGGAGCGCGCCGCGACAACCGAGCACCCGCACCCCGAGCGGCCCCACCTCCTCGTAGGTGAGGGGCGCGCCCTCGGGGTCGCGCCACTCGCGGAACACCGGGTACTCCTCGGCCTCGAAGGCGCGCCATCCGGCGCCCTCGAGCCGCTCGTGCAGGGCGACGCGGTCGGCGTCGCGGCGGGTGATCAGGAACATCTTCATGACGGATCTCCGAGGTCGAGGAGCCAGCTCTCGCGCCCGAGCCGCGACGGGTCGGGCTCACGCGCGACGAGCTCGGCGAGGTCGGCGTAGAGGCCGAGGTGCTTGGCGATGAGCCGGCCTGCCTGCCGCTCGTAGGGCGAGCGGCCGAGCGCTTCCTTCACCACCCACTGGGCCCGCGGCAGGTCGTGCGCGTGGAGCACCGCGTAGGCGAGCGCGTCGACGACCACCGGCGACGGCATGCCGGCCTCCTCGGCCTCGAGGTCCGGTGGCGCCGCGTCGCGGAGGCGCGCCTCGAGGGCGGCCGACGTCTCCTGCGGGAGCGCGAGCAGCCCCGCCGCCACGTCGACGGGCAGATCGGCCGGGTAGTCGACCCCGCGCAGGGCCGCGAGCGCGGCGACGGTGGAGCCGGAGCTCGCAGGCCGGTAGCGGACGTCACACACGGTCACCCGCAGGCGGTGCTCTCGCAGCCGGATCACGCTCTGGCTGAAGGCGCTGCGCCACGTGAAGCTCGCTTGCTTGCCGCCGTGCTGCCGGAGATCCTCGGCGACGGCCCGCTGCAGCTCGATCGCGGGCATCCGAACCGACGCCTTCCAGGGGTCGTGGGCGCACGCGCTGCCCCAGACGAGCGCCCCGTCCATCAGGGGGCAGGACGCGACCATCTGCGCGAGCCGGTCGAGCGGGGCCTCGTCGGCGAAGCACACGAAGAACGAGTGCTCACGGTAGAGGCTGGGCTCGGGGAGCAGGCCCTCGGGGCGGTAAGGCGCGTAGGCCTCGCGCAGCGCGCCCTCGCTCGCGCCGGCGTCGATCCAGGCCGGAGGAGGCGCCATCGCGTCGAGCGCGAGCCACCACCGGTCGGGCTGCCTCGTGTCCACCCAGAGCGTGGGGTGGTACGGCGTCTGTCCCGTCCGATCGGAGCGCGCTGGGAGCTCCGCCACCGCCACCGCGGTCGTCGGGGCGGCGGCGCCCTCGCGGAGGAGCATGGCCCAGCCACCGGAGCGCGGATCGGTCGACGCGCTCGCCAGATCGTGCAGCCTCCCGCGCGACTCCGCCTCGGACAGCCAGCGCAGCTCGCTCTCGGTATCGTACAGCGCGTCCAGCCAGCTCGGTCGATCGCGCCACCAGTGCTCGGGTCGGTTCATGGCGTTCAAGGTGAGGGGCCGCGCGGGGCGCCGCAGCTCGCGAGACCAGCGACCGCAACTCCTGGGGATCGTTCACGATCGACCGAGACACCCGGGCGCGTTCAGCTCCGTCGAGGTGCGGGGGCGTGTTAGAACCGGGGCGTGAGCGCCGAGGTCCCCGAGCGACGACGCGACCCCACCACGTCGGAGGGGCGGGCCATCGTGGCCGCCGTCCGGGACGCCACCGCCCTGCTCCTCGACCGGGACGGCTACGAGGCGCTGAACACGAACGCGATCGCGCGAGTGGCGGGGGTGAGCATCGGCTCGCTCTACCAGTACTTCCCCGACAAGCACGCCATCGTCGTCGAGCTCGCGCGGCGACTGGAGCAGAACGCGCTCGAGTCCGCCATGGAGCGGGCGGCGGCGATCGACGTCGGGGATCCGCGCGCGGTCACGTCGAGCCTGGTCGACGTGCTGCTCGACCCTCGGCTCGCGAACCTCGCCACCCGGCGCGCGCTCCTCCTGCAGGTCCCGGCCGCCTGGGTGCTCCCCGCCTCCGGACCCACCGACTCGAGCACGGAGCGCCTGCTCGCGCAGGTGATGGATCAGCTCGCGCTGCGCGACGGCCCCCGCGACGTCATGTCGTTCGTGGTCTTCCACGCCGTGGAGGGCGCGGTCGAGGACGCGATCCTCCGGCGCCCCGAGACCCTGGGCGACCCCGCGCTCCGGGCGGAGCTGTTCGCGCTCGCGTGGCGATACGCGGCGCCCGACGGCGCCACGCTCGAGGCCCCCGAGTCGCCGCCCCCGGCGCCCTGGCCCGAGCCGCTCGCCGACGTGGCCGCCCGGCTGCGAGAGGAGTCGCCCGAGCGCGGGGCGGAGGTCGCCGTCCGCGAGACCCCGAGCACGGCGCGGGGGCGCGCCTCGGTGGAGGCCATCCTCGGCGCCATGCTGGAGCTGCTCACCGAAGGAGGCTGGGCGGCCACCTCCGCGCGAGCGGTCGCGCGCCGGGCGGGGGTCAGCCCCGCGACGCTGTATCGCTACTTCCCCGATCTGCGCGCGATGGTCGCGGAGCTGGCGCGCCGGCGCGAGGCGGCCACCCTGCAGCTGCTCTCCGCGCCGCTCGGCGCCCCGGGCGAAGGGAGCCTCGCCGCGCTCCTCCGGGGCCTGATCGAGCCCCTCGTCGAGCGGGCGCGGCCGGACCGTCGGGCGCGGCGCGCGCTGCTGGCCGAGGTGCCGCAGGCCTGGGTCCACGAGGTCCGTGGCGAGGTCTCGAGCGCGATCGAGTCCATCGGTCGGCGGCAGCTCGAGGCGCGAGGAGAGGTGCGAGGCGGCGACCCCGCGCGGCTCGCGGCGGTGTTCGGCGCCGCGCTCCGGCACTGCCTGGAGTCGGCGGTGGTGCTGCGCCCCGAGCTCCTCGACGACCCGCGCTTCATCGAGGAGCTCGTGTCGCTGGGCGCGCGCTACCTGCTCCGCCGCGCCGCCTGGTGAGCCTCGCGCGCGGGTCAGCGCTGTCGCAACGCCAGCACCCTCGCGCCTCCGTACCCCGCATACTCGAGCCGGACGTAGACCCGCTCGCCGGAGACCTCGATCTCCCGGACCCGCGTGTTGAACGCGTCGGCGGGGGCCGCGTGGAACCACGACCAGCGGGTGTCGCCCATCTCGTCGAGGGCGACGACGAAGCCCTCGTCGGCGGCGCCGCGCGTCACCCCGTCGAAGCTCACCCCGTCCCTGACCACGCCCGACGCGTAGACGCGACCCGCCTCGTCCACCGCGAGGTCGCCGAGCGTGATGGCGGCGCCGAGTTGTCGCTCCCACTCGAAGTTGCGGTCGACGTAGCGCTGGATCACCCAGCCGGCGTCGTCGGTGCCCAGCGCGGCCACGTAGACGACGCCTCCACCCTCGGCCACGGCCGTGCCGAGGACGCCGCCGTGGTCGTTCAGCGCGCGATAGCCGGGGAGCGGTTCTCCGTCGGTGTCGAAGACCTCGAGCGCGTGGCGCTGGGTGGAGAACCCCCCGCCGGTCGCGATCGACTCGGAGCCCGCTCGCACCACGTGGCCTGGCGCGGCGGCGAGCCCGTTCGCGCGACCGCCGAGCGCCCCGCGACCCCAGCGAACCGCGCCGTCGGTCGTCATCGAGACGGTGTAGATGTCGTAACCCGAGTGGTCATCGCTGATCAGCGTGACCCCGCCGAGCACATAGGGCCGGTCTTGATGACGCAGAGCCGCGTACAGCTCGCCGTCGCGGAGGTCGATCTGCGGCGCGGCGGTCATGCTCGACGCCAGCAGCCACCCCATCGACCCGTCGGGGTCGTACCCCGCGACGAACGAGTGGGCCTCCGAGGGCGCGTGGTGCGTGGCGTCGAACGCGTAGGGCCCCGTGACCGAGCCCACGACGTAGTAGCGGCCGTCGGCCGCGACCGCGACCCCGAGCGGCAGCGCGCCGGTGTGCTCGAAGATCGGGGTGACGTGCAAGAAGCGCGAGCGTCCCGCGAGGTCGAGGCCCTCCACGAATCCGCCGGCCACCGCGTCGTGCGCCAGGTAGCGCGCGGCACGACCCCAGCCGACCACGTACGGGCGGCCGCTCGGGTCGATCGCGAGATCCTGCAGGCGGTCGGCGCCAGGCGTGGCGGGGCGCCCGAGGCCATAGTCCACCCGCCACGCCTCCACCGGCGTCGCCTGACAGGCCCCCTCGTCGCAGACCTCGTCGACGCCACAGGCCACGTCGCAGGCTCCGCAGTGCCTGGGATCGCGACGGAGGTCGGCGCAGTCTCCGCCGCAATCGTGATGGTCGCACGTCGCGCTGCCCGCGGTCGCGTCGACCGGGGCGCTCGCGTCGGCCGCGTCCGCCGGGGCGCTCGCGTCCCGGTCGGCGCCAGCCCCGGCGTCGATGGGCCCTTCACGTCCCGCGTCTGGTCGTGGTCCCCGGCCGCCGTCGGGATGCCCGGCCCGACCGCCGCCGAGGGCACACCCACCGAGGCCTACGGCCATTGCCACGCACATCATCCACCGCATCGCGATCTCCTTCCCGTGGGTGAGAGGGTGAGGGCCGATCTCGGCCGCTTCAGCTCGCGGGATGACTGCACGCAAGTCATCGAGATTGCTGTCGTCGTGCCGTTCGAGAGACGGGGTGTTCAGCTCTCGACCATGCATCGGTCGGGCAGGCGCGCGCGGAGCTCGTTCACGACCGGGGCGGAGAGCTCGGTCCGTCGCAGGCCCAGATAGCGGAGTGACCTCCAGCGCTCGATCCCGTCGGGGACGCTCCTCAGGGGGTTGTCGGAGAGGTCGAGCCACTCGAGCGCCTCGCAGGCGTAGAGCGCCTCGGGGAGGGTGACCAGCTGGTTCTGAGCGAGATGCAGCGCGCGCAGCTCGCTCAGCCGCGCCGTCGGGATGGGGAGCCCCACGAGGTCGTTGCCGAACAGCGTGAGGATCCGAGCGTTGTGAAAGTCGCCGATCCTCGGAAGCGCGGCGGCCACCTCGGGCGACGAGCCGAGGGTGTCCTGCAGCGCGATGTGTGTGTAGGCCAGCGGATCCGTCACCCCCAGCACTCCGGTGGTCTGCCGGTGAACCTCGAGGGTCGCCGCGACGACGCGATGATGCTCCCTAGGGTGGCCGTAGTGACGTACGGCGGCCCGCCTCAGGTGATCCAGCTGAGCCCGCATCGAGGCGAGCTCCTCGGGCCGAGCCTCGATCGCTCCTGCGAGCGGGCGCGTCCGCCGGTCCGAGCCGGTGCGCGCCAGGATTCCGTCGAGCTGCGCCTCGAGGCTGGCGACGTCCAGGTCGGGCTCGAGCATCTGCAGCTCGGCCACCACGGAGGCGCGGCGCGGGCCCTCCGGCACGAGGTACGAGAGGCCGGCGGCGATCTCGCCCACGACGTCGGCGGGCGTCCGCTCCTGGGCGGAGGCGCTTGGCGGGGGCGGGGCGGCCGCGGCCGGGCCTAGCCAGTGCTCACACGGGGGGATCCGTCGACGCGCCCCATCCCGCCACGCCCGGGAGAGCGTCATCCTCACGGTCTTGGTCGGCGCGACCTGGACTGGCTCGCCCGTCCGCGGATCTCGCGTTCGATAGCCCCTCTGCTCGCGGACCGCGAAGGTGCCGAGGCCGGAACCTCACGCTGCTGTCCATCACGAAGGGCGCTCACCACCTCAGACCAGGGCGCGGGCAGCCTGTGGGGCGCGCCTTCGCGCGCGTCCATCAGCGCCGGCTCCGCCTGGAACGAGGGCAGCTGCCGATCGTCACCACGGTCGCGGATGACGAAGCGACCGAAGCCCGGAACCGAGACCTCGCCAGTGGCGATCAGCCGGGCCAACACCCCCTCTCGTGTCAGCTCGGGGCCGTTCACGACTGGCCCCGTGGCTCGCCGTCCACGCGCTCCTCGACCCGCTGCGCTTCGTTCGAGCCCCGCACCGCCGCACCGATGTCGTCGACGACGTCCTGACGTCGTTTCGCCTCGCTCCGCGTCATCGGTTGCTCCGGGACCAGCTGACCACGAGCTTCTCGCGAACGCAGAAGTCGAGCAGGCTCACGAGCTTCGACGCCTCCGGGTCGCCTTCGGCGACGGAGCGCACGTGTTTGGCGACGGAGACCATGTTCGACCAGGCGACGCCCGCGAGCGGGTGCGGGTGCGGGAAGCCGAAGCGCCCCGCCGGAGGGACCCAGGGCGGCACCAGCACGCCGCGCTCCCCGGTGTCCGGGAAAAGCGAATCGGAGATCTCGCCCGACCGGCCGAGGGTCGCCAGCCCGTCGATGACCCGAGCCGCCTGCGGGGTCGGGAGCGCGCCCCCCACTCCGGGCGCCCCCATCACCAGCAGCTCTCCCTCGTGCTCCTCGCGACCGCACGCCATCGGCAGCTCCGCCGAGAGGAGCTCGCGCACCTCCAGGTCGTCGAAGGACGAGAGCGCGTCCGCGATGTGTGCGAGCACCTCGTCTCGACAGAAGCCCCCGGGCCTCTCGTCCGCTGGGGCGTCCAAGGCGGCGTCCAACCCCACCTGGTATCGAATCGTCATCGTCCAGCCTCGCTTCCCTCTCCGTCACGGAGACGCGCTCAGCTTGGGCGCTCGCGGCGGTCCGCGTCACTCGCGACCGCAGCCGTGCTTTTCTCGTGTGATTGCCAGGTGCTAGCGGCTCGCCTGGAGGGCGCGTTCAGGACACTCGCGCGTGGCGCGGCGGCTGCCGTGGTAGAGCTGGCGCATGGGGGTGCGAGGGGGCGTTTGGCTGCTCTTGCTCGTCGTCGCGCCGGCGAGCGCGGAGGCGCAGGGGTGGCCGCGGGACCTCGATGGGCGGCTCTGGGTGCTCGAGGATCCGTCGGGCGCGCTCACGGTCGAGGAGGTGGCGGAGGCGCAGCTCGCGCCGCTGCCCGCGGGGCACCGGTCGCTGGGGCGGACGGACTCGGCGTTCTGGTTGAGGGCGTCTCTCGAGCCGTCGCCCGAGGGCGCGCTGGTGCTCGAGCACGCGTTCCCCGAGACCGACGAGGTGTCCGTTCACGTTCGCCGGGCCGGGCGATGGATCACGCACCGCACCGGGGACCGCGCGCCCTTCGCGTCCCGTCCGATCCGGCACCCGACGTTCGCGTTTCCCATCCCGAGCGACGCCGAGCGCACGGTCTTCGTGCGGCTGCGCTCCACCGGAGGCGTGCAGGTCTCGTTGCGTTGGTGGAGCGCGGCGGCGTTCGAGCGCCACCGCGCGGACAGCCAGCTCTGGCTCGGGCTGTTCTACGGCGTCCTGCTAGCGCTCGCGCTCTACAACCTCTTCCTCTTCTTCCTCGTCCGGTCGCGCGCCTACCTGCTCTACGTCGCCTTCCAGCTGTCGATCGTGGGGTTCTTCGTCGCGTTCGAGGGGCACGGGCCGATGTATCTCTGGCCGGACGGCCCCGGCTGGGCGCACGTGGCCGGACCGACGTTCCTCTCCCTCTCCTACGGCTTCTCCTATCTCTTCCTGCACGAGATGACCGAGGTGCGGACGGCCGCTCCCCGCCTCGCCCGGGTCGTGGCCGCGATCGGCTTCGCCTACCTCGCGATGGCGCCGCTCAGCTGGCTCGCCTACGAGCCGGTGGTCACCGTCCTCGCGGTCGCCGCTCCCCCGGTCATCCTCTTCGCGCCCGTCCCGGTGATCCTCACCGCGCTCCGCGGCTGGACGCCGTCGCGCTATCTGCTGCTCGGCATGCTGTCGATGGGGCCGGGCACCGTGGCGCTCGCGCTCCGCGCCAACGACGTGGTCGGGCGGAGCTGGTGGACGGAGCACGGGGTCGAGGTCGGCGTCGCGCTCGACGCGTTGTTCCTCTCGTTCGCGCTCGCGGAGCGGATCCGGGTGCTGCGCGCGGCCAAGGAGCGGGCCGAGCGAGCGGCGCTCGCCGAGCGGCGTCGGGCTGCGCGCGCCCAGGAGGAGGAGCGGCGTCGCATCGCAGCCGATCTGCACGACGGGGTCGGTCAGGTGCTTCAGGTGCTGGTCGGTCGACTCCGGGAGCAGCCGGCGCTCGGCGCCCTCGCCCGGGACAGCGTGGCCGAGCTGCGGCGCGTGTCCCACGCCCTTCACCCCCACGAGCTCGAGCGCCTCGGGCTCGCCGAGGCGGTCCGGAACGCGGCGCAGCGCGCGATCGAGGCGGCGGGCCTCGAGCCGGAAGTCGTCGTGCAGGACGTCGACGCGCAGGTGCCACGGGAGGGCTGGCTGCCGATCTTCCGCGTGCTGCAGGAGGCCCTCAGCAACGCGCTGCGGCACGCCGAGGCGAGCGGGATCACGGTCGTGCTCAGGCGCGAGGAGGAGCGCGTGGTCCTGCGTGTCGAGGACGACGGAGGTGGCTTCGATCCCGCGGAGGTCGAGGAGGGCCTGGGCTGGGTGAGCATGCGGGAGCGCGCGCGGCTCATCGACGCGACGCTGACAATCGAGGCGTCCGTAGGCGGCGGGACGCGGGTGCGGCTCGCGCTCCACGCGAGCAGCCCAACCGATCGAGTAGACTCGGAAGCAGGATGACGCTGCGCGTGGTCATCGCCGACGATCACCCGCTGTTTCGGCAGGGGCTGCGCGCCGCGCTCGAGGGCCGCGGCCTCGCGGTGATCGGCGAGGCGACCGACGGCCACGAGGCCATCGCGGTGATCCAGGCGCGGGCGCCGGACGTGGCGGTGATCGATCTGTCGATGCCGGGGATCGACGGGCTGGAGGTGCTGGCGCAGGCTCGGACCTGGCCGTCGGCGCCCGCGTTCGTGGTGCTGACGATGCACGACGCGTACGCCGCCCGGGCGCGGGAGCTGGGCGCGCTCGGCTACGTGCTCAAGGAGGACGCGGCGACGCAGATCGTCGCGTGCGTGGAGCGGGTCGCGAGCGGGCGCCCCTTCGCGAGCCCAGGGCTCGGGGACGCCGGCGCGTCGCCGACCGTCGAGACGCTCTCCCCCGCGGAGCGCCGGGTGCTGCGGCTCGTCTCGCAGCACAGGACCAGCCGGGAGATCGCCGAGCTGCTCCACGTCAGCACTCGCACCGTCCAGAACCACCGCGCGAACATGTGTCGCAAGCTCGGGCTGCGCGGCTCCCAAGCGCTGCTCGCCTTCGCGCTCGCCCACCGAAGCGCCCTCGATCCGCTCTAGCCGCTAAGGGCAGGGGCCTGGCATCGGGGTGCCGCCCTCGCTCGCGCACTCGGTGGGCAGCCAGTCGGAGGTGCCGTCGAAGCAGCCGAAGTGGCCGTAGCAGTGCTGGATGTCGCCGTCGTTCTCTCCGGGGAGATCGGCGTGGGCCGGGAGGTCGACCTCGAGGGTCACGCGCTCCCCCTCCGCGACCACGACTCCGTCGACCACGGTGCGGGCGAGGCCGGGGGCGGTCACCGTGATCTGGAGCTCACCGGCGGGGATCACCACCACCGCGCCCGAGTCGGCGGTCGACGCCCCGAAGCGACACTCGTCCGCGTCGGGGGCCACGCGGCACGCGTCGGTCGCGGCGAGGGTCGTCACGTCGCTGATCGCGCTCTGGGCGGTGATCACCAGCTCGGCGCCGGGCACCAGGCTCGCCGCGCGCCGGACCGGGTTGGGCAGGACCTTGGTCACCAGCTGCTGGGTCGCCTGCGCGCCGAGCGATCGCATCTCGGCGCGCTCGCGCTCGTAGGCGGTGAAGTCCTCGCGCGCGAGCGCCTGATCCCGCCGCGTCCGCGCCTGACTCATTCGGTCGCTGAGCGCGCGCATCGTCACCGCGAACGCGGCGACGCCGACCACGTAGAGCACCGCCCCCGCGAGCGCGTCTCGCCGCACCCCGGGCGCGTCGCCGTAGCTCGCCCGCCGCAGCTCCAGCTCCGCCTCTTCGAGGTCCTGCACCGCGCGCTCGAGGGCCGCCACCTCGGTCGCCAGCGCGTCGATCGCCGCGTCGATCGCCGCGTCGTCGGCGTCGGCCTCGAGCTGCGCGTCGAGCGCGTCCGTGGCCGCGCCCAGGCTCTCGAACGCGCGCGCGCCGTCGGCGGCGGCCTCCTCGTAGTCGGCGAGCGCCTGCCGCTCCCCCTCGCTCACGACGACCCCGCCGTCGCAGCCCACGAGGAGCGCCGCCGCCAGCGCCAGCCCCCCAGCTCGTCGATTCGTCCCCATGCGTCGACCCTAGGAGAGCGCGCCGGGCTGGACCATGAGCACTCCTGCTCATTCGAGACCTCTAGAGCCAGAGGCAGCCGGCCGCGAGGAGGGCGGTGAGGGCGAGGCTGGCGAGGGCGAACCAGAGGAGGTCGCCGCGGCGCGGGGAGGGCGCGGACGGAGCGGGGGCGAGGGGCGGCGGGCGCACCGAGGGGAGCTCGTCGGTGCTCGGGACGCGGCGCGCGGGGGGCACGGTGACGGTGCCCGCCTTCGGATCCTTCGACGCCTCGCGGAGGCGCTCGACGAATTCGGTCGCGGTCCGCGGGCGGCGCGCCGGGTCGCGGGCGAGCGCGTCGGCGAAGAGCGCCTCCACCGAGGCCGGGAACGCCTGGTCGCGGCCGCGCTCGGAGAGGCTCGGCGCGGACTCGTAGATCTTCGCCATGAGCACGCCCATCGTCGTGTCCGCCTGGTGGGGGACGCGGCCGGTGAGCATCTTGAACGCCACGCAGGCCAGCCCGTAGACGTCGCTGCCCGGGCCGCCTCGGTCGCCCTCCGCGCACTCCGGCGCCATGTAGTGCGGCGTGCCCACCAGCGCGCCGAGCGCGGTGAGGCGAGTGGCACGGTCGCCCCCGGCGTCGTCCCGGAGCGCGGCGACGCCGAAGTCGAGGAGCTTGGAGGTCGCGCCCCCGGCGGTCTGCGCCCGGAACACGTTGGCCGGCTTCACGTCGCGATGGATGACGCCCGCCGCGTGGGCCACGTCGAGCGCGCTGGCCACCGGGGTGAGCCACTCGCACGCCTCCTCCAGCGAGAACGGGCCGCGCCGCGCGAGCGCCTCGGCGAGCGTCTGCCCCTCGAGCTTCTCCATCACGAAGTAGGGCGACGCGTCCGGCAGTCGGCCGACGTCGAGGACGCGCACGACGCCCTCGTGGTCGAGCTCCGCCGCCGACCGCGCCTCGCGCAGGAACCGCTTCACCGCGACCTCGCTCCGGGCCGCCTGGCCGCGCAGCGTCTTGACGACGACCGGCCGATCGAGGCTCAGGTGGGTCGCGTCCCAGACCCGGCCCATGCCGCCTTGCCCGAGCAGCCCGTGGACCCGGTAGCGACCTTCGAGGGTCGCTCCGGGCGTCAGCTCCAGAGGCTCGTCCGACGACTTCATCGAGGGTCCAGGCGCGGCCGTTTCGTGTCCGGAGTGAGGTGGGCTCCTTACTCGGTGGAGGCCTCCCGCGCCACTCGACGGTCTTGTGGTGGCCGCCGTGGGCGCCTATCGAACCCCTCTGCCCCCGCGTGATCTCCCCCACCCACGAAGCGCCCGGCGACGGTGCTCCGGCGTCGTCCATCCTCGTGGTGGACGACGAGCCGGCGAACCTCCTCGCCATCGAGGCGGCCCTCGGCGACCTCGGTCACCGGCTCCTGAAGGTGGGCTCGGGGGAGGAGGCGCTGAAGCAGCTGCTGAGCGGGCAGTTCGCGGTCGTGATCCTCGACGTGCAGATGCCGGGGCTCGACGGCTTCGAGACGGCGCGGCTGATCCGGCAGCGCCCGCGCACCGCGCACCTGCCGATCATCTTCGCCACCGCCTACGACCAGAGCGACGAGCGGGTGCTGCGGGGCTACGCGCTCGGCGCGGTCGACTTCCTGTTCAAGCCGCTGCAGCCGTCGGTGCTGCGGTCGAAGGTGCGGGTCTTCGTCGAGCTCTTCGAGCGGACCGAGGCCATGAAGCGGCAGGCGGCCGCCATCCAGGCGCACGAGCGCGCCGCCGCCGAGCGCCACCTGGCCGAGGAGCGCGCGCGGTGGGAGCGCGAGCGGCTCGAGGGGCAGATGGCCGAGCAGCGCGAGCTCGCCCGGGCGATGGCCGCGCGCGCCACCGAGCTCGCCTGCACCATCGCCGAGCGCTCGGCCGCCCAGCGCGAGCTCAAGCGGACCCACGCCCGGCTCGCCGAGTCGGACCGGCGCAAGGACCAGTTCCTGGCCACGCTCGCCCACGAGCTCCGCAACCCGCTGGCCCCGCTGTCCTACGCGGTCGGGCTGCTGCAGGACCGC
Source organism: Myxococcota bacterium (assembly GCA_036149055.1). GTDB lineage: Bacteria > Myxococcota_A > Polyangia > Polyangiales > Sandaracinaceae > JAVJQK01. The sequence continues at coordinate 51,743 of JAYZQJ010000097.1, read as the reverse complement.
GACGATCCGGAGCTGACCGAGATCTGGCAGCGCATCGAGCGGCAGCTCGCGCACGTGCAGCGGCTGGTCGACGACCTGCTCGACGTCTCGCGGGTCACGTCCGGCAAGATCGAGCTCCGGCGCGCCGACTTCGACCTGCGCGAGGCGGTGGCGCGGGCCATCGAGCTCAGCCGCGCCCGGATCGACGAGCGCGAGCACACCCTGAAGGTGGACCTGCCCGAGGCGCCGGTCCCCCTCCGCGGCGACGCGGTGCGGCTCGCGCAGGTGATCTCGAACCTGCTCAACAACGCGGCCCGCTACACCGCGCCGGGCGGCCACGTGACGCTGACGGTGAAGGCCGACGGCGAGACCGCCGAGGTCGTCGTCGAGGACGACGGGCGCGGCATCGAGCCGAAGATGCTGGGCACGATCTTCGACGCGTTCGTGCAGGAGCGCGTCGGCCAGGGCGGCCTCGGCCTCGGGCTGCACCTCGCTCGGCAGCTGATCGAGCTGCACGGAGGCCGGGTCGCCGCGCACAGCGAGGGCGCGGGGCGGGGCTCGACCTTCCGGCTCGAGCTGCCGATCGAAGCCTCCGCGGCGGCGTCACCGGAGCCCGTCCCCGAGGCCGCCGAGCCCTCGTCGGGTCCGCTGCGGGTCGCGGTGGTCGAAGACCAGGAGGACCTCCGCGAGATGGTGGCGCTCCTGCTCGCGCGCTGGGGTCACGAGGTCGAGGACGCCGAGGACGGGGCGGGCGGCGTGGCGCTGCTCACCGACTGGCGCTGCGACGTCGCGCTGGTCGACATCGGCCTCCCCGACATGGAGGGCTACGAGCTCGCCCGCCGCGTGCGCGCCGCGCTGGGCCCACGCTGCCCGACCCTCATCGCGGTGACCGGCTGGGGGCAGGAGAGCGACCGACGCCGCGCCCTGGAGGCCGGCTTCGACGGTCACCTCGTGAAGCCGGTGAGCCCCCGCGACCTGAGGCGCGCGCTCGCCCGCGCCTGACGCCTCACAAGTAGAGCGCGCCGCGGAGGAACGCGGAGAGGCCCTCGACGTCGAGCGGCTTCTGGAAGAAGCGCACCGCGCCGAGGCGGCGGAGGAGCTTCCAGTCCGCGGCCGTCGCCCGCCCGCTGACGACCACGAACGGCACGCCCTCGAGGCCCGGACGCTCCCGGAGCGCCGCCACCACCTCGACGCCGTTCATGCCGGGCATCTCGAGGTCCACGACCACGGCGTCCGGCGGGCGGCGGACTCGAAGGCGGTCTCCCCGCACGCCGCGGTGCGCACGGTGCACCGGAGGCGCCGGGCGAGCTGCCTCGCCATCAGCTCGAGCAGGCCGCGGTCGTCGTCGGCCACGAGCAGATCGGCCGGCTGGTCGGCGTCGCGCACCGCGCGCCGCAGCGCGTCGACGAAGCCGGGCGCGGTGGCCGGACGATCGACGGGCGACTTCTCGAGCCCGTGCAGCACCGCGCGGTCGATGCGCCAGGTGAGGCTCGGGCGGGCCCGGCTCGGCCGGGGAGGGCGCGCGACCGCCTGGAGCCGCAGCACCTCCTGGCTGTCCTGCGCGTCGAAGGGCACGTCGCCGGTGAGCATCTCGTAGGCGACCACCGCCAGCGAGTAGACGTCCTCGCGCGGCAGGAGCGCGGGCCGCATCGGGGCGCGGCGCGCGCGCTCGGGGGCCAGGTACTCCGGCGTGCCGCCGCGCAGGCGCTCGGTGTGGGCGATGACCCGCGAGAGCCCGAGGTCGGTGAGCACGACGCGGCCGGTGCCCTCCTCGAGCAGGATGTTGGCCGGCTTCACGTCCCCGTGAATCCGCCCCGCGCGGTGGATCGCGTCGAGCCCCGCGGCGACGCCCTCGAGGATCCGGAGCGTCTCGTCGTGCGGCAGGGCGCCCTCGCGCTCGAGCCGGTCGGCGAGCGACTCGCCGCGGATGCGCTCCATGACCACGAAGGGCTGGTCGCCGGACACGTCGATGCCGTAGACCCGCACGACCCCGGCGTGCTCGATCGCGGCCAGGGCGCGCCCCTCGTCCAGCAGCGTCTGCCGGTCACCGCCTCGGAGGACCTTCAGCGCCACCGGTCGGTCGAGGAGCGTGTCGGTCGCCGCGTACACGTGACCCATCCCCCCCTGACCGAGCATCTCGTTCACCTCGTACTGCGCCAACCTCGTTCCGTTCGGCAGACATCTCAGCATCGAGGACGTGAGGACAGCAACGGACGTGCCGCGGCCGGCGGCCCGTCTCGGGGGTGATCCACGCGAGGGCGAACGTCACGGCCGAGGCGATCCGTCTCGCCCCGATGCAGGGTTTCGCGACAATCTTCACCAGCGCCCGACGCGTCACGGCGCCGCGTAGTACCCTCCGCGCGGAGGGGCATGCCGGGACGAACGCTGACCGTCGGGCCGTACTACTTCATCCGCTGGACCCGGATGGAGGTGGAGGACGGTCCGCGCGTGGTGAAAGAGGTCCGCAAGCTGCGTGACGAGGTCGGGCGCCCGGTGGTCTACGTGGCGCTCCAGGGGCCGGACTATCGGGAGCCGAGCGCCGGGACGCTGCGGTCGCTGCGGGAGACGTTCCTCGCGGTGACCGAGCTCGCGACGAACGTGCATGTGGTGGTGCTCGGAGATGGCGTCACCACGAGCCTGCAGCGCACCGCGCTCCGCTCGATCGTCACCCTCGGGCGCACGCTGCGCGTCGACCACACCGACCGGATCAAGGTGTGGACCTCGGTGGAGGAGGTCCTCGACCTCGAGTCGGACCCCGCCCACGCCAAGGCCGACGTGCTGGCCGCGCTCGACGGCGCGGGCCTGCTCAAGGTCTGACTGCGTCGAGCACGACCAGCGCCAGGTAGACCGCGAACCCCGCCAGGAGCACGGCGCCCTCCAGCCGGGTGACCCGTCGGTCGGTGAAGATCATGGGGAAGAGCACCGCCGCTCCGCCGATCATCCACCAGATGTCCCTCGACAGGATCTCGGCGGCGACGGTGAGCGGCTGCGCGAGCGCGGTGAGGCTCGCGATGCCGAGGATATTGAAGATGCACGAGCCGATGACGTTGGCGACCGCGATGTCGTCCTGGCCGCGCCGGGCCGCGACCAGCGAGGTCACGAGCTCCGGCGTGCTCGTCCCCGCGGCCACCACCGTCAGGCCGATCACCGTGTCGGACACGCCCAGGGAGGAGGCGATGCCCACCGCCCCGCTCACCAGGAGCGTCGAGCCTCCCGCGAGCAGCCCAACCCCGACGGCGACCGCCAGCAGGTTGAGCGCGAGCGCGCGCGCGCCGGTCGTGCCGAAGGAGGCGGTGACGGTCTCGGCGAAGCCCTCTCCCTCCTCGGTCGCGCTGGTCGCGCGTCCCAGCCAGATGGCGTAGGCGGTGAAGGTGACCAGCGCCGCCAGGAGGAACGCCCCCTCGACCCGGTCCACCGTGCCGTCCCGGGCGAGCAGATAGAGCTGCAGGGTGGCCAGGAACATCACCGGCCACTCCATCCGCACCGTGCTCCCGGTCACGCCCAGCGGGCGCACCAGCGCCGCGATCCCGAGGATCGCGCCGACGTTGAAGAGGTTGGAGCCAACCACGTTCCCGACCGCCAGGCCGCTGTTGCCGCCGAGCGCCGACTGCACCGAGACGACCAGCTCGGGCATCGACGTGCCGCCGGCCACGATGGTCAGCCCGACCACCGCGGGCGTCACCCGGGCGGCGAGCGCGATGCCCGAGGCTCCGCGGACGAGCCCCTCGCCTCCCAGCGCGAGCAGCCCGAGCCCGAACACGACGAAGACCCAATCCATCTCCGCTCGGACCTAGGCCCCGAGCCCCCCGCCTGTCGAGCCCTCGCGTTCGATCGACCGGCCCCGCCGATCCGTGAGAGAGTAGGTCGTGCGCGCGCTTCGACCGACGTCACTGCTCTTCGCCCTCTGGCTGGTCGTCGGCTGCGACGCCGACGCGCCGAGCGACGACGCCGCGGTGGTCGATGACGGTGGCTTCCGTCCCGACGCCGCGCCGCCCGAGGACGGAGGCGCGCCCGACGCTGCCCCGCCGGAGGACGGGGGCGTGTTGCCGGACGCCGGGCCGCCGAGCGGGGGCTGCGGGCGCGCGCCGGAGCTCGCCGCGGGAGAGTGGGCCGCGCAGACCCTCGACGTGGGCGGCGCGACCCGGGACTGGTTCATCTGGCTCCCGGAGGGCTACGACCCGGCGCGCGCCTACCCGGTCGTCTACCAGTTCCACGGCTGCTCCGACCGCGCCGAGCGGGAGCGCAACAACGTCCCGGTCGAGCGAGAGAGCGGCGGCGACGCCATCCACGTCCGCGGCCGCGCGGTGAACCGCTGCTGGGACACGAGCGCCGATGGGCCGGACGTCGCGTTCTTCGACGCGATGGTGGCCGAGGTCGAGGCGCGCTTCTGCGCCGACCCCGAGCGCCGCTTCGCCACCGGCTACTCGAGCGGCGGCTTCATGTCGCACCGCCTCGCCTGCACGCGAGGCGACGTGCTCCGCGGCGTGGCCACCATCGGCGGCGCGCAGGGCGGCCGGGACTGCGCGGGCACCGTCGGCGCGATGCTCGTGCACGACCGGGACGACGGCACGGTCGGCATCGCCGCCAGCGAGGGCGCCCGCGACGCGCACCTCGCCCGCAACGGCTGCGGCGACGGGACGACCCCGACCGAGCCCGCGCCCTGCGTCGCCTACGAGGGTTGCGGCGACCCGGTCGTCTGGTGCGAGACGTCGGGCATGGGCCACGCGCGCCAGGACGGCTTCACGGCCCCCGCGTTCTGGGGCTTCCTGTCGGCGCTGCCCTGACCCGTCGGGCGGGGCGCTTCGCGCTCTCGAGTCGTGTTCGCGTGCGGCCGTCCAGGTGTAGGATGACGACATGCGCGCTCTCGCCCTCCTCCTGGTCCTCGCGTCGAGCCCCTCCATCCCGGCGCTCGCGGCCGCGCAAGAGCGCTGCACCGAGATCTCGATCGTCTCGCCCACCCCACGACGGGAGGCGGCGCGCGCGGCGCGATCCTGCACCGGCTGCGACGACGAGGGGCGGGCCACCATCACCTACCGGCTCGACCGCGAGGTGCCCTGTGGCCGGTTCGTCGACGGCTCGCCGTGGGTCGCGGTGGGCGACGGGGCGAACCTGGTCGGGCTCACGCCGCAGGTGACCGACGACTGCGGCGCCGGGACCTGCAACGGGTGGATGGTGGACATCGCCTCGCGCAACCAGGCGTTCGACGCGCGGAGCAGCTTCGCCGCCGGAGAGGCGCCCGCGATCCGCAACCCGAGCGACGCCGAGCCGTTCGCGCTCGCGCCGGGCAACGCGGTGGTGAAGGCGGTCTCGTTCCAGGACGAGGTGGTCGGCGCCAACTGCAGCGCGCGCGACGTGCTCGGCTCCGAGCCGCGGCACTGCCTCTACTTCGTGGGCGCGCTCACCGTGCTCCGCGATCCGCCGCCCGACGGCACCGGCGCCGGCTACTTCCGCCCGCCGTACGTGGGCACCGAGCGGCCGCTCATCCCGGTGTCCGACGCGCGCCTCGATCGGCTCCCGCGCCTGCCGCTCGAGGGCGTCACCGGGCTGCCCGATCGCGACGTGGCCGAGCAGGCGCTCTGCCAGCTCCCGGTGGAGCACATGGGCACCTATCGGCAGCAGTACTTCAAGGGCTACCTCAACGTCGGCGAGGCGCGCGGCTACCACGGCTACGTCTCGCGCGAGCTGGGCGACTGGCTGCTGCGGGCGCTCTTCGAGGACCGCACCGACCGCATGGCGGCTTGCCTCGTGCAGCGCGGCATCGACCTGCACCACATGCTGCTCGAGCCGGTGGCGACCTCCTGGGGCGCGAACGGCGGCCACGGGCAGGGCCGGACCACCTGGCCGTACCTCGCGGCGGCGCTCCTCGGCCGCGACGACTGGCGCGCGGCGATGGACGCGATGTCCCCTGGGCGCTTCGCGGAGCGCTCGCAGGTCTACTGGAGCCCGGTGGCCGATCCCGACGGCGCGCGCGGCGGCGTCGGCGAGGTGCTCTACGGCGCCTACCCCGGCGCCGGCGGGATCTCGATGTGCACGGTCGGCGAGTACCTCGGCCGCTGCTACCCGGACTGGCCGGGCAGCTGCAACCGGGTGTGCGGCGACCCCTTCGGCTTCATCGACGGCGGAAGCCCCGGCGGCAGCTACCAGGAGATCTTCTCCCCGGCCGCGCGCGCCTTCGTGCTCACCGCGCACCTCGTGCCGGATCTGCTCGCCGCCTGGCCCCGCGACGACGGCCACCCGCTGATGATCGAGTACACCGATCGCTGGGTCGAGTGCGGCGCGTGGACGGCGCCCGATCCCTGCGACGCCGCCGATCCGCTCGATCCGTCGAGCCCCGACGACTGCACCTCGGGGCCGCCCGGCACCTGCGTGTGTCGGCCGGGCAGCGGGCGCTACGCCGACCGTCACTGCACCAACGCCGACGGGGGCAGCGCCTACAAGACCGCGTTCACCACCGAGGTCTGGTCCCGCTTCCGCGCCTGCGCGTCCGACTGCTCGTGCGCGGGCATGGAGGGGCTCTGCGACCCGCCGGTGACCACCGACCCGGACGCGGGCGCGCCCCCCGTGGGCTCCGACGCCGCCGCCCCCGGGGTCGACGCCGCGTCCCCCACGCCCGACGGCGGCTCGCCCCCGGACGGAGAAGAGCTCGAGGGCGGCTGCGGCTGCCGCGCCGCCGGGTCCGGGGCGCCGCCCTGGCTCGCGCTCGCGGCCCTCGCGCTCCTCGGGCTCCGTCGCCGCCGCTGAGCTCGGGGGACTATCGGGCTCGGCGCCGCCTCGACAGGGCGAGGGCGACGAGCGCGAAGCCGAGCAGCGCGGGGGCGCTCCCGCTCGATCCGGAGCGGACGGCGCAGCCGCCGCCGTCGTCGCTCCCGCCGGGCCCGGGGCCGGGGCCCGCGCCGCCCTCGTCGCTGATCGGGATCGACATGTCCGCGCTTCCGTCGCGGTCCATGTCGACGTCGATCGAGAGCCCCTCGCCGTCCTCGTCGAAGTCGGCGAAGAGGACGGTCAGCTCGGCGCCGTTCGGCACGACGATGTTCTCGTGGCCGAACTCCAGGACGGAGTCTCCGTCGATCCGCGTGAGGTAGAGATCCATCTCGCTCTCCGCGTCGGCGCCGTCGAAGGCGAGGGTGAGCGAGCCGCCGTCGGCGAAGTCGATCTCGGCCGCGATGACCTGCCCGCCCGAGTCGCCGCGCGAGCGCACGATGGCCAGCCAGTCCGCGGCGTCGGTCTCGGCGGCGAGCACGATGTCGGGCGTCTCCATCCCCTCGGTCTCGTAGACGAGGCCGGCGCGATCGGGCAGGAGCGTCGCGACGTCGAGCTGGCCCGGGTCGAGCAGCAGGTTCTCGACGCCGAGGTAGTAGCCCGGCCCGAGCACGCCGAGGTCGCTGTCGCCGCCGCCGTAGCCCGCGTCGCCGATGGCGATCTCGATCGGCGCGCTGCTCGACACGAGGTACTGCGGCTCGCTCTGATCGCGCCAGAGATCATCCGAGGTCGGGGCCACGAAGTCGGCGCCCTCGATCTCGTCCACGAACGATCCGTCGGGCAGATGCCCGAGGCGCGCGCCGGTCTCGTCCATGAGCAGCAGGGTCGCGTCGCCGGTCACCGAGACCGTGCGCCGCCCGCTCGCGCCCGCGCGGTAGCTGCCGCAGAAGGGGCACTGCAGCGCGCCCTCGCGCACCGACATCGGGATGAGCATCAGGGTGTTCGAGCTCGCGTCGCCCTCGTAACGCGACGCGACGTCGTCGGGGTTGGCGGCGGCCACGTAGGTCCACGCGCCGGTCATCGGGTCGATCAGGATCTCGCGCTCCTCGCCCGGGAAGTTGTTGTCGTAGACGAGGATCGCGAGCGTGCCGTCGTCGTACTCGACCACGTCGTAGGGCGTCACCGCGTGGCCGCCGCTCATGTTCCGCTTGAAGAACGCCACGGTGTAGGACTCCTCGACCTCGCCCCAGAGCGAGGGCTCGAGCTGGTCGAGGATGTCGAAGCCGTCGCCGGCCACCCGGGTCGTGCTGACCGGCGGCACCGCCTGGAGCGCCCACCAGTAGCCGATCTCGCGCTGGAGGTCGGTGTTGCCCTCGAGGCTCAGCCCGTAGGGCGTGTCGGCGCCGAAGTCGCTGGCCTGCTGCGCGCCGAGGAAGAAGCGGAGGCTGAGCACCGCCATGCCCTCGCAGTGACCGCCGCCCATCGCGTTGCTGATCTGCTCGGCCCACTGCGCCGCCTGCGGGGTGAGCCGGCAGCTCGGCCCCGAGCCGCCCGCGCAGACCGCGTCTCCGAACATGCGGTGCAGCTCCGCGCCGGTGAGGTTCACCGGGTCGCCGGCGTTCGTGTAGTTCTGGAACGAGAACCCGTGTACCGCCGGGTCGAATTGCGCGCTCGCGATCGAGGCGTGCAGCGCAGCGAGACAGGAGAGCGCCAGGGCGGCGCGCCGCGAGGTAGACATGCGGGGCGATACGAGATCGCCTCCGACGGATCCATGTGAATCTCGGACACGTCCAAAGCCGCGGACCGTGAACCCGTGGTGACGGAGGCGCGCCCGCGCTCCGCTGACGGAGCTGGCGCGTGGTGTGCTACCCACCTCGGTCGGTGCGGAGGTGACGGAGACGCGATGCGAGTGATGACCGCGCTGGCGCTGCTGGTGGCGACCGGCTGCCAGGTGAACGAGGTGGGCCCACGGGTGGAGTGCGTCGATTGCCCGGCGGCGATCGAGCCCGGCGCGGCGCTCGAGGTGCGCATGGAGTGGTTCGACGAGCCCTGCGACGTGGAGAGCCGCGTCGCCGGCCCGCTCGTCCGCTACTGCACCCCGATCGACGTGGACCGCGAGCTCCTCTGTGACGCCGGCTGCGACGTGATCCGACCGAGCGCGCCGCCCTTCGAGGTGCTCTCGGTGGCGGTCCGGGACGTCGGCGCGGTCGGGATCGAGGCGCGCGTGACCCGGCTCGACACCGGCGAGGTCCACACCGAGGCGCTCGCCTTCGACGCCGCCTACGCGGACGCGCTGGCGCTCTCGTGCGTGACCGACGTCGACGGCGAGTGCGACGTGCGCGACTCGACCTCGGGCGAGCGGTGGGCCCGGATCGCGGTCGAGCCCACCTGGCGCGGGCAGCCGATCGCGCTCGATCTCTCGCGGGTCGAGGGGCTCGAGCGAGTCCGGCAGGTCGACGTCGGGCGCTACGAGGGCGAGGCGGATGTGACCGCCGGTGCGCGCACCGTCACCGTCCGCAGCGCGGAGGCGAGCGCCTCCATCGAGGTCGCGCCACGTTGACGACGCCCCTGCCAACGAACGTTGATCACCCGTGAGACTTCGTCCATGCTGCGCCCATGGGCGAGCGACGACGGCAGCCTGAGGTGACCCACACGGCCGAGGACGACGTCGGGCCGTGGGGCCGACTGCACGCGCTGGCCGACGCGCACCGCGCCGCGCAGGAGGCCGGCGACCTCGAGCGCGCCGAGGCGCTCCGCGAGGAGTACCTCCAGCTCCGCCGCACCCTGTCCGACCGTTGACCTCCATGCGCGTGGTCCTCGCGGCGCTGCTCCTCGTCGGCTGCGGCCAGGCGCCGGTGGGTCAGCTCGACTCGCTGGTCGCGTTCCTCCGTGACGTGCACCCCGAGCCGCACCGTCATGTCGCCGCGGCCGAGCTGGACGCCCTGGTGGCCGGCGAGCAGAGCGGGCTCGGGGACGCGCCCGACGCGCTCGCCCTCGCCGCCGCCACCCAGCGAGTCGTGGCCGCGCTCGGAGATGCGCACCTGGTCGCCGGCCTCGCGGCGGACGGCTCCCGGCGAGAGGGATTCCCGCTCCAGGCGGTGCGCGCGGGAGACACGATCTTCGTCGACGCCTCCGAGCCGGCGCTCCCGCTGGGCACCGAGCTCGTCTCGGTCGAGGGGCGCCCGGCGGACGCCTTCTTGCGCGATCTGTCCCGCTACGCGTCGATCGACGGCGACCGGCCCGCGGTGCGCCTGGCCGAGGCCGAGCGGCGCTTCGCCGGCTTCGCCACTCTCGAGCTCGGCCGTCGAGAGCGCTACGCCGTCGAGGTGCGGCGGCCCGGCGAAGGCGTCACCGCGCTGACCCTGATTGCCTCGAGCGTCGACCTCGACGCTCGGCGCGCGTCGGCGCCTCGCTGGGGGCGTTCCGACGCGGCCCCTTGGCCCAGCGTCCACGCGCACGACGCCTGGACGATCCTCCGGCTGCCCGGCTTCGGCGTGCTCGACGAGGAGGGGTACGCCGCGCGCGTCGACGCGATCTTCGCCGAGCTGGCGCCCGACGCGCCGCTGGCGCTCGACCTCCGCGGGAACGAAGGGGGGATCCGCGCCCACGGAGTCGCGGTGCTCCGACACCTGTTGGCCGAGCCCTTCACGCAATGGACGCGGGTCGAGACGAGAGTGCGGGCGATCCCGGGCGCGCACGCCGCCCGGGTGGGGTTCCCCATCGCTCCGCGAGAGGCGCTGACCGGCTTCCCGGGCGCGCGGGTGGGCGATCGCTGGGTCTTCGAGGGCGACCCCATGGCGGACCGCATGATCCCCACCGGCGCGCCGCACGAGGGCGCCGTCGCCGTGCTGGTCGACGACGCGACGAGCTCGGCCGCGGTCGAGCTGGTGGCCGGCCTGCTCGCTCATCGAGAGGGCGTCCTCGTGGTGGGCACGGAGACCCAGGGCGAGTGCGGCCGTCACACCGGGCAGCTCCCCGTGCTCTACGACGTCGGCGCGGGCGTGAGCGTCCTCGCCTCGCTCTTCGAGATCACCCTCGTGCCCTTCTCCGGCTGTGAGCCCGGCCGCGGCGTCGTCCCCGACGTCGAGGTCCGCTACGAGCGCGCCCACTTCCTCGAAGCGCACGACCCCTTCCTCGAGGCCCTGGGGGGGCTGCCTACTGGGCGTTCGGATCGGTGAGCTCGAGGACGAGGGTCTCCTCGATGCCGGCCTCGATGTTCACGGTGACCGTCTCGCCGGGCTCGTTCCCGAAAGGGAGGATGCGCAGGCGATGCCGGCCCTCGGGCAGCTCGGCGTGCACGGGGGTGCGCCCGAGCCGTCGCCCGCCCGCGTAGACCTCGGCCCAGCCGCCGCCGTGCGCGGAGATCGAGACGGCCCCCGTCGCCGCCCGCGGCGCCGGCGTCGGGCTCCCGCCGCTGCCCGCCCCGCCCCCGCCGGTCTGCGCCCCATAGCCGGCGCCGCCCCCGCCGGAGACGACGGTCGTGACCGAGCTGCCGCCGCCCCGCCCCGAGCGCCCCCGTCGCCTCCCCGACGCGCCCGACTCCGAGTCGCCCTCCCGAGCGCCCCCCGCCCCCGACCCGGCGGACCCTGCCGCGGCCCCGGCCTCGGCCACGGTCTCGGCTTCGGCCGCGGTCTCGGCTCCGGCCTCGGCTTCGGTCCCGGCTTCGGTTTCGGTCCCGGCTTCGGTTTCGGCTGCGGTCTCGGTTTCGGCTGCGGTCTCGGACTCGGACCCGGCTTCGGCAACGGTCTCGGCGACCGACTCGGTGTCGACTTCGGCTTCCGGCTCCGCGGCCTCCTCGCCGATCCCGAAGATCTCGAGCACCCAGGGCGCCGGCTCGTAGTAGAGCTGCAGCCAGTACAGCCCCCCGCCGAGCAGCAGCAGCGCCAGCGTGATCCACAGCCAACGCCGCGACCGCTTCACCGGCAGCGGCGGCGGCGCCTCGTCGCGGACCGCCTGGCGCGCGATCGGCCCCGAGGCCTCGACCACGCCGCCGAACGCCATCTCCTGGTCCGACTCGTAGAGCTCGGCCTCGAGCGGGGCCGGCGCGGCGTCGAGCAGCTCCACGTCCGAGGCGGTGACCTCGTAGAGCGGGGCGCGCGACACCTCCGAGAGGTCCATGTCCCGGACCCGCTTCGCCATCGCGACGCGCGCCTCGTGCTGCTCCTCGAAGAGGAAGTCCATCCACTCGGCGAGCTCCGCCGACTCGAGGGTGTAGCCGCTGTTGGCGATGAAGTGGCGGAGCGCGCGGCCCATGTCGCGGGCCGACTCGTAGCGCGCGGACTTGTCGCGCTGGAGCGCCTTGTCGACGATGTCGGCGATCTCCTTCGGCACCCACTCGCGGCCGTCGTCGGCGCGCTCGATGTCGTCCTGGAGCACGCTCATGGCGGTGCTCACCGCGGTGTCCTGCGTGAAGAGCGGGCTGAGGGTCAGGGTCTCCCAGAGGCAGACGCCGAGCGCCCAGACGTCGGCCCGGGCGTCGACGGTGCGATCGCTCTTGAGCTGCTCGGGCGCGGCGTAGCCGACCTTGCCCTTCATGACCCCGGTCGAGGTGTGCGCGACGCGCTCGGCCGCCTTCGCGCAGCCGAAGTCGACGACCTTCATCGACCCGTCGTAGGTGAGGAAGAGGTTCTGCGGGGAGACGTCGCGGTGCACGATGCCGAGCCGCTCGCCGCCCGGGCCCCGCGCGGTGTGCGCCGCGTGCAGGCCCTCGCAGGCGTCGGCGATGATGCGCGCGGCGAGGTAGGGCAGCACCTCCTGGATGTCGTCGAAGCGCTCGACGAGGCGGTTGATCACGTCGAAGAGCGGCTCGCCGAGGAGGTACTCCATCGCGAGGTAGTAGACGCCGTCGACCTCGCCGAAGTCGTGCGTCGAGCAGACGTTCGGGTGGGTGACGTGCGAGGCGATGCGCGCCTCGTCGAGGAACATGTCGACGAACGGGCGCTCCTTGGCGAGGTGCGGGTGAATGGTCTTGAGGGCGACCAGCCGCTCGATGCCCGCCGCCAGCTCCATGCGCGCGAGGTACACGGTGGCCATGCCGCCCGCGCCCAGCTCCTCGCAGAGGGTGAAGCGGCCGAGCTTCAGCGGGAGCTTGGGGCCGAGCGGGGTCTCCCCCGACGCGCCCTGTACCGACGGCTCACCCATGCCGTGGATACAGTAGCCCGGATGGGTCGCGCTCGCGATCGTGGGTTTCGGCGACAGTCCGTGGGGTGGAACCCACGCCCCGGGGGACTACCTGGCGCGCCAGCGGGGAGGGGCGCGTCGGCACGACGGTTGCGATGGCTCTCCCGCGAACACACGCCGCACCGACCAGGGAGACATCAGATCATGAGCGACACGCTGAAGAAGGGTTCGAAGGGGGACGCGGTCGAGGCGCTGCAGGGCAAGCTGCAGCAGCTGGGCTTCGACGTGAAGACGGACGGCATCTTCGGGCCGAACACGGCCGAGGCGGTCGAGGAGCTGCAGAGCGCGTTCGGCTACGACGTCGACGGGATCGTCGGCAAGGGCACGCACGGGCTCATCGACGCGCAGGTCGGCTACGGCTGGAACGTGAAGAGCGCCGGCGCGATCAAGTCCGCGCTCGAGGCGCAGGGCAAGCAGACCGACAAGGGCTCGCTCGCGGGCGCCGAGCTGAAGCGCAACCTGAAGCAGGGCGCCGACGGAGCCGACGTGAAGTACCTGCAGCGCCGGCTCCAGGCGCTCGGCTTCGACGTGGGCGTGGACGGCAAGTTCGGCGAGGCCACCGACCAGGCGGTCAAGAAGCTCCAGAGCGCGTTCGGCTACACGATCGACGGCATCGTCGGGCCCGGCACCCACAAGCTCATCAACGCGCAGATCGGATACGGCTGGAACGCCAAGTCCGGCGGCGCGAAGGAGCAGCCTGCCGCGAAGGCGTGAGAGGCGAAACCCTTCGCACCCGGCCCGGATGGGCCTACCCTGATGGGTGTGAGGAGGTAGTCATGGCACACGAGACGGACGAGGTTCCGGAGTCGGTGGATCTGGCTCTGGAGGACGATGGCCTCGACGCGAGCTGGCTGGCCGGGATGAGCGAATACAGCGCTACCGGTGGCGGGCTCCAGCCGCTCCACGCGCCGCAGCTACGCCGCTACGTCAGGGACGAGGAGGACGGTCCCTCGGCCAGCGACTCCCTCGCGGAGATGTATCGCCAGTCACTCGCGCAGATGACGCAGGACGGCGATCACTTCGACGCGGTGGAGCGCTGGGACGAGGGCCCGCTCCACGTGGAGCTGTTGCGCGAGCAGCGCGGCGAGAAGAAGCGCTGAGGTCACGCTATATCGGCGGGGCATGAGCCTCGCCGAACGCTACCGCGCGCTCGTCTCCGATGGCGACGCGCTGGCCGAGAGTCTGCGCGCCCCGCTGCCGCCGGTGATCTGGCCCCAGCCCGAGCGCATCGACCGGGACGGGCTGCGCGCGCTCTTCGAGACGGCGCCGTTGCCGGTCGGCTGGAGTGCCGACGCGCTGCGCCTCCCGGGCGTCGAGCGGCCGGGCAAGCACTGGGCGTATCGGGCCGGCCTGTACCACGTGCAGGAGGAGGCCTCGCTCCTGCCGGTGCGCATGCTCGATCCCCGCCCCGGCGAGCGGGTCCTCGATCTCTGCGCCGCGCCCGGCGGCAAGACCGCGCGCATCGCGTTCGCGCTCGGCAACCGGGGCACGGTGGTGGCCAACGACCGCAAGACCGAGCGCCACACCGCGACCACCGCCGCGGTCGTGCGGCTCGGGCTCACCAACGTCACCCTCACCGCCGCCGACGGCGCGGCCCTGCCCGACGCGGCCGGTCGGTGGGACGCGGTGCTGGTGGACGCGCCCTGCACTGCCGAGGGCAACGTCGGCCGCGGCCGACGCGAGACGGGGCGCTACCGCGGCTTCATCGCCGGCGTGCAGCGGGCGCTCTTGCGTCGCGGGCTCGAGCTCTGCCGCCCGGGCGGGCGCGTGGTCTACTCGACGTGCACGCTCGCGCCCGAGGAGAACGAGGCGGTGATCGACGCCGCGCTGCGCGAGCGCGAGGACGTCGACGTCGAGGCGGTGACGATCGAGGGCCTGCGCACGTCGCCGGGCGTCGATCGGTTCGAGGGCGCCGTCTACGACCCGAGGGTCACGCGCGCGATGCGCCTCTGGCCTCACCTCAGCGGCACCGGCGGCTTCTTCGCCGCGCTCCTCCGCAAGGCGGGCGACGGACGCGCCGAGGGCGGCGAGCCGATGCGGGAGGTCGCGGAGCCCGCGCTCGCCTCCCCGCGCCTGCGCGCCTTCGCCGAGCGCTACGGCGTGCCCGAGGAGGCGTTCGAGGGACACCGCCTCTTCGAGCGCGGCCGCTACGCTCGGGTCGTCCCCGACGAGCACCGCATGCCCGGCTGGGACGCCCACGTCGCCACCGGCCTCGTCTTCTGCCGTCGCCGCGAGCGGGGCAAGATCGCGACCGGCGCCGCCCTGCGCTACGGCCGCCTCGCCACGAAGCAGATCGTCGACCTCGACCTCGAGCGCGTGCGCGCCTACCAGGCCCGCGAGCCGATCCCCCTGCGTCCCTCCGACCGAGAGCACCTCGCCGGCGGCGGCTACGTCATCGTGCGCCACGGCCCCCACGCCCTCGGCATGGCCCTCGACCGCGGCGACCACCTCGAGAGCGAGTTCCCGACCGCCTGGACCTAGTGCGAGATCCATCCCGGTAGAAGGGGACCTGGCTTGTCCCGACGCTCCAGGGCGGCGTTGCTCCTCCTCGCCGATGCGGGGCATCGACTCGTCGTCGCGCCTTGCCCTGAAACGCCGGTCCGGCGCCATCTCCCCTTCTACCGGTCGGATCTCTGCACTAGCATCCCGGCATGGTGCTGGAGCAGTGGCCGGCGCCGTCGTTCGCCGAGGTCCGGGGACGACGGATCGCGTACCGTGATCTCGGCGAGGCGCGGCCGGGCGTGCTGCCGGTGGTCGCCGTCCACGGCCTGGGGAGCTCGAGCCTCTGCTGGGCGCGAAACGCCGAGGCCCTCGCCCGGCGCGGGCGCGCGGTGGTGGTCGATCTGCCGGGCTACGGCGCGAGCGACAAGGCGCACGAGCCGCTCTCGCTGCGGGAGAAGGGCGCCATCGTCGGGGCGCTGCTGCGCCACCTCGGTATCCGCCGCGCGGTCTGGGTGGGCCACTCGATGGGCGGCCAGATCGCGCTCCACCGCGCCATCGAGGCGCCACGCGAGGTCGCCGCCCTGACGCTCGTCGCCCCCGCGGGGTTCGAGCGCTTCAGCGTCTACGCGCGCAGCATGCTGCAGAACGCGGTGACCCGGGACTGGGTGCTCAACACGCACTCCGAGCCGGCGGTGCGGCGCAACCTGGCGATGGCGTTCCACGACATGCCGCCCGAGGCGGAGCTGCTCGTGCGGGCGCGGCTCGCGTTCGAGGGCGAGGAGCTCGAGGGCTACGCCGCCGCCGTCGTCAACGGGGTGCGCGGCATGCTGTCGGAGCCGGTGGAGCTCGAGCGGCTCGAGGTGCCGACGTCGATCGTCTTCGGGCTGCGGGATCGGCTGATCCCCAACCCGCTGCTGCACCCGCACCTCTCGCCGCGGAAGCTCGCCGAGAGCGGGGCCCGGCGCATCCGCGACGCGCGCCTCTTCTTCGCGCCCGACGCCGGACACCTGCTGCAGTTCGAGGCGCCGGACGCCTTCGCGCAGGCCCTCGACGCCTGCTTCGACAGCCTCTCGAACGCGGCGTAGCCGGAGCGTCGATCGGAGGGCCGGCCGCGCCCTCGCGAGCGTCGTGGCTCATTTGACAGATTCGTTTTTCCAATCATGATGGCCCGGTGACCGAGGCGGTGGACACCAGGGCGATCGACGTCGTGCGGGCCGAGCGGCTGCGGGGCGGGATGAGCCCGCTCCGGCGCCGCCTGCTGCGCGCGCTCCAGGAGCCGTGCTCGGCGGCGGGCCTGGCGGCGAAGCTGGGCGAGAGCCGGCAGCGCGTGAACTACCACGTGCGCGAGCTGGAGAAGGGCGGGCTCGTCGAGCTCGTCGAGGAGCGGCCGCGGCGAGGGTGCGTCGAGCGGGTCATGCGCGCGACCGCCAAGGCGGTGGTGGTCGACCCCGAGGTGATCGGCGAGCTGCCCACCCGGGCGCAGGACGCCTTCGCGGCCGACACCCTGGTCGCGATGAGCGCGCGCACCGCCTCCGAGGTGGCGCGCATGCGCGAGGAGGCGGACGCCCAGGGCAAGCGGCTGGTGACCTTCGCCATCGAGGCCGAGGTCGGCTTCGCGCGGCCGGCGGAGATCGAGCGCTTCGCCGAGGAGCTCGCCGAGGCCGTCGCCGCCGTCGCCGCCCGCTACCCGCGGCGCGAGCGGAGCTACCGCGTGGTGCTCGGGTGCCACCCCAAGCCGAAGGAGAAGCGATGAGCAAGGGATACAGGGTCGAGGTCGAGATCGCGGCGCCGCCGGAGCGGGTGTGGCAGGCGCTGCGCGAGGTCGAGGAGCTGAAGCGCTGGTTCGGCTGGGACTACGAGGGGCTGGACGCCGAGGTGCGCTTCATCTTCGTCGAGCACGCCAAGCCGGACGCCGAGGCGATGACCCTGACCGCCGAGGGCGGCTCCGGCCTCTCGCTGCACGCCTCGGGCGCGGGCACGATCGTGCGCGCGGTCTCGCCCGGCTCGCTCACCGAGGCCGAGTGGGACGAGATCTACGACGACGAGCGCGAGGGCTGGAGGCAGTTCTTCGTGCAGCTCAAGCACTGGCTGGAGCGCAAGGACGGCGACGCCCGGCGCACGCTCCGCGTCGCGGCCGATGGAGACCCGGACGCCCTCCTCGCGGCCACCCGCGAGCGCTTCGGCGGTGAGCTCTTCCACGCGTCGGCCTTCCAGGAGAGCCGCGCGATCGAGGCGCTCGGGGGAGGGCTGACGAACCTGGTCGCGCGGCGGCCGTTCGGCGGCTCGGGCGACGCCCGCGTCGCGCTCACGCTGACCACCCACGGCCTCGACGCCGCGGCCTTCGACGCGCTCACGGAAGACACCCGCGCCTGGCTCGAATCTCGCGCCCACGATCTCGAGATCACGCGCTGACCTTTGCCATCCGGGGACCCTCTCTTATCCTTCTGCGCGATGAAGAAGAAGACCCGCGCCACCGACCTCGAGATCCCGCGCCGCCGCGTCCTCCACGGAGGCCTCGCCGGGCTCGCCGCCGCCCTGATGTCGCCCGCCCTGAAGGGCTGCGACGACGGCCCGGGCGAGGGGGACGCGGGCGCGCCGAGCGACGCGGCCGCGGACTCCGGGGTGACCCCGCCGGACTCGGGCGTGGGCTCGACCGCGTTCCCGCCCCGCGAGATGCCGGCGGCGCCGACGCTGCGCTCGCTCATCGCCGACATCGGGCCGCTCGGCGACCCGGACGAGAACGGGGTGCGGCTCCCGGAGGGCTTCACCTCGCGGATCGTCGCGCGCTCGGGCGAGAACGTGGAGGGGACCGAGCACGAGTGGCACCGGGCGCCCGACGGCGGCGCCACCTTCGCCACGATGGACGGCGGCTGGATCTACGTGTCGAACAGCGAGCTGCCGGTGGTGGGCGGGGTCGGCGCCCTGCGCTTCGACGCGTCCGGGGCCATCGTCGACGCCTACTCCACGCTCACCCGCACCCAGATCAACTGCGCGGGCGGGCCCACCCCGTGGGGCAGCTGGCTGTCCTGCGAGGAGCTCGAGGCGGGGCAGGTCTACGAGACCGATCCGTGGGGCGAGCACGACCCGCAGCTCCGCGCCGCGCTCGGCACCTTCAAGCACGAGGCGGTCACCGTCGACCCCACCGAGTGGAAGCTCTACCTCTCCGAGGACGCGTCCGGGGGCGGCTTCTACCGCTACACGCCCGCCGGCATGACCGAGTACGGCTTCCCCGATCTCGACGACGGCCTGCTCGAGATCGCCGAGCTGGCGCCGGGCGGCGAGGTCACCTGGCACGAGGTCCCGGACCCGCTCCGCACCGGGCCCACCAGCACCCGCAACCAGGTGCCCGAGAGCACCGCCTTCGATGGCGGCGAGGGCATCTGGTACCACGCCGGCACCGTCTACCTGAGCACCAAGGGGGACGACCGGATCTGGGCCTACGACGTGGCGTCGTCGACGATGACCGTGCTCTACGACGACGACGACTACACCCCGGTGCCGCTCAGCGGCGTCGACAACCTGACCGTCTCGTGTTGCGGCGACGTGCTCGTCGCCGAGGACGGCGGCGCGATGCAGATCGTCGCCATCCTCCCCAGCGGCGAGCCCAAGCCGCTGCTCCAGATCGTCGGCCAGGACGACTCCGAGATCACGGGGCCCGCGTTCGACCCGAGCGGCACCCGCCTCTACTTCAGCTCGCAGCGCGGCGGCAGCGGCGGCCTCACCTACGAAGTCACCGGGCCTTTCCACGAAGAGGTCTGACCGCCGCAGGGCGAGAACAGGTCGGGTTGACGTGGCCCCCCGCGCGCGGGGTGCTACATCGGACGCATGCGCGCAATCGTCCTTCCGGGGTTGGACGGCAGCTCGTCCCTCTCGAGCGAGCTCTGCGCGCACCTGGACGGAGACCTCGACGTGGAGGCGCTCGACTTCCCGTCCGACGAGCCCCTCGACTACGGGCGCCTGGAGGCCCGGGTCCGGGCGGCGCTGTCGGGCGACGGGGGCGGCTTCGTCGTCGTCGCGCAGTCGTTCTCGGGCCCGGTCGCCATCCGCCTCGCGGCCGATCCGCCGCCTCGGCTGCGCGCGGTCGTGCTCGCGGCCACCTTCGCCGAGGCGCCGGCGCCCCGCTCCCTGCGCCTCCTCTTCGCCCGGCCGAGCTGGCTGCCGAGGGCGCTGCCCGCGTTCGCGATCCGGCGCTACCTGACCGGCGAGGACGCGAGCGACGCGCTGGTGGACGCGGTGCGCGACGCCGTGCGGGCGCTGCCCCCCGAGGTGCTCGCCCACCGCGTGCAGCAGGTGCTCGAGGTCGACGTGCGCGCGGAGCTGCGGCGGGCGCGGGTGCCGGTCCTCGTCCTCGAGGGCACCGGCGATCGGCTCGTGTCTCGCCGCCGCTCGGTCGGCTGGGCGCGCCCCGATCTGCCGCTCGCTCGCCTCGACGCGCCCCACCTCGTGCTCCAGCGCGCCGCCCCGGAGGCGGCCCGCGAGATCCGCCGCTTCACCGCCGGCCTGTGATCGTCAGCGAGAGGCGAGCTGCGCTTCGGCCGCGGTGATCCGCTCGAGCTCGGCCTCGAGGCGCTCGATGCGGGCGCGGGCGCGGCTCAGCTCCGCCTCCCCGACCGCGAGCTTCCGGCGGGCCATCTCGCGCTCGACCATGCCCTCGCGGTCTCGCTCGTCCGCCGGCGGCAGCTTCTCGACCGCCTCCTTCGCGTCGCGGAGGCTCTGCTCGAGGCGCCGTGCCAGCGAGCCCTGCTCGGCGAGCTCGGTGCCGACGGTGCGCACCCGGGCCTCGTAGAACGCGCGGATCTCGCGGGCGCCGCCGCCGAGGTGCACGCGGATCTCCTCGCGCAGCTCGCGGAGCTGGGTGTCGCGCTGCACCAGCCGCTGCTCGAGCCGCGCCCGCTCCGCCTCCGCCGCCGCGCGCTGCATCGTCTGCTCCGCCTCGAACAGCGAGGTGTTGTGCGCGATCGCCCGCTCCGCCTCCTCGAGCTTGCTCCGCAGGAGCGAGACCTCCGCCTGCCGCCGCGCGCGCTCGGCCACCAGCTCCGTCTCCTGCTCGGCGAGCCGGGTCTCGAGCGACGCGCGCTCCTGGCGCAGGCTCGAGAGCTGGCCCTCGTGCTCGGCCCGCTCCTCCGCGAGCAGGGCCCGCACCTCGCGCAGGGCGTCCTTGCCGGCGTCCCCTTCGCCGGTGACCACCCGGTCCTGCGCGTCGAGGAGCTCCTCGAGGGCGGCGATGCGCGCCCGGGCGGCTTCGAGCGGCGAGCGGTAGGTCACGGCCCGATCTTCTCACGAACCGCCGAAGCGCGCCTCCCAGACCCCGTGCAGCTCCGCGAGGTCGAGCGGCGAGAGCGCCTTGTCGACGAAGGGCTCGAACGCGCCCCGGTCGAGGCCGAGCGCGTAGCGGTCCAGGTAGCGCTCGATGGCGTGCGCCGGGCTGCCGGTGCGCCGCTTGATCTCGCGCGCGTCGAGGCCGCCCTGGTGCAGCGCGATCACCGTGTGCACGCGCCCCTTCTTCACCTCGGCCGGCGCGTTGAGGAAGCGGTAGGGGCGCATCAGGAACGCGGGCTTGTCCGCCTCGAAGCGCTTGAGGGTCAGCCCCACGCGCGCGGTCCGGAGCACGGTGGCCGGGTCGGGCGCGCTCCGCTCGAGGCGCAGCAGCTCGCCCGCCTTCGGCGCGAGCGCGGAGACGTCGGCCTCGTGCGTCAGCCGGAGCAGGAGATCGACCACCAGCGACGGGCCGCTCACCAGGTCGCCCTCGGGGCCGCGCACGCTCCGGATCAGCGCGCCGCCCCAGGTCCCGCTCCGCCCGAGGCTCAGGTCCAGGCCCTTGAAGCTGCCGCCCCGGTAGGTCCCGCCGGTCTTGTGGAAGTACCAGCGGCCGGGCTCGAGCTGCTCGGGATCGCGGTGGGCGAAGGGATCGCGGTGCCGCGCCCCGAAGTAGTAGAGCTCGATCTCGACCGGCCGGAGCCGGGTCTCGCCGGCGATCAGCACCGCGTCGCGCACCAGCCAGCCGCCGATGCGCGCCGCCTCCGCCTCGAAGCGGTCCTCGTCGATCTCGAGCCAGCCTGCGTCCATCATCGTTCGAGCAGGCGCCGTACGCGCGCGCTGCCGACCGCCTCGAGCCGGGCGCGCCCGGGCGCCTCGATCGACCCTAACGCCTCCGCCGCCGCCTCGCTCGCGCCCAGGGCGTCGAGCGCCGCCGCCTCGAGCGCGCGGGCCTCGTCCCAGAGCTCGTCGTAGGGCTCGGCGATGGCGGCGATGGCCCGGGCCGCCTCGAGCGCCGCGTCCGCGTCGCCCCGCTCGAGCGCGATGCCGCCCCGGGCGAGGCGCAGGCTCGCGTCGACGACGGCGTCGCCGGTCTCGGCGTCCACCGGCGACAGCGTGGCGTGCGCTCCGTCGGCGTCCCCGGCGTGAAGGTAGGCCTGCGCGCGGGCGCACCGGATCACGGCGGCGGGGAGCGGCTCGAGGTCCTGGACCGGGGCCTTGGCGAGCGTCGCGATGGCCGCCTCCGCGTCCCCGAGCGCGAGCTGCAGCTCCGCGAGGCGGGTGGCGAGGCGCGCGTGCTTCACCCGGCCGCGCGGGCCGAAGCGCCGCGCCCGATCGATCTCCCGCTTCAGCTCCCGGATGGCGTCCCGGCGGCGCGCCGGCTCGGTCACCGCGGCCTGCCAGCGCGCCCAGTCCGAGCGCTCGCCCCGACGCTTGCGGGTGCGGAGCACGAGCTC
Organism: Myxococcota bacterium; assembly: GCA_036149055.1. GTDB lineage: Bacteria > Myxococcota_A > Polyangia > Polyangiales > Sandaracinaceae > JAVJQK01. The sequence goes on along the minus strand of JAYZQJ010000097.1, from coordinate 29,730 downwards.
GAGGGCCACGAACGCGACCACGATCCCGGCGAGCGTCCAGACGATCCAGGCCAGCCCGCGCGGCGCGAGGAAGAAGTGAGCGACCCAGCCGAAGAACAGCAGGCCGATCACCACGAGCGCGCGCACGATCCAGGTCTTCATCGACGGCGAGACAGTACCAGGGAGAGACGCTATACCGCCGCACGAACGGACCCTGGAACGGAGGAACCCCTTGCGTCGTCTCGCCTTGCTTCTCGCGCTCTCCTGCACCGCCGTCGGCTGCTCGCGCTCGGCCGAGCCCGCGACCGATCCCGAGGACCTGCCCCGCCTGAGGACCGCGGCGGACGAAGGCGCCGGGGGCGCGCCCGCCGAGGCGACCCCGCGCGAGCGCACCGAGCCGGTGCGCGTCGAGCCGCCGCGCCCGCAGCCGCCGGCCCAGGAGGTCGCCGAGGGGGACCAGCGCGCGCCGGACACCTTCACCGTGCGCCTCGAGACCACCAAGGGGGCGGTGCTCATCGACGTGACGCGCGCCTGGGCCCCGCACGGCGCGGACCGCTTCTACACGCTCGTGCGCGAGGGCTACTTCCAGGACATCGCGTTCTTCCGCGTGATCGAGGGCTTCATGGCCCAGGCCGGCATTCACGGTGACCCGGCGGTGAGCCGCCAGTGGCGCGACCGGAACATCCCCGACGACCCGGTCGAGCAGTCGAACACGCGCGGCATGGTGAGCTACGCGATGGCGGGCCCGGGCACCCGGACCACCCAGTTCTTCATCAACCTCGTCGACAACTCGCGCCTCGACTCGATGGGCTTCGCGCCCTTCGGCCGGGTCCGCGACATGAGCGTCGTCGACCGTCTCTACGCCGGCTACGGCGAGGGTGCCCCGCGCGGCCGCGGACCCATCCAGGGCCGCATCCAGAACGAGGGCAACACCTACCTCCGCGCCGACTTCCCCGAGATGGACTACATCCGCTCGGCGTCCATCGTCGAGGACTGACCTGCAACGTCGGGGGGCGGGGCGCGCACCATGGGGGGCATGAGGGTCGCCGGTGTGGGGGTGGTCGCGCTCGTGCTCTCCAGCGTGGGCGTGGCCCGCGCGCAGGTCGACGACGTCCGGGGGTTCGGCCGCTTCTCGGTCGACGCGCCGGTCATGGCGGGCAGCCGGATCTCGGGCACGGACGAGAGCGAGATCCCGGGGCACGGTCAGCGCCTGGTGCTCGGTCTCGGCGCCTCCGCCGGGGCCGGCTTCGATGTGCGCTGGTTCCGGCTCGAGGGCCGGCTCGAGGCGGGCGCGCTCTTCGAGCCGCTGGGCCACACGCAGCCCTACTTCCTGCCGAGCGTCGAGCCGTCGCTCGTGCTGCGCCTCGAGGGAGGGCTCGCGGTCTCGCTCGGCGCTTCCGTCGGCGTGGGCATCACCCGGCTGCTCTACGGGCTCGAGGACTACTTCGTGGCCGGCATGGCGCTCGGCGGGTTCGCCGGGTTCGAGGTGGAAGCGCTCCCCGGGCTGCGCGTGCAGGGGCGCTTCGGGCTCGGCGCCTGGTCCGCCGACGGCCTCACCGGCCCGCCGATGAACCCGCTCGCGGACGGCCCCTTCCCGCCGCGCGGCTGGGCCCTCCGCCCGAGCCTCGCCGTCGCGCTCCTCGTCAGTTGAAGATCGTGTCGTCGCGCCGACACGGCGTGGGCGTGCGGACACGCGGAGGCGAGCCGGAGCCGCAGAGCGCGGGGTGAGACGCGGCGGCGCGAGGTTTGCTGCGCGCATGCGGCATGACCACCCGCGATCCCTCCACGCCCGGCGACGGACCCTATCGAACCTCGGCGCGGGGGCGGCGCCCGCGGCGACGATGGATCCCCTGGGCGGTGGGCGGCGCGACGGCGCTGGTCGCGCTGGTGGCGGGGCTCCTGTTCCAGGGTGAGGAGGAGGCGGATCGACCGGCGATCGGGACCGTGCCGCCCGGGCTCTTCGAGGACGTCCGGGCGTGGCCGCCGGCGGAGGAGACGCTGCCGCCGAGCGCGCCCCTCGCGCCGCTCCTGGTGGCCGATCAGCCGGAGGCGCTGGCGGTGATCGCGCCGCGGGAGGGCGCGACGAGCCTGCGGCGCGGGGCGTCGCTGACCGTCCGCTTCAACCGGCCGATGGTGGAGGGCTGGCGCGTGGGCCGCCCGGCGGAGCGCTCGCCGCTGCGCTTCCGACCGTCGCTCTCGGGAGAGGCGCGCTGGGTCTCGCGCTCGACGGTGGTGTTCGCGCCCGCGCCGACCGCGTGGACGCCAGGCGTGCGCGAGGTGCGCATCGGGTTCGCCGAGGGGCTCGCGTCGCTGTCGGGGGAGGCGCTCGTCGACGACCTCGAGCGGGTGCTGGTGCTGGACGGCGCGCCCCGCGTGAATCCGTACCGCTCGCAGGGGAGGGTGGAGGCGGGCGCGGCGCTGCCGCTGATCTTCGACGCCCCGGTGCGCCCCTCGAGCCTGCGCCAGGAGCTGCTCGCCTACGAGATCGGCGGAGGCCACCGCTCGGTCCCGGTCGCGCTCACCGCCTCGCGCACCCAGCCCGAGAGCGGCTACCGGGTGGACGTGCGCCTCCGCCGGGCGCTCGAGCCGGGCGCGCGGATCGCGCTCGCGCTCGCCCCGCGATATCTGCCCTGGGGCGGCAGCAGCCCGGCGGTGATGACCTACGAGCTGGCCCCGCGGCCGCACCTCGAGGGCGTCGGCTGTCAGGAGGGCGCGGCCTACCCGGGGCAGTGCGATCACCGCGGCTCGCCCGGGGAGATCATCGGCATCGGACCGAGCCTCCGCCTGCTCTCGAGCGCGCGGCTCGACGGCGCGAGCGTCGCCAACTTCCGGGTGCGCCCCGCGGTCGCCGATCTGCGCGTGCGCCTCGCGCCTCACGGGCCGCCGCAGAGCCGGCTGATCGAGCTGAGCGGGGAGTGGGAGGCGGACCAGGTCTACGAGGTGCGGGTCAGCGGGCTGCGCACCGAGACCGGCGAGCCGCTGCGACCGCTGCCGCCGCTCGCGATCCGGAGCGCGGGCCACGCGCCGTCCATCCGCGTCGCGGAGGGTGAGCTGACCTACGAGCGGGACGCCGCGGGCACGATCCCCTTCGCCATCGTGAACCCGGCGCCCGCCGACGTGCTGCGGCGGCCGGTCGCGCCCGGGCAGGAGCTCGCCGCGCTGGTCTCCCCGACCCGCTTCGTCCAGAACGGCGGCGCCTCGTCACCGCTCGCGCCCCTCGCGCCCCGCGCGCGCCCCAACCGCTGGGGCCCGGGCGACTACGCCTGGCGCGACGACGAGAGCGCGATGAGCGTGGTGTCGTTCCGGCCCGATCCCTCCCGGCGCCCGAACGCGGCCCACACCGCCTTCGTGCAGGCCACCGACCTCGGCGTGACCGTGCGCGCGCATCCTCGCGAGCTGCTCCTCTGGGTCACCTCGATCGCCACCGCCGAGCCGGTGGAGGGCGCCACCATCGTGGTCGCCGACGCCGAGGGGCGCGAGCGCGCGCGGGCGAGCACCGACGCGCAGGGCGTCGCTCACGTGCGCATGGAGGCGAGCCCGCTCGTGGTGAGCCACGCGGTGCTGGTCACCCACGGCGAGGACCGCGCGGCCCTGCTCCTCGACCCGCGCACCGCGGTCGGCCCGGCGCAGATGGGGCTCTCGCCGGGCGCCGCTCCGTCGCCCGGGCCGATCGCCACCGTCTTCACCGATCGCGGCGCCTACCGACCGGGCGAGTCGCTGCGCGCCAAGCTCGTGATCCGGGAGGTCGACGGGACGCGGGTCCGCGCGGTCTCCGGCGGGACGCACCGGGTGCGGGTGCTCGCGCCCGAGCGAGACGCCCCGCTCCGCGAGCTGGTCGTGACGCCCTCGCGCTTCGGCACCGCGGCGGTCGCGCTCGATCTGCCGGCCGGGGCGCCGCTCGGGACCTGGCGGGTCGAGGTGCTCGACGAGGAGCGCCTCCTCGGGAGCACGACGTTCCGCGTGGCCGAGTTCAGGCAGCCCACCTTCCGGGTGGATCTCTCGCCGGTCGAGGGGCCGGTGCACGCGGGCGACGCGCTGACCGTCGACGCGGCGGGCACCTACCTCTTCGGCGCGCCGGTCACGAACGGGCGGCTGCGCTGGTCGCTCGTGCGCGCCGGCGCCGCCTCCTACCCCGAACGCTGGTCGCGCTTCCGCTTCACGCCGGCGGGCGCGAGCGCGGGCAGCGGGACGGTGGCCGGAGGCGAGGAGGAGCTCGGGGCCGCCGGCCGGGCGGCGCTGGCCATGAGCGTGCAGCTCGCCGCGAGCGCGCGGACCCGCTTCGAGCTCGAGGCGGAGATCACCGACGCCGCCGGCCACACCCACGCCGCCCGGCGCAGCTTCGTCGGCTACCCGGCCGCGCTCGAGGTCGGCCTCGCCCGCGGCGACGACTGGGTCGCGCTCGGGGAGCCGCTCGAGGCCCGCGCGATCGTCGTCGACCACGAGGGCGAGCCGGCGGAGGGGCGCGCGATCGAGGCCCGCTTCTTCCGCGAGGGCTGGCACTCCTGGTGGGAGTGGTCCGAGCGGAGCCACGCGCGCGGCGGCTACCAGCTCCGGCGCGACCAGCGGCGCGCGCCCGTGCACCGCTGCCGGCTGGAGAGCGCGGCCGAGCCCACCGCGTGCGCCTACGCGCCGACGCGCTCCGGGACCTACCTCGTCGAGGTCGAGACCACCGACGACGCGGGGCGCCGCTCGGTCGCCAGCCGCCGCGTTTACGTCGCCGGCCCGGACGAGCAGCCCGACCGGGATCCGCCCGGCGCGCCGATCGCGGTGACCCCGACCCGGCAGCGCTGGACGGTCGGCGAGACGGCCGAGCTCGCCTTCGAGTCCCCGTTCGACGTGGCCACCGCGCTGATCACGCTCGAGTCGGAGGACGGCGCCCGCGCCCTCGAGCGGCGCCCGGTGCAGCCCGGCGGCAACGTCGTCCGGGTGCGGCTCGACGCGGGCATGGTGCCGAACGTCTTCGTCTCGGTGACCCTGGTGCGCCCGCGCACCGGCCCCCCCGGCGAGGCCATCGATCTGCACGCGCCGGATCTCCGCTTCGGCGTGGCCGAGCTGCGGGTCGCGCCCGAGTCCTCGCGCCTGCACGTCACGCTCGAGGCGCCCGAGGACGCGCGCCCCGGCGCCACCGTCCCGGTCGCGGTGCAGGTGCGCGACGACGCGGGCCGGCCGGTGCGGGGCGAGGTGACGCTCTGGGCCGTCGACGAGGGCACGCTGCGGCTGACCGGCTACGCGACGCCCAACCCGATCGGCAACCTGTTCCGGCCGCGGCCGCCGGCCTTCGCCTGGGAAGACACCCGCCGCGACCTCGTCTCTCGCATCCAGCCCCCGCCGATGCCGGAGGCCAGCGGGGACGGGGGCGACGGCGAGGCGACCCGCCGCATGATGGACGACCGCGAGCGCTTCGAGCCGACCCCGCTCTGGGCGCCCGCGCTCGAGACCGACGCGCGCGGCCGGGCGACCGCCACGCTCACGCTCCCGGAGCGCGCGACCGAGTACCGCGTGATGGCGGTGGCGGTCGACGAGGGCGCGCGGGCCGGTCGCGCGTCGACCCAGCTGGTGGCCGAGCAGCCGCTCGTGCTGCGCCCCGCGTTCCCGCGCTTCCTCACCGCCGGCGACGCGGTGGAGGCGGCGGCGTTCCTCCACAACGCGACCGAGGCGCCCCTCGAGGTGACCTGGTCGCTGACGGTCGGCGACGCGCGGCGCCCGGGCCACACCGTCACCCTGCCGGCGGGCGGCGAGCTCCGGATCTCCGAGCCCGTCACCGCGCCGGCCGAGGGGCCCCTCGCGCTCCGCTTCGACGCCCGCGCGGGGGACGAGGCGGTCGCGGTGCGAGACGAGATCGCGGTCGCCCCGCGCGGACGCTACGTGCGCAGCCAGGTCTTCGGCGCCGCCGAGGGATCGCGCGACGTGCAGGTCGGCTTGCCCGAGGCGACGCCGCGCACCGGCGGCGGGCTCCGGGTCACCGTCGCCTCTCACCCCTTCATCGGCTTCGAGGGCGCGGTCGAGAGCCTCGAGGCCTCGCCGTGGGGCGACACCGAGTCGGTCGCCGCGACCCTGCTCGCGCTCGCCGCGTGGGCCGACCTCGGCGTCGCCGCGCCGTCGGGTGGGCTCTCGCCGGCGGAGCTCCGGGCCCGGGCCGAGCGCCTCGTCCGCCGGCTCACCGCGCTGCAGAACGGGGAGGGCGGCTTCTCTCGCTGGACGAGCGCCGGCTGGACCTTGCTCCACGAGACCGCGGTGGCGACCCACGCGCTCGCGGCGGCGCAGCGACACGGCTGGGTGGACCCCGACGTGACCCGACGCGCGGCGGAGGTGCTCGCGCCGCTGGTGAACGGGGCGTCGTTCCAGGACCAGTACGGCGAGAGCGGGCTCGACCGGATCGCCTACGCGCTCCGGGTCCTCGCGGAGGCGGGGCAGCCGCAGGGCGCACGGGCCACCGCGATCTACGAGCAGCGGGAGCGCCTGTCGCCCTTCGGCCTCGCGCAGCTCGCGCTGGCCTTCGGGCCGGACGACCCGCGCACCGACACGCTGGTGCTCTCCGCGAGCCGCCAGGTGCTCGCCGACCGGGACGACGAGGCCCGCGACCCGTCGCGCCTGCGCTGGGTGGAGCGGAGCGCGCGGACCTTCGGCGCGGTGCTCGAGGCCGCGAGCCGCTACGAGGTCGGCCACCCGCGCGCGGGCGAGCTGGCCGGACAGCTGCTCGTGGTGCGGGGAGGCCGGCCCGGTCACCCCTGGTCGAGCTCGCTCGAGACGGCGCGCGCGCTCCTCGGGCTCTCGGCCTACGCGTCGCTCTGGGCGTGGGGCGAGGGCGGAGCGGCGCAGGTCCTGCTGGACGGACAGGCGCTCCCCGCGATCACCCGCTCGGACAGCGCGGCGACCTACCGGATCGAGGTGCCGGCGCTGCGCGGGGCCCACACCCTCCACGTGCGCGGCGCGGACGACGGCGCGGTGTTCTTCAGCCTCGACGGCCGCTGGGCGGTCCCGTTGACCGAGGCCGACGAGACCCCGCGCGGCCGACGCACCGCGCTGCATCGCGTCTTCGAGACCCAGGACGGACGGCCCCTCGAGGACGGCGCGACGGTGCCGCTCGGCGAGATGATCCGCGTCCGGCTCTTCGTCTACACCGAGGGCGGCGGCCCGGAGATCGTCGGCGTCTTCGACCCGGTCGCGGCCGGCTTCGAGGCGGTCGACGCGGGCCTCGAGACGACGCCTCGCGCGTCGCTGGCCGCGCTGCTCGGCATGGGGCCGGACGACGACGTGGTCGACGCGCGCGCCCACCACGCGATGCGCTCGCTCGGGCACATCGCCCACCGCGCATTCCCGAGCCACGGGGCGAGCTTCTACTTCGATCGCATGCCGGGTGGTTTGCAGGAGTACACCTACGCGATCCGGGCCACCAGCGTGGGCATCTTCACCGTCCCGCCGGCGCAGATCGAGGCGCTCTACGACCACGGCTTCGTGGCGCGGTCGCGCGTGAACGTGCTCCGGGTGGTGGACGAGGGCGAATGAGGCGCACGCTCCGACGGGCGGTGAAGGCGACGCTCGCGCTCACGGGGCTGGGCGCGGCGGGCGTCGCCTGGCTGCTGCTGACGACCGAGGTCGACCGGGCGCGCTTCGAGCGGCCGCCCGACGCGGTCACGGTCACCGACCGGCACGGGACCCCGCTGCGTCACGCGCGCTCGGACGGGCGGGACCGGCGCTGGGTCGCGCTCTCGGAGGTGTCGCCGCACCTCGTGGACGCGGTCCTCGCGGTGGAGGACCAGCGCTTCCGCGAGCACGCGGGCGTCGACGTGCGGGCGACGGCGCGGGCGGCCCTGAGCGCGGCGCTCCCGGGGCAGCGGACGAGCGGCGCGTCGACGATCACGCAGCAGCTGATCAAGCTGACCCACGGGCGCCCGGACGGGCTCTGGGACAAGCCGCGCGAGATCGCGCGGGCGATCCAGCTCGAGCGCGAGCGCGACAAGGACTGGATCCTCGAGCAGTACCTCAACCGGCTCCCGTTCGGCGACCGGGTGGTCGGCGTCGCGCGGGCCAGCGAGCTCTACTTCGGCAAGCCGGTCTCGGCGCTGACGGTCGGCGAGGCCGCGCTGCTCGCCGGCATCCCGCAGGCGCCCACCGCGCTCGATCCACGGCGTCACCTGCCGCGCGCGCTCCGGCGCCGGGCCATCGTGCTCCGGCGCATGCGGGACAGCGGTCGGATCGACGCCGAGACCCACGACGCGGCGACGCGGGAGGCGGTCTCGATCCGACCGGTCCCCGTCCGACCCTGGCGCGCGCCCCGCTTCGCCGACGCGGCGCTGGACGCGTGGCGCGAGGGGAGGCTGAGCCGGCGCGGCCGGGCCCTGGAGACCAGCCTCGATCTGCCGCTCCAGCGAGAGGCCGAGCGCGTCCTGGAGCGGGCGGTGCAGGCGCACGGAGACCGCGGGGTCACGAACGCGGCGGCGGTGGTGGTCTCGAACGCCACCGGCGAGGTGCTCGCGCACGTGGGGGCCGCGCGCCAGGGCGACGCGCCGGGCGGCTGGCTGGACCTGGCGCGGGCGCGGCGGCAGCCGGGATCGACGCTCAAGCCGTTCGTCTACGCGCTCTTCTTCGAGCGCGGCGGCACGCCGGCCAGCCTGCTCGACGACCTCTCGCGGCCGATGGTCGGGGCCGGCGGCGCGCTCTTCACCGCGCGCGACTACGACGGCCGGGAGCGAGGGCCGGTGCGGGCGCGCGAGGCGCTGAGCGCGTCGTTGAACCTCGCCGCCCTCGACGCGGCGCGCCGGGTCGGGGCCGACCGCATCGTGGACCGGCTGCGCGCGCTCGGGATGCGGGAGCTCGACGAGGCCCCCCGGTACGGCGCGGCCATCGTGCTCGGCGGCGCCGACGTGACCGGCTTCGAGCTCGCCGAGGCCTACGTGGCGCTCGCCCGCGGCGGCACCCACGTCCCGCTCTCGCTCGGCCCGGTCCGCGCGGCGCCGGTGGCCCAGCCGGTGATCGACCCCGCGGCGGCGGCGCTCACCCGAGACATCCTCATGGACGCGCGCGCGCGGCGCGAGGCGTTCGGCGACGACCTGGCGAGGCTCTTCCCCCTCGCGCGCTTCGGGCTCAAGACCGGCACGTCGAGCGGCTGGCGCGACGCGTGGACGGCCGCGTTCACCGACGAGGTCACGGTCGTCGTCTGGGTGGGCGACCCGTCGGGCCGTCCGCTCGGCGGGCTCAGCGGCTTCCGCGGCGCGGCGCCCTCGGCGGTGCGGCTCCTCGCCGCGGCCCACGCGCGCCTCGAGGCGCTCGACCTGGTGGGGGATGAGCTCGAGCGACCGTCGCTCGCCCACGCGCGGGTCTGCGCCGTCACCGGCCGGCTGGCGGGCCCGGGCTGCACGCACACCCTCGAGGAGCGCTTCGCGCCCGGCCAGCTCCCGCTGGAGCGCTGCGAGGCGCACCGGGAGGACGGCACGGTCGCGCTCTCCTCACGCTACGCCCGCTGGCTGGAGGACGCGCATCCGGCTGGCTTCTCGCTACGCGAAGATCCGCACGCGGCGGGCACACCGCGGGTCGCGCACCCCGAAGACGGCGCGCGCCTGCTCGTTCGCGCCGGGGCCATCCCCCTCCGCGCCACCGTGCGCGGCGCGACCACCGAGGTGGTCTGGGAGATCGACGGCGCGCCCCACGCATCGCCCCACTGGTCCCCCGCCCCCGGTGATCACGAGCTGGTGGCCATCCTCGGCGACCGACGCAGCGCGCCCGCGCGCGTGCGGATCGACGTCGCTACGGCTCCTCCCACCCCCTGACGGACCACCGCACATCATCCGCGGTCGTCCACACGGCCCTCGCCAGTCCCCAAAGACGGAACGCCCATCCCATTCGCTGCCCCCTTGCGCCCCCCCGGACGCTCACGAGAAGACGAGCAGCATGAGGAGCGCGGAGGGGGGCGACAAGTCCATGGAGGAGTGACCACGGAAGGGGGCCTCCCAACATCGGACTCCGCCCGAGGACGCCGGCACCTTCGATATCCGGGGCGCTCGTTGTCGACGCACATCGGGGAGGAGGGAGAAGGGAGGCGAGGAGGAACAGCTACCGCGGACCAGCCGAGGAGCTCGCCACCCGCCCCGAGCCTCTGCCGGAACCGGGGACGATCCCATTCGTTCATCGAACTCCGTCCGAGTCCGCCGCCGACTCCGAGCCCGAGCCCGAGACCGAGACCGGTGCCGAGCCCGAGACCGGTGCCGAGCCCGAGACCGCTGCCGAGCCCGCAGCCGAGCCCGCAGCCGAGTCCGCAGCCAAGTCCGCAGCCGAGTCCGCAGCCGAGTCCGCAGGCGAGTCCGCAGCCGAGTCCGCAGCCGAGTCCGCAGCCGAGTCCGCATACGAAAGTCTCGTTGGCGACGCATCTGAGGGGAGAAGGGAGGCGGGAGGCGAGGAAGAATCGCTGGCGCTCAGGCGAGTGAGCCTGGCGCCGCTCACACTTCCGGCCCGCTGCCGGTCTCGCCACCGGCCCGCCGCCGGTCTCGCCACCGGCCCGCGCCGGGTCTCGCCACCGACCCCGCTGCCGGTCTCGCTGCCGGTCTCGCTGCCGGTCTCGCTGCCGGTCTCGCTGCCGGCCCCGCTGCCGGTCTCGCTGCCGCTGCCCGTCTCGCTGCCGCTGCCGGTCTCGCTGCCGCTGCCGAGCTCGATGAACGAATAGGATCGTCCCCGAAGCATCGGCTTCCCGAAGCGCCGGCCTCGGCACGGTCTCGGCCGAGCTCGATGAACGAATAGGATCGTCCCCGAAGAGGCGGGTCTCGGTTTGCCGCCACGATCGGACCCGGTGCGGACTCGGACTCGGCGTCGGACTCGGTGTCGGACTCGGTGTCGGACTCGGTGTCGGACTCGGTGTCGGACTCGGACTCGGACTCGGACTCGGCGTCGAACTCGGACTCGGCGTCGGACCCGGAGTCGGGTCGCGGGACTCCGATGCGGGACGATTCAGCCACGAGTCCGCGTCCGCAGCCAGGAGGCTTCGACGACGGAGCGGCTCACATCAGCAGGGCAGCGCCCACGGCGACGGCGAGGACCAGAACGACGAGGGCCACGCCGGCGAGGAGCAGCGGGGAGACCCCCTGGCTGCCGCGGCTCCCCTGGTCGGCCACCGGGACGCTGTCGAGCTTGTCGCGGCCGAGCGCGGGGGGCGGCGCCGAAGGGGAGCGTCCCCCAGGAACGCCCTTCTTCAGCTCGGCGGCGAGCGCGGCAGCGCTGATCTTCTCGGCCGGGACCTGCCGGACCAGCTTGCCGAGCGCGCCGCGGAGCTCCGCCGCCGACTGGAAGCGCTCGTTCACGCTCGGCGCGAGCGCGCGCCGCAGCACCTCGTCGAGGGCCGGGGGCGCGCCGACGCTCTCGGCCATCGGCGGCGGGCCGGAGAAGCGCTGGATGGCCTGCACCGTCTCCGCCGCGGTGCGCTGGCCGAAGAGCTGCTGCCCGGTCATCGCCTCGTAGAAGCAGAGCCCGAGCGCGAACAGATCGGTGCGCCAGTCCACCCGGCCGCCGAGCTGCTCCGGCGCGAGGTAGCCGAACTTGCCCTTCACCAGCCCGGGCTGAGTCTTCATCAGCTGGGTGCGCGCCTTGGCGAGCCCGAAGTCGACCAGCTTCACCTGGCCGTCCTTGCGGATCATGATGTTCGCCGGGCTGACGTCGCGATGCACGATGCCGAGCGGCACGCCGAGCTCGTCCTCGAGGCGGTGCGCGTGGTCGAGGCCCGCCGCCACCTCGGCCATGATGCGCGCGGCGAGCGGGAAGGGGAGGCCACGGAAGGCGCGCTGCTCGAGCAGGTCGCGCAGGCTCACCCCGTCGATGTGCTCCATCACGAGGTAGTAGTGCGGCCCCTCCTGACCGTGCTCGAAGACCTCGCAGACGTTCGGGTGGTGGATCCGCTTCACCAGCCGCGCCTCGTCGAGGAACATGCCGATGAAGACCGGATCCTTGGCGCACTCCGCGAGCAGGCGCTTGATCGCGACCTCGGCGCCGTCCGGCCCCCGGGCGAGGAAGATCTCCCCCATGCCGCCCGCGCCGATGCGCCGCACGAGCGTGTAGGGCCCGCACCGCCCCGCCACGTCTGAGGGCGTCTCGGTCATCGAGGGCCGATCGTATCAGGCGCGGCGCGTTCCGTCGCGATTTCGTGAACCCCGCGCGTCGGGCGCTTTTCGCCGCGCCCCCGGTGAATACCTCCCGCACGGTCCACGTCGACGGACCATCCCCCGAGGCTGCGTCGCGTCCGGGCACCCCACCGGGCGCGGGTTCATCAGGACATCCGGATCGTTTTCGAGCATCATCGGCTTGGCACACACCCTAGGAGGGGGAATGAAGAAGCTTTCGATCATCTTGGCCTTCGCGGCGCTCGCGGTCGGCTGCGGCAACATCGGCGGGACCTACGAGGAGTGCTACTCCGACAACACCTGCGACCGCGCGGTCGACCAGTGCTTCAGCGTGTCGATCCCGGCCGAGGCCACGAGCGGGGACTTCTGCTCGCGCGTCTGCAGCAGCGACTTCGACTGCGACGGCAACCGCGGTTGGGGCGGCGTCTGCTACTCGCTGGGCAGTGACCCGACCCCGATCTGCTTCCAGCAGTGCGACTTCAACAGCGACTGCGAATTCAGCAGCGTCTGCATCGAGGTCTCGCTCGGCGGCGGAGTGGTCGACTTCATCTGCGTCCCCGACAACTGACGCGCGACGGGAGGGGCGCTCGGCCCCTCCCGTTCTCACTCACCGCTGACGGCGTCGCCAGAGCAGCCAGAGCAGCACGCCCTTGAGCGCGGTGCTGCCGGCGATGGCCGTCCAGACGCCGGCGATGCCGAGGCCGAGCGGGTGGGCGAGCACCCAGGCGGCGGGGATGCGGGCGGCGGTGAAGCCGAAGCCGACGAGGCTCGCCATCAGGGTCTCGCCGCTGCCGGTGAACGCGCCCTTGTAGGCCTCCTCGAGGGCCATCAGCGCGAGCACGGTGGTCTGGATGCGCAGGTAGAGCACGCCCGCCTCGAGGGTGGCCGGGTCGTCGGTGAAGACGCCGAAGAGCGGGCGAGCCAGCACGAAGAGCGCGACGGTGAACGGGACCATCGCGATCAGGGCGAGGCGGGCGGCGGCGCGGGCGCTCTGGTGCGCGCGCTCGCGGTCGCCGGCGCCGAGGTGCTGGCCGACCATGGTGGCCGCGCCGACGCCGAACGCGACGCAGCAGAAGTAGGCGAGGCTCTCGAGCCGGTGCCCCACCCCGAGCGCCGCCATCTGCTCGCTGCCGAAGCTGGTGATCACCCGGCCGAGCAGCACGTAGACGAGCGCGAAGCCGAAGCCGGAGAGGCTGACCGGCGCGCCGACCCGCGCGATCTCCCAGAGCGCCGCGAGGCGGGGCCGCGTCGCCCGCACGCGGAAGCGCTTGCCGGCGAGGAGCCAGAGGCCGAGCGCGGCGCCGATCGCGTTGGCGAGCGCGGTGGCCCAGGCGGCGCCGGCCACGCCGAGCGCGGGGATGGGACCGAGACCCCAGATGAAGAGCGGGTCCAGCGCGGCGTTGGCCACGAGCGTCGCCGCGGTCAGGACCAGCGCGACCCGCGTCTCGCCGAGCCCTCGGAAGGCCGCGCCGACCACCGCGTGCACCGCGAGCGTGGAGGCGCCGAGCAGCGAGGCCCCGACGTAGGCCTGGCCGTGGCCGCGCTCGGCGCTCCCCGCCGCGAAGCCGAGCAGCTCGAAGTAGAGCCCGCGCAGCGGGAAGACGCAGGCGAGCCCGACCGACACCAGCAGCCCGAGCGAGATGGCGTTGGCGAGGGTGATCGGGATGCGGTCCAGCGCGCCGGCGCCTTCGTGCCGCGCGACCCGGGCGTGGGCGCCGGTCGCGGCCAGCTCGCACGAGAGGTTGATCATCCACCAGGCGAAGGCGCTGCCGCCGAGCGCGGCCAGCGGCTCGGGCCCGAGCTTGCCCACCCAGAAGCTGTCGGTGAGGTAGTAGAACGAGCGCAGCAGGCCGAGCGCGGCCATCGGCCAGGCCACCGTCCAGACCGCGCGCGACGGTGACAACGAGCGGAGGGCCGGCACCGCCCTTCGTTAGCGCGGCGTCATCCCTCGCGCCCGTCGGGCAGCTCGATGCCCGGGACGGTGTCGGCCGCGTCCCCGCGCACGTCGGTCGGGACGTCGCCCCACTCGTCGTCGACGGTGTCGTGCGGCGCGGGCGGAGGCGCGGGTCTCGCGTCCTTCGCCTTGGCGCGCACCAGCTCGATCGCGCCGCGCGCCCCCGGCTCCTCCGCGAACCGCTCGGGGAAGGTGCTCCGCATGAGCGCGGTGAGGTTCCGCCGCGCGAACTCCACGCCCGCGCGCCGCTGCCACGCCTCCACGTCTTCGCGCGCCTCGAGCGCGGTCCGGTAGCGGAGGTCCGGGTCGATGGCGAGCAGCCGCGTCACGATGCGCTCGAGCGGCTCGGGGAGCACCGCGTGCCGCGACGGCGGGTCGATCTTGCCGGCGCGAATCGCCAGCACGGTCTTGCGATCGTCGTCCCGCCGGAACGCGCGCTTGCCGGTGAGCAGCTCCCAGGCGCACACGCCGAGCGAGAAGAGGTCGCTCCGGCGGTCGAAGGTGCGCCCGTGCGCCTGCTCCGGCGAGAGGTAGGCGAGCTTGCCTTTCACGATGCCGTCGCGCGTTCGGCTCACGCGGTTCTCGGCCTTGGCGAGCCCGAAGTCGATCACCTTCACCTCGCCGCCGAACGAGAGGAGCACGTTCGAGGGGGAGACGTCGCGGTGAATGATGCCGAGCGGGCGTCCCTCGGCGTCCTCCGCGAAGTGCGCGTGGTGCAGCGCGTCGCAGACGTGCACGAGGAGGTGCGCGACGGCCTCGGGCGGGAGGCGGCGGCCTCGCTCGGCCCACCGGTCCCAGACGGCCTCCAGGCTCTGGCCGTCCACGTACTCCATCGCGATGAAGTACTGCCCCTCCGCCTGCCCGAGGTCGAAGATCTGCGCGATGTTCGGGTGGTGGAGCTGGACGGCGAGCTTCGCCTCCTCGACGAACATCTGCACCGTCTCGGGGTCGCTCGCGATGTGCGGGAGGATGCGCTTGATCGCGACCGGCCGCGCGAAGCCGGCGGCGCCGCGCTGCACGGCGCGAAAGACCTCGGCCATCCCGCCGACGCCGATGCGCTCTTGGAGCTCGTAGCGTCCGAAGCGCTCCTGCACGCCCCAGAAGCTACCACCCCGAGGGGGTCAGTGACCCGCCAAACGTGCCCGGGCCCGGCGATGCGAGGGCGAGATCTCGAGCGCGGCCCGGTAGGCGTCGCGCGCGCCGGCCTGGTTTCCGGCCACCCGCAGCGCGTCGCCGAGGAGCACGTGGTTGTTCGCGTTGCGCGACGCGGCCTGGACGAGCCGCCGCGCCCATCGCACCGCCTGGGTGCCGTCGCGGCGCGACATCGCCACCCGGGTCAGCCCGGCCAGCGCGCGCGGGTTGCGCCCCTCGACCCGCAGCACCTGCAGGTACGTGCGCTCCGCCTCGCGGAGGTTGCCGCGGTTCCGGTCGTAGTTCGCGCTCCGGATCAGGCGCGCCACGTCCCGGCCGCGCGGCGGATCGTCGTCGTCCGCCTCGTCTTCTTCCGCGGGCGCGCCGGAGTCGGGGAGGCCCGCGTCGGGCAGACCGGAGTCCACCGGCCCCGCGTCGATCCCGGCGTCTTCGGGTCCGGCGTCGATCCCGGCGTCTTCGGGTCCGGCGTCCAGCCCGGCGTCGAACGGCGCGGCGAGGGCGCCGGCGTCGACGGTCGCGGTGGTCACGAGCGCGGGCGTCTCCGGGGGGCCGTCCGGCAGCTGGACGACCGCGGGCGGCGGCCGGAGCCAGAGGTACCAGGCGGCCGCGCCCCCGGCGCTCGCGAGCAGCAGGATCGCGATGGCCGCGACCGCGAGCCACAGGCCTCGGCCCCGAGACGGAGGCGGCTCGGACGGGATCGGCGCCGGCTCGACCGAGGGGATCGGCGCGGCGTGAACGATCGGCATCTCCGGCTTCGACTCCTCGAGCGCGCCCGGCTCCGCCGTCGCCTCGATCACCGGGATGTCGTCGTCGTCGTCCTCTTCCTCCTCGGGGGGCGGGGGCGGCGACGCCTCCCAGGGCGGGGTGACCACCGGGGCCGCGGCCGCGCCGAGCAGCGTCTTCATCGGCTTGCGCTTCTTCGGCGGCTTGGGGCTCTCGCCCAGGGTCGCCGGCCCGGGATCGAGCGGCTCGGCCGGTTCGGTCGGCGCGGGGGCGGCCGGCGCGGCGGGCTTGGCCTTGGGCGTCTTCTTCGGAGGCGCCGGCGGGAGCGCGCCGGCGTGGGGACGCGGCTTCGGCGGCGGCGACTTCAGCGGCGGTGACTTCGGCCGCCCGGGCTTCGGGGGCAGGGCGGCGCGCGGCGGCAGGGCGCCCTTCGGCGGGAGCTTCGCGCGCGGCGGGAAGCCCGGCCCTGGCCCGGCGGCCCGCTCCGCGGCGGGCAGCACGTCCTGCAGGCGCTCGAGCAGGGCCTCGAGCTTGCCGATCAGCTCCGACGGATCGCGCGCCGCCGCCCGCTCGGTCTGCGCGGCGAGCGACACCGGCTCGTGGATCCCGGACGGCGGCGGCAGCGACGGGCGGATCGGCGCCGGCTCGGTGTCGGCCTGCGCGATGGCGTCGTCGACCGGCGCCATCACGTTAGCCGCGCTCGGCGCGTCCTTGCGCTCGACCCGCACGCGACCCGAGCCGAGCCCGAGCAGGGCGGCGAGGGCGCCCGGCCCCTCGGCGAGCTCGGCGTCTCCCTTCGCCTCGAAGGCGCGGGCGCCGACCAGCAGGCCCTCGGCGAGATCCACCTCGACCCGGGCCCGCGGGTGGGTGACCGAGAGCTTCAGGCCGCGCCCGGTCTCGGTCAGCGCGCGGAGCAGCCGGCTCGGCCCGATCATCTCGAGCCGGGTGTCGAAGGTCTCCTCGCGCTCGGCCCGCTCGGCGAGCTGCTGGTCCGGGCGGATGAGCGAGCGGAGCGCCGCGCCGAGGCGGGCCACGTCGGGGCGGGTGTCCTCGCGCGGCCAGAGCTGCTCGGCGTCCACCACCAGGAGCGAGGCCCAGCGGAGCCGCGGATCCCGGCGCAGCTTGCGCAGGGCCGGCATGGCCCAGCCGTCGACGCCCGAGCCGTCGATCACCACCACGTCGGGGTCGTGGGCGCGCGCCCGCTCGAGGCCGTTGCCGTCTCCGTCGGCGACCGCCACCAGGGCGCCGCGCGCGCGCAGCTCCTGCACCAGCACGTCGGCCCGCGCCGGGTTCTGCTCGATCAGCAGCACGCGGCGACGGCGGAGCACCTCGCCGTCGTCGGCCTCGGGCTCGTCCTCGAGCAGCTGGAGCCGCGCGGTCGGGCTCTCGTGGAACTCGTAGCGGACCGGACCGGCCTGCTTCTCGAGGAGCGGTCGGAGCCGCTCGACGAGCTCCTCGATGGCCTCCGTGACCGGGCGGCCGGCGCGCAGCACGACCTGAGCCGACTCGCCGCCGCCGGCGCTCACGCTCAGGATCCCGGTGCGGAGGCGCTGGCTGAACAGCGAGACCAGCTCGTCGACCGTCGCCTCGCCGAGCTCGCCGCCGACCTCGCCGGAGCGCTCGGGCAGGTCGCTGGCAAGCTCGGCGATCTCGCGCGCCATGCCGTCGGCGCTCGCGGTCTTCTCCACCACCGCGACCACGCCGTGCTTGAACGCGTCGAGGCGGCGGTCGAGCCCGCCCTCCTCGCTCAACAAGACCACCGGCACCATGGCCGCCGCGGGGTGCCCGGAGAGCCGGCTCAGCGCGGCCTCGCCTCCGTCGGCGGCCGCGTCGCCCACCAGCAGGAGCAGGTCGGGCGCCGCCGCGAAGGCCGCCTCGACCACCGCCTCGGTGGGCACCGACTCGACCATCAGATCGTGCCGCTCCAGCGCCTCCTCGAGCGCGGTCTTCATCCGCTCCCCGCCGCCGACGACGAGGATGGTGGGGCGGTCGAGCGCGTTCACGCCGCGGATCCTCCCGACCGTCCCCGATCCACGCGGTCGAGGTGTCTCCGAGGCCGTCGCGATCGAGGCACGGGCGAAGGGTACCAGCGGCCGCCGCGGGGGGCCTCTTGTTGGCGATTCGAAGACTCCGGAATCGTCGCGCTCCGACCGGGAGCCTCCCCGATCAGTCGTCGCCGCGCGTCGGGGTTTCGCCCACCGCGGCCCCGAAGGCGACGATCTCCTCGCCCGGGCCGGCCGAGACCCAGGCGGGGAGGGCGACCGCGGCCAGGGCCTCGACCTCGGTCTCGACCGTCACGCTGCGCCGGTAGTCGCTCCAGCTGCCGTCCGTGCACGCGTAGCAGGTGGAGGTGGCGAACCGCGCCTCGACGCGCAGCCCGCGCTCGGTCCAGCGCGGGTGCACCGCCACCAGCTCGACCTCGTCCTCGAGCGGCTCCCGCTCCTCCAGCCGACGCCGCGCCTCGACCCGGGCCTCCTCCGCGACCTCGAGCGCGACGCGCTCGCCCGAGCGGAGATCGATCACGTGCTGCACCACCTCGACCGAGCCGTGCGCGCCGAACACGTCCAGATGCGTGGTCTCGCGGACGAAGGCGAGCGGGCCGACGACCGCCTCGAGCGAGATCTCGTGGGACACGTCGCGCGCCACCAGCGCGGGGTCGACCGCGGCGACCGCGATCCGGCGCCCGCTGGACACGAAGGCCGCGGTCCACATCGTGCCGCGTCGGTCGGCGGTGCGCGGGTCGGGGGACTCCTCGTCCGGCAGCGTGTCCCAGAGCGGGATCTCGACCGCCGCGGTCTCCCAGCGCCAGCGCGCGCCCTCCACCTCGAGCGTCGCGCCCGCCTCGCGCCCGAGGACCCGCCCGGCGTCGTCGACCGCGCGCGTCTCGAGGCCGGCCTCGGTGCGCACGACCACGGAGCCCGCGACCGGCGTCGGTCGGTCCGGGGGCGGCGTCGCGGCGCCGCAGCCGGCGAGCAGGAGCGGCAGGATCAGGCGGACCATCGCTCCAGGTAGCGACGGATGCGGAGCTTTCGCACCGTGTTGTCGCTGCTCATGTAGCGGATCTTGCCGTAGATGGGGCGCTCGGGGCCCCACGCGCGATCGAAGTGTCCCAGCACCCACGTGATGCCGGAGTACGAGTTCGGGTCGCGTCCGTCCAGCGCCCAGCGATCGTTGAGGTGGATCATGCGCGCCAGCGACTCGCGCGGGGTGGGGCTCCACTCGAGGATCTTCTTTCCCCAGAGCATGCGCAGGTAGTTGTGGATGCGCCCCTCGGCCACGAGCTGCCGCTGGGCCGCGTTCCACACCTCGTCGTGGGTCCGGGCGGCCTCGAGCGCGTCAAGGTCGTACAGGTGCGGGCGCGGATCGGCCTCGTGCTCGGCGAGCGTCTTCTGCGCCCACGCGGGGAGGATGGAGTACGCCGCGTGGTCCGGGCGGCGGGCGGCGGTGGCGTACGACAGCTCCCGCCAGCACGCGAGCTGCTCCAGGAACGACTCCGCGCTCTCGCCCATGCGCCAGAAGCCCTCGCGCTTGCCGTTCGGCTTCTCCGCCTGATCGCCGATCGCCCAGCCCTCGTGCGCGGCGACGTCGGCGAAGAGCGCGTGCGCGCTCAGCTGCCCCCAGTGCAGCCACGGCGAGATCCCGCTGACCGCGTCCTCGTCGGGGTGGTTGCCGTCCTTCGCGTAGCGGGCGAGGCCTCCCTCGACGAAGCTCTTCCAGCGCGCGCTCCCCGCCGCGGCGCCTCCTCGCTCGGCCGGCGGCACCGCGTGATCGATCGGCAGCGACGAGACGTCGACCTCGCGGCCGAACGGCCACCGCGCGGAGAGCGCCGCCGGCGGATCCCACCGCCCGGGAGGGGCGTCCGCGAGAGGGTCCGAGGCCGGCGGCCGCGCGAGCTCCGCCGGCAGCACGCCCTGCGACCAGCGCCGGAACCCGCGCGCGGTGACGTGCTCCTTGTCCGGGAGCCGCAGCGGGATCAGCCCGTTGCCGTCCACCGCCTCCACGCGCGCGTCGACCCGGCCGGCCGCCGCCTCGACCATGCGCGGCAGGAAGAAGGTCGGGTAGTCGTCGGTGATCACCACCGCGGCGTGCGCGGCGAGCGCCTCGAGCAGCCCGCGCCCCTCGCCGGGGCTTCGCTCGACGTAGGGGAGGTAGGTCACGCCGGCCGCCTCGCAGCGCGCGGCCTGATCGGCCATGCCGTCGAGCACGAACCGATGGAAGCGGTCGCACGCGTGCGGGTAGGCGACGCGCAGCGGCTCGAAGATCACGAGCGGCAGCCCGAGCTCTCGCGCCCACTCGAGCGCGCGGTCGATCGCGTGGCTGTGCGCGGTGCGGCGGGCGGCGATCATCCAGTAGAGGATCATCGCGCCGCCGTCGCGCACCGGGGCGTCGTTCAGGGCGCGGATTCGAATGGCGGGCACGGCCACGGCGGGGTCCTTTACGCGGGAGGGGGCGGGCTTACGTTGGAACCGCTGGGGCCAGGTGCCCCGGCCCGCCAACGCCATGACCGACGACCTCTACGACGTGCTCGGGGTAGCCCGGGGCGCCAGCCACGACGACATCCGCAAGGCGTACCGCAAGCTCGCCCGCAAGCACCACCCCGACCTCAACCCCGACGACCCGGCGGCCGAGGAGCGCTTCAAGCGGGTCAGCGCCGCCTACGAGGTGCTGAGCAACGCCGAGAAGCGGAAGCTCTACGACGAGCTCGGGCCCGACGCGGCCAAGATCGGCTACGACCCCGAGAAGGCGGAGGAGTACCGTCAGTGGAAGCGGCGCATGGACGCCGCGCAGGGGGCCGGATACGGCGGCTTCCCCGGCGGCTTCGACGTGGGCGGCTTCGGCGGGGACGTCGACCTCGAGGACCTGATCGGGGACCTCTTCCGGCGCCAGCGCGGCGGGCCCCGACGCGGCTCCGACGTCGAGGCGTCGCTGCGGGTGAGCTTCCTCGACGCGGCGCGCGGCACCACCGCGCACGTCGAGCTCCCGCGGGGGCGCGGGGACGTCAGCCGGCTCGCGGTCACCATCCCCCCGGGGGTGGAGAGCGGGCAGCGCCTGCGCCTCGCGGGGCAGGGCAACCCGGGCGGGCAGGGCGGCGCGGCCGGCGACCTCTACGTGCGCGTCGAGGTGGAGCCCCACCCGGTGTTCGAGCGGGAGGGCCACGACCTCCGCCTCACGCTGCCGATCACCCTGCCCGAGGCCCTGCGGGGCGCGAAGGTGGAGGTGCCGACGCTCGAGGGCACGGTGAAGCTCAGCGTGCCGGCGGGCGCCCAGAACGGGCAGCGGCTGAGGCTCCGCGGCAAGGGCATCGCGCCGCGGCGAGGCGCGCCCGGCGATCTCTACGTCGAGCTCGAGCTGGTGGCGCCGCGCGGCGGCGACGAGGCCACCCGGGCGCGGATCGCGGCCGAGCTCGAGGCGCTGTACGACGGGGACCCGCGAGAGGAGCTGCTCCGGAGGGCGTCGTGAGGATCGACCGCGTCGAGCTGGCGAAGCTCTTCGACGTCGAGGAGGGCTGGGTGCTCGAGCTCGAGCGTCACGAGATCATCGTGCCCGACGCGCGGGGAGGCTACGACGCGCGCGCCCTCGAGCGGCTCCGCGTGTGCTGCGGGCTCAGCCAGCTCGGGGTCAACTTCGCCGGGCTCGAGGTCGCGCTCGATCTGCTCGAGCGCTGGCAGGGCGAGCGGCGCCGACTGCGCGCGCTGCTCGCCCAGCTCGAGCGAGAGCTCGACGAAGAGCGCTCAGCGACGACGGCGGACGAAGAATAGCGCGCCGAGCAGCCCGAGGAACGCGAGCGGCCCCGCGGATCCGGCCGGGGACGCGCTGCAGCCCCCGCCGCCCTCTCCGCCGCCGGTGCCGGAGTCGGCCGGGGGCGTGACGACGCCGGAGTCGGGCGGCGTGCAGCCGTCCATGTCGGTCCAGGCGGTCTGAGAGCCGCTGACGTCGCAGGTCTGACAGCTGTTGTCGGGGTTGACGTCGCCGTTGCTGAAGCAGCTGCCGCCGATGAGGCAGCAGTTGGCTCCACAGCAGATGGCGTCGACCCGGGAGGCGACGTCGTCGTCCTGGGCGAAGGCCGGGAGGGCGACGAACGTGAGGACGAGCGAGATGAAAGCGAACGAAGCGTGACGCATCGGACTCGGTTCCTTCCTGCGGCGGGGCGCCGCTGCCGCGAACGGTAGCAGAAATGCTAAACCCTCGCGGTGCGCGCTGCGGTCGTGGTCCTCGCCCTGCTCGCGCCCGCCTCGGCGCTGGCGCATGGTCGCCCGCCCGCGCTCCAGAGCCTCGACGCGCACCCCGACGCGCCGGAGACGCTGGTCGCTCAGGCCACCTGGGGCCTGGCGGTGCGCGGCGGCGGCGACTGGCGCTGGCTGTGCGCGGCCGCGTTCGGCGTCGACGCGCGCTCCGAGGATCCGGCCGTGATCGCCGGGCCCGACGGCGCCCTCCTCGTCGGCACCTTCGACGGGCTCTGGCGAAGCCCCGACGGCGGCTGCAGCTGGGAGCGCCCGGAGGCGAGGCTGGCGGACGCCTTCGTGGTCGACGTGCAGCGCGGCCCCGGCGACCTCTACTACGCGGTCGCCAGCGACGTCGCGCGCGAGGATCGGCTCTGGCGCTCGCGGGACGGCGGCCGCCAGTGGGAGGTGCTGAGCGGCTTCGGCGAGGTGCTCGTGGACCGGGTGCGGGTCGCGCCGTCGAGGCCCGATCGGCTCTACGCCTCCGGCGCCATCCCGGCGCGGGACAGGCGCGAGCGGGAGACCTTCCTGCTCCGCAGCGACGACGGCGGCCGCTCGTTCGAGCGCTTCCCCGTCCCCTTCGAGCCCGAGGAGCGCCTGCTCCTCCTCGAGGCGGTCGATCCCGTCGACCCCGACGCGCTCTGGGCGGTGATGCTGCACTTCGCGGGTGAGCTCGCGCCCGAGCGGCTCCTGCGCAGCGAGGACGGCGGCGAGACCTGGACCAGCCCGCTCGCGCTCCCGCAGATCGGCGGGGTGGTCGCCACCGAAGGCGCGGTCCTGGCGGGGAGCCGGCTCGGCGGGCTCTACCGGAGCGAGGACGGAGGCACCTTCGAGGCGCTGGATCCCGCGCTGCCGGTGACCTGCCTCGCCGCCCTCGGAGGCGAGCTCTGGGCCTGCACGGATCGAGCGGTCGCGGGCTTCGGGCTGGCGCGCGTCGTGGACGGCGTGGTCGAGCCGGCGCTCGCGCTCTCCGAGATCGTCGACCCCGTGGCCTGCCCGCGATGCAGCACCGCGGGCGTCGTGTGCCCCGCCTGGGCGCCCGACGTGGCCTACGACCTCGGTCAGGACGCGAGCGTGCCGCCCGGGTTCGGCGACGGGGGCACCGGCGCGCCGCGCGACGCGGAGATCCCCGCCGAGTGCCGCCCTCCGGGCCCGCCAGGCTGCGCTTGTGGGGTCGGGGCCGGCGAGACCCCGAGCTGGCCGCTCGGCCTGATCTTCGTCGCCTGGATCCTGCGCCGCGTGACGCAGAAGTGACGCCGCGGTGACTCCCGAACGGGGGCTCCGCCGGCCTGGTCTCGGGGGTACCTGGGTCTCCGAAAGCGGTGGGATGCCGGTCACCTGCGGTCGCGCTGTGTCGGTGGTTCAAACGTATGTTTCAAACGATGTAGGTTGCGCTGTTTCTGCGTCATTCAAAGCGGATCGTATCGTGTTTGCACGCTGTCCGCGAACGGGGCGTCTCCCTCGGGGTTGTGGAAAACTTGTGGGAATAGGCTGAAAAGCCCTGTGGAGAGACGGTGCGCGTCGCTGTGGATGGCTTGTGGACAAAATAATGTCGTTTGATGCGCGTTTTCTTCTTGCGTCTCTCGTCGTGCCGAGTACTCTCCAAGTCGAAGGTCGCGGAACACGAGTTCGGGCCTTCAGGTCGCAGAAGCCACCGAGGCGCTGCGGCCCCGGGGGAGGGGGCCTGCGAAGGTCCAGGAGTCCGGGGGCGAGCGTGGTGCTCGAGGGGAGCCCCATCACGGGTCCTCGAGTCGTCACGTAGCCGCGATTTCGCGGCGAAGGCGTTTCGAATCGCGCGAAACATCCGGCGACGGATGCGGGGCGCGAGGCGGCGCGCGGGAAGCTCCGGCGGAACGCGTGTCGGGGGTGGAAGGCACCCGGCTGGAGGCATCTCTCGTGGATGCTGAAGGTCTGGATCCGACCGCAGAGGCAGAGGGCCGCCCAGCCCTCCGTGCTCACGGCCGGGTGACGAGGGTGTCGGAGCGAGAGCGGACGGGGGAGGTCTTCGGGCCACCTCGGGTCGCGCGCTCCGCCGGCGCCGACGGGCCGATCGCGAGGTCGGGTCGTCACCGAAGCTCTCCGGGAGGAGGGTGGAGGCGCGCGCCGTCCGACCGAGCCGGGTCGTCCTCTCCGGAGGGCGGGTCGGCCGCGCAGCTCGGTCTCCGAGATGCGCGATCCGGGCTCGCTTCACGCGGGTTCGGGTGCGGGAGGAGGCTGAAGGCACGCTTCAGTGCCCCGAGGGTCGGTTGACACGGCAGACATGCTTCGCCGCCCGCTGGAGCCATCCAGCTAGGGCGCGGTCGGGACGAACGGCCGCGCGCGAAGAGCGACGAGGCATGAAAGGCGCTTCGGGTCTACGGAGCCGGGACCGAGCATGAGGCTCGGCCGAGCAGACCCAGGCCGACGGGTTCGACCCGTGACCTCCGAGAGGAGGCCAGTGGGCCGAGCCGGTGGACCCCGCTTCGGCGGTGGATCCATCGGAAAGCCCGCGCGGAGCGGAGCGCCAGAGGTACGGCGGAAGGAGCGCCCGGGGAAGACAACGCCCCGGGAGAGCTGGCCGCCTCGCCGAAGCGTCGTTCCGACGTGCAAGCGGAACGACTCACGTCGGGTGGGAACGCGACGTGGCGTGCGCCGAGACGGATGAGACGGGGTGCCCATCTTTGAAAACAGCGAATCGTGAGTTGCAGACGTCGGTCGATAGGACCGCGGTCGCCCTCGAGGCACGCCCACGTGCCCTCGACATCGCCCGAATCTCTCGGGCCGCGGGTGGGGAGCATGGCTCTCCGCTGCGCGAGGCGACCTAGCTCATCGAGCCTCGACGCCGGGTGATTGCCGGCGCAGGGAGCTCGGCGACGATCGCACGCGACCGCCCTCGAGAGGGGGTGCGCACCGCGGGTAACCGCAGGAGCGCGCGCGTGAGAGAACGATCGGCTCGGGCGCAGAGATGCGCTCGGGGAGTGAACGCGGGTCCGAGCGGGTCCCTTCGAGAGGAGGGGCGCGCGCTGCGAGCCTTTCAAGCGGGCTCGGAGATCGGAACGACGAAAGACATCGGGGTCGTCCACTCTCGCCCTCCACACCGCTCGCGCGGCGGGGGGACGATGACGGCGATCCTCGACGGCGAGGTGGTCGTTCGCGTTCGCGCGAGACGACCGTCCCCCACCACGTCCTCCGAGAGGAGGGGGTGGGCCGGAGGCCGCTGGCCTTCGGGCGGGGGCTTTCGGGCAGCCGGCATGCGTGCCGGTCGTGCGGGGAGAGCGGGGCATCGGCGGGAACCGAGCGTCGCTCGCCGAGCCGTGACGGAAGATGTCAGACAGCGGGTGACCGCCCAGCAGAGCGGGTCGAGACAAGTCTCTTGGGACCGTCGAGACCGCCCGTCGCGCCGCGACGCCGTCCCCACGACGGCGCCGGACGCGGAGGGCTGGCGCGGAGTCTGCCGAAGCCGGAGGGCGATCCTCGGATCGCTCGACGCGCCGCCAGCCGAGACGGGCCTTCGGGCTCGGAGCGGAGCGGGACTCACGAGGAGATGGTCGTGTCGGTGGTGCGAGGCCTCGCACCATCGGCGAGAGGCCGCCATCGGCGGCGCGGGTGAGAGCCCCGCGTCGTACGGAGCGGGCGTCCCGGGAGACCGGGGGGCGGTGAGACATCATCCCGATCGCCAGCGAGCTTCAAAGGGGCGGTCCTCGACGGAGGATCGCCCCTTTTCTTTTCCGTCGTGTTACGTCTGGGAGGTGCTCGAGCCCGGCGTTCTGCTCGACGGCAAGTATCGTGTCGTGCGTCCCATCGGCGTCGGCGGGATCGGCGCCGTGTACGAGGCGGAGGTCGTGGGGCTCGGCCGCCGGGTGTGCGTCAAGACGCTCCAGCAGCGCTACGCGGCCGACGCGACGATGCGCGCTCGGTTCCGCCGCGAGGCCCGCACGGCGGCGCGCATCCAGCACCCCAACATCGCCCCTGTGACCGACTTCCACGACGGCGACCAGGCGCCGTTCCTCGTCATGGAGCTCGTCCGCGGCCAGACCCTCCACGACGTGATCCGCGCCGCCGCCCCGATGCCGGCGCCGCGGGTGCAGGCCATCCTCACCCAGATCCTCGACGCCCTCTCCGCCGCGCACGCGGGCGGCGTGGTGCACCGCGATCTCAAGCCGCAGAACGTGATGCTCTCGTCCACGCCGGCCGTCCCGGACTTCGTGCACCTGCTCGACTTCGGGCTGGCGGCCCTCCTCGACGCGCACCGCCGCGAGCAGCTCACCCAGACCGGGCAGCTGCTCGGCACGCCCGGCTTCATGGCGCCCGAGCAGATCGAGGCCGGTCGGGTCGACCCGCGGACCGACGTCTTCGCGGTCGGCGTGATCGGGTACGTGATGTTGACGGGGCGGCTGCCCTTCGACGGCGCCTCGGCCGCCGAGCGAATGATCGCGATCCTGGAGCACGAGCCGACGCCGCTCGCGACGCATCGCCCGGACGTGGACGCCGAGCTCGCCGCGATCCTCGGCTGCGCGATGGAGAAGCGCCCGGACCGCCGCCACGCGACCGCGGGGGCGATGCGCGGGGCCCTGCAGCGGTGGGCCCGGCGCGCGCTGCCCGCCCACTCGGCGCCTCCGCCGGCGCCCACACGGATCGATGCTGCGCCGCCTGCACCTGCGCCGCCCGCACCCGCGCCGCCCGCACCCGCGCCGCCCGCACCTGCGCCGCCCGCACCTGCGCCGCCCGCACCTGCGCCGCCCGCACCCGCGCCGCCCGCACCTGCGCCGCCCGCACCTGCGGCCCCTGCACCTGCGCCTCTCGCTCCTGGGCCCCAGCCGCGCCACGCCCGCGCCTTCACCGCCCAGGCGATCGCCGCGCCGCGCGCCGCGCCGCCGCCGACCCGCGCGCCCGCGCCGACGCGCCCGTCCGTGCGACCGAGCGAGGCGCCCCCGCGTTCGAGCGCCGCGCCGGCGGGCCCGCGCGAAGGCGGGCGCGCGAAGCTCGTCGCGCTCGCCGCCGGCTTCGGCCTCGCGGGGCTGCTGATGCTCGCCCTCGGCGCGGCCGTCGTGGTCGCCGTCACCCGGGCCGCCGAGCCGGAGCCCGCCAGGGTCCAGCCGGTCCAGGAGGCGCCGCCGCTCGCGCCGGGCGCGCCGATGATGCCGACCACGCCGGACGCGGAGCAGCCGTCGGTCGCGCCCGTGTCTCCCCTCCCGGTGCCGGTGCCCGGCGGACGGTGACCGTTTCGATCTCGGCCGCGCCGGGATAAGGTTCGGCCGACATGACGAAGCACGCCTTTCTGTGGCTCTCCCTCGGACTGATGGCCTGCGGCGGCGGAGGCGGCGCGGCGGGCGGCGGCGAGGACGACCTCGGCGACGACGAGCTGACCTTCGACACGAGCGGCGACGAGGTGGAGCCGGGCCACGAGATGCGCGGCAGCGCGATCGAGATGCTGGGCATCAACCCGCCCGAGCGGCCCTGGTCCGAGATGTCCCACGAGGAGAAGGAGTGGGACATGGTCGGCCGCTTCCAGCCCATCTTCGCCGAGCTCTTCCGCCAGCACGACGCGGACGAGTTCCCCGAGGTGGGTTGTGAGACCTGCCACGGCGACGACATGCGGGATCGAGAGTTCGCGATGCCCAACCCGTCGCTCCCGCCCGTGCCGCCGCCCTCGAGCCCGGCCTACGAGATCATGCGCGACGCGCACCCCGAGGACATGCAGTTCATGGAGGAGCGGGTGACCCCGGCGATGCAGACGATGCTGGGCATGGGCGCCACCTTCACCTGCAACGGCTGCCACCCGGGGCCCGCCTCGGCGGAAGCGCCCACGACGTTCTGACCGCGAATGGGGCGACGGCGACGCAAGAAGCGCCGCCCCGAGGAGGGGCTCGAGGCCGACCTCGCCGGCGCTCGAGTCGTCGCCCGCGAGCGCTTCGGCGTCCGCAAGCTGCACCCCGAGCAGGCGCAGGCCCTCGAGGCGGTGCTGGCGGGCCGCGACACGTTGGTCGTGCTGCCGACCGGCTTCGGCAAGTCCCTCATCTACCAGGCGGCGGCCATGCTGCTCGACCGCCCGGTGATCACGGTGTCGCCGCTCATCGCGCTGATGCGCGACCAGGAGCGGAAGCTGCGCGGCGTCGGCGCGCCCGTGATCCGGCTCGACAGCACGCTGAAGGCGACCACCCGGAGGCAGTCGCTCGACCGCCTCCGCAAGGGCGGCAAGCTCATCGTGCTCACCACGCCCGAGACGCTCGAGTCCGAGGCGGTGAGGCCCTACCTCGAGGAGGCGCGCCCCGGGCTGCTCTGCGTCGACGAGGCCCACTGCATCTCCGAGTGGGGCCACGACTTCCGCCCCGCCTACCTGCGCCTCGGCACCGAGCGGCGGCGCCTCGGCATCCCCTCCGCGCTCGCGCTGACGGCCACCGCGACCCCGCGCGTCACCGACGACATCGCGGAGCGCCTCGAGCTGGACGAGCCGCTCGTGGTGCGCGCGCCGCCCCACCGGAAGAACCTCGAGCTGTCGGTGCAGATCGCGCCGGGCAACCTGAAGTACGAGGTGGCGGGCAAGCTCCTCCGGAAGCTCCCGCGGCCGGGCATCGTCTACTGCGCCACGACCAAGGCGGTCGACGAGCTGTTCGCGGCCCTGACCCGCGCCCGCATCCCGGTGGCCCGCTACCACGGGAAGATGAAGACGAAGGAGCGTACCGCCTCTCAGAAGCGCTTCATGAAGGACGACAAGCGCGTGGTCATGGTGGCGACCAGCGCCTTCGGCATGGGCATCGACAAGCCGAACATCCGCTACATCGTGCACTTCCAGGCGCCCGGCTCCCTCGAGCAGTACGTGCAAGAGGCGGGGCGCGCGGGCCGCGACGGCAAGCGCTCGCGCTGCGTCCTGCTCTTCGACCCCGCGGATCTCGAGATCCAGGAGTTCCTCCAGAAGCAGAGCCGACCCACCGGGAGCCAGCTCCGCCGGGTGGGCCGAGCGCTCGCCGCCTGGGCGGCCGACGACAAGACGGTGACCGCGAAGGAGCTGGCGCTCTCGGCCGAGGTCCCCTCCAACATCGCCAAGGTGGTCTGCGCGCAGCTCGAGCAGCTGGGCCTGGTGGAGCTCGAGAAGCGTCGCTGGCGCGCGCGCGCGCACCCCGCCGAGCTCCTGACGAGCGCCGAGGACCTCGCCGAGCGCTTCGAGATCCAGCGCCGGGAGGACGCGCGCCGCCTCCGCGCTCTCCCGGACTACGCCCGCGGCGAGGGCTGCCGCTCGGTCTTCATCCGCCGCTGGTTCGGCGAAGACGCCCCCCCGCGCTGCGGCCGCTGCGACCGCTGCAAGCTCGAGAAGAAGGTCAGCCGCGCCGCCGCCGACATGGTCGAGCGCGCCGAGCGCGCCGCCGACGCCGGTGAAGAGGTCCCCGTCCGACCCCCGAAGCGAAGCGCCCCCGACTCGCAGCCGAAGAGACGCCGCCGCCGTCGAGGGAGGAAGAGAGGCAGGCGAGGTCGAGAGAAGTGACTGTCGTTCTCGACGGCGCGTCGCTGTCGAAGCTTCGCGCACTGCAGGGAGAGGAGAGGTGGGAGGCGAGGAGGAATAGCTAGGCCAGACGGGCCGCCCCCGCCCCCGCAGCCGCGCCCGCCCCCGCAGCCCGCCGCCGCC
>JAYZQJ010000096.1:0-13246 GCA_036149055.1 Myxococcota bacterium | reverse complement strand
CAGCTCGGGCTCGAGGTCGTCCGCCGACGGTACGGCGCGTCGTATCTCGACCTGCTGCTGCACGAGCCCGGATCCGCGTACCGGCGCGGGCAGGTGACGGTGCAGCCGGGGCTCGCCGTCCATCTGGCCATCCTCGCGCCCGTCGCGGTCTACGGGCCGGCGGAGACGACCACCTTCGAGCGCGGCGGAGGAGCGACGATCCTCGGGCCGGACGACCTGTATCGTCTGCCGCCAGGCGAAGGGTGGCCCGCGCACGAGCAGGCGCTGCGGAGCACGCTCGAGGACGCGGGGTACACCTTCCTCTCGAGCGCGCGGATGCGCCGGGTCGTCGACGTGGACGTGCCTCTCCGTACCCCGCCCCACACGGTCTTCGACGCGCTGTTCTACTACGTGTCGTGACGCCGTACGAATGACGATATGACGACGAGCGTCCCCGTCGGCCGGATCGAATGGGGATGGGGAAGATCGTCCCCGTCCTCCTCGGTCCCCGAGGGTCGTGGGCCCTTTCATCGGCTATCCTGTCGAACATGAGCGCTTCTCGCGACGACGAGCGAACTCGGAGGGCCGCCGCGCGCGCCGGGTGGCCGGTGAGCCGTTACCCGCTGGGGGGCGAGCCGCCCGAGGACCTGTCGGGCACGACCACCGCCGCGGAGCGCTTGGGCATGATGTGGCGCCTGGCCCTCGACGCGTGGGCGATGAGCGGTCGCCCGTTGCCTACGTACTCGCGGAGCGATGCTCCCGGACGCATCATCCGTCCCGGCGATGAGTGAGTACCCCGGCTTCAACGAGGACTTCACGGATCTCCTCGAGATCTTTCTGGAGGCGGACGTCGAGTTCCTGGTCGTCGGCGCTCACGCGATGGCCGCGCACGGTCTGCCGCGCGCGACGGGCGACCTCGACGTCTTCGTGCGGCCCGACGATCAGAACGCTCCGCGAGTGCTCGAGGCGCTTCTCCGCTACGGCGCGCCGGTGGCGGCGCATGGCGTGACCGCGGAGGACTTCGTCACCAAGGGGACCGTCTACCAGATCGGCCTTCCGCCCCGCCGCATCGACATCCTGACGGAGCTCTCGGGCGTCTCGTGGGAGCGAGCGTGGTCCGAGCGCCGGGAGGTGACGCTCGAGGGCGTGACTCTTCCGGTGATCGGCCCACGCGCTCTGCTGGAGAACAAGCGAGCGACGGGGCGCATGAAGGACCGCGTCGACGCCGAGCACCTGGAGCGGCTGCTGGGCGAGCGATGACGGCGAGCGGTCTCGCGAGGGTCCGGGCTTCAGCTCGGGGGCACTCTGCGGGCGAGGTCGAAGATCGTCTCGTGCGCGGGGAGCGCGGGGATGGTCGGGTCGAGGCGGCAGCCGAGGCGGCCGAGCCGGTAGTGGCCGGGGCGCGCGGCGGCGCTCGCGGGGAGCCAGGCGATGTTCGCGGTCCGCCAGGCGGCGCGGCAGGCGGACGCGGGGAGCGCGGCGGGCCAGGGCGCGCTCGGCTCCGGGTCGCGCGGGGGCAGGTCGTCGGGCCAGACGCGCACGAGCCTCCGCTCCGGGGTGAAGGGCGCGCCGCGCAGGTCGAGCTCGGTCAGGAGGTCGTTGAGGTGGAGCACCGGCTCGGGGAGCGGCGCCGGGTACATGAGGCTCGGCAGCATCGCGCCAGGGATGGGCGCGACCGGCTCTCGCGCCGCGCGCTCGTGGAAGGCGCGCGGGCGACGCGGCAGCAGCGCCTCCATCCAGACGGTGCGGTAGCCAAGGTCGGTGCGCGCCGCGACGACGACGGTGTTCCAGTCCGCGCCCGGCAGCGCGAAGGTCTGCTGCGGCGCGCGCTGGACGGCGGCGGTGAGGCGCCGCGCGAGGTCGGCGGCGCGCGCGTCGTCCAGGCGGCCCCGCTCGAGGTCGAGCGCGCAGTCGGCGTCCAGGGTGGGCGCGCGGAGCCAGGCGCCGTCGTCGTAGAGCACCAGCGTCGGCCACGGGCAGCGCCCACGCTCCCACGCGACGACGAGCGGGACCGGACCCGGCGCGGGCTGGGGGACCAAGTGATCCAGGTGCGGATACCCGGGCGCGGCGTGCTCGGCGCCGGGCCAGAGCACGAGGGCCGCGATCCCGAGGGCGAGCGCTCGACGGATCACCGCGCTGCGCCAGTTGGGTTGCTGTCCTGTCGCACGGCGCGAGCATGCCGCGCGAGATGGGGATGGGGGAAGCTCGTCCCGTGGGAGCCAATGACGATATGACGACGAGCGTCCCCACGCGCTTCAGCGAACGAGCCAGGTCCCCTTCTACCGGGATGGATCTCGCACTAGGGCGGCCCTTTCACGAGGCGGCGCCAGCGCTCCTCGGCGGCGGTGGAGCGGCGGCTGGGGCCTACGCGGTGGGCCTTCCAGAGGAGGTTGTGGGGGGTGACCGCGGGGGGCACGAAGGCTTGCACCGAGACGCGGTAGCCGCGGGACTCGAGGCGCAGGGTCCGCTCGGTGTCGATGAGGGACTCGACGAAGCGACGGCGGACGGGCGCCTGGGTGGCGACGCCCAGGTGGTCGGCCCAGGCGCGCGCGGTATCGGAGAACGCGATCGCGCTCGAGTAGCAGCAGGGGACGGCGAGGACCCAGGGCGCGCCCTGGGCGATGGCCTGGCTCACGATGTCGTCGAAGGCCGGGCCGCAGGCGTGGAGCGCGACGACCACGTCGGCCGCGCTGGGCCAGACGCCCGGGTCGGCCACGGCGCCCTCGCGCACGTCGACCTCGACGCCGGGGACCCGGGCCACGGCGTGGCGCGCGGAGGCCGCCCGGCCCGGGTCGCGCTCGATGACCACCACGTTCGACCAGCCCAGCAGCCGGGCGGCCATGAGCCCGACCGGGGCTCGCCCCGCCGCCGCGTCGACGAGGCGCGGATCCGGGCCCGTGCGCGCGAGCGCCGGCAGGAGCCCCGCGAGCTGCGGGATCTTCTTGCGCTCCTCCGGCCGCAGCGCGCTGTCGCCCCCGGTGACGTAGAAGGCTCGCAGCGCCCGCTCGACGCTCGCCTCGTCGAGGCGAGCCAACATCTCTGGCGGCGGCGCGTACTTCATCGGCGCCGGGAGTCTAACGACCCGCGCCGGTCGGGCGAGTCCGCCACGCTCGCGTGTAGCGTCACAGACCGAGCTCGAGCTCCCGGCGCGCGGTGAAGCACTGGTCGAGCTCGACTCGGCTGCGCGCGATGGCGGCGTTGGAGGCCTCGAGCAGGTCGCTCAGGCGCCGGGCCTCCTCGGGCGTGGGCTCCTCCCCCGTGGCCTCGATCGCCTCGATGCCCCGCCTCGCCTCGGCCTGGAGGCGCTCCGCCTCGCCGACGGTGCCGAACCCCTGCGCGCAGAGGGACCGGAGCGCGACGTGCTCGTTCCACGACAGCTCGAGCGCCCGCAGCTGCTCGAGCGCCGCGCCGCGCGCGTCCGCCGGGTCTTCGATATCGATCCGCTCGAGCGCGCTCAGCAGCCGGCGCGCCTCGGCGGCGCGGTCCGGGCGCTCCTCGTCCGCCGGGGGCGCGACCTCCTCCGTCTCCGCCACCCGAGGGGGCGGCGCCCCGGAGCCGCAGGCCGAGAGCACGAGCAGAGGCGCGAGGAGATGTCTCATCGGGCGCATCTTGTTCCGAGCGTCGCCGGAGTCCAGCCGCGCCGGTCCTCGCGGCGAATGACGATATGACGACGAGCGTCCCCGGGCGGGCGACGGTGGCGTGCGCATCTGGAGGCCATGGGCGATTCTCGCGGGCAGATCGGGCAGGACGCGGCGTCGGTGTACGAGGAGTTCTTCGTCCCGGCGCTCTTCGCGGAGTGGGCGCCGAGGGTGGCTCGGGCGCTCGAGCCGGTGGGTCCGGGGCGCGCGCTGGACGTCGCCTGCGGCACGGGGGTCCTGGGCCGGGAGCTCGCGCGCAGGCTCGGCGCGGAGCGGGTGGTGGGGCTCGACTGCAACGAGGGCATGCTGGCGGTGGCCGCGCGGCTGGCCCCGGAGGTGGAGTGGCGCGCGGGCCGCGCCGAGGCGCTCCCCTTCGATGACGGCGAGCTGGCGGCGGTGGGGAGTCAGTTCGGCCTGATGTTCTTCGAGGACCGAGCGAGGGCGGTGTCCGAGATGTGGCGCGTGCTCGCGCCCGGAGGCCGGCTGGCGGTGGCGGTGTGGGGGCCGCTCGCGGAGACCCCCGGCTACCAGGCGATGGTCGAGCTGCTCGAGCGGCTGTTCGGCGTGGCGATCGCCGACGAGCTCCGGGCTCCCTTCAGCCTCGGCGACCCGGCCGCCCTGAGCGCGCTCTTCGAGCGGGCGGGGGTGGCCGGGGCCGAGGTCCGCACCGAGGTCGGGGTGGCGCGGTTCGAGTCGATCGACGCGTGGGTGCACACGGACGTGCGCGGGTGGACGCTCGCCGACCGCATCGACGAGGCGCAGTACGCGCTGCTGCGGCGAGAGGCGCCGCGGGCGCTCGCGGCTCACCAGACGCGGGGTGGCGCGGTGGAGTTCGCCAGCCCCGCCCACATCGTGACGGCGCAGAAGCCCTGAGGGCGGCCGCTCCGCGCCGGAGCCATCGGCATCAGTCGGGGTCGATGTGACTCTGCTCGTTGCCGCTCGCGTCGTAGCAGCGAACCGAGCCGGAGCGTCGGCACTCTCCGCTGTTGCCCGAGGCGCTGCAAGAGTGACCTACGACGTCTTCGCAGACGGACTCGGCCTGGCGCTCTGCGCTGCCGCCGCTACCGGACACGCAGACCTTGATCGACTCGCCGCGGAAGGAGAAGCAGCGCGCCTCCGCGAGTGAGGGGCCGAGGAGGACGACGAAGACAGCGAGCGCGGCGAGGGTGGTCGAGATGGTGCGGTTCATGATTCGAGACTCCATGACGAAGGGCGGTCACGCAGCGACGTTGCTGCGGCCAGAGCGATTCTAGGTGCCCCCCGACGTCATGCAGTTTCAGCCTGGTTTCAGAGCGGGACCCGCGCCTCTCCCCTCAGGGGCAGAGCGCGAAGTCGAGGCGGCCGGAGAGCTCGCCCGCGTCGCTCGAGACGTCGAAGGTGAGCGCGCCCGCCTCGGGGCTGGCCTCGACGATGGTCATTGATCCTTGCTCGGGCGCACGCGGCTCACAGGAGGCGAAGCCGCTCGCGCGACCGCGGCAGAACTGCAGACGATCCTGCGTCTCGCTCGCCCGGAGCGCGATGGTGTCGCCGGCCGCCTTGGGCCAGCGGAGGAAGACGGTGACGACCTTCTCTCCTTCGGCCAGCCGGTAGTCCTCGCGGAAGCGCGCGCAGTCCACCGCGCGGCTGAAGATGCGCAGCTCGATGGCGTCGCCCGGAGCCCGCCGCGCCAGCACGCCGCGCGCCGAGAAGGGCTCGCCTTCGATCAGGCCGACGAGGCCGCCGGGCGCGGGCTCGGGCGCCTCGACCTCCGGGGCCTCCTCGACCTCGGCCGTCTCGGCGGTCTCGCGCGCCGCCGCCTCCTCTTCGCCGCAGCCCAGCGCGAGCGCGGCGCAGATCAGCAATGCGTGCCTCATCGTCCCTCCCCCGCTGAAAGGTGTGAACCGAGACGACCGAGCGCAACGGGGAGGGCTTCACGGCGCCTGGCGGCTGGTCTTGCGGACCGGGTAGCCGCGCATCGCGGCGTAGGCCGGGGGACGGTCCCAGTGGAGGTCGCCGCCCGCCGTCTCGCGGATCGAGCCGTCCTCGAGCGCGCGGACGAAGACGTCGAGCCAGGCGGTCAGGTCCGGAGCCACGATCTGACGGTCGCTGTCCTTCATCCAGACCTCGAGCACCTGCCCGCGCCGGCCCCGGTAGGTGCCCTCGAGATCGACGCAGAGGTGGAGGCCGTTCGACCAGCGGGCGAACGGGAACCAGCGATCGGACCACACGCCGGGAGGCTGCTCTCCGTCGCGCGCCCACTCCCCCGCGCGCTCCATCTCGCGCAGCATCTTCCACGTCGACGCCGCGCTCGCCAGCGACTCGAAGCTGCGGAGGTAGACGAACCGGCCGTCCTGCTTCAGGTGACCGTCGCGCCACCGATAGAGCGCGCGCACCGTCGCGGGGAGCGAGACGCCGAGCTCCGCCTCGACCGCGTCGAGGGCCGCGTCGTCGACGCCGGGGGCCAGGCTCGCCAGGTAGTCCGGCGCGGTCTGCGCGAGCGCGCGCTCGAGCCGCTCCAGCACCGCCTCGAGCGCGAGCGCCGTCCGCGCGTCGCTCATCGGCTCGAGGGCCGGACGCAGCGCGGGGCTCACCTCGATCGTCTCCAGCGACCGCATGCCCGCGATCTCCGCGGGGAGCTCGGTGACGCCCTTCGCCTTCACGATCAAGGTCTCGAGCTTCGTGAGCGCGGAGATCCCCTCCAGGCTGCCGCTCGCCTTCTTGTCGACGACGAGGCTCTTCAGCGAGCCGAGCCGGAAGACGCTGCTCCAGTCGTCGAGCGCGCCCGAGTGCACGACGACGGCCTCCACGTCGGGCAGCCGCGAGGGAGCCGGCAGCGCCGGGAGCGTCGACTGGGGCTCGAGCACGAGGCGGGTCACGGGCTCACCGAACCCATCGAACGCGAGCTCCAGGGCGCGCTCGTGCCCATGCCAGTCTCTCCACAGCGCCCGGTGGTTGCCGGTGGGATTGCCGATGGAGAGCTGTCCGCCCTGCAGCCTCACGCCCGCTCCCGCCACCGTGGCCGCCACCAGGCTGGGCATGTGCTCCAGGTGAGCGCGGAGCGCGTCGATCTGGCCCTTGTGGAACGTCACCCGCGTGAGCTTCAGCTGGCGAAAGTCGCTCGGGAGCTCGGTCAGGTTCTTGGCGCTCTGGAGCCTGAGCTCTCGGAGGCTCGTGTTCGCGCCGAGTCCCTCGCCGAGCCGGCTCACCCACTCCTCGAGGAAGAGCGACGCGATGGGGAGCGCCGCGAGCGTGTCCCAGCCGGTGAAGCGATCCGAGCCGATCGACATGCCCTCGAGCGGCAGCCGCCCGAGGTTCTCGGGGAAGCGCTCGAGCTGGGCGTCGCGGTCCACGGCGATCCAGCTGACCTGGTCGAAGAAGCCCGACTCGACGGCCTCCCGCAGCGTCTCGAGGCTCGCCGCGCCCTCGATCTTCAGGGTGCCGTTGATCTGGAGGGTGTAGAGCGTCTCGCCGGGTCCGGCGTCGAGCGGCTCACCGTGGGCCACGACTCGCGCGCAGCGCGCAGGGATGGTCATGCAAGCAAGCTACGACGCCCGCAGACCGCCCTTCCTCCACGGCTCGGGCGGCCGCGCCGAATGACGATATGACGACGAGCGTCCCCGAGGCCCATGTTCCCATTCGCGGACACCCGTGCCTTCGGTACTCTCCGGCGATGCATCACGGAAGGTCGAAGCTGAGCGTCGCGGCAGCCCTCGCGGTGGGCATCTCGCTCGCCGCGCTCGGAGGCTGCGAGGGGCCGGTCGGCGAGGCGTGCGGCGGCGTCGACTGTTCGGGTCACGGCCGGTGCGTGGACGCCGACGGCACCCCCACCTGCGCCTGCGACGCGGGCTACCGCGCGGACGGCGTCGCCTGCGTGCCGGTCGTCCCGGGCCGCGAGTGCGACGGGGTGGAGTGCGACGGCCACGGGGAGTGCGTGGTGGTGCGCGGAGAGCCCGACTGGCCGCTCTGCCGCTGCGACGAGGGTTACCGCGAGGTGGAGGCCACCTACTGCATGCCGTCCGCGGCGTCGGGCGCCTGCGCCGACGTCGACTGCGGAGACCACGGCCGCTGCGTCGCCGGGTCGACGGGCCCGGTCTGCGAGTGTGACGAGGGGTACCGCGCGGAGGGGACGCGCTGCGTCGAAGGAGCGGGGGCGCGGCTGGCCGACCCGGCGTGGGACTACGCGCTCTCGCCGGACGGGCAGCGCGCGGTCTTCTTCACCGGGGAGGACGACGGCCTGGTGTTCGCCTGGGACGCGGCGGACGGTGAGGCGCGCGAGCTCTTCGCCGTCCGCACGGCTGCCTCCAACCGTCAACCTCGGTTCCAGGGCTTCTCCGGCGACTCGCGCTACGCGCTCTTCGCCGCCCCCTCGACCCCTCGGCCCGAGCCGTTCGTCGGCGACACCACGGGCGTGGCGTGGGACTTCGAGACCGGCGCGCTGGTGATCCTGCCCGACCGTTGTCTCCCGGTCGGCGCGGTGGAGGGGCGCGTGGTCTGCGTCCACAACGAGGTCGGCGGCTTCATCATCTCGACCGTCGACCCGGCGACGGACGAGGTGACGAGGGTCGCCCAGCTCCCCGTCCAGGGGCTCGCCGACCACACGCGCGTCTTCGAGCACGACGGCGTCGCCTACGTCGCGAGCGAGAGCTCCCGCGCCCCGGTCGAGCTCTACGTGCACCGCCTCGACGACGGCGCGGAGATCCATCGGCTCAGCCCGATGGGGCCCGGCGGCCGCAGCCGGCTCGCCTTTCGAGGGATCTCGAGCGACGGCTGGCTCTTCTTCGGGGTGGAGCTCCAGCGAGCGCAGCTCGAGGGCGGCGCGCCGTCGCGCGTGCTGGACGAAGGGGCGCTGGCCGCCTCGCTCGCCATCGAGGGCGCGCGCGTGGCCGTCGCCGAGACCTCCGGTCCGACCACCCTGATGAACGCGGACGGCTCCGACGCCGCGGTGCTCCCGGGCGTCGAGGGGAGCTACCTCCATTTCCAGGGGCCCGACTCGCTCGTCTACTGGCGCGACGGAGACCTGATGACCGCCTCCGCCCCCGAGTGGGCGCCGCGGGTGCTCTCCGAGGACGTCAGGGCGCAGGCCACCGTCGTGCGCCCCGACCGCGTGGTGCTGGGTCACGCCTACGGCTCGGATCCCGATTCGCTGATGGAGCTCGCGGTCATCGAAGGCGGCGCCGAGCGGGTCATCGCACGGGACGTGCACCTCCCCCTCGTCGCGCTCGGCCCGGGGACCGAGCACGTCGACCGCGCCGGCGCCGCCGTCCTGGTCAACGTGCGCTACTTCGACGTGCTCCGCGGAGGCGCGCCTGGACCCGACAACGGGCTGTACCTGCACCGCTTCTGAGCCGACCTCGCGAGCTCAATCCCAGCGGCTGACGATCTCGACGGACCAGCGGGTGAGGGTGCCGGTGTTGCCGGGGACGTGGTCGGTGACGCGGAGGGTCCACTCGCCGTTGACGTCCTCGTCGCCGGAGAAGCCGACCGGGACGCGGGCGAGGCGCACCGGGCTGGCCACGGGCTCGCGGTCGAAGACGACGACCTCGTTGCCCGACGGGTTGGTGAGCGTGATGCGCAGCTCGGACGGGTCGGCGTGGGTGAGCTCGACGTACGCGATGACGTCGACGTCGACGGTCGCGAGGCCCGAGGCCATGAGCGTGCGGGTGGTGACGCCGTCGTCGGTGAGCGCGCCTTCGGTCGGGTCGGTGAAGGTGTCCCAGAGCGCCGCCGGGTAGCAGAGGCCGGCGTCGCCGCGCGTGAGGTTGCCGCAGATGAGGCCGGCGCCGCAGAGCATCGCCTCGGAGCAGGCGGCGTGCTCGGCCCCGCCGCTGGTCGCGCAGTCGAAGGTGGACGACGCGTGGGCGCGCTCGGTGGCGCGGGTCGGCGTGGCCTCGAAGGCGACGAGCTGGAACGCGACGCGGCGCAGGCCGAGGGTCTCGCAGCTGGCGCCGGGCTCGCGGTGCGCGGTGTCGACGAGCAGCTCGCTTCCATCGGCGCTGAGCGCGAGCCCGGTGACGGTGGCGAGGTGGCCGGGGAAGGGCTTGTCGCCCTCGGTGTAGAGGAGCGCGTGCTCGCGCGAGAAGTCGACGCCGGCGGGCGCGACCCCGCCGAAGTACGCGGCGAGGGCGGCCTCGGAGGTGAACAGCTCGAGGCCCCGGGCGACGCCCGCGCCCTCGGGGAGCTGCGCGTCGACGACCCGGAAGGCCAGCTCGGTCGGCTGCCCCGCGTCGGTCACGGCGCCACCGTCGGTCTCCAGGCCCGCGTCGCGCTCGAGGCCGCCGTCCGCGCCCGAGTCGACGGCCGAGTCGATGGCCGAGTCGGTGGCGGAGTCCAGGGCGACGGTCGCGTCGAAGCCGGCGTCGGTGGGCGCGTCGGAGGCGCCGTCGCAGGCGGCGAGGGCGAGGGCGAGCAGGAGGGTGCGGGCGATCATGCGCGCGAGCATCGCAACCGCGCGCCGCCCCGCAAGCCGACGCGGCGCGGACGTCACGGGTTGTTCACCTCGCGAGCGAGACGCTCGGCCTCGTAGGCCGATGAACTACGTAAGTTCACAAGTTCACTCCGTCCCCCCCTCGAGCCGAGGCCTCAGGGCTGGGCGCCGAGGGGGCCGCGGCGGCCGAAGCCGATGGCGGTGGTGTCGGCGTCGAAGCTCTCGGGGGTGGTGGCGGCGGGCAGGGGCAGCATGAGGGTGGGCACGGAGAGGGTGAGAGAGGTGGTGTTCTCGGTGGTGCACGGGGTGTCGTCGAGCGGGGGCGGCACGGGGCCCGAGAAGAAGCGCATCTCCACGCCCGCGGGCTCGCGACCTGGGTTGCCCAGGGCGAGCAGCGAGCGGCGAACGCGCTCCTTGGCGGCGAGGACCGCGGGCGCGTCGAGGCCTCCTACGTTCAGGGTGTAGTGGACCCGGCGGAGGCCGGCCTTGGGCGAGGCGGGGTCGGGCTCGGCGTCAGGCTCGAAGGTGGCGGCGGCGCACACGCTCGCCAGCTCCGGCAGCTCGACTCGAGCCGCCTCCCGCGCCGCCGACGCCAGCTCCCTCTCGGCCCGCGTCTGTCGGACGTCGTCCTCCACCTCGAGCACGCGTCCTTCCTCGACCCGGACGAGCGCGTGCGCGCGCAGCTCGGGATCCGTCGGGCTGCGCAGATCGGCCTCGTAGGTGCGCGACGGCCCGTCGAAGAGGTTCCCCGCGTTGACGCCCCCACCCACGAAGGTGACCTCGAAGCGCTCACCGTGGCGAGCCTCGAGGAGATCGACGACCTGCTCGCGGACCGGCGGCCCCGAGGCGTGATCCGAGCCGCAGGCGGACCACCAGAAGGCGAAGGCGAGGACGAAGGCGGCGTGCATGCGGAATCGTACACGACGTGGCGCTCTCTCCATTCGGAGTCGCACGAAGGGTTGCGGCTCGAGGGGACGAGGGTGACCTCAGTAGGTGTTGCGGGTGCAGTCCACCTCGACGACCTCTCGGTCGACCTCGTGGGTGATCTCGCGGGGACGCTCGGGCGCGACGAGCACGGGGACGTGGGCGCCGAGCTCGAGCGGATCGGGCTCGACGCGCGGCATGTGGTCGCAGTCCATGTCGACGAGGACCTCGTGGGTCCGGACGGTGCGGAGCACGGTGTGCACGAGGACGTGCTCGCCGCCCGGCGCGCGCATGACGCCGACACCGGGGATGGCGTGGAGCACGACCGGCCCGGCGGCCTCGAGCCGAGCGACGCGCCCGCGGAAGAAGTCGCAGGTCGCCGCCGGGTCCGCGGTGAGCTCGCGCTCGTCCAGCGTGATCCGCATCGGGGCCTCGCCGAGCTCGCGGCTGAGGCAGCGCTGTCGATCCTCCTCGTCGAGGCGCGCCCACCGTCGCTCCGCCTCGGCGTCGACGTAACCCTCCCCCTCCAGCTCCGCCCCCGCGGTCCGCTGCCGCTCGGCGTTGCGCGCGGCCACCTCGGTCTCGAGCCGCCCGAGCTCGTCGCGCGACATGGCGCAGCCGAGGGCGAGGGAGAGACAGAGCGCGACGAGGGCGAGGCTTCGCATGCCGCACCGTGGATCGCGAGGTGCGGCGCGGCGAATTACAGATCCTCACCATGGACGATCGAGGGCGCGGGGGGCGCGGCGCCGAGATCGTGGAAGCCGACGAGGTGGCGCGAGGGGGAGCCGGCGGAGGCGCCGACCGAGACGAAGAGCGTGCCCTCCTCGACCCAGAGAGAGAAGCTCGCATCGAAGCCGGCGTCGTGGAAGCGGTCGAGCTCGCGGCGGAAGCGGACGGGGCCGGGCACGCCGTCGACCGGGGTGTGGGCGCCGGTGCTGAAGGCGTCGAGCACGAGCGCGCGGAGCTCGGCGACGTAGTCGTCCCAGGTGCGCGGGTCGGGCTCGCCGGCGCCGAGGAGGTAGCGGACGTCGGCGCGCCAGATGGCGGGGAGCGCGTCGGCCTCGGCGAGCGAGACGAGGCCGTCGGGTCCGGCGACCGCGCGGAGGTGGAGCGCGGCCTCGGCGGTGAGCACGTCGAGCAGGCGCGCGGCGGAGACGGTGGCCTGGTCGTGGGTGTCGAAGAACCAGGTGCCGTTGTCGGCCGCGAGCCGGAGGGCGTCGTCGCGCCGCGCGATGCGCTCGGCCGAGGCGCGCGAGAGACGTCCGTCGGCGCCGCCGGCCTCCTCGATCGCCGGGCCGAAGGTGTCGCGCCAGCGGGCCGCGAGGGCGTCGGCGTCGGTGAGCACGCGGACGGTGAGCTCGCCGGTGAGGGTCTCGTCGAGCGAGAGGTTCTCGACGCGGATCGTCCAGTTGCGCTCGCGCGCGCTGATCGCCTCGACGGTCGGGGTGAGGCTCGGCTCGCCGTAGACGTCGATCTCGTAGTGCTTGGCGGAGAGCCGCGCGAGCACCGGGGAGCGGAGCTCGGCGCGCACGCTCGGGCCGCGGACGCGGAGGCGCCGGACGCCGCCGGGCTCGACGGTGACGGTGGCGCGGCGCAGGAGGCCATCCTCGACCGGCAGCTCCGCGATCGACTCGACGCGCAGGGTGCCGCGGAGCGGCGCGTCGCCGAGGTTGTGCACGCGGAGCGTCCAGTTGCGGAGCGTCTCCTCCTCGCCGGCCGGCGCGGCGACGTCGAGCTCCGGCTCGAAGGAGGCCTCGCCCTCGAGCTCGATCGCGTAGTGCTTCGCCGAGAGCCGCGCCGGGACCGCGCCGCCCTGCGAGAGGGTGGCGAAGAAGCGGAGCGCCGAGACCCGGAAGCGCCGCACCTCGCCCGGCGCCAGGTCGAGCTCCACCTCGCGAACCCGCGCGTCGTCCGCCTTGGTCCCGATCGCGCCGAGGTCGGCGGCGGGCTCCCCGACGTCGGTGGCGCAGGCGCCGAGAGCGAAGAGGAGCGCGACGAGGCGGAGCTTCATGCCCCGCGCGAGCGCAGGACCCATGCCAGCCGCGTGGGCCGCGAATCGGAGGCTCGGCTGGCTACCGAGCTAGCCACCTTCGTAGGCGGATGAACTACGTAAGTTCACAAGTTCACTCCGTCCCCTCCTCGCACGCGCTCCCGCGGCGGCAGGCGGCCAGCTCGCGCGCAGCGCGAGCGCGAGCCGCGGGGCCCCCGGCGCCCCCCGCCGGGGGCCGGGCCGAGCGGCGCGAGGCCCCGGAGTGGGGGGGGGGGCCCCGCGGAGGACGCGCCGCGATGTTTGCGGAGGGCG
>JAYZQJ010000095.1:0-10755 GCA_036149055.1 Myxococcota bacterium | reverse complement strand
GTGGAGGAGGCGGCCGGCGAGCGCGGAGCGCGAGCGACGGGGAGGAAGCCGGTGACGTGGAGGAGGCGGCCAGCGAGCGCGAAGCGCGAGCGCGAGCCGCAGGGCCCCCAGCGCCCCGCGCTGGGGTCGCGGGACGAGCGCGAAGCGCGACGTCCCGACGGAGTCGGGAGGGGGGCCCCATGGGCGCTTCGCCCCATGGGGGGAGGGTTTGCTTCAAACCCTCCTAAAAGAACTGCCCGATGGTGAACTGGAAGTCGATCTCGTTCTCGCGCAGCTCGGGGCGGCGGTCGAGGGGGATGCCCCACTCGAAGCGCAGGGGGCCGAGGGGGCTGACCCAGCGGATGCCGAAGCCGACGCTGGTGCGGAGATCCCAGGGGCGGAAGGCGCAGGGGTCGTTGGCGCTCGCGCCGACGAGGGAGCTCGGGGCGCCGCAGAACTGGTCGTTGAGGTTCCAGGCGTTGCCGCCGTCGTGGAACACGACGCCCCGGATGCCGACCTCCTGCACGATCGGGAACTCGATCTCGAGGTTGTAGAAGAACTGCATGTTGCCGCCGATCGGGACGCCGACCTCCGAGGGGTAGACGTTCGGATCGCGGTCGCGGCCGATGCCGAGGCGGGGGCCGAGGCCGTTGAGCGGGAAGCCGCGGACGTTGAAGATGCCGCCGAGGAAGTAGCGCTCGTAGATCGGCACGCCGGTCTCGCGGCGCGAGGTGACGAGGCCGCCGACCGCGCGCGCCCGGAAGATCACGTCCGGGATGATCGGGTAGTAGACGCGGGTGTCGAGGCTGTGGCGGATGTACGTGTTCTGCGCCTCGGACCCGAGGTACTCGTCCGAGATCTCGGCCGAGTAGCTGGCGTAGAAGCCCTCGGTGGGGAAGAGCCGGTTGTTGCGGCCGTCCCAGGTGACGGTGAGGCGCAGCGAGTTCGTCAGGCCGTCGCGGAAGAGGTTGCGGAGTGGCAGCTGCGGGAAGAGCTGCTGGACCTGCAGGTTGGTCGCGGTCGCGCCGAAGAGGCCGCCGGTCGCGGCGCCGATCTCGACGTAGTCGGCGCGGAACTGGGCGAAGAAGCGCAGCCGGTAGTCGCCGAGGGGGTGACCGATGGTGATGCTGCCGCCCGTCGAGTCGCGGGTGAAGAAGCTCAGCTGGCGGACGGTCTTGAAGAGGTCGAAGCCGAAGGTCCACTCGGTGCCGAAGAA
Organism: Myxococcota bacterium; assembly: GCA_036149055.1. Classification (GTDB taxonomy): domain Bacteria; phylum Myxococcota_A; class Polyangia; order Polyangiales; family Sandaracinaceae; genus JAVJQK01. Next base: position 9,560 of record JAYZQJ010000095.1, on the reverse strand, counting down.
GTAGGGCTCGAGGAACTGGATCTGGACCAGCTGACGGATGCCGCTGAGCTGCAGCTGGAGGCTGAGCGACTGCCCCATGCCGAACAGGTTCTGCTGCTGGACCTGGCCGGTGAGGATGAAGTTCTCGATCGAGCTGAAGCCCGCGCCGACCTGGAAGGTGCCCGTCGCGCGCTCCGCGACCTCGATGTAGACGACGAGGCGGTCGGGCGCCGAGCCCTCCTCCTCGCTGAGCTCGACCCGCTCGAAGTAGCCGAGCGCCTGGATGCGCGCGCGGGACTGCTCGGCCTGGCTCTGGCTGTAGAGCTGGCCCTCGACGAGCTGCACCTCGCGGCGGATGACGCTGTCGCGCGTCTTCGTGTTGCCGCGGATCTCGATGCGCTCCACCCGGACCGGGGGGCCGCGGCGGATCACGATCGCGACGTGCACGACCCGGCGCTCCATGTCGAGGTCGGTCTCGGGCGCGATGTCGACCGCGGCGAAGCCCTCGTCCCGGTAGCGCCGGGTGATGTTCATCAGGCTCTGCGCGATCTGGGTCCGGTTGAACCACTCGCCGGGGTTCGCGGTGACCATCTCGCGGAGCTCGCGCCGGCCGCCGAGGGGCTCGACCCGGGTGCCGTCGTCGTCGACCTCGCGGACCACGAGGCGGCCGATGCGGAAGCGCGGGCCCTCGTCGATCGGGATGGTGACGTCGATGTACGTCCGGTCGGCGCTCAGATCGATGCGCGGGGTGCCCACCCGCATCGCGAGGTAGCCGCGGTCGTAATAGAAGGCCTGCAGCCGCGTGGTGTCTTCTTCGAAGTGCTCGCGGTTGAAGCGGTCGTCGTTCGAGATGAACGAGAAGAAGCCGCTCTGGCGCGTGCGCATCACGCTCTGCAGCTCGCCGTCGCTCAGGTGGCGGTTGCCCACGAAGCGGACGCGGCGGACGGTGACGCGCTGGCCCTCGTCGATGCGGAAGACGACGTCGACCTGGTTGTTCTCCATCCGGCGGAGCCGGTAGTCGACGCGCGCGAGGAAGAAGCCCTCCTCGGCGTACTTGTCGCGGATCGAGGTGACCTGCTCGCGCACCGTCGGCACCGAGAGGATGCCGCCCTCGGTCAGATCGACGACCTCGACCAGATCGCTCTGCTCGACGTTGTCGTTGCCCTCGAAGGTGATGCGCCCGATCGCGGGCCGCTCGCGAACCCGGAAGGTGATGTCGACCCGGTCGCCGCGCTGATCGGCCTCGACGACGATGTCGTCGTAGAAGCCCTGGTTCCAGAGCGCCTGCGCGTCCCGCGCGACGTCCCCGTCGCGGCAGGTGACCCCCGGCCGCAGCCGGATCGTCGAGCGCACGTCGTCCTCCGACACGCGCCGGTTCCCGCGCACGCGGATCCGCCGGACACGACGGCCGTGACAGAGCGTGCGGGGGACGTCGGGCCCGTCCTCCTCCGGCTCGTACGCCTCGTCCTCGTCCTCCACGGGCTCGGCGTCGGGCTCGGCCTCCGGCTCGGTTTCGGCGTCGGCCTCCGTCTCGGCGTCGGCCTCCGCCTCGGTCTCGAGAGCGTCGACGTCCTCGTCGCCCTCCTGCGCGTGCACCCCACCGGCGGCGGCGAGCGACAGCGCGAGCGCGAAGAAGAACGATCCGGACGGAAGCCAACGATTCACGAGATTTCGCCAGCTCTAGCCGTGGGCTTCGGAGGGGTCAAGCGGCGCCTCGGCCGCGTCGTCGGGCTCGGGCTCGACGGGCCTACGCTCGTCGGACTCGATGCGACCGTCGCGCATCGAGACCTTGCGCGGCATCCGGTCCGCGAGGTCCCGGCTGTGCGTCACGATCAGGAAGGTCGTGCCGCGGCGACGGTTGAGATCGAAGAAGAGGCTGTGGATCGACTCGCTGGTCTTGGAGTCGAGGTTGCCGGTCGGCTCGTCGGCCATGACGAGCTTGGGATCCATCACCAGCGCGCGCGCGAAGGCCACGCGCTGCTGCTCGCCGCCGGAGAGCTCGCCCGGCCGGTGGGTGAGGCGGTGGCTGAGCCCGACCTCGTCGAGCAGCCCGCGGGCCCGCTTCTCCATCTCACCGCGGCGCTTCCCCTGGATGAGCCCCGGCATCATCACGTTCTCGATCGCGGTGAACTCGGGGAGCAGGTGGTGGAACTGGAAGACGAACCCGAGGCTGTCGTTCCGGAACGCCGAGAGCTGCGCGGCCGAGTAGCGCGTCACGTCGCGCCCTTGGTAGCGGATCGAGCCGGCGGTCGGCAGGTCGAGCGTGCCGAGGATGTGGAGCAGGGTGCTCTTGCCGGCGCCGCTCGGGCCGACCACGGCGAGCATCTCGCCCTGCTCGATCGTCAGGTCGAGGTCCTTGAGGATCACGACCTCGCGCTCCTCGTGGAGGAACTTCTTCCAGACGCCCTCGACCTGGACGAGCGGGGCTGCTTCTCTCGAGCTCTGCATCAGGTGTCCCGAAGCGCTTCCATGGGCTGCAGGCGGCTGCCGAGGATTGCGGGGTAGATGGTCGCGAGCAAGCAGACGATGACCGTCGCGACCCCGGTCAGCGCGAACTCCGCCGGGTCCACGTGAACCGGGAGGCGATCGATGTAGTAGACCTCGGGGTTCAGGTGGATCCCGAAGTGCTCGGTCGCGAACGTGGCGACGTATCCGAGCCCGAGCCCGGTCGCCGCGCCCAGCACGCCTATCATCAGGCCCTGCGCCATGAAGACGGCGACGATCTGCTCCGCCGTCGCCCCCATGGCCTTGAGGATCCCGACCTCTTTGCGTTTCTCCTGCACCAGCAGGGTCAGCGTGGCCACGATGCAGAAGCTCGCGACGAGGATCGCGATGCCGAGCATCACGAACATGACCAGCTTCTCGAGCTGCAGCGCGCCGAAGAGGTTCTTGTTCACCTCTTGCCAGGCGCGCACCCGCAGATCGTCGCGGCCGATCCCGATCTGCATGCGCTCGGCCACCGCCAGCGCCGCCTCCGCGTCCTCGACCTTCGCTTCGATGCCGGTGATCGCGTCGCCCACGTTGAGGAAGCCCTGCGCCGCCTCCAGCGTGGTGTACGCCATCTTGACGTCGAACTCGTACATGCCGCTGTAGAAGATGCCGGCGATCCGGAAGGGCCGGCTCTTCGGCATCGGGCCGCTCGGGCCCAGCTCGCCGAGCGGCGAGACGACGTTGACCTCGTCGCCGACGTGGAGCCGCAGCGTGCGCGCGAGCTCCTGGCCGACGATCAGCCCGGGCAGCACGTCCGGTCCGGCGCCGTCCGCGCTCGTCGGTGAGGCGGGAGGCGCCGCCGGCTCCGGGAGCGAGTCCTCGGGCAGGAGGAACTCGTCGATGTCCGCCTCGATTCGCTCTCGCTCGACCTCCTCGAGGCTCCGCTCGACCTCGTCGAAGAGGCTCCCGCGATCGTTCTCGGCGTCGTCGTCCTCGGTCTCGATGGAGCCAGTGTCTCGCGGCGCGAGCAGCCCGCGGCGCATCTCGCTCGCGCGGAGCGCGTTCAGCCGCTCGGGGTGCTCGAGGTAGTCGAGCTCGCCGTGGCGCAGGTTGCGGCGCAGCTCGGTGACGTCGCTGATGGTCTCGGGGTCGATGCCGCGGATCACCGCGCCGGCGAGGTTGGTCGCGCTGGTGATCATCACCTCGCCCTGCACGTAGGGGCTGGCCGCGACGACGCCCTGGGTGTCCCGCACCGCCTCCAGCGTGGGCGCCCAGCCCTCGAACTCGCCGTGCTCGCGGTCGACCACCACGTGCGCGTTGTTGCCGAGGATCTTCTGCTTCAGGTCGTTCCGGAAGCCGCCCATGACGCTCAGGGTGCTGGTGAGCACGCAGGAGCTGATCGAGACGGCCCCGATCGAGAGCGCGCCGATCGCGGTGACGAAGCCGCTCTTCTTCGCCCGCATCATGCGCGCGGCGACCAGGAGCCGGACGCCGACCGTCTCCATCCCGTCGAGCGCGAAGGGCATCACCCGCGCGAGGATGCGCACGCAGGCGATCGTGGTGACCGCGAGCTTGATCGCGGGCAGCTGCCAGCCATCGGGCGCCTCGGTCAGGGGCTTCCAGGGCAGCAGGAGCAGCACGGCGACGAAGGCGGCGCCGACGAGCACGTCGGTGACGACCCAGAACACCTGCCGGATGCGCAGCGAGATCAGGAACCACGCGCTGACCGCGGCGAGCTTCTCGATCAGCGCGCCGGCGAGCAGCACCCCCACCGCGCCCATGAGCACGGGGAGGGTGCCCTGCGAGCCCGCGATCATGCGGATGGACTCGACGTACTCCGGGGTGCCGCCGATCGGGAGCGCCTGGCCGCCCAGCCCGACGAGGAAGCCGTTCGTGTCGGTGAACACGAGGCTCAGGACGGGAGCGAGCGCGGCGGCGCCGAGCGCGCGCAGGACCGCGCCCACCGAGAGGAAGAACATGCGCGCGCGGCCTCGGGTGCCGGGCGCCACCCGGCGCACCCGGGCGAGGACCACCCCCGCGAGCACCACGGTGATGACCACCGAGGGCGCGAACATCGCGATCGGCAGCCAGAAGAAGACCTCGGGCGCCTCGTTCGGCGTCGCGCCGAGCGAGCCCACGTAGAGCAGCGGCGCGAGCGCGAAGACGTAGTGGAGCACGACCCAGAGCCCGAGCGCGGCGCCGGGCCAGCCGATCCGGAGCTCTCGCTCCGCCACCAGCGGTCGGTCACGTCTCGGCTCGGGCAGCGACGTCTCGGGAGAGGGCGGCGCCGGATCCGCGGGCGCGGTCTCCTCCGGCGCCTCGTCGCTCACGCGCCCTCCGGCCGGAGCAGCGGGAAGAGGAGCACGTCGCGGATCGAGGCCTGGGCGCAGACGCTCATCACCAGCCGGTCCACGCCGATGCCGCAGCCCGCCGCGGGCGGCATGCCGTGCATGAGCGCGCGGATGTAGTCCGCGTCGAAGTCCATCGTCTCCTCGTCGCCGCGCTCGCGCAGCGCGAGCTGGGCCTGGAAGCGCTCGGCCTGGTCGTCCGGGTCGTTCAGCTCGCTGAAGCCGTTGGCCAGCTCGCGCCCCTCCACGAACAGCTCGTAGCGATCGCAGACGCTCGGATCGGCGTCGTTGCGGCGCGCGAGCGGCGAGACCTCGAACGGGAAGCGGGTGATGAACACCGGCCGCGAGCGCGCGCCGTCCTCGGTGCGGTAGAGCTGCTCGAGCGCCGGCTCGGCGAGGATCTCGAAGAGCGCGAAGATGCGCTCACCGTGGCTCTGGCAGCCGTCGAGCACCTTGCGGTCGTTCGGCGGGAGCTTCGCCGCGGCGCAGACCTCGGCCAGCTTCGCCTCGTCCTCGAGCGCGGCCGCGTCGAGGCCCTCGAAGCCGGTCGGGCCGAGATCGCTCTCGACGCGATCGAGGATCGCGCGCGTCATCGGGACGCGGGCGAACTCGCCCTCGAGGTCGAAGGTCCGCTCCGCCGCCCAGCGGTCCCCGAAGCGCGCCTTCACCGCCGCGTCGGCCGCCTTGATGACGGCCTCGGTCAGGTCCATCTGCTCCTCGTACGTGGCGTAGGCCATGTAGTACTCGAGCATCGTGAACTCGGGGTTGTGGCGGGTGCTCACGCCCTCGTTCCGGAAGTTGCGGCCGATCTCGTAGACGCGGTCGAACCCGCCCACGACGAGCCGCTTCAGGTACAGCTCCGGCGCGATGCGCAGGAAGAGCGGCATGTCGAGCGCGTTGTGGTGGGTCGAGAACGGCTTGGCGCTGGCGCCGCCGCGCACCGACTGCAGCATCGGGGTCTCGACCTCGAGGAACCCGGACTCGTCGAGCACGCGCCGGAGCGCCCGCACGATGAGCGCGCGCGCCTCGAAGACCGCGGCCACGTCGGGGTTCGCGAAGAGATCGACGTAGCGCTCGCGGTAGCGCTTCTCGACGTCCTTCAGCCCGTGGAACTTGCCGGGCGGCGGCCGGAGCGCCTTGCTCACGTGCCGGTAGGCGCGGACCATCACCGCCGCGTCGCCGCGCCGGGTGCCCATCAGCGGGCCCTCGACCGCCACGTGATCGGCGAGGTCGAGCGCCTTCAGCTGCGCCTGCTCGGCCTCGCTCAGGTCGCCGCCCTTGTTGGGCAGGTAGGCCTGGGCGCGGCCGTGCGGCGTCTGGACGACGACGAAGGGGCCGCGCTTCGCGACCACGCGGCCGTAGAGCGGGTAGGTCGGGGCGTCGCTCGCGACCTCGTCCTCCTGGGGGAAGCGCTCGACCGGCTGGCCGTCCCGCTCCACCACCACGAGGGGCCCGCGGCGCTCGACGATCGCGTCGCCGTCCTCGCGGGCCACCTTGAGATCCTCGCGCTGGCAGAAGGCCACCGCCTCCGCGCGCTTCGCCCGGTCCGCCTCGGTCGGGCGGAAGTCGTTCGGGTAGGGCCGCGCTCCGGCCTCCCGCAGCGCGTGGGCGTGGGCCCTCCGGGCCTGCTCGAGCTCCTCTTCGGTCGCCACTGTCCTCTTCTCCGTGGCCGCGTGCGGCCTCAACAGCCGACACGCGGGATCATTTCGGGCGCGGGCGAGAGAGCGGGCCTCAGCCCGCCCCGTTCCCCTTCTTCTCGGCCTCGCGGTTCGCGCTGTAGAGGAGGTACTCCTCGATGAAGGGATCGAGATCCCCGTCGAGCACCGCGTCGACGTTGCTCACCTTGTGCTCGGTCCGCTCGTCCTTGACCAGCTGGTAGGGCTGCATCGTGTACGTGCGGATCTGGGAGCCGAAGTCGATCGCGCTCTTGTCGCTCTCGTAGTCGCTCGCGAACTGCGCGGCCTTCTCCTCGAGCATCTTCTCGTAGAGCAGGCCTCGCAGCATCTTCATCGCGGTCGAGCGGTTCTTGTGCTGGCTCCGCTCGGCGGCGCACTTGACCACGATCCCGCTCGGGACGTGCTTGATGCGGATCGCCGACTCGGTCTTGTTGACGTGCTGTCCGCCCTTGCCGCCGGCGCGCATCGTGTCGACCTCGAGGTCCTCCTTCTTGATGTCGACCTCGACGTCGTCATCGATCTCGGGGACCACGTGCACCGCCGCGAACGCGGTGTGGCGCCGCGCCTGGCTGTCGAAGGGGCTGATCCGGATGAGCCGGTGCACGCCGTTCTCGGCCTTGAGGTAGCCGTAGGCGTTGGCCCCGCGCACCGCGATCGAGGCGTCCTTGAGCCCCGCCTCTTCGCCGGGCTGCTCGTTCAGGATCTCGGTCTTGAACCCCTTCCGCTCGCACCAGCGGAGGTACATGCGGAAGAGCATCTCGGCCCAGTCCTGGGCGTCGACGCCGCCGGCGCCGGGGTTCACGTAGAGGATCGCGTCGCTCCGGTCCTCGGGCTTGCTGAGCATGCGCGCGAGCTCCGCCTTGCGGACGCGCTCCTCGAGGTCGGGGATCTGGGCGACCACGTCGTCGACCATCGACTCGTCCTCACCCGCGGCCATCTCCAGCAGCTCGCCGAGGTCCCTCACCTCCTGCTCGAGCTTCCGGAAGGTCGAGACCTGCTGCTCGATCTCCGCGCGCTCCTGGACCGTCTTCTGCGCCGCGTCCGGGTCGTCCCAGAAGCCTTCGGCGCTGGTCTGCGCGTTCAGATGGTCGAGGCGTCGTTCCAGGCCGTCGACGTCAAAGATACCTCCCCAGCGCATCGAGGCGCTGTGCGAGGTCGGAGAGTCGGTCTCGCGCCTCACCCACGGGCATGGTCATGGTCTGTCTCCCTCGTCCCGCGCACGCGCGCGGACACATGAAAATCAGGGGGCCGAGTAGCCCGGCCCCCCATGAACGTCAACCGCGAGGGCGGTCAGAGATCGAGGGCGTAGCCGATGGTGAGCCCGGCCCAGCCGCGGATGGGCTTCGCGAGGCCGTCGCCGGCGGGGCCACACTGCATCGGCATCTCTTCGCCGCCGTTGGTGGCCGCGGCCACGGTGCAGCTGTCGGCCGCGCCGGGGGTCATGAGGCCGTCCACGCCGAAGCCGAGCCGGCCGAACACACCCTCGTCCCAGCGGTACTCGAAGGTGATCCCGCCGTGGAAGAACATCGCCATGTCCCAGTGACGGCGGATGCGGAACATCTCGTCGCCGCCGCTCTCCCAGCCGAGGGCGCCGCCGCCGACGCCGAGCATGAGGCCGACCGCGGCGTGGCCGATCGGGTAGCGCCCGTGCACGCCGCCCGCGAAGCGACCGCCGTCGCGGCCGATGCCGCCGCCCGCGTAGAACGCCAGGTAGCGCCACGGCGCGAACTCCACGTACCCGCCGACGAGGCCGAAGGGCGTGTCGAGGCCGCCGGTGAGGCCGAGCGAGAGCACGCGATCGTAGATGGCCTCGACCTCTTCGGTCTCGGGCCCCTGGTCGGCGACCTCCGGCTCGGGATCCTCCTCGGTCTGCGCGTGCGCGACCGGCGCGATGGAGAGGAGGGCGGCGAAGAAGGCGAAGGGGAGCTGGCGACGCAGAGTCATGGGGCGTCCTTTTATGCAAACGGGGACACGAAGACAAGCCGAAGGGCGGCGGTATCACACGCCTACGCGCCGCGCCCGCGGGCGGTTTCCCCGGATCGGATCAGAAGCGGATCGACGCCTGGCCGAAGGCGCCGCCCTCGGTCGGGGTGACGCCGAGCTGGAGCCGGGGCGGGGCCTCGGCGCTGCCGCCGAGCGCGCCCGGCTGGGCGAGGTCGACGATGACCATGATCGCCCCGAACAGCGCGAGCGCGCCGCCGCCGATGTAGAGGCCGAGCGCCAGGTCGTGCAGGGTCGCCGCCTCGCTCCAGCGGTCGTGCTCGTTGCTGCCTTCGGTGATCACCGGCGGCAGCCCCTCGAGCCGCGCCTGCCCCTCGATGGCGGCCGCCGCCCCGCCGCCGATCGCGCCGCCCCCGAGCACCATCGAGATGATGCCCACCGCGAGCAGGGTGTGATCCGCCCCCCGGGTCCGCAGCGCCTGCGGGTTGGCGACGCCCCCGCCCTCGACCACCGTCGCGCGCCCCGAGACCGCGCCGCCTCCGCCGGAGGCGGGCCCGGTGGGAGCGATCGGCCCGCTGACGAACGGGTTCGCGGCCTGCGTCGGCTGCTGCTGCTGCTGACACTGCGCCTCGAGCGCGGCCGCCTGCCGCTGGGCGTGATCGCGGAAGCGTCCGTCGCGATCGAGCGCCGCGCACTGGCGGTACCAGGCCGGCGCGGCGCAGGCCCGCTGGCTGTTCTCGAGCGCGAGGGCCATGTTGCAGGCGGTCGAGGCGCGCGGGTAGAGCCGGTAGCTCTGCTCGAAGTACTGCGCGGCCCGCACGTGGTCGCCCGCGTCCGACGCGGCGACCCCCTGCTCGAAGAGCGCGCGCGCCTGCCCCGTCGGGTCCTGGGCGGCGCCGCTCGCCGGGAGGGCGAGCGCGACGCCGGACGCGAGCGCGCAGAGCAGGAGCCATCTCGGAGTGTTCACGACTGCGCCCTCACCGCTGGATCCTCACCACTCGCGCGCCGCCTGGTTGCCTCGCCACGTGCCGCCGCCCTGTCCCGTGTTGCCCGCGCTTCCCTGGGAGGGAGCCCGCGGAGGCGCAGGCGACCCCGTCCCCATGTGCCGGATCACCGGCGCCATCCTCGGCTCCTCCGGCGGCGGAGCCCGCCGCCCCGAAGACCCTACGCGCCGCCCACCCCCGGT
>JAYZQJ010000094.1:0-16364 GCA_036149055.1 Myxococcota bacterium | reverse complement strand
ACCTGGACGGCGGGGTCGGACACGCCGCCACCCGTTTCATCGCCCGTGCCGGACCCCGCTCATGTGATTCCGCGTACTTACGCGGCCGATCTGGCGGAGGTGGCGGGCCCGGGGGTGGCGGCCGCCGGCGCGGAGGGGGGCTCAGCTCGCGGCTTCGCGCAGGGTGCTGCGGTGCTGCACGGCGTGCTCGAGCAGGCTCTCGAGCGCGGAGGCGATCTCACCGAAGTCCAAGGACTCCGTCGGAAGCTCGACGGTCAGCACCACGTCGCCGTCCTCGTCGTAGGCGAACTTGCACTGGTACATGTCCCGGTTCATCCGGAGCAGCCAGCGCGCGAGCTCGAACGAATTGTCGCCGCGGGTGGTGAGGAAGGGGACGACCGACGCGATGAGCCAGTTGTCCGTGAGGCGGACGTAGACCGTGAGCGGCCCCTCCCCGGTCTCGTGATTGACCTTGAAGGTGTTGTCCCCGTAGGGCTTGGCCCCCCACCCGATCCGATCGAGCGTGCGCGCGAGCTCCGCCTCGTCCATCATGCGAGAGAATCGGGAGACGGTGGCCGCTCTGTCAAGCGCGTCGTCTCCCCCGGACCGGAACGGCAGGAGCGCATGGAAGGCACCATCCGAAAGATCGGCATCGAGGGAGGCGTCTGGGCGCTCATCACCGACGACGGCACGCAGGTCGAGCTCATCGATCCCCCGGAGGGGCTCAAGCAGAATGGCGCTCGCGCCGAGATCGAGGTCGACGAGGAGCGGCCGGTCGAGGTGTCGATCGGCATGCTCGGGCAGGCGGCGCGGATCCGATCGTTCCGGCTCCTCGAGGACTGAGGCCGCTACTTCGGGACGCGGACGCGGAAGACCGCGTCGCCGTCCTGTCCGTCCGCCTCGACGCTCGCGCCCAGCGAGTCGACGAGGGTGCGCACCGCGAGCAAGCCCACGACCCGCGAGTATCTCCCGTCCGCGCGGCCCTTGAGGATCTGCTGGCCTTCGAGCGTGAAGGCGGCCTCGCGGAGCTCCTCGCCGATCGCCCGGCCCGCGTCTCGCACCTCGACGACGCCCTCGGCGCCGCCGTCACGGACGATCACGTGCACGGTCTCGGGCGCGGCGTTCGCGAGCGCGTTGCGCACGAGCAGCTCGACGACCCGCGCCAGCGCTCCGCCCGCCCGCCCGACCTCGATCGGCTCGCTCGGGAGCGTGACGGAGAGCGAGGTGTGGGTGCGCCGCACCCCGGCCTCGACCGCGCTCCGGAGGTCGCCGGCCGCGCCCTCCATCGACGCCTGCCCCGCGATCCAGCGCCCGACCCAGCCCACCTGCTCCAGGCCTCGCATGAGGTCGCCCAGCGCGGTCTCCACGTCGTCGAGCGCCTCGATCACGTCCTCGTCGTCGCCGGCGCCGACCTCCTTCACGAAGGAGACGTTGGCGCTGATCGTGGCCACCGGGTTCCGCAGGTCGTGCACCACCAGGGCCAGCAGATCACCCATCGCTGCGCGCAGCTTCTCTTCACTCACGTCTCCTCCGGACGCCTACCGCGAGCCCTCAGCTCTTCGTCGAGCTCGGCTCGCGCGACCTCGACCGTATCACCGAACGGCAGGTCGACGGATTCTTCTTGCTCCTTGATGGCGCTCGCGAGGGTCAGGGTCAACGCGAGGGCCCCGTCCGCGTCTCGGCCGCGCTCCGACGGGGGGATCGCCAGGACGTCCGCACGCCGCTCCAGCACCGGGATCACCAGGCGACGGAGCCGGGCGTCGAGCTCGAGCGCCTCCCGCCGCCGCGCGCTCAGCGGCCGCCCCCAGAGAAGCCAGGCGACGGCTGCTCCGGCGCCGACCCCGGCGAGAAGCGCGAGCGTCACTCCCATGCGAGGACGGCCGCCTCGCCGTGGAGCGCGATGAGCGCGCCCACGTAGGACAGGAAGGCGCGCCGCCGGGAGAGCACGCCGTCGATCTGCTCGTCGCTGAGGATGTCCCGGATCTCGGCCTCGGGATCCTCGGCCAGCGCGGCCCGGATCCGCGCCTCGCCCAGGCCTCGCACCGCCTCCACGAAGGCGCGCGAGAAGCGCTGGCTGCGCTCGAGGAGCCCGCGGAGGCGCTCGTAGCGGTGGTCGGTGAGCGGCGCCTGGAACGCGACGTTGTGGTCCCGGACGAAGAGCCTCTGCTCGCCGTCGTCGGTCGAGACGTTGCCGCCGCTGAACCGGTCCCAGTTCCCGATCAGATAGTCGAAGGCGAGCATGGTGGAGAGGTCGCGCGCGATGGCGCTGCGCTCGGGCGGCGGCATCGGCTGGTCGATCCGGAGCCAGGGGCCGGCCTCGGAGAGGCCCTCGTAGGTGGCCAGCGGGGTCGAGCGCATGCGGGGGATCCAGTGGATCGAGGCCCCGCGCGCGACCCCGGGCGCGTCCCACAGGATCTCCTGCCGGATCGCCTCCCAGTCCTCCTCGTGGTCGCTGGTGAAGCGCGCCTCCATCAGCCTCCTCGGGATGCGCAGCCCCACGACCGGGGGGACGTTGTCCATCTCGAGCGCGCGCGCGACGCGGTAGGCGGCGATCTCGGACAGGTAGCCGCGCGGGTGGCTGCGGGTCCGCGGCTTGAAGGCGGCGTTCGCGCCGACCCCCAGGTCGAGCTTGAGCGTCACGCTGCTGGTGCCGACCTGCTCGAGCTCCCGCGGGACCCGCGTGGAGAGGCGATCGAGGATCGTGTCCTGATCGTCGCTCGCGCCCACGAAGGGCAGCGCGTCGTCCTGGGCGCTGGCGGTCAGGGCGACGGCGAGCGCGATGAAGGCGGGGAGGGTGACCCGGGCTCTCACGGTGCTCTCGTAGCGCTCACTTGCGCCGCTCGCGGCGTCGCCGGTCCAGCTCCGCGCGGGCGGCCCGGGCGCCGAGCACGTATCCGACGGCGACGCCCACCAGGAGGATGCCGGGGATGTAGATGATGTGCTCGACCGGCAAGCTCAGCCCTCGCGCTTGGAGAGGTCGGCGCGCAGCCGCTCGAGCTCCCGCGCCGTGCGGGCCTGCCGCATCCCGATCGAGACCACGTAGCCGAGGACGAGCACCAGGGTCACCCCATAGGCGCCGACCATCAGCATCCCGCCGGGAATGTTCTCGGTCTGAGCGCCCTCGGCGGCCTGGAAGGTCTCCGCCCGCGACTCCCCGGCGTCCTCGCCGTCCTGCGCGAGCGCGGTGAGCGGCGAGAGCGACAGCCCGAGCACGAAGAGCAACATCCCGAGCGACTTCATAGGTCCTCCAAGAGCCCGCGCTCCGCCGCCTCCAGCTCGAGCGCCTGGAGCGCTTGCCGGTCGCGTTCGGTGCGGGTGCGCGTCCAGATCAGGAGCGCGACGAGCGCGGTGAAGAGCACGAACCCGACGAGCAGCGCGTGCGTCATGTCGGGGTGCAGCCCGCCGCCGCGCGAGCTGATGACGGTCGGGTGCGTGCCCCGCCATCGCTGCACGGAGTAGTGGATCACGGGCAGGTCGAAGAGGCCGACGATCGCCAGCCCGGCGGCGAAGCGCCGCTCCGCCTCGCCTCCGCCGAAGGAGCGGAGCACGACGTAGGCGGTGAAGATCATGCCGGCCAGCAGCGTGGTGGTCAGGCGCGGGTCCCAGGTCCACCAGTAGCCCCACGCCTTGCGCGCCCAGAGCGGGCCGGTGATGAGCACGACGAGGCAGAAGAGGAGGCCCACCTCCGCGCCGGCCACCGCCAGCGCGTCCCACTTCTCGTCGCGCTTCACGAGGAAGATCGCCGAGCCGACCGCGCAGACCACGAAGCCGACGTACATCGCGTACGCGCTCGGCACGTGGATGTAGAAGATCTTCTGCACGACGCCCATGCGCATCTCGACCGGCGCGTGGACGAACGTGGCCCACACGCTGACCAGCACCAGCGCCATGGTGATGGCCGCCAGCACGAGCCAGCCGAGGGGCGGGCGGGTGGAGCTCGAGTCCTTCATGGTTTCGCGGGGGGTGGGGCCAGGGGCCCCCGGTTTCCAGGGGCTACCGGAGCCACCGCCGGAGGTTATAACCCGGGGCCTCGAATGTCGCCTCTTCCGACCGCCGCCCCCCTCGATCCCCGCTGGGTGTCCCTCGTCGACCGGATCGCTCCCCGCGTGCTCGGGCGCGATGACCGCACCGGCGACGCGCTCGCCGCCGAGATCATCCGCCTCAGCGAGCTCTACACCCGGGAGCGGGCCCAGATCGGCCTCGCCAGTGACGCGCTCGCGGCCCGGCTCCGCTTCTTCCTGCTCCGCGATCTCCCGAAGATCCAGGGGCCCCTCGCGGAGCTCGCCCTCGCCGGTGGGCTGCCGTCGGGGGACACCTGGAGGGTCCTCGATCTCGGCGCCGGGCTCGGCACCACCAGCCTCGGGCTGGCGGAGCTGGCGAAGCGCGCGGGCGCACGGAGGCTGCAGATCACGGCGGTCGAGCAGGACGCCGCGAGCCTCGACGTCTTCGGGGTGCTGGCGCGGGAGGCGCACGCCGAGGGGCTCGTCCCGGAGATGACCCTCGAGGCGCGCCGGGCCGACCTGGAGAGCCTCGAGATCGCGTCGCTCCCGCCGGCGGACCTGGTGGTGATGGGGCTCGCGCTCAACGAGCTCTACGCGGACCGGGAGGAGGCCGATCGGCTCGACGCGCGGGAGGCGGCGCTGCGATCGATGGTCGACCGGCTCCGGCCCGGGGGCTCGCTCGTGGTGATCGAGCCGGCCACCCGCGCGCTCTCGCGCGAGCTGCAGACCCTGCGCGACCGGCTGGCCTCGCAGGTGTTCGCGCCGTGCCTGCGCGACGGCCCCTGCCCGCTGCTCGAGCGCGAGCGTGACTGGTGCCACGACCAGCTCCCGTTCGATCTGCCGGAGGGCCTCGACGCGCGGGCGGAGAGCGCCGGGCTCCGGCGGCAGCGCCTGACCTACGCCTACCTCACCCTGCGGGCGGACGGCCGGCGGCTGTGGGACGTCGCCGATCGCAGCCCCCGCGCGCACCGCGTGGTCGGCGGCCCGGTGCGCTCCAAGGGCAAGACGGAGTGGGATCTCTGCGGGCAGGCGGGGCTGGTGCGGCTGCGGCGCATCGACCGCGAGCGGAGCGACGCGAGCGCGGCGCTCGACGGCGCCGAGCGGGGCGCGCTGCTGACGCTCGACCGCGAGGTGAAGGGCGCCGCGTTACGCGTCCGCCCCGACGTCGAGGTCCGGCCGGTCGATCGCGAAGGCGCGTCGTAGGAAGACCAGCGGGGCTCCGAGCGCGACGAGCGCGGTCAGGTTGAACACCGCATTCGGCCAGGCGCCGTGGAAGAGCGACGCGGCCGTGTCCGGCACGAACCAGGACAGCAGCGAGACGGCCACGCAGCCGTAGGCCCAGCGCCGTCGCTCCCGGAACGGCCCGCGCAGGACGAAGAGCAGGGCCACCGCCCAGCTGAGGATCGTCGCGCCGAGCACGGCGTGCACGAAGCGGTGGTAGCGCACGACCTCGGGGGGCAGCTCCGCGGCGCCCCAGAAGGCCTCGGTCATCGCCGCCGGGTACCAGGGCAGCCACCGGGTGTCGGCGACGATCAGCAGCGCGCCGAGCCCGACCATGCCGAGCATCGAGGCGAAGAGCCACCGGTACCCGAACCGAAACGCCGCGTCCCCCACGCGCGGAGGGTAGGGGCGAGGCGCGCGTTCGGGAAGCGGTCACTCCGCGGGGAGGTGGATGCCGTCGGCCGCGACGCGCGTCTCCGCGAGCACGTAGTCGTCGACCTCGAGCTGCAGCCGCCCGTCGACCCGGGTCAGCCGCGCGACGACGCGCTCGATGTTCATCGGGAGGTCGGGCGCGCAGAACGCCTCGGCGTCGTTGCCGTGGCAGCCGAGCCGCCGCGGCTCGCAGATGGCGTCGTAGCAGGGCTGCGGGCTGACCCCCTCGGCCACGGGGCCGTCCGACGGGAAGCTCGCGCTCGGCGCGACGAACACGTCCGTGCCGGCCAGTCGGTGCGGCCCGCCCAGGTTGTTGCAGGGGCCCGGCGCGTCGCATGCGGCGGCGTTGACCGCGTAGCCGTAGTCGAGGGGGGAGCCGGTGAGCTCGACCGTCACGTCGACGTAGGCCTCGGGGGCGGCCATCAGCTCGGCCGCGGTCAGCGTCGGCGCGGCGCTGGAGCAGGCGCTGGTGAGCAAGCCCAGTACGAGCAAGCCCAGTGCGAGCAGAGACAGCGGGGGCTTCTTCATGTCGGTCCTCCTGCCATCGAACTTTGCATTGGTCGTGCCGCGCGCGGCCTCCGCGCTTCGAGCGTGAGCTCGTGTCAGACAGTGCCAGTCAGAAGGGCCAGAGGGCCGGGATGAGCAAGACGGCGAGGCCCCACAGGATGAGGTCGAGGGGGGCGCCGACCCGGGTGAAGTCGGTGAAGCGGTAGCTCCCGGGGCCGTAGACGAGGGTGTTCGTCTGGTAGCCGACCGGGGTCATGAAGCTCAGCGAGGCGGCGAAGGTCACCGCCATGAGCATCGGTCGGGCGCTCACCTCGAGCAGGGTGGCGCACTCGATCGCGATCGGCGCGAGCAGGGCGGCGGTGGCCTGGTTCGAGACGACGTTGGTGAGGAGGAGCGACGTGCCGAAGAAGCCGGCCAGCACCACGTGGGGACCCATGGGGCCGAGGCCGTCGGTGAAGAGGTGCGAGAGGAGCGACGCGGCCCCGGTCCGGTCCATCGCGGTGCCGAGCGGGATCACGCCGGCGAGCAGGAAGATCACCTTCCAGCTGACGCTCTCGTAGGCCTCGCGCGGCCGGAGGGTGCGGGTGAGCATCAGCGCGACGCAGCCCGCGAGGGCGCCGACCACGATCGGCACCACGTCGAAGGCGGCGAGGGCGACGACCGCCCCGAGCACGAGCAGCGCGATGGGCAGCTTCCGGCGGCGGCTCTCGGGCGGCCGCTCGACCTCCGAGACGATCACGAACGAGGGATCGCGGCTCATCGCGGCGACCTGCTCTCGGGCCGCGGAGAGCAGCAGCGAGTCACCCCCACGCAGCTCGCAGCTCGCCAGCCGCTCGTTCTGGACCTCGTGGGGGCGTCGCACCGCCAGGACCACGGCCGCGAACTGCTCGGGGAAGTCGATCTCCTCGATGCGGTGGCCGACGAAGGGCGCGTCCGGCGCCACCACCGCCTCGACGAGCTCGCGCTCCCCGGTCCGGAGCTCCGCGTCCGCCCACGCGCGCGGCGGCTCGAGCTGCACGTCCTCGCGGGTCACGAGCTCGGCGATGGCCGACGGCGCCGCGACCACCCGCACGACCCGGCCGGTCTCGCGCGGGAAGACCTCGACGACGTCGATGGCGCGGTCCGCGAAGACGGCGCGCGCGTCCACCGTCGGGTCGGAGACGAGCACGTCGGTCAGGTAGCGGCGCACGCCGAAGCGCGCGGTCAGGTCCTCGAGGCTGCGGCGGGCGGGGGTGAGGCGGAGGCCGATCGTCGCCAGGTAGACGAACCCGACCGCCAGGAAGATCAGCCCGAGCGGCGCCATCTCGAACATGCCGAAGGGCGCGAGGCCGCGATCCTCGGCGATGGAGCTGACGAGGATGTTCGTCGAGCTGCCGATGAGCGTGCAGACCCCGCCGAGCATCGAGACGAAGCTGATCGGCATCAGCAGCTTCGAGGGGCTCAGCCCGAGATCCTTCGAGATGGAGAGGACCACGGGGATGACGATCGCGATCGCGGCGGTGTTGTTGATGAAGCCGCTGACGAGCCCGACCGCGGCCATCATGCCGGCGATCGCCAGCCACCGGCTCCGGGTCGCCAGCCCCCGGAAGAGCTGCCCCACGTGCGCGAGCGCGCCGGTGCGCCGCAGCCCCTCGCTGAGGACGAACATCGCGCCGATGGTGATCGTCGCCGGGTTCGCGAACCCCGCGAGGCCCTCCTCGGGGGTCAAGATCCCGGTCACCATGAGGGTGACGCAGACGACGAGCGCGGTGACGTCGTAGGAGACGCGCTCCCACGCGAAGAGGACCAGCGCCAGCAGCACCAGCCCGAAGACGATGGCGATCGACGGGGTCACCGCGGCCGGAGATACAGTCCCGGAGCCGCGCGCTCGCCAGCCCGGGGCCTCAGGCGCTCTCGAGCAGCGCGGCGACCTGGGCGTACTCCGACAGCTCGGCCGGCTCGAGCGCCTCGGCCTCCATCGCCAGCCGGAGCGACGTGAGGCCGCGGGCGATCCGCGCCTCGAGGGCCTCGACCCGGTCCGGCTCGAGCGCCCGGGTGAGGGCGAGCGCGTCGGTCGGCACCGCGCGGGTGACGAAGAGCGCGGACAGCTCGAGCGCGCCCGCGCGCCCCGCGTGGAGGCCGAGCGCCTCCTCGACCCGCTCCTCCTCCGGCCCGGCCACCGACACCGCGGCCACGTCGGCCTCGCCCTCGAGCACCGCGGCGAGCGCGGCCGGGTGAGTCCGGAGAAAGCGCTGGCTGCCGAACGTCTCGTCGGGCGGCATGCCGCGCTCGCGCAAATGATCGGCGGCGAGCAGGTAGCCGCCCAGCGAGAGCGGGTCCACCCACGCCGCGCGGCTGCCCTTCAGCCGGCTCAACGAGAGGCGAGCGTCGCGCCGCGCCACCAGCGCCGAGCGGTAGGTGGAGCGGCCGCCGCGCACGACCCGGAAGACCGCGGCGACGTGGGAGAGGCACTGCGCGCACACGGCGGCCGGCATCCAGGCCAGCTCGACGTCGTGGGCCCTCACCCGGAAGCGAAGGGCCTCGTAGCTCTCCGCGACCTCCACCGTGACCGGCGCGCCCAGATCTCGGGTGAGCGAGCGCTCCAGCAGCTCGCCCCGCGCGTGCGCCCGGGCGTCACCGACCGAGGGGGGCATGAGGAAACGGAGCGCCACCCCATCGAGTCTAGGCGCAGCGCCCCCTCTTTCGAGGCCTCGCGCCGCTAATCCTCGTCGGGCTCGACGGGGTCGGGGCGGAGGAACCAGCTGGAGACGAAGAGGGCGGTGAACATCACCAGCTGCACGGCCACGGCCAGCGAGTACGAGAAGTAGGTGGCCGCCGCGAACGCGAACACGATGGGGACGAGGAGCGCGCGGACCCAGAGGTGGCCGTGGGTGTTGAACGAGAAGGAGGGGTCGGCCTTCGCCTTGCGCGTCAGGCGGTCGTACACGACGAGCAGGAGCATGGAGCCGAGGCCGATGAGGGTGAAGACGAGCCACATCGACTGCGGCTCGTAGGTCTCCCAGAGCAGCTCGCGCGCGCCCCACGCGTCCACGCCGACGGTGCGCTCGAAGAACGCCATCACGTCGCCGCGATCGAGCGCCTCGACCACGCTCCCCTCCACGCCGGCCTGCTCGGTCAGGTAGCGCCGCGCCAGGACGACCTTGTCGCCGTTCTCCTGGTACATCTCGCCGGCGACCACCGAGCCGATCGACCAGCCGATGCCGACCGTCATGTTGACGTACCCCATGTAGAGGCCGTCCTTGCCCTTCGGCGCGATGCTCGCGAGGTATCGCATCTTGGTCGGGCTGGCCATCATCTCGCCGACCGAGAAGAGCGCGATCGCGCCGAGCGTCATCCAGCCGTTCATGCTCACGCCGAGCGCGTAGATGCCGGCGGCCGAGATCGCGATGCCGACCACGATGGCGGTGAGCGACCGCAGCCGCCCGGTCAGGAACCCGACCAGGAACGCGAACACGCTGATCAGCAGCGCGTTGACGTTGATGATCCACTCCTGGGTGAGGTTGCCGCCGTTGACGGTGGGGACCGCGCCCTCGCCGAGGATGGACTGCAGCGCGCCGGCCGGGCCGCGCGAGTCGATCCAGTCGTCGATGAAGTTCGGGAGGATGTCGAACAGCTGATAGAACATCAGCCAGAAGCCGGCGAAGGTGATGGTGAAGAAGAAGAGGCGCGGCTCGAGCAGCCCCTTCACCGCGTCGACCAGCAGCTCGCCCGGCCCCGCCAGCGGCCCGGTGTCCTCGCGCTCCGGCTCGCGGAAGAAGAAGAGCGGGAGGAAGTTCAGCGAGATGCCGATGGCGCAGGCCATGAACACGTACTCCCACTCGAGCACGCGCAGGTAGCCGGCGATCAGCGGGCCCAGGAAGCCGCCGATGTTGACCATCTGGTAGAAGATGCCCCAGCCGAACGACGCGGCCTCCTTGGGCATCTGGTTGGCGATCAGGCCCTGGAGGCCCGGCTTGAAGACCGCGGTGCCGAGCGCGAGGAACATCGCGCCGCCGAAGAAGATCCCGTAGACGAGGTCGGTCCCCGCCGCCCGCGCCTCGGCGAGCGGCATCCCGGCCGCCATCTCCGCGAGCGTGATGCAGTAGCCCATCAGCAGGTAGCCGATGATCTTCAGCACCGTGCTGATCGCGATGTTGAGCTTGTAGCCGTAGCGGTCCGCGAAGCCCCCGGTGAAGATGGGGACGAAGCTCTGGACGAGGGCCCAGATGGCGTAGATCGAGCCCTTCTGGACGTGGTCGAGCCCGGGGCCGCCCTCGCTGATCGCGAGCACCATGAAGACCGGCAGGACCGTGCGGACGCCGTAGTAGGCGAAGCGCTCGACCAGCTCCATCCAGTTGGCCGTCCAGTAGACGCCGCCGAAGGCGGTGAGCTGCTCGAAGAAGGAGGGTTTCCGCGGTCCGGCGTTCGACATCGCCGCGCACCGTACGTCTCGGCCGGCGGCGTGTCGACGCGGTGACGTGACGCGCGGCACACGGCGGCACGAGCCGGCGGGCGGGCGCGCCCGATCTCGCCCGCTGCGCGCTCGGGGACCCCACTCGGCCGGCGTGAGAGGCGCTGGCACCGAGATTGCTGTATCCCCGAGCGTGATGAGCGGAGGACGCATGAAGAACAGCTTTCGATTCGGCGCCCTGGCCTGCCTGGCCGGGCTCGCGGGGCTCGCGGCGCCCCAGCCGGCGGCCGCGTGCGGCGGGTGCTTCGCCCCGACGGGCAGCCCCACGGTGGTGACGCGTCACCAGATGGCGGTGTCGCTCACGATGGAGCAGACGACCCTCTGGGACCAGATCGAGTACGCCGGGGACCCCGAGGACTTCGTCTGGGTGCTCCCGGTGCGGAACGGCGCGCCGGTCGAGCTGGCCGAGAACGCCTTCTTCGAGGCGCTCGAGCAGACCACCCGGATCACGCTCCAGGCGCCGACCCCGCCCGTCACCTTCTGCCCGGATCCCTGCGGTGGGTTCCTCGCGGGAGCCGCCGAGTCCGACCGGAGCGGCGGCGCCGACGCCGGCTCGGTCACCGTGCACCATCAGGCGAGCATCGGCCCCTACGAGACGGTCACCATCGGCTCGGAGGACCCGGACGCGCTCGTGCAGTGGCTGCGTGACCACTACTACGCGGTGCCGGACTCCATCCTGCCGACGATCCGCCACTACACCGACCAGGGCATGGACTTCGCCGTGCTCCGCCTGTCGCCGAACTACGGCGTCAACCAGATGCAGCCGGTGCGGGTGACGATGCCGGGCCTCAACCCGACCTTCCCGCTCCGCATGGTCGCGGCCGGCGTCGAGGGCTCGGTGGGCCTCGAGCTCTTCGTCATCGCCGAGGGCCGCTACGGCTCGGCGAACTTCGCGGTGGGCGAGGTCGAGCGCGACGCCCTCTGGTACGACTGGGACACCGGTCAGTTCAACTACGACGCGCTCTACGACGTGGCCGCGGGCGCCAACGACGGCCGCACCTGGATCGCCGAGTACGCGATGCACACCGAGGACTGGCAGCTCGAGAGCTACGTCTCCTACGACGACGCCGGCGAGCCGCACTACGCCCGCGACGACTGGGAGGTCGCCTCGCGCGGGCTCGAGCGCCCCTACCTGACCCGCCTCACCGCCGATCTCTCGGTCGAGCACCTCGGCGAGGACCTCATCCTCGCGGCGGCCGACGGCGGCGACCTGCCCGCGTTCATCAACGTGACCAACGAGCGCAACCGTCAGCCCGACGCGGTCTGCAGCGACGTCTGCACCGACCCCTACGGCGGCGGCTCCGCCGGCTCCGGCGTCGGCTGGCGTGACGGCGGGCGCGGCGACGGCCTCTGCACCGTCAGCCCCGGCAACACCGCCAGCGCCTTCGCGCTCCTCACCCTGCTCGGGGCGGCCGCGGCCTTCGGCATCCGCCGGCGCCGGTAGCATCTGGCGAACACCCGGTGCACGCGGCGGTGGGGCCCTCGGCCCCGCCGCCGTCTTCGTTCGTGCGGGCGCCGGGCCGGGGGCTTGAAAAGCCCCTCCCGGAGGATAGGATTCGCGCGCCGATGACGACCGAGCTGTTCGATCGCGAGTTCCTGTTCGTCACCGGAAAGGGCGGCGTCGGCAAGACGACCGTCAGCGCGGCCATCGCGCTCGCGGCCGCCAAGCGCGGCAAGCGCGTCCTGGTGGCCATGTGCAACGCCAAGGAGCGCCTCAGCCACCTGCTCGAGGTCGACGCGATCGGCACGCGCAACCAGCGCGTCGCGCCGAACCTCGAGGCGGTCAACATGACCCCGCAGGTGGCCCTCGAGGAGTACGGCATGATGGTCCTCAAGGTCCGCAGCGTCTACAAGGCGGTCTTCGAGAACCGCTTCGTCGCCGCGGTCCTGAGGGGCACGCCCGGCATCGAGGCCTGGTCCATGCTCGGCAAGGCCTACTTCCACACCGAGGAGAAGGACGAGGCCGGCCGTCCTCGCTACGACCTGGTCATCGTCGACGGACCCGCTACCGGGCACGCGCTCGACATGCTCCGGGTCCCGCAGGTGATCTGCGACGTGGCGCCCCCGGGCCTGCTCCGGAACGAGGCCGAGAAGGCGAGGGCGCTCTTCCGCGACGCGCGCCGGAGCGCCGCCGTGCTCGTCACGCTGCCCGAGGACATGCCGGCCAACGAGACCATCGAGCTGCGAGCCGCGCTGGCCCGGGACGACGTGGCGATGCCGGTGGGCGCGCTCGTGGTCAACAGCATGCTCTCGAAGCTCTTCAAGCCGGCCGAGCGGGAGCCGATCGCCGCGCTCCCCGGCGCGCTCGCGGACGGCTCCCCCGCCTTCGCGCTCGCGATGGCCGGCCGTCAGCGCGCTTTGCGGGAGGCGACGCAACGCGACGCGATGGCCAAGCTCAAGGAGGAGCTTCCCGAGCTGCCGCGCACCGTGCTGCCCATGCTGCACGTGCCGGAGTTCCGCCGCTCCGCGATCGAGTCCCTCGCCGCCTGCTTCGAGGCGTAGACCCAGTGCGGATCGAGGCCGACTCCGTGCTCCGGCACCCGCGCGACGCGGTCTTCACCGCCTATCGCGACGCCCTGCCGGCCTTCGCGTCCTTCCTGCCCAACGTCCGATCGATCGACGTGGTGGACCGCCAGGCGCAGGGCGACGTCGTGCACCTGCACAACGTCTGGCATGGCGCGACCGAGCTGCCGACATCCCTCGCCGGCGCGCTCGAGGCCCGGGTGCTCTCGTGGGACGACCACGCGGCCTGGGACGAGCGCGCCTACACGGCCGACTGGGTGATCGAGCCCCACGCGTTCCGGAACGCGGTGCGCTGCCGAGGACGCAGCGCCTTCATCGCGCTGGGCGGCGGCCGCACCCGCCTCGAGATGACGGGGGAGCTCTCGATCGAGCTCGACCGGGTCCGGGCGATCCCGAGCTTCCTCGCCGGCTCGCTGGCCCGCACCGCGGAGGCGTTCCTCCTGCGCCAGGTCACCGCGAACCTCACCAGCGTGAGCGACGCGCTCGCCGCCTATCTCGGCGAAGACACCGTGGCCTGAACCGCTGTCCCCGAACGGCAACTCGACACGGCTCCCGTTCATGCCGTTGATCGTGGGGAGCACGTGCGCGAGGACACCCAGATCGCCTCCTCCGTGGTGAACGGGATCCGCCGGCTCCTCATCGACGAGGGGCGCTGGCCCGAGGTGGAGCGCGCGGCGCTGGAGGCCGACCCGGAGATGGAGGGCTGGCTCGAGGACGCCGGCGCGCGGCCGTTCGTCTCGTTCGCCGGGCACCGCGTCCTGCTCGACGTGCTGGGGCGAGACCGCGGGCCCGCCGGCCTGCGCGCCCTCGGTCGAGCCCGGTTCCGGGCCGCGATCGAGCTCGGCGCGGTCGCCCCGATCCTCCGCTGCTGGGTGCGACAGTACGCGCACTCGCCGGGCGCGCTGATGCGGGTGACGCCGTTCGTCTGGGACGCGGTGATGCGCGGGGCCGGCCGCCTGGTGCTCGGGTCGAGCGACGCCGACCACATCGTCTACGAGGTGGCGGACGCGCCCGAGACCATCTGCAGCGCCCCGCTCTGGCACGCCCTCCTCGAGGGCTACGGCACCGAGCTCCTCCAGCGGACCGGGCGCGACGGCGTGGTGCGCATCGAGGGATCGGCCGGCCGGCTCACCCTGCGCGCCGACTGGGCTTCTAGCTCTCCGGCTCCTCCTCGCCGCGGAGGCGGGCGAGGCGACGCCGGATCTTGATCTCGAAGCCGGCGTCCCGCGGCTCGTAGTAGCGGCGCCCGGCGAGCTTCTCGGGCAGATAGGTCTCGCCGCTCGCGTGGCCGCCCTCGGAGTGCGGGTAGCGGTAGCCCTCGCCGTAGCCCCACTCCTTCATCGCCTTGGTGGGCGCGTTGCGGAGCTTCATCGGGACCGGCAAGGGGCCGTGCTCTCGTACGTCCTCGCGGGCCGCCGTCCAGGCCGCGTAGCTCGCGTTCGACTTCACGGTGCTCGCCAGGTAGGTGCAGCACTGCGCCATCGCGAACAGCCCCTCGGGCATGCCCAGCCGGCGGAACGCCGCGTCGGCCGCGACCGCGACCTGGAGCGCCTGCGGGTCGGCGTTGCCCACGTCCTCGCTCGCGAAGATGATCAGGCGGCGCAGCACGAAGAGCGGGTCGTCGCCCGCCTCGAGCATGCGCATCATCCAGTAGATCGCGGCGTCGGGATCGTTGCCGCGCATCGACTTGATGAACGCGCTGACGACGTTGTAGTGCTCCTCGCCGCTCTTGTCGTAGAGGAGCGTCTTCTCCGCCAGCGCCTCGCGCACGAGCGCCTCGTCGATCGGGTTGCCCGACGCGGCGGCCTCGCGCGCGGCCAGCTCGAGCACGTCGAGCGAGCGCCGCGCGTCGCCTCGGCCGAGCTCCGCGATCACCTCGAGCGCCCCCTCCTCCGCCTTCACGGCGAGCGCGCCCAGGCCGCGATCGTGATCCTTGAGCGCGCGCCGGAGCAGGGTGAGGACCGCGTCGGGCGGGAGCGACTCCAGGCGGAAGACGCGGGCGCGGCTCAGCAGCGCGGCGTTGACCGCGAACGACGGGTTCTCGGTGGTCGCGCCGATCAGGATCACCGTGCCCTTCTCGACGTGCGGCAGGAGCGCGTCCTGCTGCGCCTTGTTGAAGCGGTGGATCTCGTCGACGAAGAGGATGGTCGGGCGGCCGTAGAGCTTCTTGCGCTCGGCCGCCTTCTGGATGAGCCGGCGCAGCTCCGGCACCCCGCCCATGACGGCGCTGAAGGGGACGAAGTCGCCCTTGGTCTCGTGGGCGACGACCCGCGCCAGGGTGGTCTTGCCGGTGCCGGGCGGCCCCCACAGGAGCATCGACGGAACGCGGTCGGCGCGGATGGCCTTCGCGAGCAGCCGGTGCTCGCCGATCACGTGCCGCTGGCCCACCATCTCGGCGAGCGTGCGCGGCCGCATCCGCTCGGACAGTGGCGCGCCTTCCAGGTCGCGTTCATGCGCGTGGTCGAAGAGGTCCATGCCGGTATGACAATTCGGTCCGGGCCCGGACCATAGCCAGGGTCCTTCGTTCACGCCGCGAAACTTTTTCGCCCCTCGATCGTCCATGAAGGGCGAGTGACGGTCGCCGGTACGGGTCTCGCAAAGGACTCCGGTCGGCGGCGGTCGAAGGGAGGCGAGGCGTGCGAAACCTGCTCGAGATGATCTACGCGTACCAGCTCCTCACCAGCAAGGAGCGGCACCTGGACATCCCGCTCGACGCGGGCGAGCGCGCGCGCCGCATGGGCCTCCACCGGCTCCTCATGGGCGAGCGGCCCGATCCGCGTCGGCGCGGCCACGCGCGGGTGAAGCTGCCGATGCGCGTGCAGTTCACGCGGCCCGGCGGCTTCGAGCACGGCGAGATCCGCGACCTGAGCGGCGGCGGCGTCTGCGTGCAGACCTCCGCTCCTCAGGAGCCGGGCACCCGGGTCGTGCTCCGGATCGAGGCGCCGCGCGACGGGGTGGAGTACGTCTTCCCCTGTCGCGTGGTCTGGCGCTCGACCCACGGCCCGCGCCGGATGGGGCTCGCCTTCGACGGCGTGCCCCACCAGAGCGACCTCTACGGCGACGAGTCCGGGGTCTGGCGTCGCACGCCGCGCTTCGGCGCGGTGGACGACACCTCCCACGTCGCCTAGAGCGGCAATCAGTTTGAAACCACCGGCGCTGCGGGGCGGGACCGCGGCCAGGCGCGCCCGGTCGCTCCTCGACGATGCCCTAGCATCGCCTCGTCCCGCCCGAGCACGCCTGACCGCCCTCGC
>JAYZQJ010000093.1:0-10481 GCA_036149055.1 Myxococcota bacterium | reverse complement strand
GCGCGCGAGCTGGCCGCCCGCTGCCGCGGGACCTGGCGTCGTCTCGGGTCACTGTCGTGGAAGCGGGCGGGGGTGCCCCTCGCGCGCTTCGCGCGCTGGCCCCGCGACCCCAGCGACGGGGCGCTGGGCGCCCTGCGGCTCGCGCTCGCGCTGCGCGCGAGCTGGCCGCCCGCTGCCGCGGGATCGAACGACTCGAGTGGCGCGGGCGGCGACCTCGCTGCGCTCGTCGCCTGCCGTCGTCTCGGGTCACTGGCGTGGAGGCGACGGGGTGCCCCGGCGCCATTGTCTGCCAACTCTCGAGCTCTCTGGACCGGGGCGGACCCGCCCCTGCCCAGCTAAGACAGCCGGCTCTCGAGCGAGCGCTCGAGCTTGCGGCGCTTGCTCATGAACTCGATGAGGTCGAGCTTGGTGAGCACCGCCTCGACCTTGCGGTCCTCGTCGGTGACGATGGCGACCTCGCCGCGCTCGAAGAGCTGCGGGAGCACGGACGCGTCGTCGTGGTGGCGCACGGTGCTGACGCGGCGGACCATGACCTCGGCGAGCGGGGTCTCGATGTCCTTGCCCTCCACGAGGAAGGTCAGGACGTCGCTCTCGGTGATGATGCCGCTGAGCCGGCCGCCGGTCACGCAGGGCATCTGGCTGATGCCGTGCGCCTTGAACACGCGGACCGCGTACCCGAGGGTCTTGTCGTCCTCGATGGTGATGACCTCCTTGGGAGGCAGCGCGCGGATCATCTCGGCGACGGTGCCGAGCTCGGAGTTGTCGTCGCTGAAGCCGTGCTGGCGCATCCAGGCGTCGTCGACGAACTTGGTCATGTAGTTCCGCACCGAGTCGGGCAGGATGACGACGACGCGCGCGCCCTTGGGCATGTCCTTGCCGACCTGCATCGCCGCCCAGACCGCGGTGCCGCTCGAGCCACCGCAGAGCAGCCCCTCCTGGCGGATGAGCTGGCGGGCGACCCGGAAGCTGTCGCGGTCGTTGCTCTTGATCCAGCGATCGACGAGCGAGCGGTCGAGCACGTCCGGGATGAAGTCGTAGCCGATGCCCTCGACCTTGTAGCTCTTCGGCTCGTCGGGGCCGGCGAGGATCGAGCCCTCGGGATCGACGCCGATGATCTCGCAGCTCGGGACCTCCTTCTTGAGGACGCGGGCGACGCCCGAGATGGTCCCGCCGGTGCCGGCCGCGCAGACGAACGCGTCGATCTTCCCGTCGGTCTGCTCGAGGATCTCGAGCGCCGTGCCCTCGGCGTGGGCGAGCGGGTTGTCCTCGTTGCCGTACTGGTCGAGGATGTGCGCGTTCGGGAGCACTTGGCGGAGGTGGTTGGCCACGCTGATGTGGCTCTCCGGCGCGTCGAACGCGGCCTCGGTGGGCGTCCGGATGATCTCGGCGCCGAGCGCCTCGAGCACCACCTGCTTCTCCCGGCTCATCTTCTCCGGCATCGTGATGATCATCCGGTAGCCGCGGACGGCCGCCGCCATCGCGAGGCCGATGCCGGTGTTGCCGCTCGTCGGCTCGATGAGCGTGTCGCCCGGCTTGATGTCGCCGCGCTTCTCGGCCTCGAGCAGCATGCGAACGCCGATGCGGTCCTTGACCGACCCGCCGGGGTTCAGGAACTCGAGCTTCCCGAGCAGCTCGCAGGGCAGATCTCGGGCGATGCGCGAGAGCCGCACCATCGGGGTGGTGCCGACGGCGGTGAGGACGGAGTCGTGAATCTTGGTCTGATCGGTGGCCATCGCCCTGCGGCGTACCCGGAGGCGGCCGGTTTGGCCAGCCCCAAGGGGGGCGCGGTGTGAGAAATGCGAGGCGCTCGAGTAGATCCTCCCGCGGCCCGGCGCGTCTCCCCCTGCACCGATGGGAGGGAGTGACGTGGGAGACATCTCGATCTGGAGCAAGCGCCTGCTGGCCGCGGCCGCCCTGGTGGCCTCGGCGGCGCACTGCGGGAGCCCGCAGCGGAGCGAGCCGGAGCGCACCCGGCTCAGGGAGCGCGCCGAGACCCTGGTGCGCAGCGAGACGCACGAGGCGCTCGAGCGCTTCGAGGACGAAGCCGCGCTGCGCGCCTACCTGGAGCGGCTGCGCGAGGCCGAGCGCCTCCGGCAGCAGGCCATGCCGCCCGCGCCCGCCTACGCCCAGGCCGAGGCGGCGGAGGCGCCCACCGAGGCGAGCACCGACGCGAGCGGAGACGACGGCGACGAGTCGATCACCAACAACCAAGTCGCGGGCGTCGACGAGGGCGGCATCGTCAAGGTGCACGGCGATCACCTCGTCGTGCTCCGGCGCGGCCGCCTGTTCACGGTCCGGATCGGCGACCGCTCGCTCACCCCGGTCGCCCGCATCGACGCCTACCCCGCGGGCGCGCCCGGCGGCTGGTACGACGAGATGCTCGTGCACGACGACACGATCGTGGTCGTCGGCTTCAATCACTCGGCGGGCGGCACCGAGCTCGGCCTGTTCGACATCGACGACGCGGGCCAGCTCTCGCGGCGGGGCACCTTCTACCTCCGCAGCAACGACTACTACTCCTCGCGCAACTACGCCTCGCGCCTGCTCGGCGACCGGCTGGTGTTCTACATGCCCTACATGCTCGGGCGCGGCGGCGAGGTCTCGCTCCCCGCGGTCCGCGCGCGAGGCCGGGACGACTGGGACGAGGTCATCACCGCGTCGCACATCTACCGGCCCATCCAGGACGCCAGCCACCCGGTGCTGCACACGGTGGTGACCTGCGCTCTCTCTCAGCCGGGGCTCCAGTGCACCGCGCAGGGCGTGCTCGGCCCGTGGGGCCGGAGCTTCTACGTCTCGCGGGACGCGGTGTACGTCTGGCTCGGCGGGGAGCGGCACGACGACCGCGAGCTGCCGCCGGGCGCCGTCTACCGCCTGCCCTTCGACGGCAGCGCGCTCGGCGCGA
Source organism: Myxococcota bacterium (assembly GCA_036149055.1). Classification (GTDB taxonomy): domain Bacteria; phylum Myxococcota_A; class Polyangia; order Polyangiales; family Sandaracinaceae; genus JAVJQK01. Next base: position 7,579 of record JAYZQJ010000093.1, on the reverse strand, counting down.
CCCGCGTGTCCGGCATGCCGGTCGACCAGTTCTCCTTCCAGGAGCGCGACGGCCACCTGAACGTCGTCGTGCGCAGCCACGGCCACGGGGACTGGATGTGGGCGCCCGAGGCGACGGCGGGCGAGGTCGCGATGGCCCACCTCCCGCTCGCGCTCTTCTCGGACGGCGTCACCACCGCGCCCGCCGAGAGCTACCGCCGCCTGCCCCGGCTCGAGGGTTGGGCCTTCCAGAACCGCTTCGTGCACGACCACCTCTTCTACGGCACCGGCCAGGGCTGGGGCGCCGGTCACGAGGCCCACGGGCAGGTCGTCGTGCACGACACGCGGTCGGGCTCGACCTCGGTGCTCGCGCTCCCGCACGGCGTCGACCGGCTGGATCGGCTCGGCCGCGACGGCGTCGTGATCGGCGCGGGCGGCGGCGACCTGCACTTCACCACGGTCGCGCTCGACGGGGCCGCGCCGCGGGTCGCGAGCCGGTACGTGCAGGAGGGCGCCTCCCAGGGCGAGACCCGCAGCCACGGCTTCTTCTACCGACCCGAGGACGAGCGCGGCGGCATGCTCGGGCTCCCGATCCGCGGCGGGCGCGCGGGCGGCTGGCGTCAGCTCGTCGAGGGATCGGCCGGCGTGCTCTACCTGCGCGTGCGCGACCGACAGCTGAGCCCGGTCGGGGTGCTCGCGAGCCGCGGCGAGACGGTGAACGATCGCTGCCAGGCGAGCTGCGTCGACTGGTACGGCAACGCGCGACCGATCTTCCTGCGCGGCCGGGTCTTCGCGCTCCTCGGCTACGAGCTCGTCGAGGGCTCGGTGGAGGGCGCGTCGATGCGCGAGGTGCGCCGCACGAACCTCTTCTCCGGGACGTGACGCGCGCTTGACACGGCCGGGCCGCCTGGCGGATGGGTAGCCCATGCGTGGTTTCAGTCGCGTCAGCGTGGCGGTGCCGGTGGTGCGCGTCGCGGACTTCGACGGCAACGTCGCCCAGACCCTCGCGCTGCTCGAGCGAGCGCACGGTCAGGGCGACGCGCTCGTCGTCTTCCCCGAGCTCGGCCTCTGTGGCTACACCGTGCGCGACCTCGTGCTCGACCATCACCTGCTCGAGTCGTGCGAGGCGGCGCTGGAGCGGCTGCTCGAGGCCTCGGTCGAGCGCGCGCCGATGGCGGTGGTCGGCATGCCGGTGCGCGTCGGCGGCGGCGTCTACAACTGCGCGGTGGCGGTGCAGCGCGGGCGGGTGCTCGGGGTCGTGCCCAAGGCCTACCTGCCGACCTACCGCGAGTTCGAGGAGGCGCGCTGGTTCCGGCCCGGCGCCGAGGTCGCGCCGGGGAGCCGCTGCCGGATCGCCGGCCAGGACGTGCCGTTCGGGCTCGACCTCCTCTTCGAGGCGGAGACCGAGCGCGACCTCGTGGTCGGGCTCGAGATCTGCGAGGACTACTGGGTCCACGCACCGCCGCACCTCGCGCACGTGTCGAACGGGGCGACGGTGATCGCGAACCTCAGCGCGTCGAACTTCACCGTCGGCAAGGCCGAGCTCCGGCGGCTCCTCGCGCGCTCGGCGTCCGACCGCGGCAAGTGCGCCTACCTCTACGTCGCCGCGGGGCCGGGTGAGTCGTCGACCGACCTCGCCTTCGACGCCGACGCCTTCATCGCCGAGAACGGCGCGCTGCTCGCCGAGTCGACGCGCTTCCTGCGCGAGAACCAGCTCGTCACCGCCGACGTGGATCTGGAGCTGCTCCAGCGAGAGCGCGCCGCGACCGGCACCTTCGGCGACTGCAGCCGCGAGACCCGGACGCCCCACCGCCGCGTCCCCTTCGCCGCGGGGCCGGCCACGACCACGCTGAAGCGCGACGTGCCCTCGCACCCGTTCCTGCCGCGCGACCCGGCCACGCTCGCGACCCGCTGCTGGGAGATCTTCGAGATCCAGAGCAACGCCCTCGCGACCCGCATGGCCGCCATCGGCGCGCCGAAGCTGGTGCTCGGGGTCTCGGGCGGCCTCGACTCGACGATGGCCGCGCTCGTCTGCGCCGCCGCGCTCGATCTCCGCGGCCAGCCGCGCTCGGATCTGGTCGCGGCCACGATGCCGGGCCTCGGCACCACCGCGGGCACGCGCGGCCGGGCCGAGGAGCTGAGCCGCGAGCTCGGCGCGACCTTCCTCGAGGTGGGGGTGAGCGACGCGAGCCACCTGCTGCTCGAGTCGGTGGACCACGAGGCCGCGCGGGACGCCGCGGACGTGGAGGCGCTCCTGGCCCGGGTCCGGGAGACGCCGAGCCTCGGCGACGTGACCCTCGAGAACGTGCAAGCGAGGCTGCGCACGCTCGTCTTGATGACGCTCGCCAACCAGCGCGGCGGCCTGGTGGTGGGCACGGGGGATCTGTCCGAGAAGGCGCTCGGCTGGTCGACCTACGCCGGCGATCACATCGCGATGTACGACGTGAACGCGGGCGTGCCGAAGACCCTGATCCGCTTCGTGATCCGCTGGGTGGCCAACGAGCGCGCGTCCCACTGGAGCGGCGACGCGGAGGCGCTGCGGCGCATCCTCTTCGGCATCCTGGAGACCCCGATCTCGCCGGAGCTGCTCCCGGCCGACGAGCAGGGACACATCGCGCAGCTCACCGAGTCCACGATCGGCCCCTACGAGCTGCACGACTTCTTCCTCTACCACTTCGTCCGGCACGGGGCGCGGCCGGGGCGCATCCTCGACCTCGCCCAGGTCGCGTTCGAGGGCGACTACGACCTCGAGACGCTCAAGAAGTGGCTCTCGGTCTTCTTCCGGCGCTTCTTCACCCACCAGTTCAAGCGGAGCTGCACCGCCGACGCGCCGAAGGTCGGCATGGTGGCGCTCTCACCTCGCGGCGACTGGCGCATGCCCTCCGACGCCCAGGTGAAGAGCTGGCTGGACGCCGTCGACGCCTACTGACGACGTCGCGTCACGAGGACCCCGAGCGACGCGAGCCCCAGCCATCCCCAGGGCCCGGGCGAAGGCCCGCTCGGCGTCGCGCGGCACGCGCAGCCGCCGCCGCCGTTGAAGCTCGGCTCCAGGCTCCGCGGCTCGGCGGTGACCCCCGAGTCCATGGCGGGCGGAGCGCTGGCGTCCTCGGCGCCGGCGTCCTCTCGCGTCACGGTGCCGGCGTCCTCGGTCGGCGCGACCCCCGCGTCCTCGGGCAGCGGGGCCGCGGTGCAGGGATCCTCGTCGAGCGTGTTCTTCTGGCCGTCGCCGTCGCAGTCGCCGTCCGCCGGGTCGCTCACCAGGGCGCCCGCGAAGAAGAGGCAGCCGATCCGGTCCTCGAAGTCCCACGAGGCGCAGTAGCGAGGATCGTCGCAGAAGGCCTGGCCGTCCGCCGTGCCCCCCGACGGCGCGCAGGTGCCGCCGTGCGGGCACTCGATGCCGAGGAATCCGCCGCAGCAGAAGTGGGTCGTGTCGACGCCGTCGCTCGGGATGCAGTAGCCGTGCGCGTCGATGCGCGCGCAGACGGGCGCGCCGGGCCCGCAGTCGGCGTCCGAGCGGCAGTTCGCGAGCGGCGTGCAGGCGCCGCCTCGGGAGATGGCCGCGTGGCGCTGCACCGGCTCGCAGAGCCCGTCGGGCGTCTCGGCCTCGTTGGGGATCCCGTCGCGATCACAATCCCCCAGCTCGAAGTCGACGATCCGCGTCGCGTCGCCCATGCGCTGGAAGCACGCGAGCAGCTCGGCGTCGCTCGCCCCCTCGCACCACTCGCGCCCCGGCGGCATGCAGACGGCGAAGCCGAAGCGGTCGGGCAGCGGGCGCAGCTCTCGCCCGGTGGGGCAGCCTCCGAACATCGAGGGCGTGCAGAAGAGGGAGTCGCCCGGCGCGCAGACCCGGTAGCTCCCGCCGAACGCCACGCAGTCGTCCGGCGCGCAGTCGCCAGGAGTCGTGCACACCTCGGAGGTGCTCCTCACGCAGACGAAGCTGCCCCCGTCGCGCTGGACCGAGTAGTACTCCTGGGCGGCGGCGGTCGAGGCAGAGATCGAGACGAGGAGACAAGCGAGGGACAGCGTGAGGCGAAGCATCCCCTCGATTCTAGGTCAGGCGCGGCGCCGTATCACCAGGAGCGCCGAGGCGAGCGCCGCGAGGAGCCAGTGGCCGGGGTCGGTCCGGCCGGGGCTCGCCGCGCACACCGCCCCACCCCCTCCGGTGAACGCCGGGGTCGAGTCCCGCGGCGGCGGCCCGGCGTCCAGCGCTCCGGCGTCGGGAGCGCCGGGCTCATCGAACACGCACGGTTCGCTGTCGACCCCGTTGGGCACTCCGTCCTCGTCGCAGTCCCCCTGCGCCGCCAGCGCCACCGGCTGCCCCTGGTAGTACACGCAGGCGGCGCGGTCGGCGAAGGCGCGCTCGGCGCAGTACTCGAACCCCTCGCAGAAGCCGGCCGCGTCTCCGGGGGCCACCGCGCAGGCGCCGCCCGGGCACGCGCTCGACTCGTCGCAGCAGAGCGCGTGGGCCTCGCCGTCGACACAGAACCGGTGATGCGCGCTCGGGCTGGGGCGGGCGCAGAAGGTGCCGGGGGTCACGCAGTCGGCGTCGTCCAGGCAGGCGGAGACCGAGGCGCACTCCCCGCCGGGCGTCACGACCCCGACCGACGCCGGCTGCTGACACACCCCGACCTCGTCGAGCTCGTCGCCGTTGGCGATGCCGTCCTCGTCGCAGTCTCCGTACGCCCAGTCCACCGGGAAGGCGCGCTCCGGGTACGGGCCGTAGAAGCAGTAGCTCGAGCGCGTGGGGTCGTCGCCGCAGAGCTCGAACGAGCTCGGCATGCAGACGAGGATCGGGCTGGCGGCGCCCAGCGTCATGCGCGGGTCGGGGCTGTGCGCGGGGCACCGGCCGTCCGCGGCGTCGTGCGCGCAGAACAGGGCGTCGCCCTCGACGCAGAGCGCGTCGCCCTCGAAGTCGACGCACGTGAGCTCCCCCGGGCAAGCGCCGTCCACGCACGCCGCCGCCGAGCGCGTCTCGCAGCGCAGATCGGAGCCGTCCCAGACGGCGACCCCGACCACCCGCTGGGCGGCCGCGGAGGAGGGGACGGCGATCAACAGGCCGACGGCGACGAAGCGGAGCATGGCTCCATCGTAGAGCAGCCGGGCCCTGCGTTCAGCGGACCGGGAGGGGGTTATCCTCGAAGAAGGACACCATCTGCCGGGTGGCGTCGAGGTCGTTGGTGGTCTTGCCGAGGAACGGGATCGGCATGCCGCCGGGCCAGGTGTGCCCGCCGCCGTCCACCGTGCAGAGCCGCGTCGGCGCGTCGCACCCGCTCCACGCCACGCACGTCGTGTCGCCTTCGCGCATGAGCTCGGCGCTCTCGAGGCGGCAGCCGTTGACCGTCGCCCAGTGCTCGAGCGTGTCGGCCACCGACCGGAAGACGATGCCGGCCCCGAGGTCGCGCATCACCGGGGTGCCGCCCTCGTAGGGCACGAGCAGGTCCTCGGTCCCGTGGAACTGCCACACCGGCATCGGGCGCGTCGGCGCGCACTCGCCCGGATCGACCCCGAGCACGCCGGCGACCGGCGCGATCGACGCGATGGTGTCGCTCATCTCGCACGCCAGGCGGTGGGAGATGAAGCCGCCGTTGCTCATGCCGGTGGCGTGGATGCGGCGCGGATCGACGCAGTACTCCTCGGCGAGCCGGTCGAGGAGCGCGCGCACGAAGCCCACGTCGTCCACCGCGTCGGTCCACGCGGTGCCGCAGCAGTCGCCCGCGTTCCAGCTCGCGGCCACGCCCTGCGGGTAGGCGACGATGAAGCCCTTCTCCTCCGCGACCTCGCCCATCCCGGTGAGCAGCGCCTGCTGCCAGTCGGCGGAGGTGAAGCCGTGGAAGTTGAGCACCAGCATCGCGGCCTCGGTCGGCTCGTACTGGTCGGGCACGTGGAGGTAGGTGGTCCGGAGCAGGCCGTCGTGCACGAACGAGATCACGCGGCGCCCGGTCCGGCCCTCCAGCCCGTCGGCGCAGACGTGAGGCGGCGGCTCGACGTCCACCTCCGGCTCGGGCACGGGCAGCGGCCGCGGCTCGCCCGGCTCGCCCCTGGGAGCGGGCGAGCCGCCCGGCTCCGCCTCGTCCCCCAGCTCGTCGCCCGGCGCGAGCGGCTCTTCGATCGGGCTGGCGCACCCCGCTGTCACGAGGAGCGCGGCCCATACCCATCCCCAGGTGGCGCGCATCATCATCCCTCCGGGCCGAGACCCTAGGCGAGGCCGATCCCCCGCGCCTTGCCGACCTCGCCAAAAACCCTGACCGAACCGGCCAGGCGGACTTGGTACCCTGGCGCGATGCGGAGCACCACCGGCTGCATGGCCTCGGCCCGCCTCGCGTGGCCGGCGCTCGCGCGGCTGCGCGCCATGGGCAAGGACCCGGCGCCCGCGCTCGAGGAGGTCTCGCTCGATCCGAAGCAGGTCGAGGACCCGGATCACCGCATGCCGGAGGAGGTGCTCGACGCCCTCTGGGTCGCCTGCGCGGCCCTCTCCGGCGACGAGGCGTTCGGGCTGCGGGCGGGCCTGGCCCCGAGCCCCGGCCAGCTCGGCGTCGTCGAGTACGTCATGCGCAACCACCCCACCCTCGGCGAGGCGATGGAGGCGGGGCTGCGCTTCCAGCGGGTCTTGCACGACGCGGGGGCGGATCGCCTCAGCGTCGAAGGCGACCGCGCCACCCTGCACGTCGCGCTCTCCAGCGGCCGCGAGCCCGCCGGGGTCCTGGTGGACTACGGCTTCGCGGGCGCGCTGGCCGGCGCGATGTTCCTCACCGCCGTGCCCGGCCGCGCCCTCGAGGTCGACTTCGTGCACGCGGAGCCCGCCGACCCGCGCCCCTGGGTCCAGACCTTCCAGTGCCCGCTCCGCTTCGGCGCCGAGCGGAACCGCCTCGTCTTCCGCCGCGACCGCCTCGACGCGCCCATCCCCCAGTCCGACCCGGGCCTCCTCCCCATCCTCGAGCAGCACGCCCAGTCGCTGCTCGGCGAAGCCGGCGACTCCTTCGCCCGACGGGTCAGCGAGCGCATCGCCGAAGAGCTCACCGGCGGCACCCCCACCGCCGAGATCATCGCCGCCAAGCTCCACATGAGCGCCCGCACCCTCGCCCGCCGCCTCGGCGAAGAGGACACCAGCTTCAGCGCCCTCCTCGACCACCTGCGCGAGCAGCTCGCCATCAGCCACCTCCGCGACCGCGACCTGAGCGTCGGAGAGGTCGCCTTCCTCCTCGGCTTCTCCGACGCCAACGCCTTCAGCCGCGCCTTCAAACGCTGGACCGGAGCGCCCCCGAGCCACTACCGCCGCAGCGTTTGATCGGGTCCGTGACCCCCCCGTGCCCGTGCCCGTGCCCGTGCCCCTGCCCGTGCCCGCGCGCAGTTCGACCCCGAGCCCGAACCCGAGCGCGAATCCGAGCCCGAGCCCGAATCCGAGCCCGAGCCCGAGCCCGAATCCGAGACCGAGACCGTATCCGGGTCCGAGCCCGAATCCGAGTCCGAGACCGAATCCGAATCCGAGCCCGAATCCGAGTCCGAACGAGGCCCGGAGGCGACGAGCGAAGCGAAGTCGCCAACGAACGCCGAGAGGCGACGAGCGAAGCGAAGTCGCCAACGAACGCCGAGAGGCGACGAGC
>JAYZQJ010000092.1:0-9008 GCA_036149055.1 Myxococcota bacterium | reverse complement strand
CTCGGGCGCCGCGGGGTCGGCCTCGGCGGGCGCCTGCACGTGCGCGGCCGCGACGGCGGGCGGGGGCGCGGCTTCGTGGCGCGCGGGCCGGTTCGTGGGGGCGGCGGCTCGGTCGGCGGCTCGGTCGGCCGTGAGGCCGCTGGCGGCCGGGCGGCTCGCGGCGTGGCTCGGGGTCGCCTCGACGACCGCTCCCGGGCTCGCCGAGCCGGGGAACGCGGCGAGCTCGCGCGCCCCCTCGGGGCCGAGCCCCTCCACCAGGGCGGGCGCGACCAGCGCCGCGACCACCACCCCGAAGAGCACGGCGCCGCAGACGGCGATCCAGAGGCCGAAGCGAGACGGCCGCTCCACGTCGTTGGCCGGCGCGCGGGCCGGCAGGGCGTCGATGTGCGCGGGCACCGCCCCCTCGAGGAGCACGGCGTCCTCCGCGCCCGGCACGGGGATCGTCGGGCGGAGGCTTTCCTGAGGGCGCCACGGCATGGTCGGGCGCTCGCTCAGGGGCGGGTCGGTCACGGTGTGCGTCGTCATGGGCACGATCGCCAACGGACGAATGCAGGCCGGGCTTGAGGCGTTGCCTCGATTCGATACGCCTGAGACGGTCCGTCTCTGGCACCGGGCAGAGGCCGGTGTCACCCTCCGACGGCGAGAGAGGCGCCTGGCGCTCGCAAGATGGCGAAAGCACTACGAAAGATCGGTCGATTCGGCCGCCGCGTGCTCGACCTGGTGCCGCTGACCCCCCTCGGGCTCTTCGTGGGGCTCGGCGCCGCCGCCGCGTTGAAGTGGCTCGCCTACCCGGAGCTCGATCTGGTCTGGCTGGTCGTGGGCTTCGCCGCGCTCGGGCTGCTCGCCGCCGCCGCGCTGGCGGTGATCTTCGGCGCCGTCTGGATGAAGGTCGCGACCCGCCGCCGTCCCCACGAGGACGTGGAGCGCCGCAAGATGGAGACCGGCCGGGCGCTCCCCACCGGCTTCGACGCCAGCACGCTCTGGATCCTGCCGCTGGTGCAGGTGAGCTGGACCTGGGAGTCGCCCGAGGAGGCGGAGGTCCAGCTGCGGAAGCAGCGGGGCCGGTGGCAGGAGCGGGTGAAGCTGGCCCGGCGCGGCCACGTCCGCGGCATCCGCCGCCGCATCGTGGTGCAGGACGCCTTCGGGCTCGCGCGCCTCGCCATCCGCCAGCGCGATCCGGAGGAGCTGACCGTGCTGCCGCACGTGGGCAAGCTCGGCGAGACCCCGATGCTCGTCTCCCTCGCGGGCGGCGACGAGCGGCCCCATCCCATGGGGGTGGAGGACGGTGACCGGGTCGAGCTGCGCCGCTACGTGCCCGGGGATCCGGCGCGCTTCATCCACTGGAAGGTCTTCGGCCGCACCCGGAAGCTGATGGTGCGGGTGCCCGAGCGCGCGCTCTCGCCCTCGCGGCGCACCGTCGCCTACCAGGTCGCCGGGCCGTCCGACGACGCCTCCGCCGCCGCCGCCCGGGTGGCGATCGAGGCGGGGGTCTTCGGCGCGGACTGGAGCTTCGGCGCGGACGGCACCGCCGGCGACACGAAGCGGGTCGACGAGGCGATCGAGCGGATCGTGCGCTCGGCCGACGCGCGCGATCAGGGCGGCCGAGGCCTCGAGGCGTTCCTCCGCCGGGCCGAGCAGGCGGGCCCCGCGTCGGCGGTGATCTTCGTGCCCCCGCGCCCCGGCCCCTGGCTGGATCACGTGGTCCGCGCCACCCGGGCGCGCGCCGCCCGCACCCGCTTCGTCGTCGCCAGCGACGGCATCGATCTCGGGGCGCGGCCGCCGCTCTGGCGCCGGCTGCTGCTCTCCTCGCCCGCGCGCGAGGGCACGCCGGCGGCGGAGCTCGACGCGGTCCTGCGCGGGCTCGCGAGCTCCCGGGCCGAGGTCATCGTGGTCGACCGCAAGAGCGGCCGCCGCCTCGGTGACGCCCACCGCGCGGCGATGCGCAAGCTCGAGCGCCGGGAGGCGGCGTGAGCGACGAGATGGCCCGCGAGCCCTGGCTCGCCACCTGCCTCCGGGTGGTGGTGCACGCGATCACCGCCGGCGTGATCGCCTGGCCGCTCACGGTCACCGAGGGCGTGCTCGCGGCCACGTTCGGCGGCGCGGCGGGGGCCCTGACCGCGCGCTTCGTCGCCCGCACCGCGCTGCGCGTCCCCGCGGTGCTGCTGATCGGGCTCGGCGGCGCGATCGGCGTGTTCCTCCTCAACCTCTTCGCGGTCGACCTCGGCCTCGTCCCCGACTCCCTCGGGCCCGCGAGCGCGCTCATCGTCGGCGACGCGATCGCCTTCGGCGGCGGCGCCTTCGTGCTCAGCGCCACCGTGCGCACGGTGAGCGTCCGCTACCCCGCCTGGTCCATCCTCGAGGCGGCGGCGGTCGCGGGCGGGTTCGCCGCGCTCCTCGTCGGGCACCGCAACGGCGCCATCCACCGGCCCTACGCGCTCGGCGACTTCATGATCGCCCAGGGCGAGGACCCGACGATCGGGCTCCTCTTCATCGGGGCGATCGGCGCGGGCGTCATCGTCCTGCTCTTCCTCAGCGAGCGCAGCCTGCGCCGCTCCCTCTTCCACCTGGCGGTGGTGGCCGCGCTCCTCGGCTCCATCCTCTACACCACCAGCGTCTCGGAGCTGCCGACCCCGCCCTCGAGCGGCGGCGCGCTCGGGCTGCAGGACGACGAGGGCGACGAGCGACGCGAGGGCGGCCAGGGCGGCGGCGGCGGGCAGGGCGACCGGCGCACCAGCGACGAGCTCGAGTTCCGCGACCAGTACCCGAGCGGCGGCGGCGCGCCCGACGCGGTGGTCATCTTCCACGACGACTACTCCCCGCCCGGCGGCTACTACTACTTCCGGCAGAACGCCTTCAGCCAGTACAACGGCCGCAAGCTCGTCGCCGCGACCCTCGCCGGCATCGACGAGGACGTGCACAACGTCTTCCCCTCCGGCGGCGCGCGCGACGTGGCCTGGGCGCCCGGCGCGGGCATGGACCGCACCTCGGTCGAGACCTCGGTCGCGATGCTCGCCGAGAACACCGCGCCCCTCGGCCTCGAGGCGCCGGAGCGCTTCGTGCCGGCGACCAACCCGAACCCGCAGCGCTTCCGGCGCGTCTACCGCGTGCACTCGGTGTCGCTGACCCAGGAATTGATCGGTCTCCTCGATCGGCCCTCGGGCGACCCGGCGTGGGACGAGGACACCCGGGCGCACTACCTCCGCGGCCCCGACGACCCGCGCTACGCCGAGCTGGCGCAGCGCATCCTGGCGACGCTGCCGCCGCACCTCGCCGACCAGCCGGTGGCCCGCGCGCTCGCGATCACGCAGTGGCTCGGCGAGCACGGGACGTACTCGCTGCAGAGCCGGCACGCGGACGCCGAGGACCCGACGGCGAGCTTCCTCTTCGGCGACCTGACCGGCTACTGCGTGCACTTCGCGCACGCCGCGGTCTACCTGATGCGCGCCGCGGGCCTCACCGCCCGGGTCGGCACGGGCTACGCGCTGCCGGAGGCGAACCGTCAGGGCGGCTCGGCGCTGCTCCTGCGCAACTCCGACCAGCACGCCTGGCCCGAGGTCTACTTCGCCAGGAACACGAGCGAGGACACCTCCCGCACACCCGAGGAGATCGCGATCCGCGCGCTCGCCGACGCCTGGGACGCGGGCACCCTCGCCGACCTCGACTGGGGCGTGCGCGCCGACGCGATGGCCGAGGTGCTGCGCAACGCGGAGACCGAGCTCGCCACTCCGGTGCGGAGCCGCGACGCCTACCTGACGGCGGTGACCGAGCCGCGGCTCGCGCTCGAGGGGCTCTCGGAGCGCTCCGGCAAGACGGTGCAGGTCCTGCTCGACCGGGCCATCGCGCGGGTGCGCCGGCAGTCGGGCGCGCCGGAGCGGGAGACCGAGGCGGTCGACGCGGGGTGGGTGGTGATGGACGTCTCGCCGCAGACCGTGCTCGACGGCGAGGGCGAGCCGCCGGACCCGCAGCTGCAGCGGCTGCTCGGAGAGATGGCGCGCGGCTCGCAGCCGATCGACGAGGAGGTGCAGCCGCCGCGGCCCATGCGCGAGCTGGCGCGCGCGATCGGTCGGCCCGCCGCGTGGGGCGCCCTCGGCCTGCTGATCGCGATCCTGCTGCTGAGCTACGCGATCAAGATCGCGCGCCGCTTCGGGCGCAGCCCGGCCCGCGTCTACCGCGCGGCCCTCGATCGGCTGGCCGAGGCGGGGCTCCGGCGCCGGTGGGGCGAGAGCCCGGAGGCGTTCTCGAGGCGGCTCGCGGCGCAGCTCCCCTCGCTGCCTCGCCTGACCGACAAGCACCTCGCGGCGGCGTTCGGCGGCCGGCCGCGGGGCGACGTGGCCGCGCGCATGATCGAAGACGCGCGGGTGTGCCGCGTGGAGCTCGGCCGCGCGGTGCCCTGGTGGCGCCGGCTGCTCGGCCTGGTCAACCCCTTCTCCTGGATGCTGACGCGATAGGACGACGATGGAAGCGATGCAGACGACGACGGACGCGGGCGAGATGGGCACCGAGGCGGCGCACGCGGTGGCGGAGCGGCTCGCGGCCCGGATGCGCGCGGCGGTGCGCGGGCGCGACGACGTGATCGACCTGGTGCTGACCGCGCTGCTCGCGGACGGACACGTCCTCCTCGAGGACTACCCGGGCTCCGGCAAGACGACCCTCGCGCGCGCGCTCGGCGGCGCCATCCACGCCGACCGGGCCGCCGATCACATCGCCGCCTTCCGGCGCATCCAGTTCACGCCGGACCTCCTGCCGAGCGACATCACCGGCACCAACGTGTTCGACGTCGAGACCAGCCGCTTCCAGTACCGCCACGGCCCGGTCTTCGCGCACGTGCTGCTCGCCGACGAGATCAACCGCACGAGCCCCAAGGTGCAGGCGGCGATGCTCGAGGCGATGGCGGAGAAGCAGGTCACGGTCGACAACGACTCGCACGCGCTCGACGAGCTCTTCTTCGTCATCGCGACCCAGAACCCGCTCGATCTCGCCGGCACCTACCCGCTGCCGACGCCGCAGCTCGACCGCTTCCTCTTCAAGATCGAGATGAAGCACATCTCGCGGGAGGCCGAGCTGGACGTGCTCGCCCAGTATCCGACGCCCCACCTCGAGGCGGCGGCCAAGCTCCCGGGCGTGACCCGCTCCGAGGTCGTCGCGGCGCGCGAGGCGCTGCGTCACCGGGTGCACCTCGCGCCGCTCTTCCGCGAGGTCCTGGTCGACCTCGCCCGCGCGCTCCGCGACGACGAGCGCGTGCTGCAGGGCGCCTCGACCCGCTCGCTGGTGCTGATGATGCCCGCGCTGCAGGCCCACGCGCTGGTGAAGGGCCGCGACTTCGTCAGCCCGGGCGACCTCGAGGTGCTCGCGCCGCACGTCTTCCGCCACCGCCTCGAGTGCGCGCCCGGCGTCGACGACCCGGCCGACGTGATCCGCGACGCGCTCGCGCCGCAGATCGAGCGGCTCAGCAAGGAGTCGCTGAAGTAGCCATGCGTCGCCTCCGCCACGTCGCGCTGCTGTCGCTCCTCGCCTCCCTGGTGGCGGCGGGCGCGGCCGCGCAATTCGAGTCGTCGGGCGCGGGGGCCGGCCTCGGGGCCGAGCTCGACGAGGCGCGCGCGTGGGACGAGGCGGAGCAGGGCCACCACATCAAGGCGCGCGAGCTCGCCGAGGCCATCCTTCGGGACCGCCCGGACTCGTTCGTGGGTCACTTCGTGCTCGGCTGGGTGCACCACTACGGCGAGGCGAACTTCGCGCGGGCGCTCTACCACCACGACCGGGCCTACGCGCTCTTCGTCCGCGAGCACGGCGAGGAGCCGGTGCCCCCGGCGCCGTGGCGATGGCACGCGCGCCTGATGCGCGAGCTGGCGATGACCCACGGCGACCTCGAGCACTACGACCAGCAGCTCGAGTGGATGCTGCGCTACAGCGATCTCTACGAGCCGGACTTCATCGCCGAGCGCGCCTGGCCGCTCATGAAGCTCCGCCGCTTCGACGACGCGCGGGAGGCCGCGCAGCTCGGCCGCCTCAGCGGCGACCCGCGCCAGGAGGAGCTGGCGCTCAACGCGCTCTGCGCCATCGAGTTCGAGGCCGGCGACGACCAGGCGAGCTACCAGGCGTGCCGCGCGGCGATGGAGCTTCACGGCGCGAACCCGCAGCTCCAGGGCGCGGTCGACTTCACCAACTTCGCGGAGGCGGCGCGCAGCGTCTTCCGGCTCGACGAGGCCGAGCGCGTCGGCCTGCTCGCCACCGAGGCGCGGGTCAGCTGGTACGGCAACCCGTGGGTCGAGCTCGGCGAGCTCTACGTGCGCGAGGGCCGCTTCGCCGAGGCGCTCCACGCGCTGAAGCAGGTCCCCGAGTACCGCCAGCGCCGCCCCCCGCACGTGCGCGAGGCCGACCGCAACGAAGGCCGCCGCGCGCTCAGCTCCTTCTACCTGGTGGTCGGCCGCGCCGACGAGGCGCTCGAGATCGCGCAGAAGGCGCTCGACGCGCCGGACCGCCGCGCGCACATCAGCCGGGACCCGCAGCAGGACCGCGCCATCGCCGCGCTCCTCCACCGCGCGTCCCTGCGCCTGCGCGCCGAGCGCCGCGCCGAGGACAACCTCGGCGAGGCCTGGTACACGCGGCTCTGGGGCTTCTTCGAGAACCTCGCCGACCGCGGCCGCGCGGCGTTCAGCGGCCGGATCGCGGCCCGCAACCTCGCCGACGACGAGCGCCTCATCGGCACCTTCCTCATCGGCACCCACCGCAGCGCGGTCATGCCCCCGTGGCTCGCGGGCGAGCTGGTCGACGTGCTCGGCGCCGGCGTGGTCGAGGAGGCGGTCGCGCGCGCCCGGGCCGAGGACGACCGCGAGGGCTCGGACGCCTACTACGACGCCTTCGCCGCCGAGGCGGCGCTCGACCGCGGCGACACCGCCGAGGCGGACCGGCTCGCGGCCAGCGCGCTCGCGGCCCTCAACCCGGCCGAGGCGATGCTCCGCGCCCGCACCCTCGCCATCCGCGCCGAGGCCGCGCGCCAGGACGACGACGTGCCCCGCGCGACCCGCGCCTACGGCGAGGCCTTCCAGGTCGACCCCGGCGTGTTCCGGCGCATGGGCTTCGTGGTCCCGGTCCGCTACGAGGTGCGCGGCGGCGGCTTCGCCGAGGACCTCGCGGACGTGGTCGATGACAGCCCCCGCTTCAGCACCGAGGACTGGGGCCTCCGCGTCGAGGTCGAGGGCGACCGCAGCCGCGCGCGCATCTGCCTCCGCGACGGCGGCGGCGCGGTCCTCGGCTGCGCGGAGGGCGACGCCTCCGCCGAGGGCGAAGACGCCGACGAGTTCGCCGCCCGCCTCGTCCGCGACTTCCACCAGCAGGCCTTCGCCCCCCGCGTCGATCTCAGCCAGAGCGACGTCAGCTCCCTCGACGGCAGCAACCGCGTCAGCCGCGACCCGCTGCGCACGCTGTTCGGCCACGAGCCCCCGCCCCGCGACGAGTGACCCGGCTTCGGGAACGTACGCGTGCTCGTGCACCTGCGCGTGCTCGGCGCGCTCCGGGGCATCGCTGGGAGAGCGCCGAGAGAGTGCGGACGAGGCGCTCCTCGGGCTCGGCGCGGGAGCTCTGTCGTCGATCACGCGCGGGGGGGCGAACGGCGCGTCGCTCTCCGTGACGCATCTCGGCCGGCCGATCCCGCTTCCGAGGAGGTGCGCGAGGACGAGGACGAGTACGAGCACGAGGACGGGCACGAGCACGAGGACGTGCACGAGCACGAGGACGGGCACGAGCACGAGGACGTGCACGAGCACGAGGACGAGCACGAGGACGTGCACCAGCACCAGCACGAGGACGCACGTGCTCGTAGCCGTGCACGTACTCGTAGACGTGTACGTACTCGTAGCCGTGCACGTACTCGTCGCCGTGCACGTACTCGTAGACGTGCACGTACTCCTAGCCGTGCACGTACTCGTCGCCGTGCACGTCCTCGTAGCCGTGCACGTACTCGTGCACGTGGGCATACTCGTAGAGCTTCGGGATGAGGAAGGACGGGTGACGATGGCGTCGCGCATCTCCGCCGCCGCGCTCTGCGCCCTCGTGGGCTTCGCGACGAGCGGATGCGGCGGTGGGCTTGCGGAGCCGCCGCCCTGTGGTGGAGTGACGCTGCTGTCGTACGACGCGGAGGCGGCGCGACCGGCCGCGCTGGTCTCTCCGGCGGCGCGCGAGCTCGATTGTCTCGCCGACCGCCATCGGGCGCGGGTGTGCGCCGACATGCAGTGGTCGTCCCTCCCCGACGGAGCTCCCTTCGCGTCGTCGCCCGCCGAGGGCGTGTGCTGGGTCGTGTTCCAGCCGCGTGGGCGGCGGTGCCGGCAGGCCTCGCTGCGCGAGCTCGTCGACGAATGCGACGTGCCCGATCTGCGGGCGGTCGTTCCGTGGCGCGGGCGCTGCGACGACTTCGACGGCGCGCTCGCCGGGCTGATCTCCCGGGCTCGGGCGGGAGGGGCCGTGTCGGGCGAGACCGCGCGCGCGTTGACGCTCCTCGGCGCCGTCGACCTCCTGGAGCTCGACCCGGACGCGCGCGCCGCGCTCGAGCGACGCGCGCGTGATGGAGAGCCCCCGTCCCCGGCCGAGCTGCGTCGGCTCGACGTCATCCAGACCTGCGCGCCAGGAGCCGTCGACCCGGTGCTGGGGCGAATCTGGGTTCGGGGCTGGGAGGAGCGTCGCCCGGTCGGTGCCCGCTGAGTTTCGGGAGGCCCTCCCGCCCGACCGGCAAAGCCGGCTCGGCTCCCTCCCCATCTCACGGGCTCGCGCGCGTGCATGCTGCGGCAATGTTTGCCGCACCTCGAGTGCGAGGAGCCTCGGGCTTCACGGACCTAAGGGGAGCTAAGTGGCCCGGGGGAGGGCGGCGCCGGACACTCGAGCGCGTGGCGAACGACGACGCAGAGGGCTCCGAGAAGCGCAGCGGGATGGGGCGGCGCAGGTTCCTGGTCGCGGCCAGCGGGGCGCTCGCGGGCGCGGCCTGCAGCTCCATGGCGATCGGCGACGGGGGGCTCGGG
>JAYZQJ010000091.1:0-7075 GCA_036149055.1 Myxococcota bacterium | reverse complement strand
CCCTCCGCAAACATCGCTGCGCCTCCTCCGCGGGGCCCCCCCACCCACTCCGGGACCTCGCTCCGCTCGGCCCCGACCCCAGCGCGGGGCGCTGGGTCCCCTGCGGCTCGCGCTCGCGCTGCGCGCGCGCTGGCCGCCGGCTGCCGCGGGGTCGGACCTGCGGGATGGCACGTGCCATGGCCTCGCTCCGCTGGTCGCCTTCCGTGGTCTCGAGGTGACCGAGTCATGGCGCGCCGCGGTCGCCGCCACCGTTCCCACGCCTGGAGCTCTTGAACACCCGCGCCGGCTCGGCCAAGGTCGCGCGCATGGGTGAACAGGCGAAGCGAGAGATCGAGCTGGGCGGCGGCGTCGGCGTGAAGACGGAGCGCCGCGGCGCCATCGCGATCTGGACCCTCGATCGGCCCGACCGGATGAACGCGCTGTCCCGGGCGGCGGTCCGGGAGCTGGGTCGGCTGGCCCGCGAGGCGGCGGCCGACGCCGGGCTGCGCGCGGTGATCCTCACCGGCGCGGGCGACAAGGCCTTCTGCGCCGGCGCGGACCTGAAGGAGCGTCGCAGCATGGACGAGGACGACGTCCGCGACTTCCTGCCGCTCTACCGCGCGAGCTTCGGCGAGATCGATCGGCTGCCGGTGCCGGTGATCGCGGCCCTGAACGGCGTGGCGTTCGGCGGCGGGCTCGAGCTGGCGCTCGCCTGCGACTTCCGCGTCATGGCGCGCGGCACCAAGATCGGGCTCACCGAGACCTCGCTCGGCATCATCCCCGGCGCCGGCGGCACGCAGCGGCTCACGCGGATCGTCGGGGAGGCCAAGGCCAAGGAGCTGATCGTGTTCGCGCGCCGCCTCGAGGCGGAGGAGGCGCTCTCGATCGGGCTGGTGACCCGGGTCGCCGCCGAGGGGCAGAGCGCCCTCGACTCCGCGCTCGAGCTGGCCGCGCCGCTCGCGGACGCGGCGCCGATCGCCATCGCCGCCGCGCTCGACGCCATCGACGGCGCCTTCGACCTGCCCCTCGAGGCGGGGCTCTCGCTCGAGCAGCGCTGCTACGAGCGCACCCTGGCGTCGAAGGATCGCGTGGAGGCCATCACGGCGTTCGCGGAGAAGCGCAAGCCGGTCTTCCGCGGCGAGTAGCTACTCCGCCGCTTCCCGGGGCGCCTCTTCGGGGTGCTGCTGCTGCCAGCGGTGCACGAGCGCGGGCGTGCTCGGCGCGCCCCGCATGCGCGAGACGTAGTAGTCGGCGAGCCAGGCGTTGCCCCGGAGGAGCTGCACGGACGCGGCGCGCTCGAGCCGAGAGTCCTCGATCGGGTCGAGGCGCAGCGAGTAGTCGAGGGCCATCATCACCGCGCGGCGGTAGCCCAGCTCGCCCGCCTCGCCGGCCACGCCGCGGAGCTCGTCGGCGCTCGTGAGCGCGCCCGCGAAGCGGCCGGCCATCGCCTCGGCCCGGCTCGGGGAGAGGCCCTCGTCGCGCTCGTCGATCAGCGCGACCACGTAGAACATCGCGCCGTGCGCGGGGGCGAGGTTGGCCGCGTCGACCGCGCGCTCGTAGGCGGCGAGCGCGCCCTGCAGCTGGCCCGCGTCGCGCCGGGCGTGGCCGAGCTGCAGCCACGCGTAGAAGGAGTCGGGCTGGGTGCTGGCCGCGTGCCCGAACAGCGTCAGCCGGTCGCTCCAGACCTCCGCGTACTGCGCCGCGCGGAGGCCGAGCAGGCCCGCGAGCGCGGCGGTGGCCAGGGCCGGCCAGCGTCGGGGCCCGGCGAGGGCGGCGCGGTCCATCGCGAAGCCGACCCCGAGCGCCAGCGGCAGGAGCGGCAGCGAGAGGTAGCGGTCCTGCCACTGGAAGTAGAGCGGGAGCGCGTTCGAGACCGGCGCCCACAGCGCCAGGAACGCGGCGGCGACGAAGAGCACGACCGGCCGCCTCCGGGTCCAGGCCCACGCGATCGCGCCGGCGGCGATCACCGGGCCCGCCATCACCCGGAGCGCGCCGAAGCCCTCGCCCCGGTCGATGGGGTAGAGCGGCGACAGATCGCTCGGCCAGACCGCGACGCGCAGGTGATGGGTCAGCGTCGCGCCGACCAGGGCGAGCCGATCGCCGAGCCCGCGCTCCTGACCGCGCAGCATCTCCGCGTCGGTCCAGATGGCCACCGTCACCGCGCCGAGGCTCAGGGCGAAGAGCGCCGCGGGGAGCTGGGCCACGATCGCGGCCTTCGCGCGGCGCTCGGAGAGCCAGACGTCGGCGGCGATCATCACCAGCGGCAGCGGCAGCGCAGTGGTCTTCGAGAGGCAGGCCGCGGCGTAGGCGATCAGCGAGAGCCAGGCGTGGCGGTCCCACGGGCGCTCGCGCTTGGCGTTCGCCAGGAGGGCCAGCGCCGAGAAGCCGAGGGCGAGCACGTCTTTGCGTCCGGTCGCCCAGGTGACGGCCTCGACCTGCGCCGGGTGGAGCCCCACCAGGAGCGCGGCGGCGAGGCCACCGAGCATGCCGAGCCCGAGCGCCCAGGCCGCCTCGAGGACCGCCCACAGCGCGAGGACCCAGAGGACGAGGCTGGTGACGTGGATCGCCGGCCCGTCGAGGCCCGCCCACGGCACGTCGAGCCAGTAGGAGAGGAGGTGCAGCGGGTGGTACGCCTGGAAGTGCGGGCCGCTCCAGATCGCGACGAAGTGCTCGACGCTCGGCGTCTGGACGAGCGGGTTGTCGGTCAGGAAGCGATCGTCGTCCCAGCCGTCGAGCAGCGGGTGCAGGGTCCCACGCCCGAACGCGAGCGCCGCGGCGACGGCGACCGCGAGGCGGGCCACCCAGCGATGCGCGCCGGTCGGCGCCGGGATGGAGGCGACCGCCGGGGGAGGGGGCGCCTCCGGCGGCGGCTGACGCTTCCTCGTCTTCTTCTTGGCTCGGGCCATGCAACCCCGGATCGGGACAGGCGGATCAGAGGCCGCCCTGGCCGCGCACGTACTGGAGGAAGTCGCGCACGTCGCGGTGCAGGCGCACCTCGGTCTCGCGAGCGCCGGGCGCGCCGCTCTGGACGTGCTCACGCTCGTTGACGAATTCGTAGACGCTGTGCTCCAGCAGCAGCACCTGGGCGCCGGCGTCGCCGCCGGTCCCCGGCACGATGCGGAGCTGCCCGTCGGGCGCGGGCTGGGGGAGGGCGTCGCCCAGGTCGGCGCGGTCCTGCGCGCTGACCCACTCGATGCCGAAGGTCGAGGCGGCGAGCCGCACGTCGACGTCGAGCGCGGTGTCGGGCGCGACCTGGACCGACCACGCGGGCCCACGCTCCACCGCCTCCTCGGCGAGGACCTGTGCGATCAGCTCGAGGGCCCGCCCCTCGTCGAGCGTGCGCACCTCGGCCGCGGTGGTCGGGCCGGAGGCGCCGCTGGCGCTGGGCCCGCAGGCGGGCAGCGCGAGGAGGAGAACCGGAAGCAGCCAGCGAAGGGACATGGGCCTCTACTCGAGCGTGAGGGGGTAGTTGACGACCATGGGCGGGCCGTCGAAGCTGTCGAACCGAAGCCCCCGCGCCGCGCGCTGGAGGCAGGCGCCCGCCTCCCCGGTCGTGGCCGCGCGCGGGCCGCTCAGCCGCACCCGCTCGACCGTGCCGTTCGGCGCGATGCGCAGCCCGAAGGTCAGCCGCCCACGGACCTCGCCGCCCCCCTCGATGAGCACCAGGCACCGGCGGATGCCGCCCATGCCGTCGTCGAAGCCGGCCTCGATCTGAGCCGGGCGCAGCTGCTGCTCGCCGCCGGTGCCGCCCATGTCGACGGTGCGCATCTCGTCCTCGCCGAGATCGTCGCCGACCGTCGCGCTCCCGGTCGGCGTGCGGCCGCGATCGCGCGCGCGTCGGCGCCGACGGCGTCGCCGGCGGGGCTCGGGCTCCTCCTCCGGCGCCTCTTCGATCTCGACCGCCTCGGCGATCGGCTCCTCGGGCTCCGGCGCGGGCGGCGCGAAGCCCTCGACGTAGAAGAGGTACGCGCCGGCCCCTGCCCAGAGGAGCGTCGCGACTGCGAATCCGGCCCAGAAGCGGGACACGGGGGCTCTCATACCACAGCGAACCGGCGCGTGGGGCGGCGCTTGACCCCCCCATGGGGACCCACTACGGTCCGCTCGCCGTGCTTCGACGATTGAGCCTAGTCCTGGGCGTCGTCCTTTCGCTCGCGGTCGTTCAGGCGACCGCTCGAGCCCAAGACGACGAGGTCGCGGGTGACGCCCGCGGTGGATACGCGTGGGGTGATGGAGGCAGCGGATCCGCCGCCTCCACCGGGGAGGATCCGCTGCGCATCCAGGCGTTCGCCGGGGCGGGCATCGGGTTCCGCCCGCTGCGCAACCTCGACCCGCCCTTCCTCCAGGACTTCATCGCCCCGGCCTACCTCGACGTGGGCGGCGCGGTGTTCTTCCCGGGGACCGATCTGCGCCACGGCGCCGGGCTCACCTTCAGCACCCCGCTGATGGACGATCCCAGCGGGGGGCAGAGCACCCAGGCCTTCACCCAGTGGGCGCTGACCCCGAGCTATCATCTGCTCCTCCCGCTGCGTCGGTGGCTGTCCGACATGGACGAGGACATCCTGCAGATCCAGGGCCGCGTCGGCGTGCCGATCGTGCTCGGGCCGAAGCTCGGAGACACCTCCGGCGTCGACGTCAGCGTCGGCGTGGAGCTCGGCGTGGCGCTGAACGTGAAGATCCTGGCCGGCCTCGGGCTCTACGCCGAGGTGCAGGCGGGGCTCTACGGCGGCTCGAGCGACACCGTTCACCCCGTCATCTCGGTCGATGGCGGCTTCCTGTTCGATTACGAGGTGCTCCCGTGAAGACGCTTCGCGCGTGGACGCTGCGGCTCGGTGGGGCCGCTCTCATCGCCGTCGGGCTCACCGGCCCGGCCCCGGGCGACGTCGGTGGATGCGGCTCGGGGGTCGCCGTGGCGAGCCCGGTCGATCACTGCGAGCAGAAGAACGACTGGACCTGCATCCGCGAGAACTTCGCGGGGCGGAGCACCGACGAGGAGCGCGCCGCCTGCCAGGCGACGATCCCCGCGATGTGCGCCGGCGCGACCTGGCCGGAGGGCTGCATGCCCACCCCGGCGGCCTCCGCCGCCTGCATCGATCTGCTGCGGGACGGTCGCTACGTCGACATCCCGACCCCCGAGTTGCTGAGCTCGTTCAACACCTGCAACCTCTGTCCGTGAAGACCCGCATGCGCGCTCGAACTCTCGGCATCCCCGTCCTCCTCGCCTCGCTCCTCGCCGGCTGCGCCGTCGTCGCCACCCACGACGAGTACGGCACCTATCGGCAGGTGCGCATGGCGGACAACGACCGTGATCGCCTCCTGGCGATGCACCGGTACGTGACCGAACACCCCGCGGGCTACTGGATCGAAGAGGTCCAGGAGATGCGGCGCGCCAAGGAGGACGAGGTCTGGAACGCGTCCTACACGTCGCGCGAGGGGCTGGAGTGGTACCTCCAGATCTACCCGGACGGGCAGTACGTCGACCAGGCGCGCCCGCGCCTCGCCGCGCTCCAGACGGTCCGCAGCCGTCAGGACGAGGAGGAGGAGCGTCAGCGCGAGCTCGAGCGGCAGCGCCGCCAGGAGCTCCTCGAGCAGCGCCGCACCTGGGTCACGCGGGCGATGCAGTTCTGGACGCGCACGATGGTGGGCATCCGCAACTACGGCTCGTCCATCCAGCGGATCGCGCGCGGGAACGAGGAGTTCAACCGCGCGTTCGGGCAACAGCCGGCGCCGCAGTGCACGGCGGACTATTGCATCAAACATTACGGTCAGGTCTACCACATCCCGGTCCCTGGAGCGACGCGCATCGACCGTCACATCGACGTGTACCTGCGCCTCCTCTTCGACCGCGGCCGGATGAACCGGGCCG
Organism: Myxococcota bacterium; assembly: GCA_036149055.1. Classification (GTDB taxonomy): domain Bacteria; phylum Myxococcota_A; class Polyangia; order Polyangiales; family Sandaracinaceae; genus JAVJQK01. Next base: position 1,233 of record JAYZQJ010000091.1, on the reverse strand, counting down.
AGCTGCTCCTGCCCAACAAGGGCTTCTCGCGCTGGTACGAGATGGAGAACCAGACCGTCGTCACCGACGAGGATCCCGAGCAGCGCACGATGGCCATCAACTGGGCCCTCGACCGCATCCAGCCGATCATCCAGGAGGTCGCGTCGGGCGCCGAGCGCATCGACTTCATCCCGGAGCCGGTCGACCCGCTCCAGGTGCAGGCCGAGGCGGAGGACACCGAGGAGGCGCCCACCGCTCCGGACGAGACCCCCGAGGAGCAGCAGGCGCGGCCCGAGCCGCAGCCGATGCCCGAGCAGACCGAAGAGGCGCCCGAGGAGGGCTCGCTCGACGCCCTCCTCGCGGAGGCGGCCGGCGCCGACCAGCAGCAGCAGCAGCAGCCGGTCGAGCCGCAGCAGACCGACGAGCCGGAGACCATGGTGCTGCCGGTCAACCTGCTGGCCTACCGCTACCGCAACCTGCGCGTGGTGGTCTTCGCCGCCGGTGAGGACGACTACGGCAACGCGTACGACGGCCTCTTCATCGAGCGCATCCGCGATTGATTCGCTCCGCTCCCTGGGTCCTGGCGCTCACCCTCCTCGGGTGTGACGGCGCCCCCGTCGATCCGCCGCCCACCGACTCGGGGCGGCCGCCGGGGAGCGTGCGCACGGCGCAGATCAACGCCTACGAGGGGCAGCGGCGCTTCGTCACCGTGCTCGAGGGCGACGAGCCGCTCGACGGCGCGACGGTCGAGGCGGACCCGGTCTTCCGGATCCTGGAGCAGCGCTGCGCCGGCGTGCGCTGCGGGGTGGTGGCCGAGGTGCTCGACACCCGCCCGAACACCGGCGCGCCGGTGCCTTTCCCGATCGACGCGGAGGGGCACTTCTTCACCGTCCGCCTGACCGACGGCCGCGAGGCGCGGGCGCTGGTCAACGTGCTCCCGCTCGACACGATCTCGGCCGGCGGCACCGAGCCGGTCACGACCGGCGGCGTGCGCTTCGCGTCGAGCCTGGACGTGCCGAGCGGCGCCACCGTGCGAGGGGAGGGCGCCCCGCTCCGCTGGATCGTGTTCGGCGACGCGCGGCTCGGGGGCACGCTCGACGTGTCGGCCGACGGCGCGACGCCCGGCCCGGGCGGCTTCGACCCGGGGCTCGGGCCCACCGCGGGCGCGGCCGGGGACGGCGGCGGCGGCGGCGGCGGACACGGGCTCGCGGGCGCGCCGGGCGACGGCCCCGGCGGCGAGCCCGGCGCGGGCGG
>JAYZQJ010000090.1:0-8163 GCA_036149055.1 Myxococcota bacterium | reverse complement strand
CCCGCTGCCGCCCCCGCTGCCGCCCCCGCTGCCGCTGCCGCCCTCGCTGCCGCTGCCGCCCTCGCTGCCGCTGCCGCCCTCGCTGCCGCTGCCACCCTCGCTGCCGCTGCCACCCTCGCTGCCGCCGCGTCTCGAGGCTCCCCACGCCCCCGACGAACGCAACACCGCCCTCACTCGAGCTGAGCGAGCGCCCGCTCGACGGAAGAGACGTAGCCGCCGCCGAACAGGTTCACGTGCACCAGCAGCGGGTAGAGCTGGTAGAGCGGGACGCGGTCGACGGCGCCGGGCTGAAGGGGGTGGGCCTCCTCGTAGGCGGCGAAGACCCGCGGCGAGAAGCCGCCGAAGAGCCGCATCATCGCGAGGTCGACCTCGCGGTGACCGCCGTAGACGGCGGGATCGATGAGCACGGGCGCGCCCGTCTCGTCGCACATCGCGTTGCCGCCCCAGAGGTCGCCGTGGAGGCGCGCGGGCGGCTCGGGATCGCCCATCAGCGCGGCGAGGCGCTCGAAGAGGCGCTCGAAACCGCGGCGCATCGCGGCGCTCGCGAGTCCCCGGTTGGCGGCGAGGCGGAGCTGCGGCTCGAGGCGGCGATCGCGGTAGAAGCTCGGCCAGTCCGCCGCGCGCTCGTTGTCCTGCGGGAGGCGGCCGATGAAGTTGTCGGACGGGAAGCCGAAGCCGTCGGCGCCCGCCCGGTGCAGCGCGGCGAGGCCGCGGCCGAGGCGCTCGTCGCGATCCGAGGCGGCGCGGGCCGGCTCGATGCGCTCGAGGACGAGCACGTCGGCGCTCACCGCGAGCACCTCGGGGATCCGGATCACGCCGGGCTCGCGCAGCCACGAGAGGCCCTCGGCCTCCGCCGGGAACATGGCCGGGTCGGCGCCGGGGTTCGTCTTGGCGAAGGCGCGGCGACCGTCGGCGAGCGCGACCGACCACGCCTCGTTGATGTCCCCGCCGCCCACCGGGCGGACGTCGTCGACCGCGGCGCCGAGGGCCTGCTCCACGAAGGCGCGGACCGAGGGCCGCATCAGACGCCGTGCTCGGACCGGAGGTGGGCGAGCAGGCCCGCCGCCGCGGCCTCGCAGATGTCGTAGACGCGGTCGAACCCGCCCTCGTAGTAGGGGTCGGGGACCGACTCGCCGGTGGCGCCCGCCGGATCGAAGTCGCGGAAGAGGGACACCTTGGCGCGGTCGGCGTCGTCGCGCGCGAGCCGGAGCACGTTGTCCCGGTTGCTCGTGTCCATCACGACGACGTGGTCGAAGCGGTCGAAGTCGCCGGCCACGAACTGGCGCGCGATCGAGCGGATCTCGATGCCCCGGGCGGCGGCGGCGGCGCGGGTGTCCGGGTGCGCGCGCTCGCCCACGTGCCAGCTGCCGGTGCCGGCGCTGTCGACCTCGAAGCGCGCTGCGACGCCCTCCCTCTCGATGAGGTCGAGGAAGACCGCCTCGGCGGTCGGAGAGCGGCAGATGTTGCCGAGGCACACGAAGCAGATGCGGATCGTCATGAGTCTCTCAGTTTCCGGAGGGGGCATGCGCCCCCTCCCGCCCGACCGGCAAAGCCGGCTCGGGCGGTCGCCCCATCTCACGCGCTGACGCGCGTGGAAGCTGCGGCAATGTTTGCCGCACCTTCAGTCCGTCACCAGGACGCGCGAGCCCTGGAAGCCCGCGCCGCGCTCGGTCGAGACGCCGTGCCAGCCCTCGGGGACCTCCGGCCAGGTGTGCTCGAAGACCCGGCGCGCGTCGCGCGGCGCGAGGTTCACGCAGCCGTGGCTGCGCTGCAGGCCGAAGCGCGAGTGCCAGAAGGCGCCGTGGAGGGCGAAGCTCCCCTCGAAGTACTGGGTCCAGGGTACGTCGTCGATCCGGTAGGAGTCGTCGCCCGCGTCGGGCCCGAGGTTCGCCATCGTGTCGCTCACGAACTTCCGGCGAATGGTGAACTCGCCCCGCGGCGTGTCGTGACCCTCCAGCCCGCTCGAGACCAGCGTCGCGTAGACCGGCTGGTTGCCGCGGTAGAGCACCAGCGTCTGCTCGCTCACGTCCACGTGGACCCACGGCTCGCCGGCCGCGACGCCGCGCGGGGGCTCGATGCGCTCGGCGACGCCCGCGAACCAGGCGCGGAGGTAGCGCGGCTCGCCGTCCGGCCCCTCGAGCACGTGGTAGACGCGGTCGCCGATCCGCTCGCGCCTGACCCATGGCAAGCGTGCCTGACGCTCCCAGGGCTCCATCGCCTCGTCGTCGACGAAGCGGCTGGTGCCGTCCTCGCGCTCGACGCGCCGGAGCGGCCGGCTGGTGCGCACCGCGAACGCGATCGGGAGCTGCTCGTCCTCGCCCAGCTCGATCCCCGCGAAGTCGCTGCCGGTGGTCTCGAGCAGCTGCGCCTCCTTGACGTAGCTGCCCCGGACCGTGCGCGCGAAGCGACGCTGGCTGCGTACCTCGGTGCCGTTGCTCGCCACGTAGAAGCCGCGGTGCAGGTAGCGCGCGACGACCGGGGGCATGCGGGGCTCGCCCGCGAGCCGACCGTCACGGAGCAGCTCCGCCCGGCGCTCCTGCCCGTCGTTCAGCAGCTCCGCGTAGCGTCGGCCGTGGAGGAGCGCGTCGCGCTGGTCGTCGCGCGACGGGAGCTGGTGATACTCGGGCACCTGCGGCTCGCGCACCATCATGTAGCGGTAGGGCAGCGGCGCGTCGACGTCGGCGGCGCTCTCTCCGGCGGTGCCGTCGGGCGGGGTCTCGGCCACGTCCACGCCCTGACCGGCGCAGGTCCAGCCGCGGGGGTAGAGCTCGTAGAAGCCGGTGTTGCAGCGCGGCGTCTGCACCCGCGCGCTCTTGAGGCGCACCCGCCCGCCGAGCCGGAGCCAGCCGATGACCTGCGACTCGGGATCCGCCTCGGCGCGCACCGGGATCTGCGCCGCGGTCACGAGCCCGTGCATCGGGAAGTCGCGGTCGAGCATCGCCTCGTGCGCCGCGCGACGGCGCGCCTCGAGGGCCTCGTCGCTCTCCCCGGGGGCGCGCTCGATCTCCGGGACCGGCGCGATCGCCTCGGTCTCGGGCGGGGGCTCGCCGGTGAAGAGCACCGAGAGGCCGATCGCGATCCCGATCGAGGCGACCGCCAGGCCCGGCAGGATGAGGGTGCTCCGCTTCATGGCCGACGGGAGGTTGTACCCGGCCGGCGCGTCCCGCAACGGCCCCCGCCGGGATTCGGGGTTGACCCGGCCGCGCGCCTTCGGAGATAGAGGGATCAGGAGGTCGAACGACGTGAACATCCTGCTGGGTCCGGACGTGTACGTGAACGCCTCGGTGGCCGGGGCCGGGACTGCGCCAGAGCAGGTGGCCAACCGGGTGCTTGGCAACACCAAGTCCCGGAGCAAGACCACCGAATGGATCCTCGCGCGGGTCCGCGCGATGCTCGAGGCCCACCCGGCCTTCGTGAACGACAACCTCGAGCCGCACATGGCGCGCATTCGCGAGCTGGTGGACGTGGTGGAGCTGAAGGAGGAGCCCGCGCCGGACGACTGGAAGGGCGCCCTCTTCGAGAGCGCGAAGGCCGCCGACGTCACCCGGGTGGTCACCGACCACCCCGACCTCGCCGACAAGGACGAGATCGACGGCGTCGAGTTCCTCTCGAGCGACGCGTGGATGATCGAGCAGCAGACGCCGCCGCCGCCGCCGCCGGGCGCGGGGAAAAAGGGCTGACCGCCTTCGGCCCTCGTCGGCCTGTGCTATGAGCCTAAGGGAAGGGGTCGGGCGCGCCCGCGCCCCTTTCGCGAGCGGCACGTGAACCGTCAGAGCCTCACCTCAGCGAGCGACGACGCGGACGACGAGGTCTACACCCTCGAGGTCCCGGCGGCGGGCGAGACGGCCGTCCTGGTGGAGGTCCCTCATGCGGGACTGGCCGTTCCGGACGCGGTCCGGCCGCAAGTCGCGGTGACCCGTGACGTCGTGCTGCGGGACAGCGACATCTACGTCGACAAGCTCTACGCGCGCTCGGCCGAGCTCGGCGCGTCGCTGCTGGCGGCGAAGGTGTCGCGCTACGTGGTCGACCTGAACCGCGCGCCCGACGACGTCGATCCGCAGACCGTGCCCGACCACCCCGACCCGCGCGGCGTGCAGCCCCGGGGCGTGGTCTGGCGGGTGACGACCGACGGCCGCCCGGCGCTCCGGGAGCCGCTCACCTACGCCGCCCTCGAGCGGCGCCTCTCGCTGTTCCACGCGCCCTATCATCGCGCGCTGGTGGCGCAGCTCGAGCGCAAGCGGGATCGCTTCGGCAAGGCCATCCTCCTCGCCGCGCACTCGATGCCTTCGGTGTCGCGGGCGGGCCGCAACCACTCTCCGCGCGCCGACGTGGTCCCCGGCACCCGCGGGCGAACCACCGCCGAGGCCCGCGTCATCGAGTGCGTCGACGCGCACTTCCGCGCCGCCGGGCTGAGCGTGCGGCACGACGACCCCTACCGCGGCGGCTGGTCCACCGCGCACTACGGGCGGCCGGGCGAGGGGTGGCACGCCGTCCAGATCGAGCTGAACCGCGCGCTCTACGTCGACGAGACCACGAGCCGACCGAAGGACGGCGAATTCGAGAAGCTCGCCGAGGTCTGCCACGGTCTCGTGGCGGCGCTCGGTCGCCTGTAGCTGGCCGTCTCTAGAGGGGCTAGCGTCTCGAGACGAGCTAGCGAGCGACCGGCGCTTCGAGCGCGACGGGGTCGCCCGAGCGGATCTCGAGGCGGTAGCGGCTGTTGGCCGTCTGGAGGTAGTAGACGTCGCGGCTGCCGGCCTCGCCCTCGGTCTTGGCGCAGAGGCGGAGGATGCGCTTCACCGGGGTCGTGACGTACTCGTGCAGGCCGTCGGGGAACTCGATCACCAGGACAGACCCCTTGCGGGGCGCCCGGAGGAGCCTGCCGACCACAGCGCGGCCCGGCTTCCGACCGACCTTGCGCAGAACGACCTCCACGGGATCCAAGCTAGCACACCCCGACCGTGGGGCAAAAGGGCGTTGTGCGATGGACGAGACCTCTCACAGACGGTATGTGGGCGGGGGTCTCGACGCCGGAGCGGGGGCCGCGCCTCCCTGTCGCGGCAAGCCACGGAAACGACGCGAGAATTCCGCCGGAGTCATCGATGCACGTGATGCACGCGGAGGTGGGCTGGATCGAGGTGATCGTGGGCCCGATGTTCAGCGGCAAGAGCGAGGAGCTCATTCGCCGCCTGCGCAGGGCCCAGATCGCACGCCAGCCGCTCCAGGTCTTCAAGCCCGCGATCGACGACCGCTACCACGCGACCAAGATCGTCAGCCACTCGGAGGCGAGCATCGAGGCGGTCGCCGTGCGCGACTCCCGCGAGCTGGCCGAGCGGGTGCGCAGGGACACCCGGGTGGTCGGGATCGACGAGGCCCAGTTCTTCGACGACGGGGTGGTCGACGTGGTCCAGCGCCTCGCCAACCGAGGCATGCGGGTGGTGATGGCCGGGCTCGACCAGGACTACACCGGCAAGCCGTTCGCCCCGATGCCGACCCTGATGGCGGTGGCCGAGTACGTCACGAAGTCGCTCGCCATCTGCACCCGTTGCGGCTCCCCCGCGAGCCGATCCCAGCGGCTCGTGCCGGCCGGCAGCCAGGTGCTCGTCGGGGCCACCGAGGCCTACGAGGCGCGCTGCCGCGCCTGTCATTCGCCGCGCGCCGAGGGCACCAACCGCGAGCTGTTCGAGCGGAGCTCGGAGTGATCGACGTTCGGATCCCGGCGGACGACTCGCCGCGCCCGTGGGTGGTGGCGGCGGTGGCGGCGATCGGGCTCGCGGCCGGGTTGGGGCTGGCGCGGTGGGGCATGGAGGACGAGCGGGGAGGGTTCGAGGAGGGGGCGGAGCTCACGGCGGGCGAGTCCGACGCCGAGGCCCCCTTCGAGGCCGACTTTGACTCCGACTCCGAGCCCGAGGCCGAAGCGGAAGCCTCGTCCGATGCCGAGTCCGACTCTGCGTCCGAAGCCGAGTCCGACGCCGAGTCCGAGTCCGACGTCGCGTCCGGTTCGGTCTCCGGGGTCGGGACCGATGCCGAGTCGGCGACCGGGGCTCGGGCCGTCGGCGCGGCTGCGCCGGGGAGCCTCTCGGTGCGGCCGGGGAGGGTCGCGTACCTTCGCTGTGACGGGCTCGGCCGGTCCGGGCGGTGTCCTCGGGATCCGGCGCTCGAGGCGCGGGTGTGGGAGATCGTGGGAGGGCTCGGGCGGTGCGCGAGCGGGCCGCGGAGCGCGGGGCAGGGGGACGTGCGGATCGACTATCGCGCCGGCGCGGCGCCCGAGATCCGGTGGCGGGACACCTTCGCCGACGACGTCGTCCGGCTCGACGCCGACGCGACCCTGGGGTGTCTGCGGACGGCCCTCGCGGGGACGCGACCGTCGCTCGGCGCGACGCGCCTCCTGGTGTCGTTCCGCTTCTCTTACGAATGAGGGTTGCCTTCGGTGGGCACGAACCCACCTTCAGGAAGACGCCCGAGACGCGTTCGACCGACTGCCGCGGCAACTTGCCGCGGCAGCTTCGCTTAAGGGCCGCGGCACTCTCGCGCTTTTCGCTCTCCGACCCGGCGCTCCCGGCGCTCCCGCGCGCGGCACGGCCTTCGCACTGGAGCCGACGCGGGGAAACCACCACCGCCCTCGACCAGAGACGCCCGAACGGGCGGCCCCCGGGCGGGAAAAGGAGAGCCGATGACGAGCACCCGTCCCCTGAGCCTGGACTCCTACCGCCGCGATCTCGCCGACGTCGAGCCGCTCGACGCCGAGACCGAGCTCGACCTCGCCAAGCGCTGGCGCGAGGGGGACCAGCGCGCGGGCGCGCGCCTCGTCGAGTCGAGCCTCCCGTTCGTGATCAAGGTCGCCAAGGAGTACCGCCGCTGGGGCGTGCCGATGGAGGACCTGATCCAGCAGGGCAACCTCGGTCTGCTCCGGGCCGCGCTCAAGTTCGACCCCGAGCAGGGCAACCGCCTCATCACCTACGCGGTCTACTGGATCCGCGCCGAGATCCGCGAGTACGTCGTCCGCACCTACCGCATCGTGCGGCTCGGCACGACGCGCACCGAGCGCAAGGCGATGCGCGCCTACCGCAAGGATGGCATCGAGACCATCGACGAGCTGGTCGAGGTCAGCGGCATGCCCGAGGCCCGCGCGCGCAAGCTCTGGCCGATCCTGACCCAGCGCGACTTCTCCCTCGACGCCGAGACCGATGAGCGCGGCCCGGCCGTCTCGCGTCTCCGCGACCGCAACGAGAGCCCGGAGGACGCTTTCGCTCGCGCGGAGGAGATCACCGGCGTGCGCGAGAAGCTCGGCGCGGCGATGGAGCTGCTCAGCCAGCGCGAGCGCCGCATCATCGAGCAGCGCCTCCTCGTCGACGAGCCCCGCACGCTCGAGTCCCTCGGTCAGGAGATGGGGGTCTCGAAGGAGCGCGTCCGCCAGCTCGAGGCCCGCGCCCGCACGAAGCTGCGGGGCGCGCTGGAGTCCTGGTACACCCCCGCCGCCGCCTGAGCGCGCAGCGCGAAGCGGCGGCCCCGTGCCCATGCCCGTGCCCGTGCGTCCTTCGCGTCACCAGAGTCTCGGTGACGACAACTAATTTCACGCAAAGACGCAAAGACGCAAAGGGCCACGGGGTGGCGGTTGGCCGGCGGTGACCCGACGGCCGGTCCTTCCTCGGGAGCAATTTCGTTTCTCGCAGAGTCGCAGAGACGCAGAGACGTGACGTGGCCGCGGGATGGGGGCTGGCCGCCGGGTTCAGGGCTGTCGCGGGCCCGGGAGGGTGCAGCGGTGTCAATTGGCTCTCGCAAAGGCGCGAAGCCGCCAAGATGTTGCGGGGCGGCGGGGTGGCGGCTGGCCGGCGGTGACCTGACAGCCGCTCCTTCCTCGGGAGCAGTTGGTTTCTCGCAGAGTCGCAGAGACGCAGAGGCGTGACGTGGCCTCGGGATGGGGGCTGGCCGCCGGTTCCAGGGCTGTCCCGGCCCGGGAGGGTGCAGCGGTGTCAATTGGCTCTCGCAAAGGCGCGAAGCCGCCAAGGGGTTGGGGGGCGGCGGGGTGGCGGCTGGCCGGTGTAGGTTCCGGAAACTCTGAGCCGCGTTTTCCGGAAACTCTGAGCCGCTCAGCTTCATCCTGATCGTCGTTCAAGTCCATGTCGTCCGCCAAGTGCTTCGTGCGAATCGACGGCCCGTCCAAGC
>JAYZQJ010000089.1:0-68242 GCA_036149055.1 Myxococcota bacterium | reverse complement strand
CCCGCAGGGCCCGCAGCCGGCGAAGCCGGCGCCGCAGGCGTCCTTTACTCGCCCGGCCGCGTCCGGCACCGTCGGAGGAGGAGGACGAGGCGCCAACACGTCTGCCTCTCATGCGGACTCGACGGGGCGTAGCCGGCGGCGAGGCCGGCAGCGGCGGCGAGGCCGGCAGCGGGGAGCGGCAGCGGCGGCGAGACCGGCAGCGGAGGCGGGGCCGGCAGCGGGGAGCGGCAGCGGCAGCGAGGCCGGCAGCGGGGAGCGGCAGCGGGGGGCCGGACTCGGATTCGGCGCCGGACTCGGACTCGGACTCGGACTCGGACTCGGACTCGGACTCGGACGCGGACGCGGACGCGGACTCGGACTCGGACTCGGACTCGGACGCGGACTCGGACTCGGTCGCGGTCTCGGACTCGGACTCGGACCCGGACCCGGACCCGGACTCGGACTCGGACTCGGACTCGGACTCGGACTCGGACTCGGACTCGGACTCGGTCTCGGACGCGGACCCTGCCGGCTGGCCCGTGTTCAGCCGAATGACGATATGACGACGAGCGTCCCCGGTCTCTCGTTCAGTCGAATGACGATATGACGACGAGCGTCCCCGGTCTCTCGGACCCGCGGGACGGGCGGGGGTGCTCAGCGCGACGCGGCGCGGGCGGCCGCGGCTTGCTGCCGGGGGCGCTGCACGAGCCAGTAGCGCATGGCCTCGCGCGCGGCGTAGGCGCCCTTGATGCGCCAGCGGGGCTCGTTGATCACGAGGGCCGCCACCGCGATCTGGGGCTCGTCGACCGGGGCGTAGCCGACGAACCAGGTGTAGCCGCGGTAAGGATCGTCGTTGGCGAGGGTGCCGGTCTTGCCCGCGGCCTCGATGCCGGGGAGGAAGGCGTTGCCGCGCGGGTCGAAGAAGTAGCGGCGCGCGGTGCCGCGGCGGGTCGTCTCGACCATCATGCGGCCGACCGCGCGGGCGGTGGTCCTCGGGATGACCTCGCGGAAGACCTCGGGCTCGGCCCGGTAGCTCTCGCGGCCGCGGCCGTCGATGACCTGGTCGACCAGGGTCGGGCGGGGCATGCGGCCGTCGTTCGCGATCGTCGCGGCGACGAGCGCGCCGTGCAGCGGCGACATGTAGTTGTGCCAGAAGCCGGCGGCGGTGCGGGCCAGCTCCAGCCGGTCGCCGGGGACCTCGGTCGGGCTGACCCGGGTGGGCACGTCGAAGGGGAGCGCGTGGCCGAAGCCGAAGGCGTGCGCGTATCGCTGGAGGGTCGGCGCGTCGAGGTGGCGGTCGGCGAGCTTGCCGAAGACGCTGTTGATCGAGCCGCCCATCGCCTCGGCGAGGCTGGCGCAGCGGCGGTCCCGCGACGGGTCGTCCTCGAGGTTGTGCCCCATCAGCCGGCTGGCGCCGCCGTGGTAACAGACCGGCGCGTCGGGCTGGACGCCGGCGTCGATCAGGGCGGCGCCGGTCACGACCTTGAAGACGCTGGCGGTCGGCGGCCCCGGGTCGAGCACGAGGTCGCCCGCGTTCGGGTCGGCGCTCGAGTGGGAGACGTAGGCGAGCACCCGGCCGCTGCGCGGGTCGAGGGCCACGAGCGCGCCCCAGGGCACCTCGTAGCTCGAGTAGACCTCGGCGACGTGCGCCTGCAGGCCGGGATCGAGGGAGAGGATCGCGGTCGAGCCGTCGGTGAGATCGGCGACCGTGACCCCGTCCTCCACCCGGTGCTGGAGCGGGTCGAGGCCCGGGAAGGTGCGGCCGCGGGGCGGGGCCGGTCGGGCCGGGCTCCGGGCGGGCGCGGCCGTCGCCGTCGCTCCGTCGGCGGCGGGCGGCGTGCGCCGCGCGTCGGCGCTGATCGGGCCGCTCAGGAACCCGATCGCCACGCCCACGAGGGCCACCGCGCCCGCGATGGAGAGCGTCCGCCTGGAGAGCCACCGCATCGGGGCCGAAGCTACGGAGCCCCGATCGGCGGGTCAAAAAACCGCCGGCGCCCGCCCTCTTCTTTCGCTTCGGCCGCGGGTCGGTCACAATGAGCGCCGGAACCGCATGGAAGACGAGCGGACCACCAACCCGAACAAGACGGTCGTCACCGTCATCACCAAGGCCCCCGGAAAGAAGGGGGACGACTCCCGCGAGGGGTGCCTGGTGATCATCTACGGCGACGACCTCGGGCGACGGGTGCCCCTGGGCACGGAGCCCACCGTCATCGGACGCTCGTCCAAGTGCGACGTGCAGCTCGATCAGGAGAGCGTGTCGCGCAACCACGCCCGGATCAGCCGCGAGCGCAACGGCTACGTCATCCGCGATCTCGGCTCGACCAACGGCACCTACGTCAACGACGAGCTCGTCGACGAGGTCGCCCTGCGGGACGGCGACCAGCTCAAGATCGGCCGCACGATCTTCAAGTTCATCGTGAGCGGCAACATGGAGGCGCAGTACCACGAGGAGATCTACCGCCTGATGACGGTGGACGGCCTCACGGAGCTGCACAACAAGCGCTTCTTCAACGAGGCGCTGGAGCGCGAGGCCTCCCGCTCCCGCCGCTACGAGCGCGACTTCTCGCTGGTGCTCTTCGACATCGACCACTTCAAGCGCATCAACGACACCTACGGCCACCTGGCCGGCGACTCCGTGCTCCGGCAGCTCGGCGCGCTCGTGCGCTCCCGGGTGCGGCGCGACGACGTGCCGGCGCGGACCGGCGGCGAGGAGTTCGGGGTGATCGTGCCGGAGGTCGGCCGCGAGGGCGCGATCCAGCTGGCCGAGAAGCTCCGCGCCTCGGTCGAGAGCGCCGTCTTCCGCTTCGAGGGCACCCAGATCCCGGTGACGGTCAGCATCGGCGTGGCCGCCTGGGGCCCGCACGTCGAGGACCCGCAGGAGCTGGTCAAGGAGGCCGACGAGCGCCTCTACGACGCCAAGCGCGGCGGCCGCAACCGCGTCTGCGGCTAGCGGATCGAGTACGTGCCGGCGTAGCGCGGGTCGATCTCGCCGCCCTCGCCGAGCAGCCAGGCGAAGCAGCGCACGTGGCGGCGGGGGACGCGGATGGTCTCGGGCCGCTCGAGCGTGCCGAACACCCAGTCCCACACCGGCGAGGTGACGCCGTGGTTCTTCTTCGGGGCCTGGAAGTGGTGGTGCAGGTGGTGGCGCCGCGCCCACTCGCCGTAGGCGTTGCGGGGCCCGCGCAGGTGGGTGGCGCGGTGCAGCGCCTCGTAGAAGCGCCAGCCGGCGAAGGTGCCGAAGACCACCGCCGCGCCGCCCCAGCCGACGAGGGGGACGAGCAGCGCGGCCAGCCCGCCGAGCACCGGGACGGCGAGCAGGACCTTCTTGCGCATCGGCGAGAAGTAGTCGGGCGTCGCGTGGTGCGAGAGGTGCTCCCGCGCGACGTGCTTGCCGAGCTTCCGCTCGTGCCCCGCGAAGCGGTGGATGAAGTACTCGAGCAAGGTCCAGACGACCAGGCCCCCCACGAACCCGAAGAGTACGCTCACGAGATCTCCTCCTTCACCTTCGCCGCGCGCGCCAGCGCGTCGGTCACGTCCGCCCCCGCCGCTCCCCATCCCACGAGGAGGGCGCGATACAGCTCCTGCGCGAGCGGGCCCGCGCGGAACGCCTCCACCCCGAAGCGGTCGAGCTTGCGCAGCTGCAGCACCCCCTGGAGCGCGCTCCAGAGCAGGTAGCCGCGGCGCGTCGCGTCGCCCTCGGACAGCGCGCCGACGTGCGCCGCCTCCCCGAGCAGGGCGGGCACGCTGCCGAAGAGCGCGATGAGGGTCGGCAGCGCGGGCGCCGCCGCCTCGGTGCTCACCATCGGCTCGGGCTCGCCCAGCCACCGGCTGAGGAGGCGGAAGTGCGCGGGGCGCCGGGTCGGCAGCGTCTCGTAGACCTGGGCCAGCGCGACGATCCGGGCGAGCGCGGCCACCGCCTCCGGCGCGTCGGACAGCCGCGCGTCGATCGCGGCCCGGGCCTCCGCCAGGTCCTCGGCGAGCAGCTCCAGCACCCGGCGCTGCACCGCGAGCAGCAGCGCGTCCTTGGAGGGGAAGTAGCGGTAGAAGGCGCCGGTGGCGTAGCCGAGCTCGCCGGCCAGCCGCTTCATCGTCAGGGCGTCGAAGCCCTCCTCGGTCACGATGGTCAGCGCCGCCTCCACGATCGCCGCGGTGGTCTCCGCCCGCCGTCGGGCGCGGGGCGTCTCCCCGGATCGCGTTTCGTGAACCACGTTCACAACAGTGAACGCGATTCACAAAACAGTCAAGGCCGCCTTGCGAGCCGGCTCCAGGATGGGTAACCGACGCCATGCGCCGCCCCGCCCTGCCGCTGATCGCGCTCCTCGCCGTCGGCTGCTTCGAGGGGCACCAGCCGAAGGCGCGCTTCGATTCGCGCTGGCTCGAGGCGGGCGACGCGCGCGCGATCGTGGCGGGCGGCACCGACGGGCGCGGCGGCGGGTCCGGCCCGGTGCTCGTCTACCTGCACGGCTTCGCGTCGCTCGCGGAGGACCAGCTGCCGCTGCGCGACGGGCTGGACGTGCCGGCGGGGACCCGCTTCGTCTTCCCGGAGGGGCCGCTCGGGGTGACGATCCCGGAGGGCCCGCGGCGCGCGTGGTGGCTCATCGACCGGCCGCTGCGGCGGAGGCTGCGCGACGGCGCCCTCGACGCGCTCACCCGGCACCGCCCGCCGGGCATGGCCGCGGCGCGGGCCCGGACGTCGGCGCTCCTGCGGGCGGTGGAGCGGGAGCTGGGCGCGCCGCCGGAGCGGACGGTGATCGCCGGCTTCAGCCAGGGGGCGATGCTCGCCTGCGACCTGGCCCTGCGCGCCGAGCGGCCGTACGCCGCGCTCGGGGTGCTCAGCGGCACGCTGCTCTCCGAGCAGGACTGGACGCCGCGCATGGCGCGTCACCGGGACATGCCGGTCTTCGTCTCCCACGGGCGGGGCGATCCGTTCCTCCCCTACCCGATGGCCGAGCGGCTGGTCGATCGCTTCACCGACGCCGGACACCCGGTGCGGTGGTACGGGCACGGGGCGGGGCACGTGATGACGCCGGGGACCGCGGAGGCGTTCAGCGCCTTCGTCTACGAGTCCTTGCTCGCCCCTCCCCCATGACCCAAGCTCGGCCCCCGCCGATGCCCGAAGGCAACCCCGCGAAATCCGACCGCGATCGCCGACGCTGGGCGATCGGGCTCGGCGTGGTCGCGGCGCTCGCCTGGCTGGGGCTCGCCGCGCTCGCCGACCCCTACTTCGCGCACGGCTGGGCCGCGCGCTGGTACTGGACGACGCCCGAGGGCGAGCGGGTGCTGGTCGACCGCACGGTCGAGCACCGGACGAGCTTCCCGAACGTGCACCGGCCGATCGCGCGCTACGTGCAGGGCTGGCCGTTCGACCGGCTGGAGCGCCCGGAGGATCTCCCGGAGATCGACGCGGAGCTCTACGCGCGCCTCGAGATCCCCGAGGGCCCACCCCGCTACCTCTCGATCGACGCGCGCCGGGACGCGACGATCCGGGTCGACGGCGAGCCGCTCGGCGACGCGCCGCTCCCGCCGGGGACCTACGACCTCCGGGTCGACTGGAGCGGACGCGCGCTCCCCTACCCGCAGCGCGGGCGCCCGGATCCGCGGAGCGCCTACCTGCACCTCGGGTGGGACACCCGCCCCGGCCCCGGGCGGCCGGTCCCGCACGATCTCCTGACCCCCTCGAGCGGCACCTGGCCGGCGTCCCGGGTCGCGCTCTGGTGGGCCGCGGGGCTGGGCGCGCTCTTCTGGGGCCTGGGCTTCTTCTTCGCGATGATCGCGGCGCGCCCGAGGGTCCGCTGGCGACGCTGGGGCACGCTCGCGACGATCGCGATCGCGCTCCTCGGCACCGCCTACCGGGCCTGGGACTACGACGTCATCCCGGAGTTCCGCGACAACGCCGACGAGCTGTTCGCGACCTGGAACGGCTGGTCGCTCCTCGAGGACGGCACCACCCGCGGCTGGACCATCTGGCCGGCGGCGTACGGCGGCGCGGTGACGGTGGAGGAGGCGCGCTACTTCGGCGAGCGCCGGCCCGTCATCACGCCGTACTTCGAGCAGCCGCCGCTCTTCCACGTCGTCGTCGGCGCGGCCGCTCACCTCGGCGGGGCGGAGCACTGGCTCGACGCGAAGCTGAAGCACACCCGGCTCGTGCCGATGGGGCTCGCGGTGATCGCCATCTTCCTCATGGTGGCCGTCGGGCGGCGCCTCTTCGGCCCCGGCCCCGGGCCCTGGCTCGGGGCGCTGCTCTACGCGACCCTGCCGATCATCGCGCTCCAGACCCGGGTGGTGAAGGAGGAGGACCTCCTCGTCGTGCTCGTGCTGGCGATGATGCTGTTCTTCCTGCGCTGGCGCGACCATCGCAAGACGCGTGATCTCGTCTTCGCCTCGATCTGCGCCGGCCTCTCCACCTGCGCGAAGATCCCCGCCGCCGTCTGGGTGCCGGCGCTCGTGATGCTGGTGGCGGCCGAGCGAGGCGAGACGCGGCGCGCGGTGCTCTCGGCGGTGATCGGCCTCGCGGTCTCCTCGCTCCTGCTCGTCTTCGCGCTGATCGTCGACTGGGACGTCTTCGTGATGACCACCGCGAAGCAGGGCGGCCGGCCGACCCACTGGAACCTCTTCCCGCGCTTCTTCGACGCGATCCTCATCAACCACGACCTCGTGGGCCGCGGCTGGTCGCTCTTCCTCTGGGTCGCCTACGGCGCGAGCGTCTGGTCGCGCGGCTTCCGGAACGCGGCGGTCTACACCGTGCCGATGATCGCCTACCTCGTGGCCATCGGGCTCGGGAGCGGCAACCACACCTTCGGCTGGTACATGATCCCGGTCTACCCGTTCCTCTGCCTCGGGGCGGGCGACTTCCTGGAGGGTCTGCTGCGCAAGCCGACCTTCTTCGGCGGCGGGCTCTTCGCGATCCTGTTCGTCATGTACTCGATGAACTTCACCGTCGACGTCGAGTGGGCGAAGCAGCCCGAGGCGTGGCCGGGGCTCCGGCGCGACATCACGCTCTACCTGCTCGTGTCGCTCTCGCCCTACGCGCTGGCGCAGGTGTGGAGGCACAACCGGTTCCTGGTGAAGTGGGCGAGGCTCTGGACGGCGGTCGGCCTGGCGCTGACGCTGTGGATCAGCGCCGACTTCGTGATCCACTACGAGCGCTCGATCGAGACCTACTTCAACTTCGACCGCGACCTCTACTTCCACCGGTGACCGCGGGCCGATGACGCGGGGGGAGCGGCGCTGGGTCTGGCTCGCGGGGCTCGGGCTCGCGGCCCTCGCCTACCTGCCGGCGCTGCTCCGGCTCGACGCCGCCGGCCCGGGCGACTGGCCCTGGTTCCATCATCAGTGGGAGGCGGCGCGCATCGCGCTGCTCCGCTTCGGCGAGCTGCCGACCTGGGATCCGCATCACTGCGGCGGGGTGACGGCGTGGGCGCAGCCGCAGGCCCAGATCTGGTCGCCCACCTGGTGGCTGACCGGGCTGCCCTTCGGGACCGTGGTCGGCTCCAAGCTCTTCGTGCTCGCCCACTACGCGGCCGGCTTCGCGGGGACCTACGCCGTGGCTCGCCGGCTCTACGGCCTCGGCGCCGCCGCCTCCGCGCTCGCGGCCGCGGCCTGGGCGTTCGGGGGCTTCTTCGCGTGGCGCGGGGTGCTCGGCCACGCGACCTTCCTCTCGTTCCACCTCGCGCCCTGGGCGCTGTACGGCTTCCGGCGCGGCCAGGGCGACCCGCGGTGGTGCGCGCTCTCCGCCGGCGCGCTGGCGCTGATGCTCTTCGAGGGCGGCACCGCTCCGTTCCCCTTCGCGCTCCTGCTGCTCGGGCTCGACGCGCTCCGTCGCCCGGGGTGGCCCACGCTCCGGGCCGGCGCGATCACGCTCGGGCTGACCGCCCTCCTCGGCGCCGCCCGGTGGGCGCCGATCGCCCGCGCCCTGACCGACGCGCCCCGCCAGACGCCGCTCCTGGACGCGCTCGAGCTGCCCGAGCTGATCCACGCGCTCGTCGCCCGCCACCCGCACCCGGCGCACTTCGATCCGCATCCCTGGGAGTGGATGGAGTACGGCGCCTACGTCGGCGTCGGGGTGCTCCTCCTCGCGGGGCTCGGGGCGGCGCTCGCGCTCCGGCGCGGCCGGCGGCACCTGGTGATCGGGGCGCTCCTCTTCGGCGCGCTCGCGCTCGGCGCCCGGGGCGACGGCTGGCCGTGGCCGCTGCTCCACGGGCTGCCGGTCTTCGAGCAGCTGCGCATCCCGAGCCGCTTCAGCGTGCTGCTCACCTTCCACCTCGCGCTCCTGGCGGGGCTGGCGCTGCACGCGTCGCGCGCGGCCCTGCTCCGCGCCGCCCCGGACCGACGCCTCCGCGCGCTGATCGCGCTCCTCGCCTGGGCCGCGCCGGTCGGCGTCGCGCTCGACCTCGCCGACCAGCACGCTCACCTCGCCCAGCGCTGGCGCGGGGCCCCGATCCTCGGCGCGCCGGCCAGGCGCTTCCACCTCGTCGACGACGGCGAGGCCTACCTGGAGCGCATGAAGAGCTACCCCCGCATGCACGTGGGCACGGCGCGCTGCTACGACCCGGTGCCGTGGCCCGAGGTGCACCGCCTCTGGCGCGGCGATCGACCGCAGGCGCGCGCCGACGGCGGGCCCGAGCTGCGGGTCCATGGCTTCGAGCGCACCGCGCGCGCCTTCACCCTCGACGTCGAGCTCGCCGCCCCGGGCGTGGTGGTGGTGAACCAGCGCCACGACCCGAGCTGGACGATCGCGCCCGGGGAGGCCCGCGCCGACTCCGCCGGCCGCCTCTCGATCGCGCTCCCGGCCGGCCGCCACCGGGTCCGCGGCCGCCACGAGCCGCCCGACCTCGGCTGGGCGTGGCTCCTGACGGCGCTCGGCGCGGCCCTCGCGGTGGCCCTGGCGCGCGCGCGGCGCTTGAAGCGCCCCCCTCCGGCGAGTAACCCTCGGGCGATCCGAGGCCCACGGCCCGGCGGAGGACACGCGTGAGCACGACCGGCACCCCTTCGAACGCGATCAAGGAGTACTTCCTCCTCTCCGACGCGAAGGCGACGTCCAAGAAGGTCACCGAAGACGCGCGCAGCGCGCTCGCGCGACGCCTCGGCATCGCCCGCCAGCGCGCCGAGGCGGCCGACGCCCTCTGGTCCAACGGCCACACCGCCGAGGGCCTCCGCCTCGCCGCCCAGGCCTTCGAGGAGACCCTCGACGCCGTCCCCGAGCTCGCCGTCGCCGCCGGCCTGAGCCAGCCCGAGCCCCCGCCCGCCCCAGCGGCGGTCGAGGCCAGGGACGCGGCCAAGGACTCGGACTCGGACTCGGATTCGGACTCGGACTCGGACTCGGATTCGGACTCGGACTCGGACTCGGATTCGGACTCGGACTCGGACTCGGACTCGGATTCGGACTCGGATTCGGACTCGGATTCGGATTCGGCAGCGGACTCGGCAGCGGCAGCGGACTCGGCAGCGGCAGCGGCAGCGGACTCGGCAGCGGGTGCGGCAGCGGCAGCGGATGCGGCAGCGGAGGCCCGCCCGTCCTGGGCTTCGGTGCTCCAGGTCCGTGGCCTCTCCTCCGGCCGCCTGGCCGACGTGCGCGAGGCGCACCAGGCGCTGACCGCGACCTCGCTGCCCGCGCTCGACGCCGAGCTCGAGGCGAGCCATGGCGAGCTGTTCCAGAAGCTGGTCACCGCGCGCCGCCACGTCGACGCCGCGCTCTCCCCGGGGGCGATGACCCCGCGCGAGATCACGCTCACCCAGGCCTCGCGCATCGGCTTCGCGGCGCTGGTGGCCGCGCTAGTGGCGGTCGGGCTCTACTTCGCGCTGCGCACGCCGACCGGGTACGAGGCCACCGCCTCGGCGCGCTTCGGCCCGGACTTCCCGCCGCGCAACGTCATCGACGACGACCACGCGTCCGAGTGGCTGCTGCCCGACCGCAGCCCGGGCTGGGTGGAGGTGAGCCTCTCGCCGCCGGAGCGCATCGAGACCCTCAAGCTGCTCAACGGCCACAACCGCCACTACAACGACCGCGCCGTGCAGGAGTACACGGTGGAGGTCTACGCCAACGGCGAGCTGGCCCGGACCATCGAGGCGACCTTCGGCGAGTTCCAGCCGCGGCCCCAGTTCGTCGAGCACGCGCTCGGCATCGACGACGTCGAGCGCGTCCGGGTCAACGTGACCTCGTGGCACCGCACCGGCGCGGCGCTCGCCGAGATCGACTGGGAGTGACCGCCGCTACGCGGGCTTCCGCACGACGGCGAAGCAGCTGACGCCGATCGGGAGCTTCACCCGGGGCACGAGGTGCCGCTCGAACGACAGGATCGCGGCCAGCGAGCGGTTGATCGGCGCGGGCGGCACCGAGAGATCGCTCTCCGGCTCGTCGACCTCGGGCACGAACGTCTTGCTGATCACGCGCTTGGCCACCACCAGCGGGAAGAGCAGCGTGTTGTAGTAGCTCGAGCGCTCCACCCGCAGCCCCGCCTGCTCGAGGACCAGCTCGAGCTCCGCGAGCTTGTAGCGCCGCTTGTGATCGAGCGCCTCGTCGTGCTGGGACCAGAGCCAGCGGTGGGCGGGGACCGCGACGACCGCCGCGCCGCCGGGCCGGAGCACCCGCGCGATCTCCCGGGCCGCGAGGAGGTCGTCGTCGAGGTGCTCGAGGATGTCGAGGGCGAGCGCCGCGTCGAAGCTCTCCGCCTCGAAGGGCAGCGCGTAGGCGCTCCCGCGCACGTAGCGCACCCCGGGGGCCCGCCGCTTGGCGAGGCGGAGCGCGGTGGGCGAGTAGTCCAGCCCGACCGCCTCGACCCCGTCGGGCAGGCGGCTGAGCGTGTAGCCGGTGCCGCAGCCGAGATCGAGCAGGCGCGCGCCCCGGAGCCGGCCGCCGAGGGCGCCCTCGAGGAGGGTGAGGATCACGCCGCGGGTCCCGACGAACCAGAAATGCTTCGTCTCCGCGCGGAACATGCGCTCGTGCTCGTGGGGTCGCACCGCGCCGCCTCATAGCACGGCGACCGCCCGTCTGCTTCGAACCTGACAGGCTCCTTCGATGGCGCTATCCCAGCGCTGATGGACTCCCCGGCCGACCGGACGGACGCGCCCGCGCCTCCGCCCCCGCTGCCGGCCGAGCAGATCCTCGCCGGGCTCGGCGCGGCGCTCGCGCTGGGGATCCTCGACTCGTTCTGGGCGGCCGCGTCCGAGGGCGCCGACGCGCTCTCGCTCGGAGAGCAGCTGCTCGGGTCGCTGCACCTGGTCGCGCTCGTCACCCCGCTCGGCTTCGTCTTCGCGGCCGCCTCCACCGCGCTCTTCGCGCTGGTCCGCACCGCGCCGCTGCTCGCCCCGCTCCGCACCCGGATCCGCCGGCCGCGCGATCTCTTCCGCAACGACCCGCGCCTCTTCGGGGGCGCGCTCTCGATCGTCCTCGCCGCCCTCGCGCTGCTCCTGGTGGGCCGCGAGGCGCACGGGCTGATCGCCACCCGCGTGCACCACCTCGACAACGCCGCCTGGGCGGCCGGTGGGGCGGCGGTGGGCGGCGCGGCCGCGGCCCTCGTGGTCTCGCTCGTCGCGTTCGCCGGGCTGCGCCGCGTGACCCGCTGGCTCGGCCCGCTCGGATCGCTCGGCGCGCTGCTCGTCGTGGGGCTCGTCGCGGGCGCGGCGATCGCGCGCTTCGTGCTCGTGCGCAACCCGGCCATCATCACCGCCTACGGCGCCGGCGCGCTGGCCTGGGGCCCGACCGCGCTCGCGGTCTTCGTGGCCGCCGCGCTCATCGCCCGCCGGGCCCTCCGCGGCCGCCCGGCCCGACGCGCCTGGATCGCCGCGGCCCTCGCGGGCGGCGCGACCCTCGCGGCGTGGGTCACGAGCGGGCTCACCTACGGCGACAGCAACCGGGTGCGCGCCTTCGTGGAGCACGGGAGCGTGGCCGGCACCCCGCTGGTCCGCCGCTACGGCGGCCTCACCGACATGGACGGCGACGGGCACGCCTGGGCGTTCGGCGGCCGCGACTGCGACGACTTCGACGCGCGCGTGCACCCCGGCGCCTACGACCGCGAGGGCGACGGCGTCGACGCCGACTGCTTCGCGGGGGACGGCTCCCCGGACCTCGCCGATCTCGGCGACGGCCACTACGGCGAGCGCCCCCGCGGGCTGCCGGCGCGACCGAACATCCTGCTCATCACCGTCGACGCGCTCAACCCGACGCACCTCTCGCACATGGGGTACGCGCGCGACACCTCGCCGAACCTCGACCGGTTCGCCGAGGAGGCGGTGGTCTTCGAGAACGTCGTCGCGCAGTCGTCGCGCTCGCTCCGCTCGATCCCCGCGATGATGACCGGGCGCTACCCGTCCCAGGTCGCCTACGGCCCGGAGTACCTCTGGCCCTCGCTGCTCGAGGAGAACCGGATGCTCCCCGAGATGCTGAAGGACCGGGGCTACGTGACCGCGGTCGACATGGGCACCGACTACTTCCACCGGGTGGCCGGCTTCTTCCAGGGCTACGACCAGGTGCAGGAGCTGCCGGTCTACACGCCGCGCCGCGAGGACGTGATCGAGAACGCGCTCGAGCGGCTCCCCGCGCTGGCGGCCGGCGAGGCGCCCTTCTTCCACTGGGTGCACGTGTTCAACGTGCACGAGCCCTACCTCCGGCCGCCCGCGCCCTCGCGCTACGGCGACACGCTCCGCGATCACTACGACACCGAGATCCGCCTCGCCGACGCGCTGGTGCAGCGCCTCCTCGACCGGGCGGAGGAGCTGTCGCTGATGGACGACACCGTCGTCATCCTCGCCTCCGATCACGGCGAGGCGTTCTACGAGCACGGCCGGCGGGGGCACGCCTCCGACCTGTACGAGGAGCAGGTCCGGGCGATGCTGATGATGAAGATCCCGGGGGTCGAGCCGCGCCGGGTGCAGGCGCGGGCCGGGCTCTTCGATCTGACGCCGACCATCCTCAACCTCGTCTCCATCCCGGTGCCGCAGCCGATGCCGGCCCGCAGCCTCCTGCCGCTCATCGACGGGGGGCGGCACGACGACCGCCTGCTCTTCAGCGAGCTGATGCCGGACGGGCTCTACCCCTTCGATCAGAAGGCGCTCTACCGCGGCGACCGCAAGCTCCTGTGGTGGGTGCAGGAGGGGCGCATCCAGCTCTTCGACCTCGCCGCCGACCCGGCCGAGGAGCGCGACCTCAGCGACGACGACCGCGACGAGGCCGAGGAGATGCTCGGCCTGCTGCAGGCGTGGGTCGCGCAGGTCGCCCGCGGCGAGAACCGCACCGACGCGTTCGTGGAGCAGAACCGGCTCAGCGCGCCGCCGAGCTCGCTCACCCACCCGATGAACCTCGTCTACCCCGGCATGTTCACGGTGCTCGGCTGCGACCTGCCGAGCGAGACCTACCGGCCGCGCGAGGTCATCGACCTGACCTGCTACTACGAGGTCGACGACGCGATCGAGGACGACCTGTTCATCCGCGTCACCTTCGACGGCCCCGCCGGCTATCGCGTGCCGCCGCACTTCCACGCCTGGCACTACCCGCTGCACGGCCGCTACCGGACCACGCGCTGGCAGGAGGGCGAGATCCTGCGCGACCCGATGCCGATGGTCGTGCCCCCGGACATCCAGGCCCCGGTCGAGCTCGAGATGACCTTCATGGTGCAGATCAGCGAGCGGGCCGAGCGCAACCCGAACACCATCCTCGCCTACCGCCAGGACGGCCGCGCGGGGAGCGTCGCCCAGATCGCGCGGATCCGGATCGCGCCGAGCGAGCGTTAGGGCTCGACGCGGCGGTAACCGACGAGGGCGTCGGTGAGGTAGCCGACCCGCTCGTAGCCGCCGACCCGCTCGAGGGTCCGCGTCTGTCCGGACTCCTGGGCGACGATGACCCACTTCGGGCGGAGCTCTTCGATCTGCGAGCGCAGCGCGTACTGCGGCACGTAGAGCGCGCGGTTCGACATCTCCCGGTTCCAGGCGAACGCGGGGAAGCCGTTGCGGTCGGTCCAGAGCACGAGGTCGCCCTCCCCCACCTCGCGCTCGAACGCCCGCAAGGTCGGCACGTCGCCGAAGTGCCGCGTGCCGCGGAACGACGCCCGCTCGAGCGGGCTCCGGTGGGCGAGCAGGCGCAGGTCCTCGGCGGTGGCCGACCAGCCCGGGAACGCGACGTAGAGGGTGAGCGCGTGCACGGCGAGCGCGAGCGCGAAGAAGGGCGCGGCGAGGCGGCGCCGCCCGGCCAGCCAGCCGATCATCAGCGCGAGCAGCGCCGCCGCGACCGGCGCGCCGAAGCGGCCCCACCAGAGCGGGGGGATGCCCTTGGCGAGCAGGAGCGTCGCCGCGAGCAGCCAGAGCGCCACCGCGGACACCCGCCAGCGCCGCCGCGCGCTCCACGCCCAGAGCCGCTCCACCGGCCAGACGAGGAGCCAGAGCGCGAAGAGCCACGGCAGCACGTGCCCGTAGCCGTGGGGGCGCACGTCGGGGTGATAGAGATCCTCGTAGCGCGGCCCGAACACGTGACCGGCCCAGGTGCCGATCTCCGGGTTGGCGATGGTCTCGCCCGCCGGGCCCTCCCACTCGATGCCGAGCGTCTCGCTCTCGAACTCGGCCGGCCAGATCGGGTTCTGGTGCTCGCTCCAGTTGCGCAGGTAGGTCGGCCCGCCGATCAGCGCGATGACGAGCACGCCGCCCGCCAGCGCCAGCCCGCGGCCCACGGCGCCCGGGCGACGCGCCGAGGCGAGCACCCGCAGGATGCCGACGAGGCCGAGGATCGGCACGAAGACGAGCCCGGTCCCCTTGGCCGCGGCGAGCATCGCCACCGCGAGGGCCGCCAGCCAGAGATCCCGCGCCTCGACGCGGGGCCGGGTGACGTAGGCGAGCGCGGCCACCCCGAAGAAGGTCGGCGGCACGTCGACGTAGCTGCTCCGGAGCTGGAGGGCCATCGCCGGCATCAGCGCGAAGACGCAGGCCCCGAGGATCTGCCCGCGCCGCCAGGGGGCGACGTTCGCGATCAGGGCGGCGGCGGCCACCGCAAGCCACGGCCAGCTCAGGGTCGGCGCGGCCTCGAGCAGGCGGTCGTCGCTCAGCACCACGAAGAACGCGGCCACCGTCTCGCTGAGCCGCGGGTAGCCGTTGACGAGCAGGTGCGCCCGGGGGAGCTCCACGAGCCCGAACCCCTGGTTCTGGATCGTGTAGGCGGTGATCGTGTCGTGGTACCAGACGCTGTCCCAGCCGCTCGACGGCACCAGCCAGGCGAGCGCGGTCGTGTAGACCCAGACGAAGGCCACCGTCGCCACCGCGGCGAGCGTGAGCCAGGCCCGCTGGCGCGCGGCCCAGCGGCCGAGCCAGACCGGCGCGGTCAGCGCGACCCCGAGGTCCCGCAGGGCGCCGCGGAGCCGCTCGCCCGAGCGCCCCACCCCGATCGCGAAGGCCAGCGTCGACGCGGCGAGCGACGCGCCGAGCACCCAGGGCGCGGTGAAGCGGTCGGCCCAGCCCAGCGCCCACGGCGGCAGCGCGAGCAGCGCCCACGAGAGGATCCCGACGTCGAGCCAGCGCAGCTCGATCGGCCGCCCCGCGCCGCGACGGGCCAGCGCGCACGCCGCCAGCAGCGCGAGCCCCGCGAGGGCCACGGGGAGGAGGGACGAGAGCGCGGTCATCGGGACGGGCTGCCTGTACCACGCCCGCGGTGATGCGTCTGCGGGGACGGGCTATGCTCCGGCCCGGGTGGACGTGCGATCCTGGCTGGCCGAGCTCGGCCTGGAGGCCTACGCGGAGGCCTTCGCGGCGAACGACGTCGACGCCTCCGTGCTCTCCGAGCTCACCGAGGCCGACCTCGAGGCCCTCGGCGTGCGCTCGCTGGGCCACCGAAAGAAGCTGCTCGCCGCGATCCGCCGGGGGCTCGAGCCGGTGACCCAGCTCGAGCGCCCCGAGCCCCGAGCCGACGACGCCGCGCCCTCGGAGGCGCTGGCGCGGGCCCTCGAGGCGCGAGGCTACGCGCTCACCGACGCGCTCGGCACCGGCGGCATGGGGGCGGTGTTCCGGGCGCGTCAGCTCCCGGCCGACCGCGACGTCGCCATCAAGGTCCTGCGGGCTCGGGCTCGCAAGGACGGCGACGCCCGCTTCGCGCGGGAAGCCCGGGCGATCGCCGCCCTGACCCACCCGAACAGCGTGCGCCTCTTCGACCTCGTCGACGCGGGCGACGGGACCCGCGCGATCGTGATGGAGTACGTGCGCGGCGAGTCGCTCGCGGCCCTGCTCCGGCGCGAGCGGCGCCTCCCCTTCGCGCGGGCCGCGCGGCTGCTGCTCCAGGTGCTGGACGCGCTGACCGAGGCCCACGCCAAGGGCATCGTGCACCGCGACCTCAAGCCGGCGAACGTGCTCCTCCAGAGCGCGCACGGCTACGGTGACTTCGCCCGGGTGCTCGACTTCGGCCTCGCCCGCTGGATCGGCGCGGAGGAGAGCCGGCTCACCCAGACCGGCGCCATCGCCGGCACGCCCCGCTACCTGAGCCCGGAGCAGATCCAGGGCGGCGACGCGACCCTGCAGAGCGATCTCTACGCGGTCGGGGTGGTGCTCCACGAGATGCTGGCCGGCGCGCCGCCCTTCACCGCCGACGTGGACGCGGCGCTGATGTACCAGCACCTCCGGGAGGAGCCGCCGCCGCTGCCGGCGGACGTGGAGCGCCCGCCGGAGCTCGACGCGCTCCTCGCCCGGCTGCTCGCCAAGGCGCCGGCGCTCCGGCCGGCCAGCGCGTACGCGGTGCGGAGAGAGCTCGCGCAGCTGCTCGGCGGCGCGGAGCCGAGCCCGCGCGAGTCGATGACCGCGAGCGTGGCCCGCAGCGTGGGCGCCGCCCCGGAGCGGCGGCGGGTCGCGGCGCTGGACGTGGAGCTGGCGGTCGACGACGACGCGGCGCCGGCCGACACCCGGCACGCGCTGCTCGCCCGCTGTCGCGCGGTCGCCGACGCGGTCCGACGTCGCCACGGCGGCTACCTCGAGGCGGTGCGCGGCGCGGCCCAGACCTGGACCTTCGGCGCGCCGGTGGCCCGCAAAGGCGACGCGCGCCGCGCGCTCGAGGCCGCGCTCGATCTGCGGGACGCGCTCTCGCGGGTCGACGGCGCGCGCTGCCGGATCGGGGTGGCCGAGGGCCCGGCGGTGGCCGGCGGCACGGGCGAGCCGGAGGGGCGTTACTTCGTCGTCGGGCCGCCGATCGACGAGGCGGCCCGGCTGCGCCGCACCGCGGGCGACGGGGAGATCCAGGTCGCCCGCGGGCTGGTCGACGACGCGGTGATCGCGGAGGGCGAGCCGGAGGAGAGCGCGGCGCGCCTGCTGGGCCTGCGCCGCGCGGCCGACGCGTCGACGAGCGACCTGCCGTTCGTCGGCCGCGAGCGCGAGCTGGAGGAGCTGGAGTCCGCGCTCTCCCGATGCCGCCACGGGACCGGCCGGGTGGTCGTCGTCGCCGGCGAGGCCGGCATCGGCAAGAGCCGCCTCGTCGCCCGGGTGTGCGAGCGGGCCCGGGCGGCCGGGATCCCCTCCGCGCGGGGTCAGATCCACGACGCGGAGAGCGCGCCCGAGGACGACGTGCTGCGGCAGCTCGTCGGCGCGCTGCTCGCGCTGCCCGAGGACCCGGAGACGCGCGCGGAGGCGCTCGAGGCGCGGCTCGGCCAGAACGCGCTCGGCCCCGCGCAGTGGCCGTTCCTCTTCCACTTCCTCGAGATCCCGCTGTCGGGGCCGATGCAGCGGGTCTACGACGCGATGGAGCCGAGGGCGCGGCGCGCCGGCTACCGCGACGCGATCGCGGCCCTGCTCGCGACCGAGACGGTCGCCCACCCGCTCGTCCTGGTGGTGGAGGACGTGCACTGGGCGGACGCCAAGGCGCTCGACGCGATCGAGACCCTGAGCGGCCTGAGCCGCGCGCTGCCCATCCTGCTCGCGCTCACCACCCGGGTGGAGGGCGAGGAGCGCTGGCGGCACGCGCTCGCCGGTCAGACCGTCACCCGGCTGGAGCTCGAGCCGCTCGCCCCCGACGCGGCCGCCCAGCTCGCGGCGAGGCTCGGCGCGTCGCCCTCGCTCCGAGCCCGCGCGGTGGAGCGCGCCGGAGGGCACCCGCTGCTCCTGACCGAGATGCTCCGGGTGCCCGCCGGGGACGACGACAGCTCCCTCCCCCCGACCGTGCACGGCCTCATCCAGGGCCGGCTCGATCGCCTGCCGGAGGTCGATCGTCGCGCGGTCCAGGTCGCCGCGGCGCTCGGGCCCCGGGTGCGCCTGGGCGATCTCCGCGCGGTGCTCGAGGAGCCCGACTACGCGCCGGCGCGGCTCGCGGAGTGGCGGCTGCTCCGTCAGGTCGAGCGGGACGTCTACGCCTTCACCCACGCGCTGGTGCGGGACGCGGTCTACGACGCGCTCGTGCCGGAGCGTCGCCGCGCGCTCCACGCGGCCTGCGCCGCGCACCTCGATCGCGACCCCGCGCTGGCCGCCACCCACCACGAGCGGGCCGGTCAGAGCGAGCGCGCGGCCGAGCGCTACCTCGAGGCGGCGAGGCGGGCCCTCGCGGACGACCGCTACGAGGACGCGCTCGACCTGGCCACCCGGAGCAGCGTGCTCGGGGTGGCCAGACACGAGGCCTTGCGCCTCCGCGGCGAGGCGCTCCTGGTGCTCGGCGACGCGACCGAGGCGGAGGAGACCTTCGTCGCGCTGCGGCGCGAGGCCCCCGACGACGCGCACCGGCTGCGGGCGATGCTGGGCCGGGCGGAGGCGCTCCGGATCGCCAACCGCTGGGACGACGCGCTCGACGCGCTCGACGACGCCGACGCCCTCTCCGGCGGGCGGAGCGCGCGCAGCCACTACCTGCGCGGCGGGATCTACTTCGCCACCGGGCGGCTCGAGGAGTGCGGCGAGGCCCACGCGGCGGCGCTGGAGGTCGCGCGCGATCGGGGGGACGTGGAGCTGATGGCCCGGGCCTCGAGCGGCGCGGCCGACGCGCTCTACGGGAGCGGGCGCATGACCGAGGCCGCGCCCCGCTACGAGGAGTGCATCGCCCGGTCGCGCGAGGCGGGGCTGCTCGGGGTGGAGGTGGTGAACCGCCCGATGCTCTCCATCGTGAGCGTGTTCTTGCTGGAGCTCGACGCGGCGCGCGCCCACGCCGACGCGTCGCTCGCCCAGGCGCGGGAGCTGTCCCACCAGCGCGGCGAGACCCTGGCGCACGGGGCGGCGAGCCTCGCGGCGCTGCACGCCGGGGACGCCGAGGCGAGCGTCGACCACGCGCTCGAGGCGCTCGGGCTCACCCGGGTCAGCCGCTCGGTCGTGTTCGCGCAGACGGCGCACTACTACGCGGCCCGGGCGCTGCTCGCGCTGCGGGACGAGGGCCGGGCGCGGTCGCACGTCGAGGCCGGCGTCGCGCTCTGCCGGCAGCACTCGATGAGCTTCCTCGGGGGCGCGCTCCTCGCGCTCGCCGCGCGCCTGGAGCCGGACGCCGCCGAGGCGCGGCTGAGCGAAGGCGAGGCCGTGATCCTCGGCCCTGCCCTGTCTTTCAACCGGCTCTGGTTCCGGGAGAACGCGATCGAGGCGGCGCTCGAGGGCGGCCGACCCGACGAGGCGCTGCGGCACGCGCGCGCCCTGCGCGAGGAGACCGCGGACGCCCCCTTCGCGTGGGCCACCCTGATGGCCGATCGCGGCGAGGCCCTCGCTCTCGCCGCGCGGGGCGACGACGCGACCGACCGGCTGCGGGCCGCCCGTGACGCCGCGCGCGCGTGCGGGCTCGCCCTCAGCCTCCCGGCGCTGGAGGCGGCCCTGAGCCGCTGACCCCGTAGCGCCGCGCGAGCGCCAGGATCTCGTCCCGGAAGCGCGCCGCCTTCTCCTCGGACATGTAGCCCTTGGCCGTCATGTCGATGCCGGCGGCGAGGCGCTCGAGCCGGTCGGCCTCGATGCTCTCGGGCGCGTCGCCGCGCTGCACGATCCGGATCCGCCGGCGCACGTAGTCCTCGGCGGCGATGCCCATGTAGTTCGTCGCGATCGCGAGGATCTCGTCGTAGAGCGACCGGGCCATGGCCTACTCCTGCGTCGCGGAGCCGTCGTCCGCGCCCTCCTCGGCCTCGAGGCTGTCGTCGTCCATCTCGGACTCGGGCCGGGCGTGCTCCCGGAAGAACTTGATGGCCGCCACCATGCGCTCGAACGAGTCGGCCAGCTCGCCGATCTCGTCTCGCGAGCGGATGTCGAGGCGCACGTCGAAGTCGCCGCGGCTCAGCCGGTCGGTCGCCTCGCGCAGCTGCCGGAGCGGCCGCACCACCTGACGCGCGACGAGCAGCGCCGCCACCACCGCGAGCAGGAGGATCACGAGGGCGACCTGCAGCGTCCGCCACTTCGCCTCCTCCGCGTCCCGCATCGCCTCGTCGGCGTCCATCTTCACCACGAGGCCCCACTCCAGCGAGGGGATCGGGCGCCACGCCGAGAGCGTGAGGTCCTGGCGGTAGTCGAGCTTCTCGCCGCGGCCCTGCTGCCCGCGCGCCGCGAGGGTGACCGGCATCTGCTCCACCTCGCCGATCGGGTAGCGGCGCAGGATCGCGTCGGGCTGCGAGCGGGTCGGAGCCATCAGCACGAGCTCGTCGCCGATGATGCGGCCCACGACCGTCTCGCCGGTCTCGCCGAGCCCGCTCACGTCGTTGATGAGCCCGAAGAGCTGCGCGAGGTTCAGCCGCGCGGCGAGCACCCCGATCTCGACGGCGTTCTCGTCGCGGATCGGGGTGGCGATCACCATCGTCCAGCGCTCGGTGATCGGGCTCATGAAGACCGGCTGCACGTAGGTCGCGCGGCGGCCCTGCCGGAAGTACTCGATGGACTCGGCCGTGCGCCCCTCGTGATCGGAGTAGGTGGAGGATCGCACGCGACCCTCCCCGTCGATCACCAGCAGCTCCTCGAAGTCCGCCTGGTCCCAGAGGATGAGCCCGAGGCTGCGCCGCAGCTCGGCGCGCGCCTGCTCGAGCGCCTCGGTGTGACGCACGATGGTGGGAGAGGCGGACGGCGCCTCGGCCTCCGGCGGCTCGGGCGGCGCCTCGAGCGCCTCCTGCTCGGCCTCCTCGGCCGCCTCGATCTCGTCCGGCTCGTCGAGCTGGCCGGCGTCCTGCAGCTCCGGCAGCGGCTCCGCCGGCTCCGCGGGCGCCTCGCTCGCCTCGGCGAGCTCCTGCTCCGCCTCGAGCACGCGCGACAGCCGCGGCGCCATGAGGGTCGCGATGCGCTCGACGTCACGCCGCCGGTTGGTCATCGACTGGTCGATGGCCGACGCCTTCGCCGACGCGAGGCCGTCGAGGGCCGCGAGCCGCTGCGAGCGCTGGCTCTCCGCGATCGCGCTCAGCTGCCACCAGGCGAGCGCGCCCACCGGCATCACCGAGAACACGGCGAGCAACACGAAGAGCTTGAGCACGATCCCGGGGCTGCGTCGGGCGTCGTCAGCCATGCGTCCTCCTCGACCTCGCGGTCTTCACCCACACCGTCACCTGCGGCCCGATGGACGCGAGGTCGCCCACGTGCGTCGGGGTGATCCGCTCGAGCGCGGCGCGCGGCGACTCGGGCGCCTCCGCCCGCTCGGGATCCTCGACGAACGTCGCGCCCCCCGCCTTCGCCACCGCGGCCACGCCGCGCGCCCCGTCGTCACTGCTCCCGGTGAGGAGCACCGCCCCGAGCCGCGGGCCCCACGAGGTCGCCGCGCTCGCGAACAGCGCGTCGATCGAGGGCCGCGCGTGCCGCTCGCTCGCGTCGAGCGAGAGCTTCACCCGCGCCCCGTCCACCAGCAGGTGATAGTCCGCCGGCGCGAGCCAGACCGCGCCTCGCGACAGGGGCGCCGCGTCGAGGGCCTCGGAGACGTCGCGGCCCGAGCGCGCCGAGAGGATGCGGGCCAGCTGCCCGTTCGAGTCGGGGCTCCGGTGCTGCACGATGGCGATGGCCAGGTCCAGCTCCGCGTCGAGCGCGCCGAGCACCACCGGGATGGCGTCGAGCCCCCCGAGCGAGGCGCCCACGACGAGCAGCTTGGCGGCCGCGATCACGCCTTCCTCCGGTAGAGGCTCAGGCCCTCGTCGAGCACGTCGAAGCGGCTCGCGACCCGGCTGTAGCGGAGCGTCTCCTTGGTGCCGAGGCCGAGCACCCCGTGCCGGACGAGGCTCTCGGTCATCAGCCCGTGGACGCGGTCGCGGAGCGCCTCGTCGAAATAGATCAGCACGTTCCGACAGAGCACCAGGTGGAACTCGTTGAAGGAGCCGTCCGAGACGAGGTTGTGCTGGGAGAACACGACGTTCTCGCGCAGCTCCCGCCGCATGATCGCGTGCTGCTGATCGGTCGTGTAGTACGACGAGAAGTCCACCGCGCCGCCGCTCGCGATGTAGTTCCGCGTGTAGTCGCGCATCGCTCGGAGCGGGAAGACGCCGCGGCCCGCCCGGTCGAGCAGGCTGTCCGAGAGATCGGTCGCGTAGATCCGCGCGCGCCCGCCGAGCCCGGCCTCGTGGAGCAGGATGGCCATCGAGTAGACCTCCTCGCCGGTCGCGCAGCCCGCGACCCAGACCCGCACGAACGGGTGGGTGCGGAGGATCGGCACGACCTTCTGGCGGAGCGCCAGATAGAAGGCGGGGTCGCGGAACATCGCGCTGACGTGCACGCTGATGGTGGCGATGAAGCGCTGCATCGCCTCGTCGCTCCGCAGCACCCGCGACTGCAGCTCGCTGATCGTGCGCACGCCCTCCCGCTCGAGCGCGCGCCCCACCCGCCGTCGGAGCGACGCCCGCGCGTAGCCGCGGAAGTCGAACCCCCACCGCCGGACGATGCCCGCCAGCAGCAGATCGAGCTCGACGTCCTCGACGGACGGGGGCGACGGCGGCCCCTTGCTGGTCAGCGGTAGAGCCATACCCGAAGCAGCGAGACGAGCTGGTCGGCGTCGACCGGCTTGGTGACGTAATCCGAGGCGCCGGCTTCGATGCACTTGTCCCGGTCGCCCTTCATGGCCTTGGCGGTCAGCGCGATGACCGGCAGGTCGCGGAGCTCGGGCCGCTCGCGGATGCGCCGCATGGCCTCGTAGTCGTCCATCTCGGGCATCATGATGTCCATCAGGACGACGTCGTAGCGGTCCGGGCCCTTGCCGAGCTTGTCGAGCGCGGAGCGGCCGTTGTCGGCGTAGTCGACCTCCATCTCGTGCTGCTCGAGCACCGCGGTGATCGCGAACACGTTGCGGTAGTCGTCGTCGACCACGAGGACCGAGCGGCCGCGGAGCGCGGGATCGGGCTGCTCGAGGCTGCGCAGCATGCGGCGCTTCGGCTCGGGCAGCGCCTCCTCCACCCGGTGGAGGAAGAGCGCGGTCTCGTCGAGGAGCCGCTCGGGGCTCTTCACGTCCTTCACGATGACCGAGGTGCCGAACTGCTCGAGGCGCTGGTGCTCCTCCTTGGTCAGCTCCTTGCCGGTGTAGACGATGACCGGGAGCCGGCGCAGCTTGGGCGCCTGCTCGATGCGCTCGATGAGCGCGAAGCCGTCCATGCCCGGGAGCGAGAGGTCGAGGACCAGGCAGTCGAAGGCGCTCTCGTCGAGCTGGGCGAGCGCGTCCTCCGCCGAGGCCACCGCGACCACCTCCACGTCGTCCGCGTCGAGCAGGTCGACCACCGCGCGCTGCTGCACCGCGTCGTCCTCGACCAGGAGCAGGCGCTTCACCCGCCGCTCGAGGAACGTCTCGAGCTCCTCCATCGCCTCCTGGAGCGCCTCCGGCGAGGTCGGCTTGTCGAGGATGGCCCGCGCGCCGTGCTCGAGCCCACGGCGCTCGTCGCCGGCCGCGCTGATGATGTGCACCGGGATGTGCCGGGTGGACGGCTCGTGCTTGAGCAGGTCGAGGAGCACCCAGCCGTCCATGTCGGGCAGCCGGAGGTCGAGCGTGATCGCGTCGGGGGCGAGGCTGCGGGCGAGCTCGAACCCCTCGCGCCCGTTCAACGCGACCACGCCGCGGAAGCCGCGCTCGCGGGCCACCGACAGGAGCGTCTGCGCGAACGCGGGATCGTCCTCGATGGCGAGCAGGACCCGGTCGCCCTGCTCGATGCGCCCGCGGTCGTCGGGCACCCGGGCGGTCGTCTCGGTCCGGACCGCGAGCCGCTTGCCCTCGGGCTGCGGCGCCGGGAGCGAGGGCGGCGTCGGGCTCTGACGTCGCGAGATCGGCGCGCTGTAGCGGAACGGGAGGTAGAGCGTGAACGTGCTCCCCTGCCCGGGCGTGCTGGTGAGCTCGAGCGCGCCGCCGAGCAGGGTCGCGATCTCGCGGCTGATCGACAGCCCGAGGCCGGTGCCGCCGTAGCGACGCGCCGGGCCGCCGTCGACCTGCTGGAAGGCCTCGAAGACGATCTGCTGCTTGTCCTCGGGGATGCCGATGCCGGAGTCCTCGACGTGGAAGGCGAGGATGCGGCCGGGCTCGGCGCGCACGCCCCAGACCTCTCCCTCCCACACGGCCACGCGCAGCTTCACGTGCCCCTCTTCGGTGAACTTCAGGGCGTTGGAGAGCAGGTTCCGGAGCACCTGCCGCAGGCGCATGTCGTCGGTCTCGATGACCGCGGGCGCGTCGTCGGCGATCTCGATCGCGAGGTCGAGGCCCTTCTCCTGCGCCATCTGCTCGAAGGAGCGCACGACGTAGTCGCGGAGATCCGACAGCTGGATGACGCTGATCTCCACCGCCATCGTGCCCGACTCGATCTTCGCGAGATCGAGGATCTCGTTGATGAGATCGAGCAGGTCGCCGCCCGACTGGTGAATGGTGTGCGCGTACTCGACCTCCTTCTCCGAGAGGTGGCGCTCCCGGTTGTCGGCGAGCTGCCGCGAGAGGATGAGCAGGCTGTTGAGCGGCGTGCGCAGCTCGTGGCTCATGTTGGCGAGGAACTCGCTCTTGTAGCGAGAGGTGAGCGCGAGCTGCTCCGCCTTCTCCTCGAGCTCCTGCTTGGCGAGCTCGACCTCGCGGTTCTTTCGCTCGACCTCGGTCTTCTGCGCGGTGAGCTGGCGGGCCTTCTCCTCGAGCTCCTCGTTGGTCTGCTGCAGCTCCTCCTGCTGGGTCTGCAGCTCCTCGGCGAGGCTCTGCGACTGCCGGAGCAGCTCGTCGGTGCGCATCGTCGCCTCGATGGTGGCGACGACGATCCCGAGCGACTCGAGCAGCTGGTCGAGGAAGGCGAGCTGGATCTTGGTGAAGGGCTGGAACGAGGCGAGCTCGATGACGCCCTTGACCATGCCCTCGAAGAGGATGGGCACGACCACGAGGTGGAGCGGCGGCGCCTCGCCGAGCGCCGAGTTGATCTGCACGTAGGCGGGCGGGACGTCGGTGACGAGGATGCGCTTCTTCTCGAGCGCCGCCTGCCCGACGAGCCCCTCGCCGAGGTGGAAGGCGTCGGAGACGTGCTTGCGCTCGCGGTAGGCGTAGGAGGCGTAGAGGCGCAGGCTGACCCGCTCCTCCTCCTCCTTGCGCGCCATGTAGAAGACGCCGTGCTGCGCCTCGACCACGCTCGCGAGCTCCCCGAGCACCTGCTCGGCGACGGTGAGCAGGTCGCGCTGACCCTGCAGCATCCGGGTGAAGCGGGTGAGGTTCGTCTTGAGCCAGTCCTGCTCCTGGTTGACCTTGGTCGTGTCGGCCAGGGTCCGGATCATCTGGTTCAGGTTGTCCTTGAGCGCCGCGACCTCGCCCCGCGCCTCGACGTCGATGGTCTGGGTCAGGTCGCCCTTCGTCACCGCGGTGGCGACGTCGCCGATCGCGCGGACCTGCCGGGTGAGGTTGCCGGCCAGCTCGTTCACGTTGTCGGTCAGGTCGCGCCAGATGCCGGCGGCGCCGGGCACGTTCGCCTGACCGCCGAGGCGGCCCTCGACGCCGACGTCGCGGGCCACGCCCGACACCTGGTCGGCGAAGGTGCTCAGGGTGATGATCATGTCGTTGATCGTGTCGACCAGCGTCGCGATCTCGCCCTTCGCGTCGAGGCGGAGCTCCTGCTTCAGGTCACCGTTGGCGACCGCGGTGACGACCCGCGCGATGCCGCGCACCTGCTCGGTGAGGTTGCGGGCCATCAGGTTCACGTTGTTGGTCAGCTCGCGCCACGTGCCGCTGACCCCGCGCACCTCCGCCTGGCCGCCGAGGACGCCCTCGGTGCCGACCTCGCGCGACACGCGCGTCACCTCGTCGGCGAACGAGCCGAGCTGATCGACCATCGTGTTGACGGTGTTCTTCAGCTCGAGGATCTCGCCGCGCACCTCGACGGTGATCTTCCGCGACAGGTCGCCGTTCGCGACCGCGGTCGTCACCTGCGCGATGTCGCGGACCTGGGCCGTCAGGTTCGACGCCATCAGGTTCACGTTGTCGGTCAGCTCCTTCCAGATGCCGCTGACCCCGCGCACCTCCGCCTGACCGCCGAGCTTGCCCTCGACGCCGACGTCGCGCGCCACCCGCGTCACCTCGTCCGCGAACGAGCTGAGCTGGTCGACCATCGTGTTGATGGTGTTCTTGAGATCGAGCAGCTCGCCGCGGACCTCGACCGTGACCTTCCGGCCGAGATCACCCGAGGCGATCGCGGTCGCGACCTGCGAGATGTCTCGAACCTGAGCCGTCAGGTTCGAGCCCATCAGGTTCACGTTCGCGGTCAGCTCCTTCCAGACGCCGCGCACGCCCTCGACCGAGGCCTGGCCGCCCAGCTTCCCTTCCGTGCCGACCTCGCGGGCCATCCGGGTCACCTGCTCGGCGAACGAGCTGAGCTGGTCGACCATCGTGTTGATGGTGTTCTTCAGCTCGAGGATCTCGCCCTTCGCGTCGACCGTGATCTTCTTGTCGAGATCACCCTGCGCGATGGCGGTGGCGACCTCGGAGATGCTCCGCACCTGATCGGTCAGGTTCGACGCCATCGAGTTCACCGCGTCGGTGAGGTCGCGCCAGGTGCCGCTGACCCCGCGCACGTCGGCCTGCCCGCCGAGCTTGCCCTCGAAGCCGACCTCGGAGGCCAGCCGCGTCACCTCGTCCGCGAACGAGCTGAGCTGGTCGACCATCGTGTTGATGGTCTCCTTCAGCTCGAGGATCTCGCCCTTCGCGTCGACGCTGATCTTCCGGGTCAGGTCGCCGTTGGCGACCGACGTGGTGACCTCGGCGATGTCGCGCACCTGATCGGTCAGGTTCGACGCCATCAGGTTCACGTTGTCGGTCAGCTCCTTCCACGTGCCGCGGACGCCCTCGACCTCCGCCTGACCGCCGAGCTTGCCCTCGACGCCGACCTCGCGCGCGACGCGCGTCACCTCGGCGGCGAACGAGTTGAGCTGATCGACCATGTCGTTGAGCGTGGTCTTGAGGTCCTGGACCTCGCCCTGCGCCTCGACCGTGATCTTCTTCGAGAGGTCGCCGCTCGCGACCGAGCGCGCGACGTCGGCGATGTTTCGCACCTGACGCGTCAGGTTGTCGGCCATCGAGTTGACGTTGTCGGTCAGCTCCTTCCAGATGCCCGAGACGTCGCGCACCTCGGCCTGGCCGCCCAGCACGCCCTCGGTGCCGACCTCGCGCGCCATGCGCGTGACCTCGTCGGCGAAGAACCCGAGCGAGTCGACCATCGCGTTGACGGTCTTCTTCAGCTCGAGGATCTCGCCCTTCACCTCGACGGTGATCTTCTTCGACAGATCGCCGTTCGCGACCGCGGTGGTGACCTCGGCGATGTTCCGCACCTGGTCGGTGAGGTTCGACGCCATCGAGTTGACGTTGTCGGTCAGCTCCTTCCAGATGCCCGAGACGTCCTTCACCTCCGCCTGCACGCCCAGCGTGCCCTCGGTGCCGACGAGGCGGGCGACGCGCGTCACCTCCGCGGAGAAGCGGTTGAGCTTGTCGACCGTCGAGTTGATCGTGCTCTTGAGCGTGAGGATCTCGCCGCGCGCGTCGACGGTGATCTTCTTCGAGAGGTCGCCGTCGGCGATGGCGGTGACGACCTCGGCGATGTTCCGCACCTGGAGCGTCAGGTTGTTCGCCATCGAGTTGACGTTCTCGGTCAGCTCGCGCCAGCGACCGCGCACGCCGCTGACCTCCGCCTGACCGCCGAGCACGCCGTCGGTGCCGACCTCGCGCGCGACGCGCGTCACCTCGTCGGCGAACGAGCCGAGCTGGTCGACCATCGTGTTGATGGTCTTCTTGAGCTCCGCGATCTCGCCCTGGGCCTCGACCGTGATCTTCTTCGAGAGATCGCCGTCCGCGATCGCGGTGGCGACCTCGGCGATGTTGCGCACCTGGAGCGTCAGGTTGTTCGCCATCGAGTTGACGTTCTCGGTCAGCTCGCGCCAGACGCCGGACACGCCGTGCACCCGCGCCTGACCGCCGAGGCGGCCCTCGGTGCCGACCTCGCGGGCGACGCGCGTCACCTCGGCGGCGAACGATCCGAGCTGGTCGACCATCGTGTTGATGGTGTTCTTCAGCTCGAGGATCTCGCCGCGGACCTCGATGTTGATGCTCTGGGTGAGGTCGCCGTTCGCGACCGCGGTGGTGACGCGCGCGATCTCGCGGACCTGCGCGGTGAGGTTCGAGGCCATCGAGTTGACGGACTCGGTGAGATCCTTCCAGGTGCCGCTGATGCCGGGCAGCGAGGCCTGCGCCCCGAGCTTGCCCTCGACGCCGACCTCGAGCGCGACCCGGGTCAGCTCGCCGCTGATGTCGTTGAGCCGGTCGACCATCCCGTTGACGGTCTTGGCGTGGCGCAGGAAGTCGCCCCGGAGCGGCGGCTCGGCCGTCTCGATCTCGATGCGGTCGGTCAGGTCACCCATGCCGACCGCCTTCACCACCCGCGCGACCTCCTCGGAGTGCGAGGTGACGTCGTCGATCATGTCGTTGACGCTGTCGACGTAGGTGGCCCAGCCGCCCTTGTTCGCGCCCTTCTTGAGGCGCCGCTTGGTCCGCCCCTCGACGCCCACCACCTGGCGCATCTCGGCGACCTCGCCGGCGAGGCCGTCGGCCTGCGCCATGACGTCGTTGAAGACCTCGACGATCTGGCCGTCGAGCCCGGTGAAGCCCTCGGGGAGCCGCACGTCGAACTCGCCGCGGCGCATCGCGCGCAGCGCGGCGAGCAGCATGCGGCGATCGAGGGTGTCAGCGACCTCGACGGTGCGGGCGGCGCTTTTCTTGGCGGCGGCCTTCTTGGTGGTCGCCTTCTTCTTGCTCCGCTTGCTCTTCGTCGCGGACGTCGTCGCCATCCTGTACTCCCACCGCTCGGCGCCCCGAGCTCGACTCGATCAGCACCCGCTTCAGATCCCGCGGGCTCACCGGCTTGACGAGGTGCCGGTCGAAGCCGGCCTCCATCGCGCGCTGCCGGTCACTCTCCTGGCCCCAGCCGGTCACCGCGATCAGCGTGGGGCAGCGCGCGCCCAGCTCGGCGCGCACCCGGGCCGCGACCTCGTAGCCCTCCATGTCGGGCAGGCCGATGTCGATGAGGGCGATGTCGCAGCGCCAGCCGGTCAGCAGCGCGACCCCGCGCTCGCCGTCCTCGGCGTCCTCGACCACGTGGCCCCACCGGGTCAGCAGCAGGCCGACCATCTCGCGCACGTCCTCCTGGTCCTCGATCACCGCCACCCGCAGGGGCCGGACCGGGGTCAGCTCGATGGACGAGTCGGGGCGGCGCACGTCGGGGGCGGACACGTCGCCTTCGACCTCGGCGATCGGCAGCTCCAGGCGGAAGGTCGAGCCTTGCCCGACCCCCTCGCTGTGGGCCGCGATCCGGCCCTCGTGCATCTCCACGAGCTGCTTGGCGAGGTGCAGCCCGAGGCCGAGCCCGCCCTGCCCCACTCGCTCCTGCACGAAGGCATCGAAGATGGTACCGAGCATGCGCGGCTCGATGCCGCGGCCGTCGTCCTCGACGATGACCTCGGCGGTCTCGCCGTCGCCGGTCACGGTGAGCTTCACGTGGCCGTGGGGCTCGGTGTAGCGCGCGGCGTTGTTCAGCAGGTTCGAGATGACCTGCGCGAGCCGCACCGCGTCGCCGTGCATCGGCACCGGCTCGTCGGGGAGCGAGACGCTCAGCTCGTGGTGGCGCGCGTTCAGCCGCGCCCGGCTCAGCTCGACCGCCCGCTGGGCGACCTCTCGCAGATCGAAGTCCGCCCGCCGCAGCTCGATCTTGCCCGACGTCACGCGCGATACATCGAGCAGGTCGTCGACGAGGCGCTCGAGGTGACCGAGCTGCCGCTCGATGCGCTGCCACACCTCGGTCAGCTCCGGGTCGTCGCGGTCCTGGAGCAGCCCGATCGCGTAGGCGAGCGGCGCGAGCGGGTTGCGCAGCTCGTGAGCGAGCGTGGCCAGGAACTGGTCCTTGCGCCGGTCGGACTCCGCGAGCCGGGCGTTGGTGCGCTTGAGCTCCCGCTGGGCGGCGGAGCGCTCGGCGACGGTCCGGGCGAGCTCCTCGGCCCGGGCGGCCATCGCCTCGGCGGCCTCCCGCTGCTCGGCCATCTGCCGCTCGAGGGTCTCGCGCTCCCAGCGCTCCCGCTCCTCCGCCAGCCGCCGCTCGGCCGCGCTCCGCTCGTGGGCCCGGAGCGCCTCGGCCTGCCGCTTCATCTCCTCGGTGCGCTCGAAGAGCTCCACGAACACCCGGGCCTTGGCCCTCAGCACGGTGGCCTGGAGCGGCTTG
Organism: Myxococcota bacterium; assembly: GCA_036149055.1. Classification (GTDB taxonomy): domain Bacteria; phylum Myxococcota_A; class Polyangia; order Polyangiales; family Sandaracinaceae; genus JAVJQK01. The sequence goes on along the minus strand of JAYZQJ010000089.1, from coordinate 37,712 downwards.
AACAGGAAGTCGACCGCGCCGAGCTCGTAGCCCTTGAGCACCCGCTCGTCGGTCTGGTCGTAGGCGGTCGCGAAGATGATCGGGACGTGCCGGGTCCGGGGGCGCTGGCGGACGAGCCGGGCGGTCTCGAACCCGTCGAGCCCCGGCATGTGCACGTCCAGGATGATCAGCGCGAAGTGGCCGCCGAGCAGCTCCTTGAGCGCCGCCTCGCCCGACTCGACCTTGACCAGGCGGTGGCCCATGTCCCCGAGGGCGGCCTCGACCGCGAGCAGGTTCGCCGGCTCGTCGTCCACCACCAGGATGGACGAATCCTGCGCCCCCGCCTCCGGAGGCTCTGCGTGTTCGCGCGCGCGCACTCGGGAGGGGCTGGTAGGCCCCCCGGGAGACCGGACAAGCGCTGGCCGCTCACTTTCGCCTCACCGCGCCGCTTCTCGACAGGGGGGCGTGCATCCGCCACCATCCGGCCCCCGCGAGCCGGACTCCATGGCGCCTCGAATCCGAACGATCGTCGGGCTGTCCGGCAGCCTCGCCGTCGCCTTCGCGGCCCACGCGCTGGCCTTCTACCCGGACCCCGAGGCGACCGGGTTCGGCGACTGGCAGCAGATCCACCACAACTGGGAGGTGGCGCTCGCCGCCTGGCGCCAGCACGGCGAGTGGGCGCTCTGGAACCCCCACCACTGCGGCGGCGTCACCCACCTCGGCAACCCCGAGGCCCAGCACTTCAGCCCGTTCTTCCTGCTCGCCTTCCCGTTCGGGACCACGATCGCGCTCAAGCTCACGATCGTGCTCCACACCTGGGCGGGGCTCGTCGGCGGCTACCTGCTCGGGCGCCGCGCCTTCGGGCTGACCCGGGCGGCGGCCTGCGTGGCCGCGGGGGCGTTCGTCCTCAACGGCTTCTTCGCGTGGCGCATGGGCGGCGGCCACTTCACCTTCGTCGCCTTCTACCTCGCGCCCTGGGTGCTCCTGACCTGGCGCCGCGCCGTCCGGGATCTCCGCTGGGCCGTGGCCACCGCCGGGCTGCTCGTGCTGACCCTGCTCGAGGGCGGCACCTACCCGTTCCCCTACTTCGTCCTGCTGCTCGCGCTCGACGCGGCGATCGTCACCTGGCGGGAGGCGCGGGCCGCGCGATCGCTGCGCCCCCTCGCCCGGACGGTCGCGGCCGGGCTGACGATCTTCGGGCTGACCGCGACCCTCGGGGCCATCCGGCTGCTGCCGATCGTGCGGACCCTGCAGCTCTACCCGCGGGAGCTCGAGAGCACCGATCGCCTGTTCCCGCACGAGCTGATCGAGGTCTGGACCACCTACGACTTCCCGTGGCGGCACCCCGATCACATCTACGTCTGGAACGAGTACACGGCGTTCGTCGGCTGGCCGGTGCTGGCGCTCGCGCTCTTCGGGCTCGGGGCGGCCCTCCTCCGCCGACGCTGGGAGCCCGCGCTCGGGCTCGCCTTCTTCTGCGCCCTGATGATGGGCAACCACGGCGCCTGGGCCCCCTGGGAGCTGATGCACCGGCTGCCGGTCTACGACTCGCTCCGGGTGCCCTCCCGCTTCGCGGTGCTCGCCACCCTCTACCTCGGGCTGCTCGCCGGGATCGGGCTGGACGCCGCCGGGGCCTGGCTGCGGGAGCGGCGCTGGCTCAGCCGGCTCGGGCCGGGGGTGCGCCGGAGCACCGCCGCGATCGCGGCCGCGGCCCTCGCCCTCCCGGGGCTGATCTTCGGGGTGGTGATCTCGGATCACTGGGAGCTGCCCCCGGTGCACGGCGCGCCCACCGGCCGCTTCCACCTCGTGCGCACCGCCGACTACCAGACGGAGCTCGCCTCGATGCCCCGCCGCGGGGTCGGCACCACCCAGTGCTACGTCGGCGCGATGAGCTGGCGGGTGGCGCCCGGGCTCTGGCTCGGCGATCGACCGCAGCTGCGCGTGCCCGACGGCGGCCGGGTGCTCGCCTCGCACCGCACCAACCACCGGATCTTCGCCGCGGTCGACCTGCCCGAGCGGGGCCGCGTGGTGCTGAACCAGAACTTCCACCCCGACTGGGAGGTCGTCGGCGACACCGGCTCGGTGGTGGACGACGGCGGGCGATTGGCGATCGCCCTGCCCGAGGGGCGACATCGGCTGGAGGTGCGCTATGAGCCCGCCACGCTCTGGTACGCTCGCATCCTGACTCTCCTGGGGCTGCTCTTGTCCTTCTCCCTCTGGCGCGGAGCGCTCCCTTCGCGATGACCCGCTCGCGCCTCCTCTCCATCGGCGCCGTCCTCGGGGCGACGCTCGCGGTGCTCGCCGGCGCGTGGTGGGCCGACGGCTACGCCCACCGGGGCCTCTCGGTGCGTTACGAGGCCCTGGTCGAGGTCCCAGTCGAGGCGGACGACGACGGGGAGGAGCCGGTCGCGGGAGAGGAGCCGCCCACCGAAGAGGTCTGGGTCGACGTCCTGCGCACGGTCGAGCACCGGATCCAGTACGAGAACGAGCACCGGGCGCTCAGCCGATACGTGCAGAGCTGGGACTACGCCGAGCACGGGGTACCGGACGCGATGCCCCGGTTCCGGGCGACCCTGACCGGCACGCTGCACGTCGACGGCCCGGGCTCGGTGCACGTGCGGGCCCGGCCGCACTCGGGCGAGGCGGAGCTCTTCATCGACGACGAGCGCGAGCCGGAGTGGGTCTCCCCCGGCGAGCACGCGATCCGGGTGGTCTGGACCGGCCGCTTCGAGGAGAAGCGCGACCACACCCCCATGCGCACCAGCCTCCTGCTCCAGAAGAGCGTGGACGGTCGGCGCTGGGAGGCGGTCGACGCCTCGGACACCCGCCCGGCGTGGACCGACGAGGGAGACGTCACCCTCGTCCGGGCGGCCGCCGCCCTGGTCTGGCTCGGGCTGGTCCTGCCCCTCGCGCTGATCCTCTTCGGCGATCCGCTGCGCCGCCGCCGGCGGCTCGGCCGGCTGGCCCTCGCGGCCATCCTCGCGCTCGGGCTCGGGTATCGTCTGTGGGACTACCACGTGATGCCCCAGTTCCAGGAGAACGGGGACGAGCTGTTCGCGGTCTGGAACGGCTACTCGCTGCTCACCGAAGGCGAGACCCGGGGCTGGACCTTCTGGTCGCCCTACTACGGCGGGGGCGTCGAGCGCAGCGAGCTGGTCTACTGGATGCAGACCAACGGGCGCTGGCAGATCATCCAGCCCTACTTCGAGCACCCGCCGCTCGCCCACGTGATGGTGGGGGCGGCGTCCTGGCTGGGCGGCGCGGAGCACTGGGCGCACGGGCGCCTGAAACACACCCGCCTCGTCCCGATCGCGCTCTCGCTCGCGATCATGGCGCTGATGTTCCTGGTCGGGCGCGAGCTCGACGACCGGCGGAGCGCGGCGCCCTGGCTCGGGGTGCTGCTCTACGCGGCGCTGCCGCTGCTCGTGATCAACAACCGGGCGATCAAGGAGGAGATGGTCGTCGTCCCGCTGGAGCTGCTCTCGCTCTGGCTCTTCCTCCGATGGCGGCGCACGGTGCGCGCCGACGCGCCCCGCGACGGGCTCATCGTGATGGCGGGGCTCGTCGCCGGGATCGGGGTGCTCGCCAAGATCCCCTCGGGCGTCTTCGTGCCCGCGCTGGTGCTGCTCGCGCTCACCACCGGCCGCTGGCAGGGCGCGGTCAAGGCGGGCCTGTCCGGGCTCGTCGGCATCGGGCTGCTCCTCCTCTACGGGGCGGTCATGGACTGGCAGCAGTTCGCGCTGACCACCTTCAAGCAGGCGACCGGCCGCCCCGCCCACTGGAACATCTTCCCGCGCTTCTTCGCCGACGGGATGCTGGTCCACAACATCACCTTCCACGCCCACCAGCTCTTCCTCTGGCTGGCCGCGCTCACCCACCTCGGCGGGCGAGGCCGGCGGATCGACCCGGCCTGGGTCGTGTATCCGACGTGCTACCTGATCGTCATCGCGGTCTCGAGCGGCAACTGGACGTTCGGCTGGTACATGCTGCCGGTCTACCCGTTCCTCTGCCTGGCGGCGGGGCAGTTCCTGGTGGCCCTGTGGCGGCGCCCGAGCCCGCTGATGGGCCTGATCTTCATGGGCCTCTTGCTGATGTACTTCGGTAACTTCTTCGAGAGCCCGCGGGCGATGAAGAGCTCGGTCCACTGGCCGCGCCTGCGCACCTGGATCAGCGCCTTCGTGCTCTTCTCCATCGGCCCCTACTTCCTGGCGACCATCCGTCAGTGGCGGTGGACGGCGACGGTGGCGCGGGCGGCGACCGCGCTGGGGCTGGTGCTCGTGGTGAGCCTGAGCGGCTGGTACGTCTACCACTACGACGTGCTCTACGAGAGCCACTGGAACTTCGACCGCGATCGCTACTTCGATCGGTGAGCCTGGGCTTGCCCGGCGCAGCCGGGGCGGGTAGTCCTGGCCACGTGACGACGTCGTCGATGGCGGGGCGCATCCGCGAGTTCTTCTTGCTGCGAGACGCGCGCGCGGCGGCCGCCCGGGTCGATGAGACGGCGCGCCGCGCCCTCTCGCGAGACCTGCGTGCGGTGCACCAGAAGGCGGAGGCGGCGGACGCGCTGTGGTCCGGCGGGCACATGGCGGAGGGGCTCGCGCTGGCGGCGGCGGCGTTCGAGCAGACGCTCGCGCTGGCGCCTTCGGTGTCGAGGGTGGCGGCGGCGGCGGCGGGGTCGGCAGCGGCGGCGGGGTCGGCAGCGGGCGCGGAGCCGGCAGCGGCGGCGGAGCCGGCAGCGGCGGCGGAGCCGGCAGCGGCAGCGGAGCCGGCAGCGGCAGCGGAGCCGGCAGCGGCAGCGGAGCCGGCAGCGGCAGCGGAGCCGGCAGCGGGCGCGGAGCCGGCAGCGGGCGCGGAGCCGGCAGCGGCAGCGGCAGCGGAGCCGGCAGCGGGCGCGGAGCCGGCAGCGGTCTCGGGCTCGGTCTCGGATTCGGTCTCGGATTCGGTCTCGGATTCGGTCTCGGACTCGGTCTCGGACTCGGAGTCGGTCTCGGACTCGGAGTCGGTCTCGGGCTCGGGCTCGGCAGCGGTCTCGGCGAAGCCTCTGGCCGGCGCGCCTTCGGTGGTGCCGGCTTCCCCCGCGCACGCGAAGGTGCTCGAGACCCTTCATCGGACCACTCTCCCTCTGCTCGACGACGAGGTGAGCCCGGCGCACGCGCAGCTCTTCACCGACCTCCTCGAGGCGCAGCGCGGGATCGAGCGGGGCCTCTCGAGCGCGGTGCTCACCCCGAAGCAGATCCTCTGGACCGGCGCGCTGCGCTGGGCCGCCGCGATCGCCGCGACCGGGCTGGTGGTCGCCGGGCTGGCGTGGCTGCTGCGCACGCCGCAGGAGGCGTTCGCGCACGCGAGCGGGGTGTGGGAGAGCCGGCCCGAGTTCCGGCCCGAGATGGCGATCGACGAGGACGAGAGCACCGAGTGGCTCCTCCCCGACGAGTCGGAGGGCTGGATCGAGGTGCGCTACGCCCCGCCGCGGGACATCACGAAGATCAAGCTGCAGAACGCGCACAATCGCAACTACAACGATCGCGGCACCCAGGCGTACACCGTGCACGTCTACAGCCACGACCAGGAGCTCGAGACGATCGAGGGCGAGTTCGACGCGATCGAGCCCGACCCCGAGTTCGTCGAGCACGACGCCCGGCACCGGAGCGTCGACCGCATCCGGATCGGGATCAGCTCGTGGTTCCGCCGCGGCGGCGGCTTCGGCGAGATCCAGGTCGAGTAGTCAGCCGAGCGTCACTCGCGGGGCCCGGCGCCCCGGTGGGCTCGGCGCCAGGCGCGCAGCGAGCGGTTGCGCTTCTCCTGCTGGAGGTGCGGCGGCGGATCGTGGTCGAAGAGCTCCAGCTTGGTCAGCACCACCGAGCCGCCGTCGACCCAGAGCCAGGCCTCGTTGATCCCCTCGTGGGTGACGCCCCAGGGCAGCGTGAACGCCAGCACCTCGCGCCGGCCCGCCGGCACCGCCGCCGTCGCGATGGCCACGCCGTTCACCGTCAGGCCGACGAGCGAGCGCCCGTCCAAGGGCGCCATCGACGCCACCTCGAGCTCGAGCCGGCCCGCGTGCGGATAGTGCAGCGGCAGGAGCAGGCGCGCGTTGCCCGGCTGGATCGCCACCCCGCGGTGCCCCGCGTAGCTGCCGACCTCCTCGCTCGCCGCCGGGCCGTCCACGTAGAGGATCGAGTCGTCGGCCCGGAAGTCGACGACGCTGTGGCCCACGTTGCGCTGGAGCGTCTGGTACTCGTGGAAGAAGAGCTCCGGGCCGCCGAGCACGTCCCAGCGCCGCGGGTGGACCCCATGCCGGATCGCGAACGGGATCGACGCCGGCCAGGTCGTCGGGTTGCCGAGCGCCTCCCACGTCGGGCCGAAGGTCCGACCGAGCACCCCGCCCCAGTGGGTCGGCGAGGCGTGGGGCACGTGGGTGCGGAGCGCGCCGGCCACGCCGACCGAGGTCCCGACGTTGAAGAAGCCCAGCACGACCACCGCCGCCGCGCCGACGATCGCGAGCGACGCCGAGACCCGCCGCCGGGCCGCCCACCGCCACACCTCGTGGGCGAAGGCGGCGAGGCCGACCATGAACGGCACCGCCAGGGTGTCGAAGCGCCGGCCCGGGAAGCCGACCGCGCCCCACCAGTCGTAGACCGAGGCGACGACGTAGGTGTTGGCGGCGGTGACCGCGAGCAGCCCGAGGCCGAGGGCGCGGGTGCGGCGGCGGAGCGCGAGGGCCGCCAGGCCGGCGAACACGAAGAGGTGGACCGGCGCCCAGGGCACGAGGCCGTTGGCCGAGAAGAGCGCGGCCATCACCCGCGGGCTCTCCCAGCGCATGAAGTGATCGCCCTGCGACATCGCGAGCGGATCGCCGAGCGTGTGCCAGGCGAACCAGAGCTGCGGCGAGAACACCGCGAGCATCAGCGCGGTGAACATCAGGCCCGCGCCCACGTGGCGCGCGAGCCGGCTGGCCTGCCGTCGGCGCGGCCACGCCTGCGCCAGCCAGCTCCCGAGCGGCAAGATCACGAGGACCGCGTTTTGGCTCCGCATCAGCATCGCCACCCCGAGCGCGAGCCCCTGGAGCGCCCAGCCGCGGGCGCTCGGACGATCGCGGTAGCGGTCCCACACGTAGACGAGCAGCCCGGCGCCGAAGCTCGAGCCGGCGTGCCCGTAGCTGAGCATCATCGTCGCGTAGTAGGTGAGCGAGGTGAGCGTGCCGACGCCGGCGGCCCCGACGAACGCGCTCCCGGCGCCGAAGTGCCGCCGCGCCACGAGGAAGCCGAGCAGCATCGTCAGCCACCCGGCCAGGAGCGATCCGTAGACCGCGCGCTGCGACAGCGGCGGCAGGCAGCCGAGGGCCCGATGCGGATCGGGGCTGTCGGCGGCGGGGTGGGTGAGCCGATCGAAGGCGAGGATCGGCACCCAGAAGAGCGCCGGGCCCATGTTCCAGTGGTTGATGTCCTCACCCACCGGCTGGCGGGCCATGCTCCACGGATCGGGGCAGGCCCGGTAGTCCTCGTGGAAGTCGAGATCGCCGTCGAAGACGATCGAGCGGGCCCACAGATACGTGTAGTAGCCGTCGCCGTGGACCGACGACTCCATGGGGTTGGCGGCGGCGAGCGCCACGTACAGCCCGAGGAGCGCGGCGAACCCGACGACGACCGCGCGGCGGCGGCCTGATGAGGGTGAGGGACCCACGCCGCGGACGGGCTTATCCGGCGCGCCTCGCCCAGTCAATCGAAGAGCGCGCTCGGAGCCTCCGAACCCACCGGAATTCATGAGGTTTGAGGGCCCGGGTGCGGTCCTTGCCTTCGGACAGTGAGGTGACTATGTTCGGCGGACGTCGAACACGTGGGGGCGCGTCTGCGTACCCCTCGGGGACGACCCGAGCGAGGTGGTGCCATCGGCGCCAGGGGGCCCTAAGCTCCTGATCGAGACCCCGTTCTCTCGAAGCTTCTTCTTCGCACTCTGTTTTCTGACGACAGGTGAACATGTCCGACGACGAGACCCCGCCCGAGGTGGGAGAGCAGGACCTGAACTTCGGCGACGAGCTGCCGATCCTGCCGATTCGCAACGCGGTCCTCTTCCCGGGCGCGGTCGCGCCCTTCGACGTCGGCCGCGAGAAGTCGGTCGCCCTCGTCGAGGACATCGACGGGCTGAGCCAGCCCGTCATCGCGATCTTCGCCCAGCGTGACCCGGCGACCGACGACCCGACGCAGGCCGACCTCTACCCCGTCGGCGTGGCTGCGCGCGTGCTCAAGGCGCTCAAGCACAGCTCGGGCAACTACAGCCTCATCCTCCAGGGCCTCGTGCGCATCCGCATGGAGGGCATGCAGCAGGAGGAGCCCTACCTGAAGTGCCGCATCAGCCGGCTCGACGAGCCGACCGGTGAGGACGTGGAGACCGAGGCGCTGGCGATGAGCCTCCGGGACATCGCCAAGCAGGTCATCCAGCTGATGCCCGAGCTGCCCCGCGAGGCGAGCTCGCTCATCGACTCCATCCAGGAGGCCGGCCAGCTCGCCGACCTCGTGGCCGCCAACCTCGACGCCCCCGTCGACGAGAAGGCGCAGCTGCTCGAGACCATCGAGGTCAAGGAGCGCATCCGCAAGGTCCTCCGGCTGCTCACCCGGCAGCTCGAGATCCTGAAGATGCGCGAGCGCATCAACTCCCAGATCAAGGAGGAGATGGGCAAGAACCAGCGCGAGTACGTGCTCCGCCAGCAGCTCAAGGCCATCAAGGAGGAGCTCGGCGAGGAGGACGGCGACGCCGGCGATCTCGACGTGCTCGACGAGCGGATCACCAAGGCCAACCTCCCCCGCGAGGCGGAGGAGGTCGCGCGCAAGCAGCTCAAGCGCCTGCGCTCGATGCAGGTCGGCAGCGCCGAGTACACGGTGGTGCGCACCTACATCGACTGGATCCTCGACATCCCGTGGACCAAGGAGACCACCGACAACCTCGACATCCCGTCGGTGCGCAAGGTGCTCGACGAGGACCACTCGGGGCTCGACAAGGTCAAGAAGCGCATCGTCGAGTACCTCGCCGTCCGGAAGCTGAAGAAGGACAAGAAGGGCCCGATCCTCTGTCTCATCGGCCCGCCCGGCGTCGGCAAGACCTCGCTCGGCCGCTCGGTCGCGCGCTCGCTCGGCCGCAAGTTCGTGCGCATCAGCCTCGGCGGCGTGCACGACGAGGCCGCCATCCGGGGTCACCGCCGCACCTACGTCGGCGCCCTCCCCGGCCAGGTCATCCAGGGCATGAAGAAGTCCGGGACGATCAACCCGGTCTTCATGCTCGACGAGATCGACAAGATCGGGCACGACTTCCGCGGTGACCCGGCGGCGGCGCTCCTCGAGGTCCTCGACCCCGAGCAGAACGACACCTTCGCCGACCACTACCTCGAGATCCCCTACGACCTCTCGAAGGTGATGTTCATCGCCACCGCGAACGTCGGCGACACCATCCCGGCGCCGCTCCGCGACCGCATGGAGATCATCGAGATCCCCGGCTACACGCGGCGCGAGAAGCTCGACATCGCGCGCGATCACCTCATCCCCAAGCAGCTCGAGGAGCACGGCATCAAGACGTCGCAGCTCACCTTCGAGACGGCGGCGATCGAGGTGGTCATCGACTCCTACACCCGCGAGGCCGGCGTGCGGAACCTCGAGCGCAAGCTCGCGAGCGTCATCCGCGGCGTCGCCGTGAAGGTCGCCGAGGGCAACGAGGGCCCCTACGCCATCGCCACCGAGGACGACGTCCGGGAGTACCTCGGCCCGCTCCGCTACTCGTCCGAGGTCGCCGAGCGCACCGAGGAGACCGGCGTGGCCACCGGGCTCGCCTGGACCGCGGTCGGCGGCGAGATCCTCTTCATCGAGGCGACCCGCATGCACGGCACCGGCAAGCTCCAGCTCACCGGTCAGCTCGGCGACGTGATGAAGGAGTCGGCGCAGGCGGCGCTCAGCTGGGTCCGCACCCGGGCGAGCTCGCTGAAGATCGAGGAGAGCTTCCTCGAGAAGCACGACATCCACATCCACATCCCCGCCGGCGCGATGCCGAAGGACGGGCCCAGCGCGGGCGTGACCATGATGACCGCGCTCGTCTCGCTCCTGACCGGCATCCGCGTTCGCCACGACGTGGCGATGACCGGCGAGATCACCCTCCGCGGCCGCGTGCTGCCGGTCGGTGGCGTCAAGGAGAAGGTCCTCGCCGCGCACCGCGCCGGCATCAAGCGGGTCCTCCTCCCGGAGCGCAACGTCGCCGACCTCGAAGAGGTGCCGAAGGAGATCAAGGAGGAGCTCGAGTTCATCGGCGTCAGCCACATGACCGAGGTCCTCAAGCTCGCCCTCGAGGAGCCGGACAAGCTCGACCTGCCCGCCTTCGACCTCGAAGAGGACGAGCGGAGCGGCGCCAAGCACGCCCGCCAGCCGGCCCCGCCGGCCTGATCAGTCCGCATACGCGGACGTCCAGCGAATCGTTTGGACCGCCGAGCCCGCGCATGGAATCGTTTGAACGTCGTTCCAACGATTTCGCGCGGGCTCAGCTGTCTTCAATCCAGCGACGAGATCGAGCGGCTGGAGCGCGCCGTCGCCGACGCCTTCAGAGACGCAACCAGGTGAGCTCGTGACGGTTCGCGCCGAGGTGCACGAGACGTGAGCCCTCGATCGCGGCGAAGCGGGCCGCGGTCTCGTGGTCGGTCTCGCCCTGGAACTTGAGCGTACAGACGAAGCGCGTCGCGAAGTCGCGCCAGCGCTCGACCAGCTCGAAGAGGCGGGTCGGGTAGCAGATGACGTCGCTGAAGAACCAGTCGACCGGCTCCGGGTCGAGGCCGAACGCGCTCTCGCCCCGATAGGTCACGTTGGGCATCGCCGCGACCCGCGGGTCGAGCGGCGCCTTGTCGACGCTGATCACGTCGGCCCCGAGCTGGGCGAGCACCCAGGTCCAGCCGCCCGGCGCGCTCCCGACGTCGATCACCCTCTCCCCGGGCTGCGGCCAGACGCCCTGCAGCGTGAACGTCTCCCAGAGCTTCAGGTAGGCGCGGCTCGGCGGCCCCTCGCGATCCTCCTCGAAGCGGACCTCGCCGTGGGGGAACGGGCTCGTGCACGCGGCCGAGAACATCATCGTGTCGCGGTCGAGCAGCGTCCACGAGCCCAGCGGCGCCTCGGGGAGCGGCGTGTAGGGCGCGATCGGCTTGGCCGACACGTGCGGGAGCTTGTCCTGGATCAGCGCGGCCCGGCGGTGCTCCACGTGCGAGTAGAGCGCCCAGTTTCGCTGGATGGCCCGCAGCTGCTTGGCCGCGTCGCCGATCGAGGCGATGGGCCGGATCTCGGGCTCCAGCCACACGTTCTGCGCCCACGCCACGGGGCGCGGCGGGCCGGGCGCCACGAGCAGCCGCCCGTGACGCCGCTCCACCTCGCCGAGCTCGAAGGCGAGCTCCTCCTCGAAGCCCTCCGGCGCCAGGTAGGCCGCGCGCATCAGCCGTGCCGGCGGGCGTGCTCGGCGAGCAGGATCGCCGCGGCCACGTTCACGTTCAGGCTCTCGACGTCGCCGGTCCCGGGGATCGTCACCGTCACGTCGGCGGCCTCCCGGACCTCCCGCGAGAGCCCCTCGCGCTCCGCCCCGAGGAGGAACGCGCAGCGGGCCGGCAGCTCGGCCTGGTGGAGCGGCGTGCCGCGGTCGACCACCGTCGCCACCCGGGCGAAGCCGTGCTCGGCCAGCCGCTCGAGCCCCCGGAGCGGGTGCTTCCAGCGCAGCACCGGCACGTGCTCCGCCCCGCCCTCCGCGACCCGCGCCGTCGCGCCGGAGGGCACCGACAGCGTCTCGGCGTCCCCCGCGAGCGCCGCGTTCCCGAAGTGGGCCGCCGTGCGCAGGATCGCGCCCACGTTGTGCGGGTTGCCCACGCCGTCCAGGAAGAGCAGCCGCGCGCTCGGCGCCGCGAGCAGCCGCCGGAGCACCGCGTCGGAGTCGCCCTCGGGCAGCGGATCGGTCACCACGCAGACCCCCTCGTGGTGCCGCGTGCCGGCCACCTTGGCCAGCTCCACCTCGTCCACCACCCGATACGGCCGCCGCCGCGCCGCGAGCTGCTTCATCAGCGGCCCGAAGAGCGGCGCCGTCGCCTCGGTGAAGAAGGCGCGCTGGATCGCGTCCGGTCGCCGCGCGAACACGGCCTCGCACGCGTGCACCCCGAAGAACTTCGCGTCTCGGCTCATGACTCCCGTGTACCCGCAGCCACCGCGATGAGCCACGGGAAACAGGTCTCGATCCGGACGACGCGGAAGTGGCGCTCCAGCAGACGAGAGAGCGCGCGGGGCCCGAACTGCTGAACGTGCTCCGGGTGGTTGCCCAGTCGCGCCACGTACTTCCCGCGCAAGAAGTTGCCCCCACGGAAGAAGGGCTCCCACGGCACCGAGACGATGGCCACCCCGCGCGTCCATTCGGCGATGCGCGCGACGGCCGGCTCGGGGTCGTCGAGATGCTCCAGGACCTCCAGGCAGAGCGCGACATCGGCCCAGTCGCGTTCCGGCGCCCGCCGCACGATATCCGCGACCTCGAAGCGCATGGCGGGGACCTCGCGCCGCGCCACCTCGACCGCGACGGGGTTCAGCTCGAGCCCCAGGTAGTCGATGTCGCCCGACAGCCGGCGCGCGACCATCCCCTCCCCGCACCCGAGGTCCACGACCGTCCGAGGCTCCTGCGCGCCAACGAGCGCGACCACCCGATCGAGGAAGCGCGCGATCACCCAACGCATCACCGGGTTTCCGGTCTGGTACTTGCCGTAGTTCGAAGTCGGCGGTGCAGCGGTCACGACGCCTCCAGCCGCGAGGCATCCCCCGCAGCGTCGGGGCGTACGTCGGGAAGGATCTTGGAGCGCACCGTGTAGGTCCGCTCGACCCCGCGGGTGCTGTTGATCATCTCGCCGAGCAGGCCGGTAGAGACGAGCTGCACGCCGAGCATCAGCAGGAGGATCCCCAGAAAGAAGAGCGGCCTCGTCCCGATCGGGCCCTGACCGAGGAACCAGAGCACGGTGAGGTACGCCAGGCACAGCACGCCGAGGGACGACATCGCCAACCCCGCCCAACCGAAGAGGTGCAGCGGACGGCGGCGGTAGCGGGTCAGCAAGACCACCGTCATCAGGTCGAAGAGGCCGCGCGCCATGCGCTCCACGCCGTACTTGCTGCGCCCCCACTTGCGCGCGTGGTGCGTGACCGAGAGCTCGCCGACGCGGAAGCCCCGGCCGTGGACCAGAACGGGGATGTACCGGTGCAGCTCTCCGTAGAGCTCGAGCCCCTCGAGCGCCTCGCGGCGGTAGAGCTTGAGGCCACAGTTGAAGTCGTGGATTCGGAGGCCCGAGAGCGCCCGCACCGTCGCGTTGAAGAGCTTCGAAGGCGCGGTCTTCGTGATCGGATCGTTCCGCTTCTCCTTCCAGCCGCTGACGACGTCCAGGTCGCGGTCCTCGAGCGCCGCGAGGAGTCGCGGTAGCTCGGACGGATCGTCCTGGAGGTCGGCGTCCATGGTGAAGACGTAGCGTCCGCGGGCGAGCTTGAAGCCCTGATCCAGCGCCGCGGCCTTGCCGAAGTTGCGCCGGAAGCGGACGAGACCCACGTGCGCATGCTCGGCGGCGAGCCGCTCCACGACACGAGGGCCCCCATCGGTGCTCCCGTCGTCGATGAAGAGGATCTCGAAGGGCTCACCCTCGGCTTCGAGGACGTGCACGAGGCGCTCGTGAAGCTCTTCGAGTGTCCCCTCCTCGTCGAGGAAGGGGACGACGACGCTGATGACGGGATCCATGACGAAGGGAAGCGCGCGCGACGGGGCCGCGGGGTCTATCCTCCCACCCGCGACGCGCATGTCAACGAAGCCCAGCACACGACGCATCTCGCCGCTCCGGGCGGCGCTCGGCGTGACGGCCACTCTGGCGCTCCTCGGCGGGTTGGCGTCGCGCGTCGAGGTGTCGGAGGTGGGCCGAGTCCTGACCGGCGTCGACCCCGCGCTGACGGCGGGCGGGCTGGCGATCTATTTCGTACTGCAGGCGGTCCGTGCGCTTCGCTTCCGTAGCCTCGCGCCGACCGCGTCGACGCGGCTGCTGCTGGGCGCGCATCTCGTGCACGCCTTGCTGTTGCGCGTGATGCCCTTCCGTACCGGCGAGCTCGGCTTCGCCTGGCTCATGCGCAGACACGGCGGCGGGACGATGAGTCAGAGCCTGGTCGGCGTCTTGCTGGTGCGGGTGCTGGACCTCACGACGATCCTCGGGCTCTTCGCGGTGGCGCTGCTGGTGTTCGGGGGGGCCCCCGCCCCATGGCTGTTGGGTGCGGCTGGGCTCGGCGCGCTCGCCCCGCTCGGCGTGAGACCGCTGTTTCGACTGGCCGGTCACGTCGTCGCTCGGGCGGCCACCCTCGGCGATCGGTTGGCCGGGCCTGCGGCCGCGCTGGAGCGCGCGTTCGTGGAGGCCGCCGCTCTTCCCGCCCGCACCCTGGCAGGCCTCCACGCCATCACCCTGGTCCAGTGGGTGGTGAACTTCGGCCTCCTCTGGGTGATGCTCGCCGCGATGGGGGTGGAGGCGACCCTGGCCCAGGCCGTCCTGGGCGGAACCGGCTCGGTGTTCGGCGCGCTCGTCCCCGTGGCCGGGGTCGGAAGCTTCGGGCCGCTCGAAGCCGGGTGGTCCCTCGGCTTCGCCGCAGTCGGCCTGGAGGCGGAGACGGCCATCGCGTCCGCCTTCGGCTTCTCCGTGATCTCTTTCGGGTACGCGCTGGCGACCGCCGCCACGGGGTGGGTGATGCTTCCCGCCCGCAATCCCAGCAACGATTGATACCGTCCGTCCCCCGATGCTCCCCGTCGTCCGTACAAGCCGCGCCCTCGCCTGGCTCAGACGCTGGTGGCCGGATCTCGTCGGAGGCCTGGTCGCGCTGGTCTACGCGCTCCCGTCGCTCTGGTATCCGTTCTCGAAGGACCAGCCGATCCACTGGTACATCGCGGAGCGACTGCTCGAGGGCGAGCTTCCCTACGTCTCGGCGCTGAGCACCAAGGCTCCGGGCGTCTTCGCGCTGCTGGCGGGCGCACAGGCCGTCTTCGGCGACTCCATGGTCACGGTCCGGATCGTGGACGTGCTGTTCATCGCGATCGGAGGCTGGCTGGTGGCGACGTTTCGGCGCCAGGCAACCCTCCCCGGCGCGACGATCGAGCGCCCGCAGCGCGTGCCGGGCGAGCTGGGCGCCGCGTGGGTGCTCGCGGCCACCTTCCACTACACGTTCTTCGACTTCTCGGACACTGGCCACCCCGAGCTCTGGCAAGGCGTGCTGATGCTGAGCAGCGTGTGGATCGTCGCTCGGGCGCCCGACCTGCGGATCTCTCCTCGGAGAGCATTCGCCGCCGGCGCGATGGCGATGGCCGCGGTGACTTTCAAGCACGTCGCGTTCGTGACGGGGGTGCTGGCGGGAGCCCTGATCGTCGTGCTCGCCCTACGGCGCGAGAGCCCCGAGCCGCGCCGCGCGCTGCGAAACGCTGCGCTGTTCACGGCGGCCGTGGGCGGGGTCCTCGGCCTGACCGTTCTTCCGTGGGCCCTCGCGGGTCACTTCGACGTCCTGTGGGAGACGATGGTCACCTTCATCCTCGACTACGCGGGGAAGAGCGTCGGCGGCCACCATCGGGGTCCGCCCCCATTCCTGACGTACGACCACGGTCTGTTCGCCTTCGTCGCCGCGCTGGCGGCGCTCTACGCGGGCCTCGCGACCACCTTCGCGAACCGCCACCGACGAGAGCGAGCCGTCGGGTGGATCGTACTGCTGACGTTCGCCACGGCGTTCGTCTCGGTGGCCGTGCAGAAGCGCGGCTTCGTGTCCTTCGTCTGGACGTACTACTTCGTCACCATGGTCCCGTTCCTCGCGTTGGCGGCGGGGTGGGGCCTGCGCGTCCAGCTACCGCGCCGGGGGGTCGCTCAGCTCGGTGTCGCCGTCGCGCTGATGGCGGCCTTCTTCTGCTACCAGCCGGCGGGAACTCACCAGTCGCAGCACAGCTATCTCGACGAGCACGCCAGCTTCTGGCCCTTCCTCATCGGCCGCCGGACCGCGACGGACCACCACGCGCCACACCGGGATGGGCCGCTGGAGGACTACAACCGGCTCCGGCGAGTCGCCGACTACGTGACCTCGCGCGCTCGACCGGGCGACACCCTCTGTCTGGATGGGTGGATCATGATGGTCTATCAGATGACCAAGCTCCGCTGCCCATCGCGCTTCCTCTACGGGGACGGGCCGAATCGCAGGCCAGAATGGGTCGCGGAGTACCGGGAGATGCTCGCGCGCGAGCCGCCGACCTTCTTCGTCACCTTCGGCCTGCGGCCGCGGGTCCGGCAGCTCGTGCGCCGGGGGTACTCGCGGCACGACATCCGGTTCGAGGACGCCTGGTACACCGTGCTCGAGGCGCCTCGAGATCCGTGAGAACTTTTCGGTTCGGCCGTAGTCTGAGGGGGCACGGCCCTCTCGGGGGGCCGTGCGGAGGCGATGAGCGACGACGACCGAGCCGACTTCGAGGCGGCGCTGGCGGCCATGCGGGCCAGCCGGAGGCGTGCGCTCCGGTTCAGCCTGGCGCTCGGGGCCCTGCTGGTCGTCGTCACCCCCGTCTGGCAGGCCGAGGGGGAGAACGTCCGGCGCTACGTGCGCGGCGAGATCGACCTCGAGGGGGAGCCCCGCTTCGAGCCGCCGCACGAGCCGGACGCCCGCGCGCTGTCGGAGATCGACTTCGCGCTGGTGCACGAGCGGCTCCTGCCGAGCTGGAGCATCGCCCTCGCCAACGCCTCCTCCCCCTACTGGGAGCGGCAGGCGGACCGGAGCTTCGAGCGGCTGGCCGCCGAGGTGGCGCCGGATCCGAACCTGCACGAGCTGCTGACCACCGTGCACGCGCGGCTGCGCGAGGACCCGGTCGCGCACGCGCCCCGGCTCGACTACTTCCTCTGGGCCTACAACGACTATCTCGACCAGCAGCGGGTGCCGTATCGCGTCGAGGCCTCGCTCGTGCTCGGCGGCGAGCGGCCGGTGTTCCGGACCCTGAGCTACGAGGTCCTCGCCGACGGCCGGAACCCCCAGGGGCACCGGCTCCGTCTGGTGCGGCGCGCCGACCGCACGAGCCTGCTCGAGGGCTGGATGGGCAAGGCGGGCCGCGGCGACGACGGCGCGATGGTGTTGATGCGGCGGGTGCTGCACTTCGCGGTGCGGCACGTCTGGCCCGCGCTCCACCCCGCGATCGACGCGCGCCGCCCGCCGGCCGAGCGGAGCTGGCTGCCGTTCGTGCGCGAGGAGATCGAGGCCCAGCTCGCCCCGGAGACGTTCCGGCTCCTCGCCGAGACCGCGGTCGACCAGCAGGCCCTGGTGGAGGTGGAGCGCTCGGTGGCCGCGCGCGAGACCTGCGGCAGCCAGTTCCGCATCTACTCGCTGCCCTACAACGGCCTGAGCCGGCGCGACGTGCGCGCGCTCGAGGTGGCCGCCTACCGCAGCCAGTTCCACCCCGAGTGTCCCGACATCACCCTCGACGAGGCGGCGCGCATCATCGGCGCCTCGGAGCGCCTGTCGACGACCGAGGGGCTCGAGGTGGCGGTCGAGACGCTGGCGATGGTGGTAGCCCGCGCGGTCGGGACCCACGAGCTGCGCCACGTGGCCGACGGCGACGACCTCGCGTGCCCCGGCTGCCCGGACGGGCTCGAGGGGATCGCCCGCGACGAGGTCTCGGCGTACCTGAGCGCCTTCGCCGACCCCGCGCTCGGCTACCTCTCGCTCTTCCAGGCCTGCGCGACCCCGCGCGGGAACGGCGTGCACGGCGCGGCGCTCGACGCGGTGATCGAGGCGGTGCTCCCCTTCGGCTGCGAGGGGCCGCCGCTCTTCGGCCTGCAGGACGTCGCCGGCCGGATCGAGAAGAACCTCTTCGGCGCCCGCCCGCGGGTCGCCCTCCCCGCCCTCCCCGCGCGCGTCCAGCTCCTCCCGCGCCGCGCCCGGGCCGCCTTGCATCGGTGACACACTGTCCCCATTTGAGGAATGCGTAGGAGGCCCGCGCGGCCGTACGCTGGGGACAGGTGTCGCAGGACGAGACGAAGCAGCTTCGGAACCGGGTCGCGGCGCTGGAGCAGCGGATCCGGGAGCTGGAGTCCGAGGCCGAGGAGGCCGAGGAGACGCGGCAGGCCCTCGCCCTGAGCGAGCAGCGCTTCCGGCTCGCCTTCGAGACGAGCCCCGACGCGATCAGCCTCACCCGCGCCGCCGACGGGAAGATGGTCGACGTCAACGCGGGCTTCACCGAGATCACCGGGTGGACGCGCGAGGAGTCGATCGGCGCGACCACGGTGGAGCTGGATCTCTGGGTGGACCCCGACGTGCGGCGGCGCATGGCGGCCGAGCTCCAGGAGCGCGGCGTGGTGCGCAACCTGGAGGCGCGGTTCCGCCGCAAGGACGGCTCGACCCTCTGGGGCCTCTTCTCCGCGCGGGCGCTCATGCTCGACGGCGCGGTGCACCTGCTGAGCGTGGCGCGCGACGTCGACGCGTGGCGCCGCGCCGAGCAGGAGCGGGAGGAGCTGCGGGAGGCCCTGCAGGAGGCCCAGCGCCTGGAGTCGATCGCGCGCCTGGCCAGCGGGGTGGCGCACGACTTCAACAACATGCTCACCGTGATCCGCGGCTTCACCGGGCTGCTCGAGCGCCAGATCCAGGACGAGGCGCTGCGCGCCGAGGTGCAGGAGATCGACCACGCGGCCACGCGCGCCGCCGAGCTCACCCGGCAGCTGCTCGCCTTCGGGCGGCGTCAGGTGCTGCTGCCGCGCACCGTCAGCCTCACCGCGCTCGTCGGCCGCATGCGCAAGATGCTGCGCCGCCTGCTCCCGGCGACGATCGCGATCCGGGTCGAGCTCGCCGACGCCGCCTGCGTCGTTCACGCCGACCCGGGGCAGCTCGAGCAGGTGATCGCCAACCTCGCGGTCAACGCGCGGGACGCGATGCCCGACGGCGGCACGCTCACCTTGCGGGTCCACGAGGCGGAGCGAGACGGGCGCGACTGGAGCGTGATCGAGGTCGAGGACACCGGCGTCGGCATGGACGACGAGACGCTCTCGCAGGTCTTCGAGCCGTTCTTCACGACCAAGGCGCCGGACCGCGGCACCGGCCTCGGGCTCAGCTCGGTCGACGGGGTGGTGCACCAGAGCGGCGGCTTCATGGAGGTCGACAGCGCGCCCGGCGACGGCTCTCGCTTCCGGGTGTGGCTCCCTCGCGCGATGGGCGCGGTCGACGAGGCCACCGATCGGCGCTCCACGATCCCCCCGGCCTCCGGCGGCGCGGAGCGGCTCCTGGTGGTGGAGGACGAGCCGTCGCTGCGCGCGGTGCTGTCGCGCTCGCTCGAGGGCGCCGGCTACCGCGTGACGGTCGCCGAGAGCGCGGAGGAGGCGCTCCGGCTCGCCGCGCGGCTCGACGATCCGCCCGACGCGCTCGTGACCGACATCGTGCTGCCCGGCGCGCACGGCGCCGAGCTCGCCCGCGAGATCCGCCGCCGCTGGCCCGCGCTCCGCGTGCTCTTCATCAGCGGCTACGCCGACCAGGACGTGCTGGCGTCGATCCCTCGCGGGCCCGGCTCCGCGTTCCTCCGCAAGGTCTTCACCCCGTCCGAGCTGCTCTCCGCGGTCCGCGCCCTGCTCGACGCCGAGCAGGCCGCCGCGCGCGCGAGTTAGTCATTCATCATCTCGCTCGGCGCGCAGCCGGCGGGTCATGAGGTCGGCGACCGCCTCCTGGGGCGGCTGATCCTCGTACATGATCCGGTACATCGCGGCGGTGATCGGCATCTCCACGCCCTCGCGTCGGGCGAGTTCGTGGGCGCTCCGGGTGGTGCGCACGCCCTCGGCCACCATGTTCATGCCGGCGAGGATGTCGTCGAGGCGCTGCCCCTTGCCGAGCGCGAGGCCGACCCGCCGGTTGCGGCTGAGGTCGCCGGTGCAGGTCAGGACGAGGTCGCCCATGCCGGCCAGCCCGTTGACCGTCATCGGGTGGGCGCCCATGTGCACCCCGAGGCGGCCGATCTCGGCGAGCCCGCGGGTGATGATCGCGGCGCGGCTGTTGTGACCGAGGCCGAGCCCGTCGCCGACCCCGGCCGCGATGGCGATGACGTTCTTGAGCGCCCCGCCCAGCTCGGCGCCGACCACGTCGTCGGTGGTGTAGACGCGGAAGTAGGGGTTCCCCATCAGCGCCTGGACCCGCTCGGTGGTCTCCTCGACGTGCCCGGCGACGGTCACCGCGGTGGGCATGCGGGCGGCGACCTCCCGCGCGAAGCTCGGCCCGGTGAGGTAGCTGAGCAGCCGGTGGCGGTCCTTCGGCAGGTGCTCCTCGAAGATCTGCGACACCAGCTGGAGGGTCGAGTTCTCGATGCCCTTCGTGCAGCTCAGGATGGGCGCGTCCTCCGGGAAGAGCGCGCTGGCCTCCCCGAGCACGTGCCGGAGGCCGTGGGTCGGGATGACGCTGAGCACGAGCTTCGAGCCGGAGAGCGCCTCTTCGAGCGACGAGGTCGCGCGGAGGTTGTCGGGCAGCGGGAAGTCGGGGAGATAGGCCTCGTTCTCCCGCTTCTCGTTCAGGGCCGAGGCCTGCTCCTCGCGCCGCGCCCAGAGCCAGACCTCGTGGCCGTTGTCCGCCAGGAGCTTCGCGAGCGCGGTCCCCCAGGACCCGGCGCCCAAGACCGCCGCACGTACGGTGCTCATGTGGGGGACTGTAGCAGCTCGGGCGCACGACGGTGGGTTCGGCTACAGTCGGCCCCGCCGTGCGCCCCTGGATCCCCCTCGCCGCTGTTCTCCTCGTCGCTTGCTACGGCAGCCACGATCGCGTCGGCGGAGCGCCCCCGCCGCCCCGCGACGCCGCGCCGCCGCCCTTCGACGCCGCGCCGCCGCCCTTCGACGGCGCGCCGCCGCCCTTCGACTCCGCGCCGCCTCCGCCCCTCGACGCCGAGCCGCCGCCTCCCTTCGACGTGGGCCCGCCCCCGCCGCTCGACGCCGGACCGCCGCGGGACGCCGTGGTCCCGCCTCCGCGCGACGCCGGGCCGCCCCGCGACAGCGGCTTCGACTCCGGGATCGACTCGGGGATCGACTCGGGCATCGACACCGGCCCCCCGCGCCCGGCCCTGCGCTTCGGCCCGGGCACCTTCTTCACCGTCGACGACGCGCCCCCGTTCGACACCTCGTTCGAGCACACCTTCGAGGTCTGGGTGCGCACCCGCGAGGTCGGCGACGCGGACTTCTGCGCGAAGGGCGACGCGACGTCGCGCCACCTGCTCGTCGGCCAGCGGGCCGACCGCTACGTCATGGGCTGGGAGCTCGCGGGGGTGGAGCACCTCGTCACCGGGACCAGCGTGCGGCCCGGCGCCTGGGTCCACCTCGCGCTCGTCGTGCGCCCCGTGCCGGCCGGGCACGACCTCGACCTCTACGTCGACGGCGTCTACGTGCGCACCGAGCCCGGCATGCCGGGCCTCATCGACTCCTTCAACGACCGCCCCTTCCGCTGCGGCTTCGCCGACGTGGACGTGGACGAGGTGAGGGTGTGGCGGGTCGCGCGCTCGAGCGCCTCGATCTCGAGCAACGTCGGCACCCGCATCTCCGGCGCCGTCCCCGGGCTCGTGGCCTACTGGCGCCTGGACGAGTCGGGGCAGTTCGTCATCGACTACGCGGCCCGCGGGCACATCGGCGTGCTCGGCAACTTCACGACCCCCGACTTCGCCGATCCGACCTGGATCCTCGACGGCGCGCTGTAGCCCCCGCCGCCTGCGGGCTATGTTGAGCGGGCCATGGATGGCGGCTGGCGGTCGAGGCTGATCTACTGGGGCGTGCTGCCCACCATCGCGGTGGCGGCCGGCATCCTCGGCTACTACGCGTATCAGTCCGCCGCCCAGTTCGCCGCGCTCGGCGAGCAGTCCATCGTGCAGTCGACGGTGCTCCTGGTCGACGAGAAGGTCGACCGGGTCGAGCAGCAGATCATCCAGGCGGACAACGCGGTCTTCCACCTGGTGAACTTCGACGACCTCGACTCGCTTGAGGAGCGCTGGGTGCCGCTCGCCGAGCGGATCAGCCCGAGCGTGCGCGCGATGGTGGTGGTCGACGACGGCGGCAACGTGATCGGCTCGGCGTCGCGGGGCGGCGCGCGGGAGCGGCGCGACTTCCTCAAGGTGTTCCTGGAGCGCATCCTCCCGGACCTCGAGCTCGAGCGGCGGCGGGTGGGCCAGCTCCGGCACCTGCACCGGAACTACGCGGAGCGCAGCTACCTCATCAGCTACGAGGCGGTGCGGCACCGCGGCCGGCGCTTCTACCTCGTCGCGCACCACGACACCGGCTACTTCGTGCGGCAGGTCTTCCCCTCGCTCTTCGTGACCGAGGAGGGGAGCTACAACGTCGTCGACGAGGACAACCACCGCATCTACGGGCCCAACCTGAGCCGCTCGGGCGACTACCTCGTCGGGCGGCGTTTCCCGACCACGCTCTACAACTGGCGGCTCCAGATCGCGCCCAAGCAGGCGCCGCTCCTGGCCGCGCGCCGGCGCAGCGGCTTCGTCACCGAGGTCGGCCTCGTCGGGCTGTCGTTCCTGATCATCCTCCTCGGCGTGCTCTTCCTCATCTACGCCGCCACGAAGGAGAGCCGGCTCAACCAGCTCCGCACGGAGTTCGTCGCGAACGTCAGCCACGAGCTGAAGACGCCGCTGAGCGTGGTGCGCATGTTCTCCGAGATGCTCCTCAGCAAGCGCGTGCGCTCGGAGGAGAAGGCGCAGCAGTACCTCGAGATCATCTGCCGCGAGTCGGAGCGGCTCAGCGCGCTCATCGAGAACGTGCTCGACTTCTCGGCGATCGAGCGAGGCAAGCAATCTTACCAGATGCGGGAGGCGGATCTCCGCGACGTCGTGCAGCGCGCGATCGAGACCTTCCGCTACCGGCTCGAGCGCGAGGGCGTCGAGGTGCTGCTCAGCGAGCGGGGCGACGTGCCGCCGATGCGCTTCGACGAGCAGGCCATCCTGCTGGCGACGATGAACCTCCTCGACAACGCCGTGAAGTACGGCGGCGCCGAGGGCCCGATCGAGGTCACGCTCGAGCGCGGCCGGCGCCACGTCTACGTGCGGGTGCGCGACCACGGCCCCGGGATCCCGGACGGGGAGCACCGCCGCGTCTTCGACCGCTTCTACCGGGTGCGACGCGACGCGGACACCCGCGGCTCGGGCATCGGCCTCGCCCTCGTCCGCCGCATCGTCGACGACCACGGCGGCAAGTCCTGGGCGGAGAACCACGAGGACGGCGGCGCGGTCGTGACCTTCTCCTTGCCCATCCGGGACTGGGGCGGCGACGAGGACGACGACGAGCGCAGCGGCCGCGCCAGCGACGCCCCGCCGCGCCCGAGCGTCGCCCCGCCCGACGGCGATGACGAGCGCGAGGACGGAGAGGCGCCGGCCGCCGCCGAGTAGACTTCGTCCCGCGCGAGCAGGGTCGCGAGCGTGGTATCGTGCGCCCGCATGGCGACCGCCGCGCCCAGGATCCTGCTCGTCGAGGACGACCCCAGCCTCGCGCTCGGCCTCTGCGACACGCTCGAGTTCGAGGGCTTCGAGGTCCGGCACGCCCGGACCGGGCAAGAGGGCATCCACGCCGCGCGCAGCGACCACCCGGACTGCATCATCCTCGACCTGATGCTGCCGGACACCAACGGCTACAAGGTCTGCGAGCAGCTGCGCCGCGACGACCCGCTGGTGCCGATCATCATGCTCACCGCCCGCAGCCAGGAGGCCGACAAGATCCGCGGCCTCGACGTGGGCGCCGACGACTACGTGACCAAGCCCTTCAGCGTGGGCGAGCTGGTCGCGCGCATCCGGGCGATCTTCCGGCGCATGAACCGCTCGACCCGGCCCGACGCGCCCATCCAGATCGGCGACGCGGAGATCGATCCCACCGCCCAGACCCTGCGGCGCGGCCGGAGCGAGACGAAGCTGAGCTTCTACGAGGTGCAGCTCCTGAAGTTCCTGCACGAGCGCGCCGGCACCCCGGTCACGCGCGACGAGATCCTCGACAAGGTCTGGGGCATCGAGGCGTCCCCCAACAACCGCACCGTCGACAACTTCATCGTCAAGCTGCGCAAGAAGCTCGAGCCGAAGCCCGAGGAGCCCAAGCACATCCTCACCGTCTACGGCGTCGGCTACAAGCTGGTGACCTGAGGGTCAGGGCAGCACGCCGAAGCCGAGGGCGAAGCGCCCCGAGGTGATGTGCGTGCCGAGCGCGAACGGCTCGGTGCCCATCGCGACGAGCAGGGTGAAGTAGCGCGGCTGGGTGGACTGCAGCGCGATGCCGACCGAGAGCCGGAGCCGCTCCACGTCGAAGTCCTCGAGGCCGGCGCCGAAGACGTTGCCCACGTCGGCGAAGATCGAGGCGTCCATCCAGGACCACACGGCGTAGCGCCAGGCCAGGCCCAGCGAGGCGGCGCTCCGGCCGTGGAGCCGTCCGTAGAGGAAGCCGGGCATGCGCTCGAGATCGCCGCCGAGCACGATCTGCTCGGTGAACGGCACGTCCGCGGCGCCGAGCGGCTCGACCATCTCCACCCGGCCGCGCAGGGCGAGCGTCCGGTCGTGCCGCACCTCGACCTGCGCCTCCACCGACACGTCGACCCGGGCCCAGCTGCGGCTCGGGCCGGTCTCCGCGTCGAGCGCCCAGCCGCCGTCGACCTGCACGCCGAGCCCGCTGTCGAAGCGCTCGTCTTCGCCGTCGCGGGTGTCGAAGCGCAGCCGGGCGAAGGCCTCGAGCGCGGTGAGCCCCGGCCACCCCGGCAGCTCGGTCAGCTCCCCCGGCGCGGCGATCGCGTCCTGGTCGAACTCGGTCTCCTCGAAGCGCTGCACCGACAGCCGCGTGCCCGCCTCGACGAAGCTGCCGCGCCAGACGCGCTGCCGCCCTCGCAGGCGAGTGGAGACGTGGCCGCGCGCGTAGCGGACCCGGTCTTCGGCCGCGCTGTCCCAGCCGAAGCCGTGGAAGACGTTGTCGATGCGCCACCCGCCGGCCATCGCGAGCCCGCCCTCGAAGTCGCCGCCGACGCTCTCGAGCGCGAGCCACCCGCCGAGCCGGTCGGTGCCCCACGCGTCGGCGCCCACCCGGAAGCGACCTTGGCCGCCTCGCTCGTTGGCCCAGAGCGACAGCCCGAGGCTCGGCACGAAGCCCTCGTCGTAGCGCACGTGCGGCGCGATCCCCCACCGCCAGCCGTCCGGGTGCAGATCCGGCGGGTCGAGCGTCGCCCCGTCCACGTTGCTCTGCTCGAGCGTGCGCAGCAGCCACCCGACCGGCTGCCGGACGACGTACTCCATGAAGAGGTGGATCGGAAAGAAGAGCACCCGCGGGATCCAGAGCAGCGCTTCCGCCGGGTCCCGCCGAACCGGCGGCCGCCCATAGTCCGGGATCGGCCGCCGCGGCGGCGGCGTCACCGACGCGGACTCGGCTTCGGCTTCGGACTCGGTCTCGGTCTCGGTCTCAGTCTCGGTCTCGGTTTCGGACTCGGACTCGGACTCGGTCTCGGCCTCGGCTTCGACCGCGGCGTCGCCCTCGGAGCCCGTCGCTTCGTCTTGCCCGAGCGCCACCCCCGGAATCGCGAGGCCCAGCCACGCGCAGATCCACAGCCACCGCATCACCACGGCCCCCCGGCGTCCCTCAACCGCTCGAGCCCGTAGACCACGCCATCGTAGACGTGCGCCCGGATGGGGAGCGTCGGCTCGCGCCCGCGAGAGCGCGACGACACGTCGATCGCCACGTAGGACAGCCCCTCCGGGAGCACCACGCAGGGTCCGGCCTCGGCCTGAACCTCGAGCCGGTCGGGCGGGCGGAGCGGCTCGCTCATCACCAGGCGAGCCGCGTACTCGCGCTCGGCCGCGTCGGCGACGCCGGCGGTCACCGCCATGTCCTCGAAGCAGACGCGGCCGCCCTCGCTGCGCGGCCAGGCGAGGGGCGAGAGCCGGGTGAGGTAGCGCTCCAGGATCATGCGTCGGCGCTCGATCAGCACCTCCGCCAGCCGTCGACGTGCGTTCGGAGAGAGCTCCCCCACCGACACCGCGGCCCGCACGTGCGCCGGGGAGAAGCGCGCGAGGATGCGGGCCATCCACGCGTCGTCATGCTCGGTGCGCGCGTCGAACGCGGGGTTCGGGTAGCCGGGCGCCCACTCCTCGGGCCGAAAGCGCTCGGCGCCGAAGTAGCCGAGCGTCTCGCCCACCCCGCCGCGCCCGTGCTGCCAGGGGCGCTCGATCACCCCGGCGGTGACGGTGTCGAGCAGCAGGTTGCCGAGGTTCAGGTAATGATCGTGCTCGAACCGGCGGCTCATCCGGTCGTTCGGGATGGTGACACCGAAGCAGTCGCCGAAGTCGACGAAGCGGTGCTCCACGTAGCCCAGCCCGCCCCCGGTCTCGCGCCACACCGCGAGCGTGTTCTCCTGCCGCACGTCGATGTGCCCGGTCCAGGCGGCGAGCAGGTAGCCGCCGCGGAGCTCCCGCCGGAGCTCGTGCGGCACCGCGTCGTTGGGGTCCGCCTCGAGCAGCCCCTCGTAGCTCCACGGGCCGATCGGCTCGTGCTCGAAGAAGCGACTGAGCCCGACCCGGAAGCGCCCGTCCGGCCCCCGGCCCGCGCTCCGGAGCACGATCTCGATGTCGTCCTCGGTCAGCGCGCGCTCGGCGCCGTTGGTCATCTCGACCCGGGCCTCGGGGTCCATGACGAGGTCCTCGCGGGTCACCCACTGCACCCGGTTGCACGGCGTCGCGTACCCGGCTCCCCAGTAGAGCGCCGCGCCGATCGCGTCGGCCGCGGTCGCGCGCTCGGGCTGGAGCTCGCCGTCGGTCTTGAGCAGGTAGCGCACGCCGGCCGCGTCCTCGATGGTGAGCCCGGGGTGCGAGCCGTCCGGCTTGCCCGCCACCACCGTCCAGGGGGTCGGCGCCGAGGGGCGCACCGCGTCGCAGGCCGCCCGCGCGAGCTCCTCGGGCGAGAGCTGGTAACGACCCATGCGGTTCTGGAACCAGCTCGAGTCGGGGACCTCGTCCCACGCGTTGACGTTCACCGCCTCCTGGTCGACCGGCAGCGTCCAGACCTCGGAGGCCGGCCGGAGGATGAGGTGATCCACCGCGTCGCCGCGCCAGCTGACGTAGCGGTCGGGCGGCCGCGGCGAGAACGGAGCGCGGTCGTCGTCCTCCCAGACCACCGGCCGCTGCGGCATGCGGACCAGCCCCGCGCCGCCGCAGGCGGACAGGGTCAGACCGATCGAGAGCACGCTCCAGGCGACGCGTCGCATTCGCGAGAGCACCTAGAACCGGTCGGGGCCGTGGCAAAGGACGACTCGAGAAGTGGCAGACAAGCCGGTACAGGGGCGCGTGCGTAGGGCGCGGATGCGCCCGGAGTCGCGTGCCGTTGTGCCGGCGCAGCGGGGGGGCGGGGGCGGACCCGCCCCTGCCCGACAAGTCATCGCGTAGCGGGCTGCCAGCGCTCGAAGAAGGCCCAGTGGCCGGCGGGATCGCGCACGCCGAAGGCGACCTCGAAGCGGGCCGCCGGGACCAGCGCGGTCGGCACGGAGAACGTCACCCGGCGAGGTCCCTCGTGTCGCCCGCGGAGCGTCACCACCTGGGTGTCCGAGGCCTCGGGGCCGCTCCGGATCTTGGCCAGGACCTCCCAGCCCTCGGGCAGGTCGCGATCGAGCCGCGCGGCGAGGGTGAGCCGGCCGCGGCTGCGATCGACCACGCCGCCGCCGAGCCGCGGCGCGGCGGCGACCGCGTCCGGATCGGCCGCGAGCGCCTCGCCGACGCGGGCCACGAACGCCGCGTCGACCGCCTCGAGATCGCAGCCGACCCGGCCCAGCAGCTCGTCCCAGAGGACCCGCGGCGACACCCCGCCGGCCACGTCCTCGGCGCTCGCGCGCAGCACGTCGCCCACCGCGCCCGCCCCGCAGCGCGCGACCAGCGCGTCGGTCCAGAGCTCGCCGAGCGTGTAGACGAGGGTCGTGTCGTAGCGAGCCCGCAGCCGCTCGTCGTCCTGGAGATCCTCGGGGCGCATGCGGTGCCGCGACCACGCGAGCGCGCCCACGCGCCGGGCGCGCGCCCGCTCCTCGGGGCCGGGCACGACCTCGTAGGCGAGCCACTCCGCCGAGCCCTCGGTGAAGAAGCGCATGGCCCGCGCGTGGCGCCCCGTCCCGCGCTCGCTCAGCCGATGCTGGAACGCGTGCGCGGTCTCGTGCGCGAAAGTGCGGCGCAGCCGCGTGAAGTCCTCCTCCTGCACCAGCCCCACCCGCAGGTGCGTCCAGCTGGCGATGCCGAGGTGGTCGGCGCTGACCTCGGTGAGGTCCGCGATCAGCGGCGGCCCGGGATCGGCGCCGAGGCGGGACGCGAGCGCGGCGTGCAGCGCGTCGGCGCCCGCCATCAGCCGCTCGGCGCGATCGCGGTGGCTCACCGGATAGGTGTAGACGTAGCGAGCGGTGCGGCCCTCGGCCGTCTCGAGCGAAGGCGTCGCGGTCGGCGCGGCCGGATCGGCCGGCGGCGCGTCCGACGCGTCGAAGGTCAGCACCGAGAGCACGGCGAGCGCGAGCAGGATCAGCGCGCCGACGCAGCCCATCGCGGCCTTGCCCAGCAGGGTCGCGCGCACCCGCTCGAAGCCCTTCGACACCCGGTCGCCCGGCCCCAGCCACGAGACGCCGGCGGCGACGAAGGCGACGCACGCGAGCCCGAGGTGCGCGGCGAGCGGGCCCCACGGGATGACGAGCGAGCCTCCCTCGTAGCGGGCCTCGAGCAGCTCGGTCGGATCCACCCAGGCGGCGGGCGGGAAGCGGTCCTCCAGGATCGCGCCGGCCATCAACACCACCGCGTAGGGGAGCAGACCGAACAGCCGCAGGACCGACGCGAGCAACCCGTGCGCGTAGACCACGAAGGCGAACAGCACCTGCACGAAGAGGTGGCTGAGCGCGAGCGACGCGCGCCAGTGCCCGCCCGAGAGCGACGCGTCGTTCAGGCCGCTCTGCAGGCCGTCGGTCACCATCAGCACCGCGAGCGCCGCGGTCAGCACGGTCATGCCCGCCAGCGCCTTGGCGAGGAAGATGGCGCTCGGTCGGATCGGCAGCGCGCGGAGGAGCGCGATGGTGTTCTCGTCGTGCTCGCGCGGGAACGCGGCGTAGGCGACGCTCACCGCCAGCGGGATCACGAACCAGCCCATGCCCGAGCCCTCGCCCGGCCGCAGGTAGCTCGCGATGCTCTCCCAGGTCGCCTGGTCGAGCGCCTCGGTGAGCGGCCGGTAGAGCAGGTCGCCGCTGAGGACGAGGCAGCTCACCGCGAACAGCGGCCACAGCGCGCGCAGCTCCTTGCGGACCAGGGGGATCACCGCACGGTCCTCCGGCTCGCCGCGAGCCGCAGCCAGCCGCCGAGCGCGGCCCGCTCGACCGCGACGAACACCCGGTCGCCCGGGCCGTAGCGCCCGAGCACGACCCGCGCGTCGAGCGCCTCGCAGGGGGCCTCCTCCCGGCTCCACGCCTCGCGCTCGAGCGGCACGTCGAAGGGGCCGAGGCCGGCGTGCAGCAGCGCGCAGGTGTCCCCGTCGACGCCGGTCACCGCGGCTCGGAGCCCGCGCAGCGAGCCGTCCTGCGCGATCGCGACCTCGGCGTGGGCGCGGGTGACCTCGGCGCGGAGCGGCCGCAGGCGCGCGGCCCAGGCGGCCTCGAGCGACGCGACGTCGATCCCCGCGTCGGCGAGGCGCGCCTCGACCGGCGACACGCGGAAGGCGATGACGTCGAGCAGCACCAGCCCCGGCGGCGCCAGCAGCTCACGCGTGAACGAACGCAACTCATCCTCCGGGAGCTCCGCCGCCAGCGCGTCGAACGCGAGCCAGGCCCAGGCGTCGGCCGCGTTCTCGCCGAAGCGCTCCTCGAGCCGCTCGCGCTGCCGGAGCGTGTCGTAGCGGGGCGCGCGGCGGCGCCCGAGCCACGCCGCGCGCCGGGACCAGGCCGGATCGGCGCCGACGAGGTGATGGCTCAGGCCGACCAGCACCCACCGCCGCGGCTCGTGGCGCGCCCTCCCCTCGGTCGCCTTCTCGATGGCGCGCGCGAGGGCGAAGGCCCGCAGCGAGCGCTCCTCCAGCTCGGGGCTCGGGTGCGCGGCGCGCACGAGGACCGCCGGCTCGTCCTCGTCGAGCGGCTCGTGCTCCATCTCGGCCGGTCCCAGATCGAGGCGCGGCGCGACGAAGACCGGGCCGAGGGGCAGGTCGAGCCACGCCTCCGCCCGGGCGAGGTCCTCCTCCAGCCGCGCCGCCAGCGCCGTCGCGCGCGCCTCGCCGCCCGGCTCGTGCAGCACCGACACCCGCCCCTGGCGCGCCACCGTCGCGCTCTCGAAGGCGAACGGGTCGGGCGGCCGCTCGAGGTCGAGCACGTCGAGCAGCACGAGGGCGAGCGCGAAGCCCACGGCCACGCCCGCCTTCTGCCGGAGGGTCATCCGGGTGGAGAGCGCCTCCTGCAGCCGCCCCTCCCGCCCGGCGCCGAGCAGCATGCCCACCGCGAACAGCCCGAGCGCGATCGCCGTCGCGCCGCCCAGCGCGCCCCACGGCGCGGTGAGCCGCTCGAGCACGAAGGTGTCGCCCACGAGCGCGAAGGGCCAGAACCGCCGGAGCGCGACGTCGGTCGAGGTGCCGACGAAGGTCAGCGCGATCGCGAGCCCGAGATAGATGGGGAAGCGCCAGCGGCCGACGAGGCCCATGGCGAAGAAGAAGCTCCAGAGCGCGACCGCGAAGACCTCGGTGCGCAACATCACCAGCGAGATCCACCGCCCGGTCAGCGGCTCCCGGATCGCGGCCACCGCCGCGGTGATCACCAGCGACCCGCCGGCGGCGAGCCCCACGAGCGCGAGGCCCAGCGCGTACTTCGTGACCAGGATCTCCCAGCGATGGATCGGGAGCGAGGCCAGGAAGCGGTGGGTCGGCGCGCCGTACTCGCGGGCGACGAGCCGGTGGCCGAGGGCGAGGCCGAAGAGCGGCAGGAAGATGCGCACGAAGCTCGCGTGCGCGTCGAGCACGGTGATGGTCTGCGGCCCGACCGCGGTGCCGAGGAGGAGCAGGCCCGCGATGCCGCCGAGGAAGACGAGCACCGCCCCGAGCGCGAGCCCGTGCTCCCACAGCTCCTTCTCGAGCAGCGTCAGCACGCGGTCCACGGGGTCAGCTCCGGACCATCTCGATGAACGTCTCCTCGAGCGGCATCGCCTCCAGCGCCACCCCGCCCAGCGGCGACCAGTCCGCGTCCGCGGCCTCGAGGGTGATCCGCCGCTCCCCCCGGAAGGTGCGATCGCCGAGCACCCGGATCCCCGGCGGCGGCGCGAGCAGGATCGGCGGCGGCTCGACGCCGCGCCAGCAGCGGACCCGCGCCGACAGATCCGCGATCGCGCCTTCGTAGCGGGCCTTGCCGTCGTCGACGATGCAGACGCGATCGGCGACCAGCTCCACCTCGTCGATCAGGTGGGTCGAGAAGAACGTGGTCCGCCCGGTGCGCTCGGCGTCCTCTCGCACCCGCTCGAGCAGCTCCCGCCGCGCCACCGGGTCGAGGCCGGCCGTGGGCTCGTCGAGCACGAGGAGCGGCGGCCGATGCCCGAGGGCCAGCGCCAGCGCGAGCTTCATCTTCATGCCGCCGGAGAAGCCACCCGCCGCGCGATCGAGCGGCAGCCCCTGCTCCAGACAGAGCTGCTCGAACGCGGCCTGATCCCAGGTCGGGTAGAAGCCGCCGACGAAGCGGCCGAGCCGGCGCGCGCTCATCCACGGGTAGAAGGCCTGCTCCTGCGCGACGTAGCCGATGCGCTGCCGCAGCCGCACCGGGGCGCCGCGGGTGCTCTCGCCGAAGAGCCGCACCTCGCCGCCCGAGGGCCGGGTGATGCCCATCAGGATGCGGATCGCGGTCGACTTGCCGGCGCCGTTGCGGCCGAGGAAGCCGTAAACCTCGCCCGGCGCGACCGAGAGGCTCAGCCCCTCGAGCGCCCGGACCCGGCCGTAGCGCTTCTCGAGGCTGCGCATCTCGAGGATCGGGCCGGTCATGCGCGTCAGGCCAGCAGGCCCCCCGCGAGGAAGCGCATGATCTCCTCGGTCAGCGCGTCGGCGTCGGCCGCGATGCGCCCCTCGACCGCGTCGACCAGGACCTCCTTGAGGCCGCCCAGCCCGACCGCGACCATCACCCGCCGGTCGCCGGGCCGCACCATGCCCAGCTCCTGCCCCTGCTGCAGGCTCTCGTCGATGAGGGTGCGGAGCCCCTCGTAGAAGCCGTGCAGCTTCTCGTCGAGGTCCGGATCGAGGCCGGTCGCGTCGAAGAGGGCGAGCTTCACGATGGTGGGCTCGGCGAGGCACTGCTCGACGACCCGCCGGATGTTCGCCCGGAGCTGATCCACCGGCGGCGGCGCGTCCGGCCCGAGCTCGATGCTCTTGACGCACTGGCCGATCGCCACGAGGAAGCGGTCGACCAGCGCCTCGAACACCGCCCGCTTGTCGTCGAAGTAGAGGTAGAAGGTGCCGCGCGCGACCGACGCCTCGAGGGCGATGTCGTCGATGGTCGCCGCCTGGAAGCCCTTCTGGACGAAGACGTCTCGCGCGGCGTCCAGCAGCTCCCGCCGCCGCTCCTCCTTGCTCTTCCTACCCAAGGCCGGGGGAGCCTATCACTCCGGGCCGCCGTCGATGCGCTCGATCGGGGCGGGACGGCGCCCACGCAAGCGTTGCGCGGATCGACCATCGTGCGCTCCCCCCGGCAGAGCGTCCGCGACGGGTCCCAGACGCCTCTTCCGCCCCCATCTGCGTCTCAGGCGAGCGCGCCTGTGGCATCCGGCCGCGACACAGGTGCCACGCGCACGGTCGGGGACGTGCTGGATCCGGAGCGGTACGGGCTTTGCCAAGAGTCCGGGGCACGGAGGAGGAAAAGACTGATGCGGACCTCGATGATGTGCCTCGCGGCGACCCTGGCTTTGGCTTGCAACTCGAACGGCGGAGCGGACGCCGGCGCGTCCACCCGACGCGACACGGCCGTGCCGATCCCCGACGACGGCGGGCTGATCGGAGACGGCGATCTCGCGATCAACTGCGCCGACGAGACCGGCTGGTGCCCCTGCCTCGAGGCGATGAACGGCTCGTCCTACTACCTGTTCTGCGTGGCCGCCTCGACCCAGGAGAACGCGGCCGAGACCTGCGGGCGCATGGGCTACCGCCTCGCCTCGATCGAGACCGCCGCCGAGCACCAGTGGGTGTGGGACACCGCGGTGGACCACGAGGACGCCGAGGGTGACTGGTGGATCGGCCTGAGCGACCAGGACACGGAGGGCACCTTCGTGTGGGCCGACGGCAGCCCCCTCGGGGACTACGCGCCGTGGGCGGAGAGCCAGCCCGACGACAACGCCAGCAACCCCAGCCAGGGCGAGGACTGCGTGCACCTCTCGGGCATGGACGCCGGCGACTGGAACGACCTCGACTGCGACGCCGACTACCTGAACTTCGTGTGCGAAGCGACGTTGTGAGCGCGTCGGGAGGGGCTAGCTCCTCCCGCGCGTCGAACCAGGCCTGACGGGCGCGGCGGACCTCGCTGCGCCCGTCGTCTTCCGTCGGCCGGCCGCCGCGGATGTGAGACCCTCCGGGGGTGCGCGCACTCGCCTGGATCCTCGCGCTGCTCCTCCCGGCCTCGGTCGCCGCGCAGGCGCCGAGCGACGACGCGATGGCAGACGGCGGGGTGGCGAGCGCCCGCGCCGACTTCGAGCGGGGCATCGCCGCGATGGAGGCCGGGCGACCGGAGGCGGCGGTGGCCGCGTTCGAGGCGTCACTCGCCGAGCTGCCCTACCTCGCCACCGCCTACAACCTCGCGATCGCGTACGAGGCGGTGGGGCGAGACCGCGACGCGGCCGATCTGCTCGACCGGATCCTGCGCGGCGAGCTCGGCGCGCTCGGGCCGACCGAGGCCACGGAGGCCCGGGAGGTCTACGCCGCGGTGCGGGCGCGCGTCGGGCTGGTCACGCTGCGGGTCGAGGGCGCGCCCGAGGCGTGGGTGCGAGTGGACGACGCGGAGGAGACCCGCGCGGTCGGCGGGGACGAGGCGCGCATCGCGCTGACGCCCGGCCACCACGTCGTGCACGTCGGCGCGCCCGGGCAGAGGCCGCGCCGGCTGCTCGTCCGGGCGGAGGCCGGGGTGGAGAACGCGCTCCGGGTGCGTTTCGACGACCGCGACATCGGCACCCTGCGCGTGCGGGCGCCGGAGGACGGCGAGCGGGTGGAGATCGTCGGGGTGACCGAGGGCCCGAGCCCGCTCGAGCACGACCTCCCGGCGGGCGTGTACGAGGTCGGCCTCGTCGCCCTCCCCGGCTCCCGCCGGTCGGTGAGCGTGTCGCCCGGCGCGCTCGCCGACGTCGACCTGACCCCGGGCGGCGCGGACGGCGTGCTGATCGGGATCCTCGTCGGCGCGGCCGCGCTCGCCCTGACCGGCGCCGCGGTGGCCATCGGGGTCGCGGCGAGCCAGGACGACGGCCCCCTCGAGGAGCCCGTCTTCGGCATCATCTCCGCGCTGACCTGGTGAATCTTCGGCCACCTACTGCGTGGAGACGCGCAGGAGGGCGCGGACGTAGCGGCGCAGCGTCCAGGGCTCGTCTTCGAGCGCGTCGAGCGAGGCCTCGGCGAGCAGGACCTCGAGCCGATCGACGAGGGCGCGCGCGGAGGGGCGACGCGCGGGGTCCTTGGCCAGCATCCGGAGCATCAGCTCCACGAGCCCGTCGCTCGCGTCCGGGCGCGCCTCCAGGAGGTCCGGGGGCGGCGCGTCGAGGATCTGCCGCTCGACGTCCGGGCCGCGGTAGAGGCCCTCGCCGACCAGCAGCTCGTAGAGCACCACCCCCGCCGCGAACACGTCCGAGGCGGGCGCCGGGGGCTCGAAGCGCAGGATCTCCGGGGCCATGTAGCCGCGCTTGCCCTGGAGGAGCGCGCGGGTGTGGGGGGACGTGCCGCCGAGCACCCGGGCGATGCCGAAGTCGGCGAGGCGCGCGATGCCATCGTAGCCGATCAAGACGTTCTGCGGGGAGACGTCGCGATGCAGGATGGGCGTCTCCGCGCCGCCGGCGTCCCGCGCCTCGTGCGCCGCCCGCAGCCCTAGCGCCACGTCCCGCGCGATCTCGAGGCCGACCTCGAGCGGGAGCTCCCACTCGCGGCGCCGGGCCTCGCGGGTCAGCTCGAGCGCGCTGACGCCCTCGACCAGATCCATGACCAGGAAGGGCCCCTCGTCGTCCTCGCCCGCGTCGTGCACCCGGACGACGTTCGGGTGGTAGAGCAGCGCGCTCAGCCGGGCCTCCTCGAGGAACGCGCGCCGCGCCTCGGGCAGCTCGCGGAGCGCCGGCTTGAGGCGCTTGATCGCGTAGGTGCGCTCGAAGCGGCCCTCGCGGCGGGCCCCGACCGTGACCTCGCCCATGCCGCCCTCGCCCAGGGGGCGGAGGACCCTCAGGGCGCGCGGCCCGGTCCGCACGATCGTCTCGTCGCCCCAGCCCTCGCTCATGGGCACGGGGTGGGCGCGCTGGAGGTGGTGACCTGATCGACCCAGACGAGCGCGTTCTCCCCCGCCGCCCGCGCCGCGAGGCCGACCCGCGCGTGGCCGCCCTCCGCCAGGCTCAGCCCGCTGGGGGCGCGGCTGCGCGCGCCCTCGACGTCCGCCTCCGCGGCGCCCCCGGAGAGCGAGAGGCCGAGACAGATCCAGCGCCCGAGCGGAGCCGCGCCGAGGTCGACCTCCTCGTCGGCCGAGAGCCGGAGCCGGCCGTCCTCCAGCCAGACGGAGACGCGCGGCGCCGCGACGTCGCGGGTGGCCTCCCCGGGCGCGAGCGCGAGCAGCTCGGTCGGGGAGTCGACGCGCTCACCGCCCTCCGCCGGGAGCCAGACCCAGGCGCGCAGGTGCGGCGCGCCGGACACGGCGACGTAGGCCGCGTTCGGGCTGGCGCTGTCGAAGACCGAGGCGCGCAGGACGGCGCCGCCGCAGGGGCTCGGGGCGGGCGCGGCGAGCGCCGAGCCCTCCTCGGCCCGCTCGACCCGGCCGGTCGGCGAGGTCTCGCAGGGCAGCGCGCCCGGGCAGCGGGGCACGTCGAGCGGGGCCTCGAAGTCGAAGGTGGCGACGTCGCCGACCGGGCAGCGCGCGGGCGGCGGCCCCCCGTCCACGCCGCC
This sequence comes from Myxococcota bacterium, assembly GCA_036149055.1. Taxonomy (GTDB): domain Bacteria; phylum Myxococcota_A; class Polyangia; order Polyangiales; family Sandaracinaceae; genus JAVJQK01. Next base: position 1,606 of record JAYZQJ010000089.1, on the reverse strand, counting down.
GTCGACGCCGCCGTCGCCGGTCTCCGCGTCCGGGGGCCCGCCCGCGTCGAGGTCGGGGCGCCCCTGCAGGCACGGGCCCGGCGCCGGCGCCCGGTCGGGATCGGGCACCGGCTCGACGCACGCCGCCGCGCACGCCCCGTCCACGCAGGTCTCTCGCTCGGCGCAGCGCACGTCGGCGCACGCCGCCGAGAAGCGCAGCCGCACGTACCGCGTCGCCCCCCGGACGAAGCGGGTGTGCACCCGCTGCACCCCGAGCGAGCGGCCCTCCCCGTCGAAGACCTCGGCGGTGACCAGGAAGCGCTCGGAGTCGGCGCGCGCGGGCACGACGACCACCTGGAACGGCCAGCGGTGGTCGGGGGTCGCGCCCACCTCGGCCACCCGCCGGGTCAGCTCTCCTCCCGGGCTGACGACCTCGACCGCCACCCGCGCGCTCGGCGCGGCGACGGCCTCGTCGGCCACGAGCTGCACCACGACCTGGGTGGGAGACGGGCCGCAGGCCGAGAGCGCGAGGGCCACGGCGGTCAGCGTCCCCGTGCAGACGCGCATGCGGCGAGGGTACCATCCTGGGGATCGCGCACGCCATGGACGACGCCCTCTGGATCCGCGCGCTGCACGCCGGCGACCGCGACGAAGCGACCGCGCGCGCCGGGACCGATCCGGCGCGACGCGCGGCGCTCGGCGAGGCGGCGCGGCTCTACGCGTGGGACGGCCCCGGCGACGTGGCGAGCGCTCGGGGCCCGCAGGTCGAGGTGCTGAGGGCGCTCCGCCACCTCGCGAGCCTGGGCGCCGTCGAGCCGCCTCCCGCTTCGGACCGAGAGGACGATGGAGCGGGTTGGGCGGGATGCGCCGCCGCCCTGAGCGCCTTCGCCCGAGGCGCGCCGATCGCCCCGCCGCCCGCGCTCGACGGGGAGGACGCCGCGCTCCGGGTCACCCAGATGTGCGTGCGCGGGCTCGCCGCGCTGACCGACGGCGCCCTCGACGCGGCCACCCAGCACGCCCGCCGCGCCTCCCGCGCCGCCTACGCCGAGGGGCTGCGCGGCCTCGAGTACCTCGCCTACTGGCTGCTCGGGCGGACCCGGCGCGAGACCCAGAACCTGCACGCCGCCACCCGGATCTTCGGCGCGCTCGCCCGCTCCGCGCCCCCCGCCTGGTGGCCGCTCGTCGACTGGGAGCTCGCCCTCGCCGGCGGCGACGCCCAGGCCGCGCAGCGCCCGCTGACCGCGCCGGCGTCGCGCTGGCTCGAGGCGGTCGGGCACGCCCAGGCGGAGCGCTGGGACGCGTCCCGGGCCGCCCTCGACGCGCTCGGCGCCCACCCGCTGCCCTCGCGCTTCGCGGCGGAGCGCGATCTGCTCGTGGGCGGCATGACCGGCGCGGCGGCGCGCGGCGGTCGCGGGCAGGTCGCGGGCGCGCTCTTCGAGAGCGCCGAGCGGATCGGCCTCACCCCGGCGGTCTGGACCGTCGAGCCCGGGCGCCCGGGCGTGCTGCGCTGGTTCCTCGGCGTGCCGCGCGAAGCCGCGCGCCTGCTCTTGGAAGAGGGCGAGCGGATGCAGAAGCTCGCCGCCTGCCTCGCCGAGGCGGGGCCCGGCGGCCGCGCGCACGACGACGC